>NZ_CP109007.1:4362500-4962500 GCF_036226665.1 Streptomyces sp. NBC_00691 | reverse complement strand
CAGGTGCCCCCCCGGTCGGCCCGCAGGGCTGGACCGCCACCCCCCGGGGCGGCCCCTGGGCCCCGCCGGCGCCCCAGCGCTGAGAGGGGCGCGCCGTGCCGACCCCCGTGGGGCGTCTGACCGTGCTGTACGACGCGGACTGCCCGCTCTGTGTGCACCTCAGGCACTGGCTGCTGCGCCAGCGGCAGCTCGTGCCGCTGGACCTCGTACCGGCCGGGTCGCAGGAGGCCCGGCGCCGGTTCCCGGAACTCGACCACACCGCGACCCTGCGGGAGATCACCGTGGTCGGGGACCGGGGACAGGTCTACCGGGAGACCTCCGCCTGGATCGTCTGCCTCTGGGCGCTCGCCGACCACCGGGCCAAGGCCCACTGGCTGGCCACCCCGGCGGGGCAGCCCTTCGCCCGGATGACCGTCCTGGCGGCGGCGAAGTGGCGCGAGGCCCTCAAGGGGCCGGACCGCGGGCCCGGGGCCTGCGAGGACGGGCGCTGCGAGGCGCCCGGTCCGCCCGGCTAGGCTCGTCCGTGTGACGGACGTGAAGGAAGACAAGAAGGCCCCGAAGAGCGAGCAGACCCGCACGCTCATCCTCGAAACCGCGCTCCGGCTGTTCAAGGAGCGTGGTTACGACAAGACGACCATGCGGGCCATCGCCCAGGAGGCCGGCGTCTCCGTCGGGAACGCGTACTACTACTTCTCGTCCAAGGAACACCTCGTCCAGGGCTTCTACGACCGGATCGCCGAGGAGCACCAGGCGGCCGTCGAACCCGTCCTGACCGGCGGGGAGAAGGACCTCACGGCCCGGATCCGGGGGGTCTACCTCGGCTGGCTCGACATCGCGGAGCCGTACCACGAGTTCGCGGCGCAGTTCTTCAAGAACGCCGCCGACCCGGACAGCCCGCTCAGCCCCTTCTCGCCCGAGTCGGAGGGTCCGCGCGAGGCCGCGATCGAGGTCCACCGGCGGGTCATCGCCGGCGCCTCGGTGAAGGTCGACCCGGAACTCAGGGAAGCCCTCCCGCAGTTGCTGTGGCTCCAGCAGATGGGCCTGGTCCTCTTCTGGGTGTACGACCGCTCCGAGGGCGCGGCCAACAGCCGCCGGCTGGTCGAGCGGCTCGCGCCGGTCACCGCCCGCGCGATCTCGCTCTCCCGCTTCCGGATCCTGCGCCCGCTGGTCAAGGAGACGCACGAGCTGCTCTCCGACTTCATGCCCACGGCAGCGGGAATGGCGGCCTCGGGCAAGCCCAAGAAGAGGGCGAGCCCGAAGCCGCCGGAGGGGGCGCCGGAGTCGTAGACCCCGGGGCCCCGGGGACCCGGGGGGTGTCCGGCCGGACCGGCAGGACACCCGCCCTGTCCGGTCCCGCTAGATCCAGCCGAGTTCCCACAGACGCCAGATGCCCGTGCCGTCCGTCAGGTACTGGGAGCCGCCGACCTCCTCGGTGGCGAGGACGTAGTCCTTCTTCTGCCACAGCGGGACGAGCGGCACGTCGGACGCGACCTCGCTCTGGATCGCCTTGAAGTCGGAGGTCGCCCGGGAGCGGTCGCTGAACTGCTGCGTCGAGGAGATCAGCGCGTCGATCCGCTTGCTGGAGAACCCGTTGTGCAGGGTGTTCTCGGTGCCGACCAGCGGAGCCGTGAAGCTGTCGGAGTCGGGGAAGTCGGGCAGCCAGCCGACCGTGTACGCGTCGAAGGCACCCTTCGCGTACTGCTTCTGGAACTCCGTCCACTTGACCTCGACGGCCTTGACCTTGAAGAGGCCGGCCTCTTCAAGCTGCCGCTTGATCTCCGCGGTCTCGGCGCTGTACGTGGCGTCCGCGCGGTAGCCGAAGGTGAACGTCACCGGCGTCTTGACGCCGGCGTCCTCGAGGAGCTTCTTCGCCCGCTTCTCGTTCGGTTCCGGGTCGATGTCGTAGAACGCGGTGCTGTGCCCGACGAAGCCCTGCGGGATGAGCGAGTACAGCGGCTCGACGGTGCCCTTGTAGGCGCCGGTGGTGATCGCCGGGCGGTCGAGCAGCGCGGCGACGGCCTGGCGTACGGCCTTGTCGGCCATGGGCGAGCCGGGCCGCACGTTGAAGTTGAGGTTGCGGATCTCGGCGCTCTCCGCCTCGGTGACCCGGGTCCCGTCCCGCGGCTCCAGGGTCGAGATGAACTCCGGCGGCAGCTGCCGGTGCGTCACCTCGATCTCCTTCGCCTTCCAGGCGTCGGCGAGGTCCGCGGACTGGGCGTAGTACTTCACCCGCACCGGGCCGCCGGCCTTGGTGACCGCGCCGCGGTACTTCGGGTTCGGCTCCAGGAGCGCGGACTCGCCCGGCTTGTACTCCTTGAGGACGTACGGCCCCGAGCCGTCGACGGCCGTGTCCCCCCGCAGCCCCTTCGCCGGGTAGTGGTCCTTATCGACGATCGAACCCGCGCCCGTGGCCAGCTTCAGCGGGAACGTGGCGTCCCGGCTGCTCAGATGGAAGGTGACCTCACGGCCCTGCGCCGAGACGCTCTTCAACGTCGGGAAGAGGGGCTGCGGACCGACGTCCGTCTTGATGCGCAGCATCCGCTCGAACGAGTACTTGACGTCCTCGGCCGTGATCTTGCGCCCATTGGCGAACGAGAGGTCGTCGCGGAGGGTGCACTGATAGACCGTGAGCTTCGAGCCCTGGAACTTGCAGCTCTCCGCCGCGTCGGGAACGGGGGTCGTGAACCCCGGCTTGAACGTGAGCAACGACTGGAAGACGTTGCTGTACATGGCCCAGGAACCGGCGTCGTACGCGCCGGCCGGGTCCAGTGAAGTGACCTCGTCGGTTGTGCCGACGCTGATCGGATCGGTCCGGCCGCCGTCGGAGGGCAGGAGTTGCCAGCCCCCCACTCCGGCGGCCACCAGTACTCCACAAGTGATGAGGATCCGCAGACGGACCGTCGACCGCATTGCCGTGCTTCCTTTATTCGTCCACCCCAGCTGCGACGGCCCCCGGAAACGTCGCGATGCCGTCATCCCATCACACGAGTTTCACAAGTGGAAGAGAAAACTTGCACACCACAGGTATATGTCCGGGAAATGCGAATTTAAGTCGATGAGCAGCACGTATCGGGCTCGGTGCGGGGAGTGACCCTGCCCCGATTACGCCTGTTTCGAAGCGAGTTCGACGACGGTGATGTCCGAGGGCGCGCCGACCCGGACCGGCGGTCCCCAGGCGCCCGCGCCGCGCGAGACGTACAGCTGGGTGTCTCCGTACCGTTCGAGGCCGGCGACGGTCGGGTTGGCCAGTTCGGCGAGGTAGTTGCCGGGCCAGAGCTGGCCGCCGTGGGTGTGTCCGGAGAGCTGGAGGTCCACGCCGTGCCGCACGGCGTCGTGGACGACGATCGGCTGGTGCGCGAGGAGCACCGCGGCGCGGGCCCGGTCGCGGTCGCCGAGCGCCCGTCCGAAGTCGGGGCCCTGGCCCTCGCTCTCGCCCGCGACGTCGTCGACGCCGGCGAGGTCGAAGCCGGCCGCGACCTCCACGCGCTCGTTGCGCAGAGGGCGCAGTCCGAGCTCACGGACGTGGTCGACCCAGGCGTCGGCGCCCGAGAAGTACTCGTGGTTGCCGGTCACGAAGAAGGAGCCGTGCCGGGCGCGGAGCCGCGCGAGGGGCTCGGCGGCGGAGCCGAGGTTCTCGACGGTGCCGTCGACGAGGTCGCCGACGACCGCGATCAGATCGGGCTGGGTGGAGTTGATCGTGTCCACGATGCGCTGGGTGTGGGCGCGGCCGAGGATCGGTCCGAGGTGGATGTCGGAGACGACGGCGATCCGGTAGCCGTGGGCGGCGCGCGGGATCTTGGCGAGCGGGACGGTGACCCGCTTGACCCGGGGACCGCGCAGCACGCCGTACGCCCCGTAGCCGACGGTCCCGACGGCGGCGGCGGCCGCGGCGCCGCCCACGACGCGGGAGACGAAGAGCCGGCGGGAGACCTCGGCGGGGGTCGCGGGGGCGGGCTGGGGAGCCGCTTCGGCCGGCTCGTCGGGGGCGGCGTGCTCGCCGGAGGTGGCGTGCTCGTCGGGGGCGGCGTGCTCCTCACCGGCGGACTGCGGAGCCGTTTCGGCGGGCTTTCCAGGGGCGGCCGGCGTGTGGTCCGGGACCGGCACAGGCACGGGCGCCGGCACCGGGGCCGCCGGGGCCACCGAGCCCGCCGCGGGCGTCCCGGCCCGCGCACGGCGTTCGAGCAGGCGGAGGAGGAGGGGTCTGACCACCTCGCCGACGGCCAGGGCGAGGGTCACGTACAGGAGCAGGGCGAGCCACAGGAAGCCCGGCCACGCGACCACCTGCTGGAGCACGAACGGGGCTCCGGCGCGGGACGAGGCGAGGGCCGCGAACGACAGCAGCGGCAGCACCACGACGGCGGCCGTGCCCAGGCGGCGCGGCAGGCTCCCCCGCGTCGTGACGTCGCGCACGAGGCGCCGCCACACGTACCAGTGCACGGCGCAGAGCAGCGCGAGCACGACGATCAGAACCAGCAGGAAGACGACCACGCCCCGGAACCCCTTCTTCTACCGCTCGCGCGGTCCTCACCGACTTCGCGGCGCGCGGCGCGCACCCCACGCAACCCGAGCACTCCGATCACCGTCCCCAGGACGAGGGACATGGGCGGCTCACCGTCAGCGCACAGACCCCGGCCACCACGGCAGGGAGCACGGGCCGGATACTGGCAGGACCGACCCGCCTACCCCCGGAAGGGCATCCCGTGAAGCTCAGCCGTCGCACGTCCTGGTTCCTTCTCGCGTTCGGTGCCTGGTCCTGGATGATCTGGATCACCTTCGCCCGGAACCTCTACGAGGACGCGAGCGGACTTGCCTTCGACGACGCGGGTGACCCGACCGCCTACTTCTGGGTGCATCTCACCCTCGCCGTGACGTCGTTCATCCTAGGGACGGCCGTCGGTGTGATCGGCCTGAGGGGCGTACGAGCGAACTCGGGCAAGTAGAGGGCCCCGCCCACGCGCCACGGGAAGCGCGCGGGCGGGGCCGTTGAGGTCCTGCCGCAGTCGGTCGATCGATCAGCACACGGGGCTCCACCGGCACGGTCCGATGAGCCATGCTCGGCAGCGAAGCGGTCGGCCACGGTCGCCGGCTTCGTGCACAGCACGCAGCACGGATGGGCGTCGGCGCACGGCGTGGGGATCCCCACCGGACCCACCGGTCCGGTGGGGATCCCAACCGGACCCACCGACGTCTTTGAACGTGTGAACGACCTCCCAACCCCCGCTCGCCGCCAGCGCCTCACCGGCCGCCACCTGCGCCTCCGGAGACGCCTCGGACGAGTCGGGGCGCGCCCTGGGCTGTCGGGCGTAGACGGCCACCCGCACGGTGTCCAGCCGCTCGGCTCCCACAGGCGAGACGAAAGGGGTCAAGGCTCTCGGCTGACCTTCTCTGCCGTCGAGGCTCTACAGGTCAGCTGCATATGGAAAGTGATCCCGATGAACCAGCTTCACACCCCGAACCCGAGCGGGAACCAGGAGACGCGACGGCTGAACTTCATGACCCCAGCATCACCGTCCGTCCCACCGGCCCCGCGGACGGGTGGACGAGCCCGGCCGAACGGCCAGCCGGGGTTCGGATCCTTGTTCCGTACCTGTACGTTCACGACCGTGTCTGCTTCCAAGAAGACCGCTTGGGCGGTCACTGCTGCTCTGTTCCTGCCGCTCGTCGTCGCCGTGCCCGCGCACGCGGACACGAAGGACGAGAAGGACAAGCAGCCCAAGCCCCCGAACGCGATGTCCTCGCTCGGCGGCCCGCTGCTCGGCAACCCCGGCACCCAGGTCCAGCTGGGGCCCGGTGCCCCGGTGCTGCCGAAGGAGCTGTCGGGACGCTCCTGGATCGTCGCGGACGCCGAGAGCGGCCAGATCCTCGCCTCGCACAACGCGCACTGGCCGCTCGCCCCCGCCTCCACGCTCAAGATGCTCTTCGCGGACACCCTGCTGCCGAAGTTCCCCGACGCCCGGCTCAAGCACCTCGTCACCACCACCGACCTGGCCGGGATAGGAGCGGGCTCGAGCCTGGTCGGCATCAAGGAGAAGCAGACCTACACCGTCCACGACCTGTGGCTCGGGGTCTTCCTCCGCTCGGGCAACGACGCCGTACACGTCCTGACCAGCATGAACAGCGGCCTGCGGCAGACCGTGAAGGAGATGAACGACCACGCGGCCGAGCTCCAGGCGCTCGACACGCACGTGGTCTCCCCGGACGGCTACGACGCCCCGGGCCAGGTCTCCTCCGCGTACGACCTGACACTCATCGCCCGCAGCGGCATGCAGAAGCCGGCCTTCCGCGAGTACGCCGCCACGCCCCGCGCCGCCTTCCCCGGCGAGCAGAAGCCGGGCAAGAAGCGCGAGACCTTCGAGATCCAGAACACCAACCGCCTGCTCACCGGTGATCTCGGCGTCGCCCCGTACCAGGGCATCGCCGGCGTGAAGAACGGCAACACCACGCACGCGGGCGCCACCTTCACCGGCGTCGCGGAGCGCGACGGCAAGGTGCTGCTCGTCACCGTGATGAACCCCTCGTCGAAGGAGCAGCACGCGGTCTACCGCGAGACGGCCCGGCTGCTCGACTGGGGCTTCGCCGCGTCCGGGAAGGTCACTCCGGTCGGCGAGCTGGTGCCGCCCCGGTCCGCGCGGACCGAGACGTCCGCCCCGGACGACGGTTCGGTCCCGGCGCCCGGAAAGAACGCCCCGGACAACACCGTCCAGGCATCCTCCGAGGAGCGGTCCGGCGGCATCGGGGTCGCGCTCGGAGTGGCAGGCGGGGTCCTGTTGCTCCTCGCCGGTGCCGTCTTCCTGGTCAACCGCCGCTGGCCGCTGGCCGGGGCGGCGGGACGTCGTCGCCGTTCCCGCCGGAACCCGGACGTGAACCCGTAGCGGACTCCGGCCCGTCGTCGGCCGCGGACTCCCCACGGGAGCCCGTGGCCGTCCACGCGGCGCAGTACAGCAGCAGCTTCGCGGTGAAGTTGATCCACAGCAGCAGGGCGATCGGCACGCCGAACGCCCCGTACATCGACTTCGCCGCGACGCCCCTCATGTAGCCGCCGAGCAGCAGCTTCAGGAGCTCGAAGCCGACCGCGCCCATCAGCGCCGCCACCACGAGCCGTCGGCGCGGCGGGTGCACACCGGGCAGCAGCGTGAGGACGTACAGCAGGATCAGGAAGTCGGCGACGACGGCGACGAGGACGGCGGCGGCCTGCAGGAAGTAGCCGCCGGCGCCCTCGCTGGAGATGCCGACCCGGTCGGCGCTCCAGCCGACGGCGGTGGAGCCGAGCCAGGACGCGGCGAGCGAGGCGAGGGCCACGCCGCCGAGGCCGACGAGGATGAGCCCGTCCTTGCCCTTGAGCAGGATCGGGTTGCCCTCGATGTCGTCGAGCCCCCACACGGCACGCAGGCAGTCCCGCATGGAGCCGATCCAGCTGATGCCGGTGACCAGCAGGAGCGCACCGGCGACGAGCCCGACGGTGCCGGCGTTGTCGACCAGCCCGCTGATGTTGAGCTGGTCGGAGATGCCGGGCACCTGGTCGCTGATCTTGTCCTCGATCTTGTCGAGCTGCTCCTTGCTCAGGAGCGCGGCCCCGATCGCCGCGGCGACCGTGATCAGTGGGAAGAGGGCGAGGAAGGACACGAAGGTGATCGCGGCGGCCAGCCGGGTCCAGTGGGCCGCGTCGAGCGTCTCGTACGAGCGCCAGGCGTGGGTCCGCATGAGGCGGGCGACCCAGGGGCCGATGACGGGGAGCTTGGTGAGCCAGTCCATGTCGTACGTCTGCCCCTCGATCCGTTCGTTGCGCGGAGAGCGCGGTACGAGAATCCCCCGCCGGGGCCCGCGGACCCGCGAGCGACATCCCGTGCCCCGCGAGCGACATCCCCTGCGTCACCGTTCGGCGGGGGCCTGGGGGATCTTTCCCGACACTCCTTTCATCACCCCTATCGACGAACCGCTCTGCAATACCGGCAAAAGCGACAGACGCGGCTATACGGTCACTCTCATGGCTGTCGAGACCCTCGTCCTGGACGACGACTGCGAAGCGATCACCGGCTGGAGGCGCACCGCGCCGGCCCACGCGCGCGTACGGCGGCCCCGCCGAGGTCGCCGACGCTCCGCGTCGGCTCCCTCCTCCGCCTCGCGACGCACGACACCCGACACCGCTCCCTGATCCGGCCTGATCGACGACACCCCTCCAGGAGCCCCCATGAAGGACGCCTTCGGCGCCCCGCAGTCCCTGCTCGTCCTCGGCGGCACCTCCGAGATCGGGCTCGCCACCGCCCGCCGGCTGATCGCCCGCCGTACCCGGACCGTCTGGCTGGCCGGGCGCCCCTCCCCCGCGCTCACCGCCGCGGCGGACTCCCTGCGGGTGCTGGGCGCCGAGGTGCGCACCGTCCCCTTCGACGCGCTCGACACCGCGTCGCACGAGGAGCGGCTCGGCAAGATCTTCACGGAGGGCGACATCGACATGGTGCTGCTCGCCTTCGGGGTCCTCGGTGACCAGGCGCGCGACGAGTCCGACCCGGTCGCCGCCGTCCGTGTCGCGCAGACCAACTACACGGGCGCGGTCTCCGCCGGTCTGGTGTGCGCGGGCGCGCTGCAGGCGCAGGGACACGGCTCGCTGGTCGTGCTCTCGTCGGTGGCGGGCGAGCGCGCCCGCCGCGCCGACTTCATCTACGGCTCGTCGAAGGCGGGGCTCGACGCCTTCGCCCAGGGCCTCGGGGACGCCCTGCACGGCACCGGGGTGCACGTCATGGTCGTCCGGCCGGGGTTCGTCCGCTCGAAGATGACGGCCGGGCGCGCGGAGGCACCGCTCGCGACCACGCCGGAGGCGGTCGCGACGGCGATCGAGCTGGGGCTGCGGCGGCGCTCGGAGACGGTGTGGGTGCCGGGGGCGCTGCGGATGGTGATGGCGGCGGTACGGCACGCGCCGAGGCCGCTGTTCCGGCGGCTGCCGGTGTGACGCGCCGAGGGCCCGGCGTGCCCGGCACACCGGGCCCGTGGCTCCGGGTCCGGGCCGAGCCCAGGCCGGGTCCGGGTCTAGGCCGTGGGCGTCGGCGTGTCCACCGGGCTGCCGCCCTGTGCGGGGACGGCCGAGATCGGGCGGCCGCTGCCGAACTCGTAGTCGTACAGCTTCCGCCACACGCCGTCCGCGCCCTGCTCGTACAGCGCGAACGAGCGGCAGGTCCAGGCCGCCTCGTACCCGGCGAGCTCCTCGTACGCCCGGTCCATCCCCTCCTCGGAGATGCCGTGGGCCACGGTGACGTGCGGGTGGTACGGGAACTGGAGCTCGCGCGGGAGCGGTCCCGCCTCGTCCCGGATCCGCTGCTGGAGCCGGTTGCAGAAGGGCACGCCCTCCTGCAGCTTGACGAAGACGACCGGGGAGAGCGGACGGAAGGTGCCGGTGCCCTGGAGACGCACGGGGAACGGCTGGTGGTCGGCGGCGACATCCGCGAGGTGCGCCTCGATCTCCGGCAGCCGGTCCTCGGCGACCTCCGTCGGCGGGACCAGCGTCACATGCGTGGGGATGCCGTACGCGGCAGGGTCCCCGAAGCCGGCGCGCCGCTCCTGGAGCAGGCTGCCGTAGGGCTCCGGGACCGCGATCGAAACGCCGAGCGTTACGGTCCCCACGTCGTTCTCCTCCGTCGTCGGTCGACTTGTGTCGGGTGGTACAGCCGCCAGTGTGCGGCCTGCACCACCCTTTGGGCCAGGGTCCTTGGTCTCAGTGCTTGGCGGGCAGGAAGCCCATGCGCTCGTACGTCTGCGCCAGCGTCTCGGCGGCGACCGCACGGGCCTTCTCGGCTCCCTTGGCCAGGACCGAGTCCAGCGTCTCCGGGTCGTCCAGGTATTCCTGGGTGCGGGTCCGGAACGGCGTGACGAAGTCCACCATGACCTCGGCGAGGTCCGTCTTGAGCGCGCCGTACATCTTGCCCTCGTAGCTCTTCTCCAGGTCCTCGACGGAGGTGGAGGTGAGCGTGGACATGATGGTCAGCAGGTTGGAGACGCCGGCCTTGTTCACCGGGTCGAAACGGATCACCGTCTCGGTGTCGGTGACCGCGCTCTTGACCTTCTTCGCGGTGGTCTTCGGCTCGTCCAGGAGGTTGATGAGGCCCTTCGGCGTCGACGCCGACTTGCTCATCTTGATCGCCGGGTCCTGGAGGTCGTAGATCTTCGCCGTCTCCTTGAGGATGTACGGCGACGGGATCGTGAACGTCTCGCCGAAGCGGCCGTTGAAGCGCTCCGCGAGGTCGCGGGTCAGCTCGATGTGCTGGCGCTGGTCCTCGCCGACCGGGACCTGGTTGGCCTGGTAGAGCAGGATGTCCGCGACCTGCAGGATCGGGTACGTGAAGAGGCCGACCGTGGCGCGGTCGGCGCCCTGCTTCGCGGACTTGTCCTTGAACTGGGTCATGCGGGAGGCCTCGCCGAAGCCGGTGAGGCAGTTCATGACCCAGCCGAGCTGGGCGTGCTCGGGGACGTGGCTCTGGACGAACAGGGTGCAGCGCTCGGGGTCGAGACCGGCGGCGAGCAGCTGGGCCGCGGCGAGCCGGGTGTTGGCGCGCAGCTCGGCGGGGTCCTGCGGGACCGTGATCGCGTGCAGGTCGACGACCATGTAGAAGGCGTCGTGGGTCTCCTGGAGGGCGACCCACTGGCGGACGGCGCCGAGGTAGTTGCCGAGGTGGAACGAGCCTGCCGTGGGCTGGATTCCGGAGAGCACGCGGGGAACGTCAGAGGCCATGCACATCATTCTCTCAGGTGTGGGAACCGATCCCGGCCTGCCGGTGTATCAAGAGTGTGAGGACGCGGGAGGGGGGCCTGGTCGACGACGAGGCCGCGGTGATCGCACGGGTCCGCGCCGGGGAGCCGGAGGCGTACGCGGCGCTGGTCCGCGCGCACACGGCGGTCGCGCTGAGAGCCGCGGTGGCGTGCGGCGCGGGCACGGAGGCCGAGGACGTGGTGCAGCAGGCCTTCTTCAAGGCGTACCGCTCGCTCGGGCGTTTCGAGGAAGGCTCGGCGTTCCGGCCGTGGCTGCTGCGGATCGTCGTCAATGAGACCAGGAACACAGTGCGGTCGGCGGGTCGGCAGCGGGCCGTCGCCGGCCGGGAGGCGGACATGCTCGGGGGTGAGCCGCGGATACCGGAGTCGGCCGACCCGGCGGTCGCGGCGGTGGAGCGGGAGCGGAGCAGACGGCTCCTCGACGCGCTCGACGCCCTGGGCGAGGACCACCGGCAGGTGGTGATCCACCGCTATCTGCTCGAACTGGACGAGGCGGAGACGGCCCAGGCGCTCGGCTGGCCGAGGGGGACGGTGAAGTCCCGGCTGAGCCGGGCGCTGAGGAAGCTGGGGCTGGCGCTCGGGGAGAGCCTGACGGAAGGACCGGAGGGAGGTGAGGGGCGTGGCTGACGAGGGTCTGCCGGACGAGCTGAGGGAGCTGGGACGGCGGCTGCGGGTGCCGGACGTGGACGGGGAGTCGATGGCCGAGCGGGTGCACGCCCAGCTCCTCGCCGAGCGGGCGCCGACCCCGGAGCCGGAGCCGCGGTCGGCCCCGCGCCGCTGGTGGGCGTCGGTACGGGGGTGGGCGCGGGCGCGGTGGCGGGCGCTGGTGGCCGCTCTGACCGGGGTGCTGATCGTGCTGGTGCTCACTCCGCCGGTGCGGGCGGCGGTGGCGGAGTGGTTCGGCTTCGGCGGGGTGGCCGTGCGGTACGACCCGGACGGGCGGCACGTCCCGCCAGGGGGCCCGGTGCCGGGGTGTCCGGAGCCGGTGCCGCCGGCGGAGGCCGGGCGGCTCGCGGGCTTCGAGCCGCTGATACCCGGCGCGCTCGGCGCGCCGGACGCCATGGCGGTGACGGGGTCGGCCGAGCGGGGCCGGGCGGTGATCAGTCTGTGCTGGCGCGAGGGGGAGCGCACCGTGCGGCTGGACGAGTTCCCGGCCCGGCTGGACATCGGGTTCGCCAAGCAGGTGCGGACGCAGCCGGAGTGGGTCGATCTGCCGGACGGCGCGCAGGGCTACTGGTTCGCGGCCCCGCACCTGCTGACGTTCCCGATGACGGACGGGACGGGTTCGGCCTGGACCCATGAGGTCCCTACGGCGGGCCCCACGCTCCTCTGGACGAGGAACGGGGGCGCGCTCACCTTCCGCCTCGAAGGGATACCGGACCGCGAGGAGGCCCGGCGGACGGCCGAGTCGGTCGGCGGCTGAGCGGCGGGGCGGGCCGGGCGGACGCCTCTGGGGAGGCCGCCCGGGCACCGCCCAGGGGGTCAGACCGGGAGGCCCGGGGCCGGGAAGGCGGCCAGGAGGTCGGCGACCTCCGCGCGGACGGCGGCGAGGGACTGCTCGTCGCCGGTGCCGGCGGCGGCGACACCGCGGTCGATCCAGTCGGCGACCTGGTCCATGTGCGCGGTGGTGAGGCCGCGCGAGGTGAGGGAAGGGGTGCCGATGCGGATGCCCGAGGGGTCGAACGGCTTCCGGGGGTCGTAGGGGACGGTGTTGTAGTTGACGACGATGCCCGCCCGGTCGAGGGCCTTCGCCGCGATCTTGCCCGGGACCTGCTTGGGGGTGAGGTCCATCAGGATCAGGTGGTTGTCGGTGCCGCCGGAGACGAGGTCGAAACCGCGGGCGAGGAGTGCCTCGGCGAGGGCCTTGGCGTTGGCGACGACGGCGTGGGCGTAGTCGCGGAAGGAGGGCAGGGAGGCCTCGCGGAGGGCGACGGCGATGGCGGCGGTGGTCTGGTTGTGGGGGCCGCCCTGGAGGCCGGGGAAGACGGCCTTGTCCAGGGCCTTGGCGTGCTCCTCGCGGGACATCAGCATGGCGCCGCGCGGACCGCGCAGGGTCTTGTGGGTGGTCGTGGAGATGACGTCCACGTGCGGGACCGGGGACGGGTGGGCGCCGCCCGCGATCAGGCCGGCGATGTGGGCGACGTCGGCGACGAGCACGGCGCCGGCCTCACGGGCGATCTCGCCGAAGGCGGCGAAGTCGATCGTGCGGGGCAGCGCGGTGCCTCCGCAGAAGATCACCTTGGGGCGTTCCTTGAGGGCGAGTTCGCGGACCTCGTCGAAGTCGATGAGGCCCGTGTCCTGGCGGACGCCGTACTGGACGCCGCGGAACCACTTGCCGGTGGCGGAGACGCCCCAGCCGTGGGTGAGGTGGCCGCCCATGGGCAGGGCCATGCCCATGACGGTGTCGCCGGGCTCGGCGAAGGCCAGGTAGACGGCGAGGTTGGCCGGGGAGCCGGAGTAGGGCTGGACGTTGGCGTGGTCGACGCCGAAGACGGCCTTGGCTCGCTCGACGGCGAGGGTCTCGACCTGGTCGATGTTCTGCTGGCCCTCGTAGTAACGGCGGCCGGGGTAGCCCTCGCTGTACTTGTTCTGGAGGACGGTGCCGGAGGCTTCGAGGACGGCGGCGGAGACGTAGTTCTCGCTGGGGATGAGGCGCAGGGTATCGGCCTGGAGACGTTCCTCGGCGCCGACGAGGGCGGCGAGCTCGGGGTCGGCGGCGGCGAGCGCGGGGTGCGTGGACGGGTGCTGCGACGTGGTCATGGTGATGTCCTCCGGGCGTCGGCGGGTCCCGGGGCACTGCGTGAGAGGCGCGGCGCCACGCGGGACTTCGGTCCCGTGACGCCCAGGCGGGCGGCGTCTCGTGTGGTCTGCCGCGCACGGCTCCCCCGGGGTCGCTTCCCCGTTCGCCAGTCGCCGTGCGTGTTTTCAGAGTAGCGGGCGCGCCGCGCGCGAGGTTTCCCGGTCCGGCATCCGAGCGACGATAGAAACAGGGGCCACACCCCCTCGTCGGGGTCATCCCCCGAGCCCGCAGGACGAACGGAGATCCCGTGTCGAGCACACAAGACGCGATCGCTTCGGCGGAGGCGCACAGCGCTCACAACTACCACCCCCTGCCGGTCGTCGTCGCTTCGGCGGACGGCGCCTGGATGACCGATGTCGAGGGGCGCCGCTATCTCGACATGCTCGCCGGTTACTCGGCGCTCAACTTCGGCCACGGCAACCGGCGTCTGATCGACGCGGCGAAGGCACAGCTGGAGCGGGTGACGCTGACCTCGCGCGCCTTCCACCACGACCGGTTCGCCGAGTTCTGCACCCGGCTCGCCGAGCTGTGCGGGAAGGAGGCGGTGCTGCCGATGAACACCGGCGCGGAGGCGGTCGAGACGGCCGTCAAGACCGCCCGGAAGTGGGGGTACGAGGTGAAGGGCGTGCCGGACGGGCACGCCAAGATCGTGGTGGCGGCGAACAACTTCCACGGCAGGACGACGACGATCGTCAGCTTCTCCACGGACCACGAGGCGCGGGACCACTTCGGTCCGTACACGCCGGGGTTCGAGATCGTGCCCTACGGGGACCTGACGGCGATGGAGACGGCGGTCACCGAGAACACGGTGGCGGTGCTGCTCGAACCGATCCAGGGCGAGGCGGGTGTCCTGGTCCCGCCGGCGGGCTATCTGGCGGGGGTGCGGGAGCTGACCCGCCGGCGGAACGTGCTGTTCATGGCGGATGAGATCCAGTCGGGTCTGGGCCGGACGGGCCGGACGTTCGCGTGCGAGCACGAGGGCGTGGTGCCGGACGTGTACATCCTGGGGAAGGCGCTGGGCGGCGGGGTGGTGCCGGTGTCGGCGGTGGTCGCCGACCGGGAGGTGCTCGGGGTGTTCCGGCCCGGTGAGCACGGCTCGACGTTCGGCGGGAATCCGCTGGCCTGCGCGGTGGCCCTGGAGGTGATCGCGATGCTGCGGACGGGCGAGTACCAGGAGCGGGCGGCGGAGCTGGGCGAGCACCTGCACGCGGAACTGGGGCTGCTCGTGGGCGGCGGGGCGGTGGAGGCGGTGCGCGGCCGCGGGCTGTGGGCCGGGGTGGACATCGCGCCGTCGCACGGTACGGGCCGGGAGATCTCGGAGAAGCTGATGGAGCGGGGTGTCCTGGTGAAGGACACCCACGGTTCGACGATCCGGATCGCGCCGCCGCTGGTCATCTCCAAGGAGGACCTGGACTGGGGTCTGGAGCAGCTGAGGGGTGTCCTGTCGGAGGAGTGACGAGGTCCGCTTGAGGGGACGGAGAACGCGGGCCGGTGCGGGGCAACTCGGACCATTGACAGGGCAGTTGGTCTAGGCCAATGATGCCGCCATGCCGAGACTCCGCCTGCGTCACGCCGTGCGTGCCGCGCTCGCCGCCCTCGTCCCCCTCGCGCTCCTCGGCGCGGTCACCGGACCCGCGCACGCCGCACCGAGGGCGGCCTGGCCCGAGCCCGTCCCGGTGGTCTCGCACATCGAGACCACCGACCCGGTCGTCTTCGTCACCATCGACGACGGCTGGTTCCACGACCCCGCCGCGGCGAGACTGCTGCTCGACCGGCGGGTGCCCGCCTCGCTCTTCCTGCTGCCCCGGGCCTACTCGTACGACTCCGGCTACTTCCACACCCTGCTGAACCAGGGGCCCTCCCGCGTCGAGAACCACACGGTCGACCACCCGGACCTGACCACCCTCGACGCCGCCGGCCAGAAGGCGGAGTTCTGCGGGGCGCGCGACCAGCACCTCGCGCAGTTCGGCGACGGCCCGCGGCTGCTCCGCCCGCCGTACGGCGTGTACGACGCGACCACCCGGACCGCGGCCCGCGCCTGCGGGGCGAAGGCCCTCGTGACCTGGACGTACGACCTCACCACCTGGGGCCAGTGGACGCCGCCGACGCCGTCGCTCAAGGCCGGCGACATCATCCTGCTGCACTTCAACGAGACCCTGGAGCAGGATCTGACGCGGGCCCTGGCGGCGGCCGAGGCCGCGGGCCTGCGGCCGGCTCCGCTGCGGGACTACGTCCCGGAGTAGCGCCGCTCGCGCCCTACAGGATCACGTGCGGGAGGAAGCGGGCGTACTCGTCGGTGACGAGGCCCGCCGACTCCCGGATGCCGAGTCCCGCCGCCTCGTCCTCGACGACCCACGCGCCGAGCACCACCCGGTTGCCGTCGAAGTCGGGCAGCGGGGCCAGTTCCTGGTAGCAGCAGGGCTCTCCGTCCCGCACGAACGGCTCCGTGCCGGCCTCGTGCAGGGTGACGCCCGCGCCCTCGCGGCCGAGCAGCGGCTTGGCGACCCAGCCGCCGTTCGTGGCGAGTTCCCGTGGTCCGTCGAGGTAGGCGGGCAGCAGGTTGGGGTGGCCGGGGTAGAGCTCCCACAGGATCGCCAGGAGCGCCTTGTTGGAGAGCAGCATCTTCCAGGCGGGCTCGATCCAGCAGGTGGTCCCGGTGCCGCCGCCGTTGTCGAGGGTGTCCAGGACGTGCCGGCCGAAGCGGTCGGTGGTCAGCCACTCCCACGGGTAGAGCTTGAAGCAGCTGCGGATGAACCGGAGCCGGTCGTCCACGAAGCGGCGCGAGAGCCGGTCCCAGCCGATGCGCTCGACGGAGAGGGCCTCGGTCTCCAGCCCGGCCTGCTGAGCGGTCTCGCGCAGATACGCGACCGTCATCAGGTCCTCGCCGAGCTCGTCGCCGTCCGAGTGCACGAAGTGGAGGGGGCCGGGAGGAAGCAGGCGGGCCTGCTTCCGCCATGCGTCGACGAGCCGTTCGTGGAGGGAGTTCCACTGATCGGCGCCGGGGAACCGTTCCTCCATCCAGAACCACTGCGGGCTCGCGGCCTCCACGAGCGAGGTGGGGGTGTCGGCGTTGTACTCCAGCATCTTGGCCGGGCCGGTGCCGTCGTAGCGCAGATCGAACCGCCCGTAGAGGGACGGAAGCTCGGCGCGCCGCCGCCAGGACTCGGCGACCAGGGAGGCGAGCTTCGGATCGGTCATCCCCAGCTCGGCGAACCGGTCCCGCTCGACGATGTGCGCGGCCGCCGCGAGACACATCGCGTGGAGCTCCTCGACGACCTCCTCGAGCGCCTCGACCTCGGGCAGGCTGAAGGAGTAGTACGCGCTCTCGTCCCAGTACGGACGCAGCGAATCGTCCGGGTAACGGGTCAGCGGGTAGACGAGCCCCTGCTCCTCCACCGTCTCCTGCCAGCCCGGACGGGGCTCGATGGTGTGCCGTCGCATGTGCCGGACCTCTCTCAGCCGCCGCCGGAACCGGAACAGCCGAAGCCGCCGGTGTCGACGGCCTTCATGTCGAAGCTGCCGCCGCTCACGCGGTTGTCACGCAGGGAGCCGCCGTAGTAGTACGAGCCCCGGTGGGTGGTGCCGCCGTTGTCGTCGTCGTCGCTGCCGCCGCCGCTCTCGCACTCGTAGCTGGGCAGCGCCTCCCGGGTCACCGGGTCCACGCACCGCTTGTCCGGGTCGGATCCGCACGCCGTGATCGTCGCCGCGAGCACACCCATCCCGCCGAGCACGACCGTGCTCGACCTCAGCCTCCGCATGTCCCTGGCCCTCCCCTTCGCAGTCGCGACCGCACAGTGTAGGCCGGTCAATTCCAGCCGCAGCACCTAGAGTCATTTCGTGCTACTCGGGATGATTTGTGCGCTCGCCTCGTCCGTCTGCTTCGGTGCGGCCTCGGTTCTCCAGGCGATGGGGGCCCGTGCCACGTCACCGGGGACCGGTGGCGGGGTCGACATCGCGCTGATGTGGCGGGTGCTGCGGCAGTGGCGGTACATCGCCGGTCTCTGCATGGACGGCCTCGGCTTCGTGCTGCAGATCGTGGCCCTGCGGACCCTGCCCATCTACGTCGTGGGCGCGGCCCTCGCCGCGAGCCTGGCGGTCACGGCGGTCATCGCCTCCCGGGTGCTGCGGGTGCGGCTCAGCCGGGTGGAGTGGACGGCGGTGGGCGTGGTCTGCGCCGGCCTCGCGCTGCTGGCCCTCGCCTCCGGGAAGGAGGGACACGAGGACGGCCCCGACTGGCTGCCCTGGGCCCTGCTCGTGAGCGCCTTCGGAGTGCTGCTGCTCGGTGTCGTGGGCGGGCGGCTGCCCGCGAAGCCCCGCGCCCTCGTCCTCGGCCTCGGGGCGGGCTTCGGCTTCGGGGTGGTCGAGGTGGCGGTCCGGCTGATCGACGGCATCGACTTCGCCGATCCGGTCTGGTACGCGCTCCTGGTGGGCGGCGGGGCCGCGTTCGTGCTGCTGACCTCGGCGCTCCAGCGCGGCTCGGTGACCACGGCGACGGCGGGCGCGGTGCTCGGCGAGACGGTCGGCCCCGCGATCATCGGGGTGGCCTGGCTCGGCGACACCACACGGGAGGGCCTCGGCTGGCTCGCGGTCACCGGTTTCGCGATCGCGGTGGCGGGCTCCCTGACCCTGGCCCGCTTCGGCGAACCTCCGGAGGTGGACGCGAACGGGCGAACGGTGGAGGCGGCGGGGGCGGCGGCGGGACCGGGCGCGGGACCGGGCGGCCCCCCGGGACCCGGCGCGGGCGGCCACGGCCCGGGGCGGAAGGACCTCTAGCCACGCCCCGGCCCCGGGCCGGGCGCGGACGGCCCGGGACCGGGGCCGGGGCGCCCCTCGCCGGACTCGGCACCGCTCAGCCGCCTCCCGGCGCCTGGGGCAGCACCCGGCAGAGGGTCCGGAGGGCGCTCTGCCAGGCGCTGTCCGGAGGGGTCGCGTAGCCGACGACGAGACCGTCCAGGGTCGCCGGCACCCCCGGGCGGCGGAACTGGTCGACGCCCTGGACCGCGAGGCCGTTCCAGGCGGCGGCCCGCAGCACGTCCTGCTCCGTGCCGGGCGGCAGGGCAAGGACGGCGTGGAGACCGGCCGCGATCCCGCTGACCCTCGTCTCCGGCGAGTGCGCCGCCACCGCCGCGACCAGCTGGTCGCGGCGCCGCCGGTAGCGCAGCCGCATCGCCCGTACGTGCCGGTCGTACGCCCCCGAGCCCAGGAACTCCGCGAACGCCAGCTGGTCCGGCGCGCTGGACACCCAGTCCACGACCCCCTTCGCCGCCACCACCTCGCCGACCAGGCTCTCCGGGAGCACCATCCACGCGAGCCGCAGCCCCGGGGCGAGGGACTTGCTCGCGGTGCCGAGGTAGACGACCCGCTCGGGGTCGAGGCCCTGGAGGGCGCCCACCGGCTGGCGGTCGTACCGGAACTCCCCGTCGTAGTCGTCCTCCAGGACGAAACCGCCCGAGGCACGCGCCCAGTCGACGACCTCCGCACGCCGGTCCGGGGGCAGGGCGCCGCCCAGCGGGAACTGGTGGGCGGCCGTCATCAGGACGGCCCCGGCCGAGCCGAGGGGGCCCGACTCCTCGACCCGGGTGCCGCGTTCGTCGAAGGGCAGGACCGGGGTGCCGAGGCCCGCGCCGGTGAGGAGACCCGCGTGGAGACCCAGCCCGTACGACTCGATCGCGACGTCCCGGACGCCCCGGCTCCGCAGCACCTGCCCGATCAGCATCAGCCCGTGCACGAAGCCCGCGCAGACGACGATCCGTTCGGGCCGGGCGTACACGCCCCGCGCCCGGGCCAGGTACTCGGCGAGGACGGTGCGGAGTTCGATACGGCCGCGCGGATCGCCGTACCCGAAGGCCTCGTTGGGGGCGGCGGTGAGCGCCCGCCGGTACGCCTTGAGCCACTCGGCGCGCGGGAAGGACGCCAGGTCGGGGGTGCCGGCCTTCAGGTTGTGCGCGGGCGCGGAGGGCCGTGGCAGGGCACGCGCGGGCGGAGCGGCCGCGGGCCTCGCCCCGGGGCGGGGCTCCGGACGGCGGGGTTCGGCGCGACGGGGTTCGGCGCGGCGCGGTTCGGCGCGACGGGGTTCGGTGCGGCGGGCGACCCGGGTGCCGGAGCCCTGCCGGGCCGTGAGCCAGCCCTCGGCGACGAGTTCGGCGTAGGCGTCGGCGACGGTGTTGCGGGCCATGCCGAGGTCCGCGGCGAGCGACCGGGAGGACGGCAGCCGGGTGCCCGCCTCCAGACGCCCGCTGCGCACCGCCTCGCGGAGCGCGTCCATGAGTCCGGCCCGCAGCCGCGGACCGCGCAGTTCCAGATGGAGATCGGCCCCGAAAGTGGCCCACTCGTTCGCCATACGAATGGACCATACCCCTGAGCCACCTGGCTCGTACGGTGAAGACATGACCATGCACACGAACACCATCAGCCCCCTCGACACCGACGACGCCACGGCGCCGGCCGAGTACGCCCACGAGCACGCCCCGCGCCTCCCCCTCGCCGAGCGCGTGCCCGAGTTCTACCGGGCGATGCTCCGGCTGGAGACGGCTGCGGCGAAGGACATCGACCCGACCCTCTACCACCTGATCAAGATCCGGGCCTCGCAGATCAACCACTGCGCCTTCTGCATCGACATGCACTCCAAGGACGCGCTGGCCGAGGGCGAGACCGTCGAGCGGATCGTGCAGCTCTCCGCCTGGGAGGAGTCCAGGCACTTCTACACGGAGCGGGAGCTCGCCGCCCTCGCGCTGACGGAGTCCGTCACCGTCCTCACCGACGGCTACGTCCCCGACGAGGTGTACGCCCGCGCCGCGAAGCACCTCGACGAGACCGAACTCGCCCGCGTCATCAGCGCGATCGTCGTCATCAACGCGTGGAACCGGATCGCCGTCTCCACCCGGATGACGCCCGGCCACTACACCCCGCGCAGCGCGTGAGCACGAACGGGGGCACGCCCGGGAGCGGGACCGGCGGCCCGGCGGCCCGGGTCCTGCGTGAGCTCCACCGGGACCGGGCGGCCGGCGATCCGCTGGTGCTGCCGGGCCCGTGGGACGCGGTGAGCGCCCGCGCCTTCGAGGCGGCCGGGTTCCCGGCGCTCGCGACGCCGAGCGCCGGGATCGCCGCCGCCCTCGGGTACGAGGACGGGGCGACCCCCGCGGCGGAGATGTTCGCCGCCGTGACCCGGATCGTCCGGGCCGTCTCCGTGCCCGTGACGGCGGACCTGGAGGGCGGCTACGGGCTACCGGCGGCCGAACTGGTCGAACGTGTACGGGAGTCGGGGGCCGTCGGCGTGAACCTGGAGGACACCGGGCCGGACGGCCGGCTCAAGGACCCGCGGGCGCACGCCGCGTGGCTGGCGGAGGTGCGGGCGGCGGCGGGGCCCGGGCTCTTCGTCAACGCGCGCGTGGACGTGTACCTCCGCGGGGCGTCCGTACCGCTGGAGGCTGCGATCGCCCGCGCCCGGCTCTACGCGGAGGCCGGGGCGGACTGCGTCTACCCGATCACGGCCCCGCCCGCCGACCTCCCGGCCCTGCGCGCCGCCCTCGGCGACCTCCCGCTCAACACGCTGGCGGCCCCGGAGGGCGGCCCGTCCTTCGCCGAACTCGGCCGTCTCGGAGCGACCCGGATCACCTTCGGCGGCGGCCTGCTCCTTCGCGCACGGGACGACCTGGCCGCGCTGGCGGCGAAGCTCCGCGAGAACACGACGGGTTGAGGCGCGCGGGACCTGCCGGGTTCAGCCGCCGAGCAACGCGCCGGCCGCCTGTCCGACGGCCACGCCCGAGGCGAGGATCCCGGTCACCGCGCCCGCGTCCGTGAGGGCGCGGCGCACCCGGCCGAGCCGGCCCGCGTCCGCGCGGCCCGTGCTCTCGATCTCGGCCTCGGCGTCGGCGAGTTCGCCGTCGAGGGCGGCCGTCCGCTCGGTGGGGACGACCCCGGCGAGGTCGGCACGGAGCCGGCGAACGGCCTGCAGGAGTTCCTCCTGCAGGGGATCACGGGCCGCGGGGGCCCCGTGCACCGTGCTGGTGACGGTGTTGTGGTCGCCGATGGTGACGTTGCCCCCGGTGTTGGTGACGTGGATGCCGTCCGCGGTGCTCCCGGTCACGATCCCTCCGATACCGCCGATGTCTCTGGTGCCCGACCGCCCCAGCCTACGGCCGGCCCGGGCTCCCGTTCCGGAGCATGAGAAACGGCGCCCCCGAGCCGTACGGTCGGTCGTACGGTTCGGGGGCGCCGGGCGCGTGGAGCGGGGACTCAGATGAGGCCGAGCTCGCGGACCGCGTCGCGCTCCTCGGAGAGCTCCTTCACCGAGGCGTCGATACGGCCGCGCGAGAAGTCGTTGATCTCCAGGCCCTGGACGATCTCGTACTTGCCGTCCTTGGTGGTGACGGGGAAGGAGGAGATGAGACCCTCCGGGACACCGTACGAGCCGTCCGACGGAATGCCCATGGAGGTCCAGTCGCCCGCGGCGGTGCCGTTGACCCAGGTGTGGACGTGGTCGATGGCGGCGTTCGCGGCCGAGGCGGCGGAGGACGCACCGCGGGCGTCGATGATCGCGGCGCCGCGCTTGGCGACGGTCGGGATGAAGGTCTCGGCCAGCCACGCCTCGTCGTCGACGATCTCGGCGGCGTTCTTGCCCGCGATCTCCGCGTGGAAGATGTCCGGGTACTGGGTCGCCGAGTGGTTGCCCCAGATGGTGAGGCGCTTGATGTCCTCGACCGAGGCGCCGGTCTTCTGGGCCAGCTGCGTCAGGGCGCGGTTGTGGTCCAGGCGGGTCATGGCCGTGAAGCGCTCGGCCGGCACGTCCGGGGCGGACTGCTGCGCGATGAGGGCGTTGGTGTTGGCCGGGTTGCCGACGACGAGGATCTTGATGTCGTCCGCGGCATGGGCGTTGATGGCCTGGCCCTGCGGCTTGAAGATGCCGCCGTTGGCGGCGAGCAGGTCGCCGCGCTCCATGCCCGGGCCGCGCGGGCGGGCGCCCACGAGCAGGCCGATGTTGGCGCCCTCGAAGCCCTTGTTCGGGTCGTCGAAGATGTCGATGCCCTTGAGCAGCGGGAAGGCGCAGTCGTCGAGCTCCATGGCGGTGCCCTCGGCGGCCTTCACGCCCTGCGGGATCTCGAGGAGGCGCAGCTTGACCGGCACGTCCGCGCCGAGCAGGTGGCCGGAGGCGATGCGGAAGAGCAGCGCGTAGCCGATCTGGCCGGCCGCGCCGGTCACGGTGACATTCACGGGAGTGCGGGTCATGGCGATCTCCGTAAGACAGCTGGCGGTGGGGGTCCCTGCCCCTGGTGCGGGATAGCTCTCTTGATCGATCGGTGTCTCGACATGAAGAGATATCCAGCGGTCAGGCTATCCGACCCGGGCCCCGGTGAATCCCCACCCCCTTGTGGTGCGGCTCACTGCGGGCCCTCCGCCGGGCCTTCGTCACCCGTCCGCCTACCCGTTCACGGGCCGGTGACACAGCCCTCGCTGCCGTCGGCGAGCTGCCCGCAGGCCAGGGCGGCCGTGCCGGGGGCGACGGCGACCATCGGCGTGTACGCGTCGGTCTCCGCCGTCGCCGTGTCGGTTCCCGCGGCGACGGTGGCGCGCCGCTCGGCGTCCCCGGCGCGGATCGTCAGGGCGTCCCGGGGCGCGCCGCCGGTGAGCCGGGCCCAGGCCGCCCCGCAGGTCTCGCTGTAGCGGACCTCGACCTGTGCGGCGCCGACGGCGGCACGGGCGACGGTGGTGGCGAGGGGGCCGCCGCAGCCCATGGCCTCCGGGTCCTTGCCCGTGCAGTCGGGTCCCGCGCACCGCACGCCGGGGGGCAGGCTCGCGGGCCGGGTGGCGGGCGGGGCCGTGGTGGTGGGCGGGGCGGCCGCCCTGTGGCCCTCGCCGGGGCCCTCGGAGCCGCCGCCGAGGTCGACGAGCAGCAGGGCGGCGGTGACCACGAGCAGCGCGCCGATGACGCCGGTGGCGTAGAGCAGGACCTTGCGGCGACGGGAGTCGGGTGTACGCGAGGCGGGCGCGTCGGGGGCGGGGAGGGGAACCTCCGGGCGGGGCCGGTCCAGGCGCCGGATCTCCATGGTGCGGTCGTCACCCCCGGGGTCGCGGGGGCGGCCGCCGTCGGCGTCCTCGGGCTCGCGCGCGGGCCGCGCCCCGGCGCCGCCCCTGTCCCCGGCGGGCGCGGTGGTACGGGCCCAGGCACGCTCCGCGCGCTCCCAGTCGGTCGCGAGGGACGCCGGGTCACTCCCGGTCACCTCGGCGAGCGCCACGGCGGCGCCGCGGGGCACGGACTGACGGGCATTCAGGTACGTGTCCCACGCGGACCGTTCGTGACCGGTGCGCTCGGCGACGGCCGTGACGCCGAGACCGCTGCGGTCGACGAGACGGCGGAGCCGTTCCGTGAACGCGCGGACGTCCGGATCGAGTTCCTCCGGCAGCGCCTTCCAGCCAGGCATGGCGGTCCCCCTTGTCCCGTGCCTCCCGCGTCTCCCCTGCTCCACCGAAGGATGGCAGGTCCGGGGGCGATGCGCGCCCCGGATGCGCAGCCGAGGTACCGGAATGGTCACTTCCGTGCCACAGCGCCCGGTCGGCCCTTGAACCGACCTTGGCACGTACATGACCCTTGATCGCAGCGGCGCCCGCCCTCCCACGGGGGAGAGGGCGGGCGCCGCGCCACCTGTCGTCCGGGTCGTCCGGAGGCCGGGCGACCGTCAGGTGACCGTCAGATGGAGGATGTCCTCCAGGAACGGGATCTTCAGCCAGGGCGCCGGCTGCACCATGAGCGCGAGCAGCACGATCAGGCCACCCATGACCCCGTACGTGATCATGTCCGTGAAGCGGGACCGTACGGCGAGCATGCCGACCGAGGGCAGCACCCGACGCAGCGCGGCCCCCACGAGGAGCGCCGCACCGACCAGCATCGTGCCGACGCGGAAGGACTGCGGGAAGGCGTCCGTCCCGACCACGAGCAGACCGAGCCCGGCGAGACCGAGCACGGTCAGCAGCGGCCACTGACGGGCGGGGGCCGGGGCGTCGCCGGGGGCCGCCCGGCCGCCGCCCTCGGGCCGCGCGGTGTCGGTGGTGAGGCTGGGCGCGGGCCGCTTCCAGGCCGTGGCTCCCGCGGTCGAGGCAGCCCCCTTCGCGGCGGCCTCGGTCCCGGCAGCCTCGGTCCCGGCATCACCGTTCGCGGCAGCCCCGTTCGCGCCGCCGGAGCGCGGGGCGCGTGCGGTCCCGTTCTTCGACGGGCCGTCGGCCGCCCCGTCCGGGGTCCCGGCCGTGCCCGGGGTTCCGGGGGTCACGTCAGAGCGCCGCGGCCGCGCGCTCGGCGGCCTCGACGACGTTGACGAGGAGCTGGGCGCGGGTCATCGGGCCGACGCCGCCGGGGTTCGGGGAGATCCAGCCGGCCACCTCGGAGACGCCCGGGTGCACATCGCCGACGATCTTGCCCTCGCCGTTGCGGGAGACACCGACGTCGAGGACGGCCGCGCCCGGCTTCACGTCCTCGGGCTTGATCAGGTGCGGCACACCGGCCGCCGCGACGATGATGTCGGCGTTCCGCAGGTGCGCCGACAGGTCCCGGGTACCGGTGTGGCACTGGGTCACGGTCGCGTTCTCGGAGCGGCGGGTGAGGATGAGCGGCATCGGGCGGCCGATGGTGACCCCGCGACCGACGACCACGACCTCGGCGCCGTTGATCTCCACGCCGTGCGCGCGGAGCAGCGTGATGACGCCGTTCGGCGTGCAGGGCAGCGGGGCGGGCTCGTTGAGGACGAGCCGGCCGAGGTTGGTCGGGTGCAGACCGTCGGCGTCCTTGGCCGGGTCCATCAGCTCCAGGATGCGGTTCTCGTCGATGCCCTTGGGGAGCGGGAGCTGCACGATGTAGCCCGTGCAGGCCGGGTCCTCGTTGAGCTCCCGTACGACCGCCTCGATCTCCTCCTGGGTGGCGGTGGCGGGCAGCGTGCGCTGGATCGAGGCCAGGCCGACCTGCGCGCAGTCGCGGTGCTTCCCGGCCACGTACTTGTGGCTCGCCGGGTCGTCGCCGACCAGGACGGTGCCGAGGCCGGGGGTGACGCCCCGCTCCTTGAGGGCCGCCACACGGACGGTCAGATCGGACTTGATCGCGGCTGCGGTGGCCTTGCCATCGAGAATCTGGGCGCTCATGGAGCCATCCTCCCGGATGACCCCCGCCTTCTTCCAATTCGCTCGTGCCCGGCGGCCGGTCACGGGGAGCGACGGGTTGCACTTGCACAACTCCGATGCGTATCGACTGGACAAAAAGTCGACCAAGCGACCACGATGATCGGCGAAGTACCGCGGAAAGTGCCGGGGGGAATCCGCTCACATCCCGTGAAAAGTCCTCCGCGCGGGCCGCGTCGTCCCCGCACAGAGAAATTTCACGGAGGAAACCCGCGATGAGCTTCGGTGACCCGAACAACCCGTACGGCCAGCCGCAGGGTCAGGGCCAGGGCCAGCAGCCCGGTTACGGCTACCCGCAGCAGGCCCCCCAGGGCGTGCCGCCGCAGCAGGGCTACGGCTACCCGGCGGCTCCGCCGGTCTCCCCGTACGGCGGGGGCGGCTACCCGGGCATGGCCATGGAGATGCCGGGCGGTGTGAAGTCCGCGCGCGTGATGCTGTGGATCCTCGCCGCGTTCAACCTGCTCGGCGGCATCGCGGCGATCGGCATGTCCTTCGCCGTCGACAGCGAGCTCGAGAAGGCGGGCACCTCGTCCGCCGACGCCGAGGCGTTCGCCGACCTGGGCCAGGGCATCCTGATCGGCGCGGGCATCGTCTCGCTCATCTTCGCCGTCCTCGGCATGGTGCTCGCCGTCAAGGTCAAGTCCGGCGGCAACGGCGTCCGCATCGGCGCCATCGTGTGGGCCGCGTTCGCCGTGCTGTTCAGCATCTTCTCGCTGCCTCTCGGCATCGTGAGCCTCGTCCTCGGCATCCTGATCATCGTCTTCGTGGCGAAGTCGGACGGCTCGGCCTGGTTCAACCGCAACAAGCAGCAGTACTGATCCACCCATGGCGGGGGCCCGGTTCCGGACGGAACCGGGCCCCCGTCGTGTCAGCCGGGTCAGACCCGCTTGAGGACCGCGAAACCGTCCGAGCGGTGGGTGATCTCGTACCGCGCCTCCGGATGCAGTTGCGAAGCCAGCTGCTCGGGGTCCGAGACCTGCTGCGACCAGCCGCGCAGGTCGAAGGCGAGGTAGTCCGGGGTGGCGCCCTTCGACGTGCCGACCCAGTAGACCCGGTGGTCCGCCGTGAGGTGGGCGAGGAGCGAGACGTCCGCCTCCACGCTCGCGCCCTCCGGCACCGCGTCGACCGCCGCCCGCGCCTGCTCGGCCCGGACGTCCGTCCGGTACGTCTCCGGCTTCGTCAGTTCCCGCAGCGGCAGGTTCGCGGCGAGCACCAGCGCGACCGCCGTCGCCACCGGGACGACGACCTTCCCGTACGAGGCGAGCCACGCGCGCGGGGAGGTGCGCACGGAACGGACGCCGTCCACCAGGGCCAGGAAGACCACCGGCATGAGGATGGCGCTGTAGTGCCAGTGCATGCCCCAGTGGTTGGGGTCCTGGGAGACGAAGCGCCAGCCGAGCGTGGGCAGCACGAGCAGGACCAGCGGGGAGCGCAGCGCGAGGAAGCCGGTGATCGCGAGGAGGAAGACCACCATCTCCCAGCGCTCGCCCGAGGTGAGGGCGTCGCCGATGACCTGGCCGAAGGAGGTCTCGGTACCCTGTCCGGTCTTCTCGATCTTCGACCAGTAGTCGTACTCGCCGACCCGGCTCGCCGCCGGGATCAGGACGAGGACGGTGAGCGCGAACGCCGCCACGCCGAAGCCGGCCAGGGCCGCGCCCAGCCGCTTCCGGCCCTTCAGGAAGAGGACCACGCCGACCATCGAGACGGTCAGGCCCATGTCCTCCTTGACGAGCACGAGCGGGGCGGCCCAGGCGGCGGCCGCGGTCCAGCGCCCGAGGAGCAGGGCCCGGCAGGTCAGGGCGAGCATGGGGACGGCGAAGGCGATCTCGTGGAAGTCGGACTTGACGGCTTCCTGGAGCCCCCAGGAGAGCCCGTACGCGAGCGCGAGGCCGATGCCGGCGGCCCGGCTGCCGAGGATCTGCTGGGTGGTGCGGCCGACGACGACGGCGCCGGAGGCGAAGAGCGCGGCCTGGGCGAAGAGCAGCGAGACCGGCGAGGACCAGACCCAGTACAGCGGCGCGAGGAGCGCCGTGACGGGGCTGAAGTGGTCGCCGAGTATGTGGAAGCCGGGGCCCTTGATGTCGACGACCGGGGCCCGGAACTCGGCGTACGCCCGGACGGACTGCCCGAAGATCCCGAGGTCCCAGGACGGGGTGCGGAAGTGCGCGTACTGCACCCAGGAGTAGAGGAAGTACAGACCGCACAGGACGCCCGCGAGGATGAGGTACGGGCGGAGCGGGGCCGGCGCGAGGCCGTCCGGCGACCCGGCGGCGGCGGCGCCCGGAGCGCCGGTGCCGGCCTCCTCGGCGGACCTGTTCTGTACGTCCAACACCACGCCCCCACTACCAGTGGCCGACAAAAGAGCAACCCATTAGACCAGAGTCCACCCGATCGGCGGACCTGCCGCCGACGGGACCTTCCGGGGCTCCCGGGCCCTCCGTGGGGCCCGGAAATCCGCCGGTGACGTTCCTCATGCGCCGACGGGCGGCCCCCCGGCACCCCCGAAGGGTGTCGGCGGGCCGCCCGTGGGGCGTGGCTCAGTGGAAGAAGTGGCGCGTCCCCGTGAGGTACATCGTCACGCCGGCCTTCTTCGCGGCCTCGACGACCAGCTCGTCCCGCATCGATCCGCCCGGCTGCACGACCGCCTTCACACCGGCCGCGGTGAGGATCTCCAGGCCGTCGGGGAAGGGGAAGAAGGCGTCCGAGGCGGCGTAGGAGCCGCGCGCCCGCTCCTCGCCCGCCCGCTCGACCGCGAGCTTCGCGGAGTCGACGCGGTTGACCTGGCCCATGCCGACGCCGACCGAGGCGCCGTCCTTGGAGAGCAGGATCGCGTTGGACTTGACCGCGCGGCAGGCCTTCCAGGCGAAGGCCAGCTCGGCGAGCTCGTCGGCCGACAGCGCCTCACCGGTCGCCAGGGTCCAGTTCGCGGGGTCGTCGCCCTCGGCCTGGAGACGGTCGGTGACCTGGAGCAGCGCACCGCCGTCGATCGGCTTGACCTCGACCGGGTTGCTCGGGGCGCCCTCGGCCTTGAGCACGCGGATGTTCTTCTTCTTGGCGAGGACCTCGACGGCCCCGTCCTCGTACGCCGGGGCGACGATGACCTCGGTGAAGATCTCCGCGACCTGCTCGGCCATCGCGACCGAGACGGGGCGGTTGACGGCGATGACGCCGCCGAACGCGGACAGGGGGTCGCAGGCGTGGGCCTTGCGGTGGGCCTCGGCGACATCGGCGCCGATCGCGATGCCGCACGGGTTGGCGTGCTTGATGATCGCGACGCAGGGCTCGGTGTGGTCGTACGCGGCCCGGCGCGCGGCGTCGGTGTCCGTGTAGTTGTTGTACGACATCTCCTTGCCGTGCAGCTGCTCGGCCTCGGCGAGGCCGCCCGTGCCGTCGACGTACAGCGCGGCGCCCTGGTGGGGGTTCTCGCCGTAGCGCAGGACGCTGTTCCGCTCGTAGGTGGCGCCCAGGAAGTCGGGGAAGCCCGAGTCGTCGGCGGCCGCGTAGTCGTCGGCGAACCAGGCGGCGACGGCCACGTCGTAGGCGGCGGTGTGCTGGAAGGCCTCGCCCGCCAGGCGCTTGCGCGCGGTCAGGTCGAAGCCACCGGCCTGGACGGCCGCGAGGACGTCGGCGTACCGCTCGGGGCTGGTGACGATCGCCACGGACGGGTGGTTCTTGGCGGCGGCGCGGACCATCGAAGGGCCGCCGATGTCGATCTGCTCGACGCACTCGTCGGGAGTGGCGCCGGAGGCGACGGTCTCCTTGAAGGGGTAGAGGTTCACGACGACCAGGTCGAAGGGCTCCACGCCGAGCTCGGCGAGCTGCTCGCGGTGCGACTCCAGGCGCAGGTCGGCGAGGATGCCGGCGTGCACGCGCGGGTGGAGGGTCTTGACGCGGCCGTCCAGGCACTCGGGGAAGCCGGTCAGCTCCTCGACCTTGGTGACCGGCACACCGGCGGCGGCGATCTTCCCGGCCGTGGAGCCGGTGGAGACGAGCTCGACACCGGCCTCGTGCAGACCGCGGGCCAGTTCCTCGAGCCCCGTCTTGTCGTAGACGCTGACCAGCGCGCGGCGGATGGGCTTAACGGTGTCCGTGTTCACCGACATGAACCTTTCGTCCCTCAATGCGATAGCCGTGCCGGGCGAGGCGCCCCACGACGTCGACGAGCAGTGAGCGCTCGACTTCCTTGATGCGCTCGTGCAGAGCGGCTTCATCGTCCTCGTCCCGCACCTCGACCACGCCCTGGGCGATGATCGGGCCGGTGTCGACACCGTCGTCGACGAAGTGGACGGTGCACCCGGTGACCTTCGCGCCGTAGGCGAGGGCGTCACGCACCCCGTGGGCACCGGGAAAACTGGGCAGCAGAGCCGGGTGGGTGTTGACGACCCGGCCGCCGAAGCGGGCGAGGAACTCCTTGCCGACGATCTTCATGAAGCCGGCCGAGACGACGAGATCCGGCTCGTACGCGGCGGTGGCCTCGGCGAGGGCGCGGTCCCATTCCTCGCGGGTCGCGTGGTCCTTGACCCGGCAGACGAAGGTCGGCAGTCCGGCGCGCTCGGCGCGCTCCAGACCGGCGATGCCGTCGCGGTCGGCGCCGACGGCGACGATCTCCGCGCCGTAGCCCTCGGGGTCGGCGGCGATGCCGTCGAGGAGGGCCTGCAGATTGGTACCGGAACCGGAGACCAGGACGACGAGGCGGGCGGCAGCCACTGGGTCACTCTTTCCGTGGTGTTTGTACGGTCGTACGAACGAATCGTGCCGCTCGATACGGGGAACCCTACGAATGGCTCGACCGTCAGCAACGATACCGGCACACCGGACGGCCCCCACGGGACGGGGGCGGAGCAGGGCGGTAGCGTCAAGGTCCGACGCCGGACGCGCACCCGACCTGCACCGGTCGAAGACCCGGACGGCGGCGGACGAGACAGCAGCGGAGACCACGGGTGCGGCCGTGGTCGCGACGACAGAGGGAAGACGTTCAGCAGATGCCGGAACGCCAGTCCACGGACGACAACAACCCGTTCGCGCCGCCGCCCGAGGGTCGGCCGGACCAGCCGTGGCAGCCGCGGCGACCGGAGGGCTCGGACGACGAATCGTCCGGGGGCTCCGGCTCGTCGGGGCCGTCCGACGGCCGCTGGAGCCCGCGCCAGCCGGGTCGCTCGGACGACGGCTTCGGCGGTGGGCCCGAGCGCCAGGGCGGCGGCCAGGGAGGGCCGGAGGGCGGACCCGGCCAGGATGGGCCCGGCCAGGGCGGCGGCGGACGGGGGCTCCGCTGGGACCCGACGGACCCGGCGCAGCGGCGCGCGCGGTACGCGATCCTCGCCGGCATGTGGGCCTTCTTCTTCGCCATCTTCGAGATCCCGGAACTCGCGCTGCTGCTCGGCGCCCTGGGCGTCTACTGGGCGATCAGCTCGCTGCGCACCAAGCCGAAGCCGTCCGACGAGCTGTCGCCGACCTCACAGCCGCCGGCCGGAGCGGCGTCCCAGCCCTCGGGACAGGCCCCCGGGCAGCCCCTGGGCCGGCCTTCGGGGCAGGGCGCCACGGCGGCCCCGCTCCGCTCGATGCGGACGGCCGCGATCAGCGGTCTGGTCGCGGCGAGCGTGGCCCTGATGATCGTCGCGGTGGGCTTCACCATGCAGCTCGTCTACAGCGACTTCTACGAGTGCCGCGACGACGCCCTCACCCACGCCGGTCAGCTGGCCTGCAACGACCTCCTGCCGAAGCCGCTCCGCGCGGGCTTCGGGGTCCGGGAGTAGCGGGCCCCTAGGGCGTCGCCGGGGGCGGGGGCGGGGGCGGCGCCCCGGGTTCCCAGGCCGCCGGAAGGTAGTCGTAGGGCTCGAAGACGGAGTCGCCGTACGGGTCGTAGGTGTCGTACGGCGGGCCGTCGTCGAGCCCCTGGCCGGCGGCCTTCGCTCCGGCCGCCCCGACGGGCGCCGCCGGAGCGGCGTCCCGGTGCGCCTCCCCGGTCTCCGCCGCGTCCGGGGCCGAGGCGGTCGGCGGGGGTACGGGACCGCCGACGGGTACGGAACCGGCCCCGGGCCCCGTGGGCACGGCCGCCACCGCCCGCGCCGCCCTCATCTCCACCGCGGGGGCCTCCCCGGACAGCGGCGGCCGCTTCGCGCGCGGGACGCGGCGGCCCCAGGCCCGTACCCCCAGAGCCACCGGCACCCCGACGCAGGCACCCCACAGGACCGTCGCCGCGCCCGTCTGCCACCACACCGGACCGAACGCCGACAGCCGGGCCGTGCCGAGCGGACCGCCCGCCGCGGCCGAGAGCACGGCGACCACCGCACCGCAGCCCCAGGCCGCGCCCAGCGCCGTCAGCGACGTGTCCCGGGCCGTCCAGGTCCGCGCCGCGCGGCCCACCCGGCCACCCTGGAGCAGCACGGCGGTCAGCGGGACCGCCGCGGCCGCCCAGTGGATCCAGCCGCCGCGCCCGTCGTCGGGCAGCGCGGCGAGCAGCGGGAAGTGCGGTACCGCCGGGTCACCGACGAGGCCCAGCGGGGTCGCGAGCGCGCCCGTGCCGAGGGTGAAGCCGGGGCCGAGCCCGTACGCGGCTCCCCAGACGGCCATGTTCGGCAGCAGCGCGAGGACCAGCAGCAGCACCGCCACCCGCCCCGACCACTCCCCCGTGAGACCCGCGTACGCGGTCTGCGCCTCGCCCGCGTGCCAGGCGAGCGAGACCGCCGCGACGACCGCGCCGCCGCCGCACAGCGTGACGAGACCGAGCCCGGTCGCCCGCAGGGCGGCGGCCGCCTGGCGCTGAGCGGGCAGCGGGCGTCCGAACGCCGTCCAGACGCCCGCCCCGGCCGCGCCCACCACGACGGCGGGCAGCCAGAACCCGGCGCTGAGCGGTTCGGCGGGCAGCGGACCGCTCTCGCCGTAGACCACCACCGCGGCGGCGACCAGGAGGTACCCCCCGGTCACGGCGGCCACCGCACCGCCCGCGGAGGGGGGCCGCCGGTCGCCGTCGTCGGCCCCGTCGAGGGTGTCGCGGGTCGCCCGGTGGACGAGCCAGAGGGGCAGGGCCGTCAGGAGCATCGGCACGATGCCGAGGGGCGCGGGCAGCCCCGACAGGGTGTCCGTGCGGACGAGGTCCACTCCGTGGGCGAGCAGCCAGAGCCCGGCGGCCAGGTGCAGGGCGCCGCCGGGGCCGCTGTCGGGGTACGGGGAGCTGATCCAGCCGGCGGTCACCAGGACCGCGAGGGCGCCGAGTCCGAGTCCGGCGGCGACCCCGCCCCGGACGCAGGCGGTGGCGAGCGCCGCGGAACGGCCGCCGCGGACCAGGGGATGCTCGGTCACATGGGTCACGGAGTCATGCTCCCAACGACACGCGCTTTCGTCGCGTAACAGGCAAACCTCCGCTGTGTCGCCCAATATACGTTTATGTACTTTTCCGCCCACAGCAGCTCTGCGGGAGGTCGACGCCGATGAGCCGGAGCACCACGGATTCCGCATCCTCCGTCACTCTGCCGTCCCCCAAGGAGCGGCGCAGGTTGCGTGAGGCCCTCGCCCTGAGCGAGGAGCAGGTCGCCGAGGCCATGGGCGTCACGAAGGCCACGGTCAAGGCATGGGAGACCGGACGTTCGGCACCACGGGGCCGCAAGCGCGAGGCGTACGCGAGACTGCTCGGCGCCCACGGGCCGGCCGACGCGCCCGCCCCCGCGGAGTCGCCCTCCCCTTCCCGGCCGGACTCCGCACCCCTCCCGGAGAAGCCCGCCGAGCCGCGTTCCGGGCCACCGTCACCCGTACGGCCGCAGACCCCGGCGAAAACCCAGGGACCGGCCCCCGCCCCCGCGGCGAGCGTCCGCCCCAAGGCCGCGGCGAAGCGGGCCGCCAAGCCGCCCAAGGCTCCCTCCCCCTCCCCCGTCATCGCCGGAGGTCCGGCCCGCAAGGGCGCCCCGAGGCCTCAGGAACGGCTGAAACCGGTCCCGGCCGAGGCCCCGCAGGCCGTGGCGGAGAGGCCTCCCGGGCCGCCCGCCGTCCCGGGCCTCACCCCCGAGGAGGCGTTCGACGCGCTGTACGCGCAGGCCGCGCCCGGCCTCGTCCACCAGACGTATCTGCTGACCGGCCGGCGGCGGCTCTCCCGGGAGTCCGTCGAGCACGCCTTCCACCGCGCCTGGGAACGCTGGCCCGAGGTCGCCGTCGACGCGGACCCGGTGGGCTGGGTGCGGGCGACGGCGTACGAGTACGCCCTCTCCCCCTGGCACCGGCTGCGCCGCACCCACAAGCACCCCGACGCACCGCCCACCGAGGCGGGCCGCCGGGCCCTGCTCACCGCGCTCCTCGATCTGCCGGCGCCGTACCGCCGCACCGTCCTGCTCTACGACGGGCTCGGACTCGACCTGCCGGAGACCGCCGCCGAGACCGAGGCGAGCACCCCCGCCGCGGCCCATCGGCTGCTGCACGCCCGCACGGTCCTCGCCAAGCGGGTCCCGGAGCTGGCCGATCCCGACGCCCTGCACGAGCGGCTCGGCGCGCTGGTCACGGAGGCGCCGACGGCGACCCTCCCGGCGGCCCGCACGGTCCGGTCCGGCAGCGAACGCCGGACGCGGACGTGGACGCGCGCGGTGCTGGGGGTGACGGCGGTCCTCATCGGCGTCACGGGCTTCACCGCGGCGACCGCTCCGACCCGCTACATCCCGGTGAACGCCCCCGGCGAGACCGTCAACGGCGTCCCGGTCCGCGGTGGCCCGCAGAAGCTCCGCCCGGAGGACCTGGAGCTCCGCGACCGGCTGCGCTCCGAGCCGAACCCGGGTCCGGAGCGGCTGATCCCGGCCGCCGAGTAGCGGCCGCCGAGTCGCCGCATACGAGAGGGCCCCGCCCCCGCCCGGGTGAACCGGGCGGGGGCGGGGCCCTCTCGTACAGCTACAGCCACCGCGGAAACCCGCGGCTACGGCCGTTTCAGCCCGCGAGGATAGCGCGCGCGAGCTTGGCCGTCTCGGTCGGCGTCTTGCCGACCTTGACGCCGGCGGCCTCGAGGGCCTCCTTCTTCGCCTGGGCGGTGCCGGAGGAGCCGGAGACGATGGCGCCGGCGTGGCCCATGGTCTTGCCCTCGGGCGCGGTGAAGCCCGCGACGTAGCCGACTACCGGCTTGGTGACGTTGGCCTTGATGAAGTCGGCCGCACGCTCCTCGGCGTCGCCGCCGATCTCACCGATCATGACGATCAGGTCGGTGTCGGGGTCCGCCTCGAACGCCGCGAGGGCGTCGATGTGCGTGGTGCCGATGACCGGGTCGCCACCGATGCCGACGGCGGACGAGAAGCCGATGTCACGGAGCTCGTACATCATCTGGTACGTCAGCGTGCCGGACTTCGAGACCAGGCCGATGCGGCCCGGCTTCGTGATGTCGCCCGGGATGATGCCGGCGTTGGACTGGCCCGGGGTGATGAGACCGGGGCAGTTCGGACCGATGATGCGGGTCTTGTTGCCCTTCGCCTGCGCGTACGCCCAGAAGGCGGCGGAGTCGTGGACGGCGATGCCCTCGGTGATGACGACGGCCAGCGGGATCTCGGCGTCGATCGCCTCGACCACGGCGGCCTTCGCGAACGCCGGCGGGACGAAGAGGACCGAGACGTTGGCGCCGGTCTCCTTCATCGCCTCGGCGACGGAGCCGAAGACCGGGACCTCGGTGCCGTCGAAGTCGACGGACGTGCCGGCCTTGCGCGGGTTCACGCCACCGACGATGTTGGTGCCGTCACCCAGCATGAGCTTGGTGTGCTTCATGCCCGTGGCACCGGTCATGCCCTGGACGATGACCTTGCTGTCCTTGGTGAGGAAGATAGCCATGGTGTGCTTGACCTCGTCCCTTACTTCGCAGCCGCGAGCTCGGCGGCCTTGTCGGCCGCGCCGTCCATGGTGTCCACGCGCTGCACGAGCGGGTGGTTCGCGTCCGACAGGATCTTGCGACCCAGCTCCGCGTTGTTGCCGTCGAGGCGCACGACCAGCGGCTTGGTGACCTCTTCGCCCTTGGAGGCGAGGAGCTCCAGAGCCTGGACGATGCCGTTGGCGACCTCGTCACAGGCGGTGATGCCACCGAAGACGTTGACGAACACGGACTTGACGTCCGGGTCGCCCAGGATGATCTCCAGGCCGTTCGCCATGACCTCGGCGGAGGCGCCGCCACCGATGTCGAGGAAGTTGGCCGGCTTCACGCCGCCGTGGTTCTCACCGGCGTACGCGACGACGTCCAGGGTCGACATGACCAGACCGGCACCGTTACCGATGATGCCGACCTCGCCCTCGAGCTTGACGTAGTTGAGGTTCTTGGCCTTGGCGGCAGCCTCGAGCGGGTTGGCTGCGGCCTTGTCCTCGAGCGCCTCGTGGCCCGGCTGGCGGAAGTCGGCGTTCTCGTCGAGAGACACCTTGCCGTCCAGGGCCAGGATGCGGCCGTCCTTGGTCTTCACCAGCGGGTTGACCTCGACGAGGAGCGCGTCCTCGGCGACGAAGGTGTCCCACAGGGTCACCAGGGCCTCGGCGACACCCTCGGCCACGTCGGCCGGGAACTTCGCCAGGGCCACGATCTCGCGGGCCTTCTCGATGTCGACGCCGTCGACGGCGTTGACCGGGACCTTCGCGAGGGCCTCGGGGGTCTTCTCCGCGACCTCCTCGATGTCCATGCCGCCCTGCACCGACGCCATCGCGAGGAAGGTGCGGTTGGTGCGGTCGAGGAGGTACGAGACGTAGTACTCCGCCTCGATCTCCGGGGACAGCTCGGCGATCATCACCTTGTGGACCGTGTGGCCCTTGATGTCCATCCCGAGGATGTCCGTCGCACGGGCGACGGCCTCGTCCGGGTTCGCCGCCAGCTTGACGCCGCCGGCCTTGCCGCGGCCACCGACCTTCACCTGCGCCTTGACGACCGACTTGCCGCCAAGACGCTCGGTGGCCTCGCGCGCCGCCTCAGGCGTGTCGATGACTTCACCGGCCAGCACCGGTACACCGTGCTTGGCGAAGAGGTCCCTCGCCTGGTACTCGAACAGGTCCACGCGCGTCCGTCCCTTTTCTGATGATCGCGGTTCGTTGTCTGCGTGGGCGTGCCGCGAAGGGCAACGTGACTGCGCTGTCACAAGGGAGGCGCACACGGTGACCGTGGACGCGGCATGTCCGTCTCGCAGGTTATCGCCGAGGGGCGCGGGTCCCTAAATCGCAGATCACAACAGAGCGGTGATACGGGTCACAGGTTGTAGGGGCCACGGGGTCGGCCGTAGGGGGCGGGGGGTGGCGCCGTACGGCGTGCGCGGCAGGCGGGGCACGGCCTCCCGGCCCCTCACGACGCGCCGGGAAGACGGGTGAGGGCCGTTCCGAGGCAGGTGTGATATGGGACTCAGTGGGGTCCGGGACACCCGTGCGGGTGGTCCGGCGACGACGAATTCCGCACCCCGGCCCCGGGCAGACGGAAGCGGCGGAGCGAGGCGGCCGGGCCGTCCGGCATGCCGGTCAGACCCGGTCGGCCGGTCAGGCCCGGTCGGCCGGTCAGACCGGGGGTATCGGCAGCGGGCGCTTCTCCAGGGCGGCGGCCATGATCTCCGGGAACAGGTCGGGGGTGCAGGCGAAGGCCGGGGCGCCGAGCGCGGCGAGGGCCGCCGCGTGGTCGCGGTCGTAGGCCGGGGCGCCCTCGTCGGAGAGGGCGAGCAGGGCGATGAACTGGACGCCGGAGGCCTTCATCGCCGCGACCCGCTTCAGCATCTCGTCGCGGATGCCTCCCTCGTACAGGTCGCTGATGAGGACGACGACGGTGTCGGCGGGCCGGGTGATCTTCGACTGGCAGTGGGCGAGGGCGCGGTTGATGTCGGTGCCGCCGCCGAGCTGGGTGCCGAAGAGGACGTCGACGGGGTCCTCGATCCGGTCGGTCAGGTCCACGACGGCGGTGTCGAAGACGACGAGCCGGGTGGCGATCGACCGCATGGAGGCGAGTACGGCGCCGAAGACGGAGGCGTGGACCACGGAGGCGGCCATGGAGCCGGACTGGTCGACGCAGAGGACGACCTCCTTCCGTATCGCCCGGGAGGCACGCCCGTGGCCGATCAGCCGCTCGGGGACGACCGTGCGGTGCTCGGGCAGCCAGTTCTTGAGGTTGGCGCGGATCGTCCGGTCCCAGTCGATGTCCCGGTGCCGGGGGCGGCTGATCCGGGCGGAGCGGTCGAGGGCGCCGGTGAGGGTCGCGCGGGTGCGGGCGGCGAGGCGCTTCTCCAGATCGTCGACGACCTTGCGCACGACGGCCCGCGCGGTCTCCCTGGTCGTCTCGGGCATGGCCTGGTGGAGGGAGAGCAGGGTGCCGACGAGATGGACGTCCGCCTCGACGGCCTCCAGCATCTCCGGCTCCAGGAGCAGGGTGGCGAGGCCGAGGCGGTCGATCGCGTCGCGCTGCATGACCTGGACGACGGAGCTGGGGAAGTACGTCCGGATGTCGCCGAGCCAGCGGGCGACGGAGGGGGCGGAGGCGCCGAGCCCGGCCGAGCGGTCCCGTCCGGTGCGGTCGCCGCCCTGGTTCCCGCGGCCGTAGAGCGCGGTGAGCGCTCTGTCCATGGCTGCGTCGGTGCCGGTGAGCGCACGGCCGGTGCCGTCGGCCTCCCCGCCGCCGAGGAGGAGCCGCCAGCGGCGCAGCCGCTCGTCGTCCGGCGCCTCCCCGGTGTGCGCGGGCGCGGCCGGGCCGGTGGTCACGTCGGCGGTGGGGTGCCCGGTGGCGGCGGCGGACGTGCCGGTGGTGGCGGCGGCGATGGACGTGCCGGTGGTGGCGGCGGCGATGGACGTGCCGGTGGTGGCGGCGGACGTGCCGGTGCTCATACGAGGGCCTCCGTGCCGAGGACGAGATGGAGGAGGGGCAGGACGGCGTCCGCCCGGTCCCGGTCGGTGGTGGGCGCGAAGCCGGGGACTCCGGGGGTGGTGTGCCCGGGGCCGCCGGCCCGGGGACCGCGGGCGACCAGTTCGCCGAGGGTCCGGCGTACCCCCGGCTCGTATCCGGAGAAGGTGCGCCGCAGCAGCGGCAGGACATCGGTGAACGCCTCCGCCGGGACGCCCGTCAGCCAGTCGTCGACCAGTCCCAGGAGACGGTCGTCGTGGACCAGGAGCAGTCCGCCGCCCGAGGCCCCGCCGGCGAAGCCGTCGATCCAGGAGGCGGCGTCGGCGGGCGAGGTGCCGGGCGAGAGGGCGCGGCTCATCAGGAGGGCGGCCTCGTCCGCGGCGAGCCGGCCCTCGTCCAGGAGGAGCCGGGCGGCGCGGCCCCTGAGGATGCCCGGGATCCGGTCGCGGTCGGCGAGCCGGCGCAGGACGCCGGCCCAGCGGTCGGTCAGCCCGTCGGCTCCGGGGAGCAGTCCGAGGGCCTGGTGCACCTCGTCGATCCGCTCACGCATGGCGCCGGCCGCGTCGGCGTCGAGTCCCGTGCAGGCGGGCGGCAGGCCGACGCAGATCCGTTCGGCGAGGCCGGCGGCGACTTCGGCGAGGGCCGCCGTCCCGGTGCCCCGGACGTCGCCGTAGCGCAGGGAGCGGGCGAGGGCGGGGAGGGCCTGGGCGAGGCGGGCGACGTCGGTGTCGAGCGCGGCCCGGTCGGCGAGCGCCCGCATGACGACGGGGAGGGCGTCGGTGAGCCCGGCGAGCAGGCACTGCTCGGCGAGGGCGGTGATGTCGGCGAGGGCGTCGGCCGCCACCGCCCGGGATCCGGCCCGGGCGGTGGCGGCGGCCTCGACAGTGGTGCCCCAGACGCCGGCCTCGGCGACCTGGACGTGCAACTCGGGCTCCCAGCGCAGCCGCCAGCCCTCCCGGAAGGTGCCGGTGCCGGAACGGCCGGTGGCCGGTTCGCCCCAGCCGACGCCGAGGAGGCACAGCCGGTGCAGCAGTCGGCTGCGCTCCCCGTCCATGTCCTTGCGCAGGTCGAGATCGAGATCGCGCTCGGCGGCCTCGGGTTTGAGGCGCAGGGTGCGCTGACGGCGGGCCAGATCGCGCTGGAGGGGGACGGCTGGGGCGCCGGCCGGGACCTCGCCGAGGACGTCGCCGACGACGAGACGGTCCCGGACCAGGTCGAGCGGCACGTCGGAGCCCCCGCAGAGCACGGCGCGGACGGCGTCCGTCGTCTCGTCGAGGCCGGGGAGCGGGCGGCCGCGCAGGGCGGCGAGGGTGTCGGCGAGCCGGACGGCCTCGATGACATGGGCGGAGGAGACGAGGTGGTCCTCGTCCCTGAGGAGTCCCGCGACCTTGGTCATCCACCGCTCGACGGGCCGGTCGGGCGCGGCGAAGAGATGCGCGTACCAGCCGGGCGCCTCGATCCCGGCGCCGTACCCCGAGCGGCGGGCGAGCCTGCGGTGGGTCCAGGGGACCCAGGTCGTCTCGGCCTTCAACTTGGGCAGCCCCTTGAGCAGGGCCCGGTCGGCGGCGACGGTGGTCTTCCGGGTGAGGGCGGGGACGTGCCAGGCGCCGCAGACGACGGCGACGGCGTCGTCGCCGAACTCCTTGCGGGCTGCGCGCAGCCGGATCCGCATATGGGCCTCGCGGACGAGGTCGCGGGGGTGCCCGCCGTGCCCGTACGCCTCGCGGAGCGCGCCCATCGCCTCCGCGAGGGCTTCGAAGGGGGCGGTCGGGTCGTCGTCGCCGCGCAGTTCGACGACGTCCTCCCACCAGCGCTCGGCGTCCTCGTACCCGGCGACCCGGGCGAGTTCGGCGACCGGGTCGATCCGCGGGCCGCTCCCGGAGACCTCCTCCTCCCCGTCGTCCCAGGTGGGGTCGGCGGCGGCCAGGGTGTGGGCGGCGGGCAGGTCGATGAACCGGACGGCGGCGCCCCGGTCGAGGGCCCAGCGGATCGCGACCCACTCGGGAGAGAACGCGGCCATCGGCCAGAACGAGGCGCGGCCGGGGTCGTCCACGGCGTGGGCGAGCAGTGCGACCGGCGGTCGCATGCCGGGGTCGCCGGCGAGCTCCACGAGCGCGTCGGCCTCGGCGGGTCCTTCGACGAGCACGACGGCGGGATCGGCCGCCTCCAGCGCGGCCCGCACGCCCCGCGCGGATCCGGGCCCGTGGTGCCGCACCCCGAGCACGAGCGGCCCGCCGGCGCGGCCGCGTCCGGACGCGGCGACGGCCCGGGAAGCGGTGGCGGCAAGGGAGATCGAGGTGGTGGAGGGAGAGGTGTTGGTGGAGGGAGGGGTGGTCCCGGCCGTGGAGGCGGACGTCATCAGCTCACCTCGCGGCAGGCACGGTAGAAGTCCTTCCAGCCGTCTCTCTCCCTGACCACCGTCTCCAGGTACTCCTGCCAGACGACCCGGTCGGCCGCCGGGTCGCGGACGACCGCGCCGAGGATGCCCGCCGCGATGTCCGCGGGGCGGAGCACCCCGTCGCCGAAGTGGGCGGCGAGCGCGAGGCCGCCGGTGACGACGGAGATCGCCTCGGCCGTGGAGAGCGTCCCCGAGGGGGACTTGACCCGTGTCCGGCCGTCGGTGGTGACCCCGTCCCGCAGTTCGCGGAAGACGGTGACGACCCGGCGGATCTCGTCGACGCCGTCCGGGACGGCGGGCAGGGCGAGGGAGCGCCCGAGCTGCTCGACGCGGCGGGCGACGATGTCGACCTCGGCCTCGGGGGTCGCGGGCAGCGGCAGGACCACCGTGTTGAAGCGGCGGCGCAGCGCGCTGGAGAGTTCGTTGACGCCCCGGTCCCGGTCGTTGGCCGTGGCGATCAGGTTGAAGCCGGGGACGGCCTGCACCTCCTGGCCCAGCTCGGGGAGGGGGAGGGTCTTCTCGGACAGGATCGTGATGAGTGTGTCCTGCACGTCGGCGGGGATACGGGTGAGTTCCTCCACGCGCGCGGTCATGCCCCGCGCCATCGCCCGCATCACGGGGCTCGGCACGAGGGCGTCCCGGCTGGGGCCTTCGGCGAGCAGCCGGGCGTAGTTCCAGCCGTACCGGACGGCTTCCTCGGGGGTGCCGGCGGTGCCCTGGACGAGGAGGGTCGAGTCGCCGCTGACGGCGGCGGCGAGATGCTCGGAGACCCAGGTCTTGGCGGTGCCGGGCACACCGAGCAGGAGCAGCGCCCGGTCGGTGGCGAGGGTGGTGACGGCGACCTCGACGATGCGGCGCGGGCCCACGTACTTGGGTGTGATCACCGTCCCGTCGGGGAGTGTGCCGCCGAGGAGATAGGTGGCGACGGCCCAGGGCGAGAGGCGCCAGCGGGCGGGTCGAGGCCGGTCGTCGGCGGCGGCGAGCGCGGCGAGTTCGTCGGCGAAGGCGTGCTCGGCGTGCGGCCGCAGGACCTCGGTCACGGTCTGCGGCCGCCCCGGTCCGGTGTCCGTCTCGGCACCGGAACGGGGCTGCGCGATGGTTTCGGGCACGGGCATGGATCCCCCTCCAGATCGTTCGATCTGCTGTGGGATCCACCGTGCACCATGCCACTGACAATCGGATGTCGCCGCTGGTCAGGGGCTGTTGGAGCAGTGAGGGAGGGTCAGCCCGCGATCGGGGAGACGGCGACGCAGCCGCCGGCCATGGCCTGCTCGGCCTTGGCCTCCTTGATGACCTTGCCCTGGTAGACGACCTTGCAGGTGAGGTCGGCGGGGGTGAGCGAGACCGGCATGACGGCCGGCGGCATGATGCCCTTCAGCTTCACGGTCTTCTTCCACGGCGCGGCCGGCTTCTTCTCCGACTCGATCTTCGGCGCCATCGCGGTGCCGTCGCCCGCGTGGTAGTCGATCGACTCGATACCCGTGCCGGTGACCTCGTACGTGACCTCGTAGGTCTCGTTCACGGACTTGTCGACCTGGTCGACGGCCTTCTCGGCGGCCTCGGAGCAGGCGCCGAGGCCGAGGGCGAGGCCGGCGACGGCGAGGGCGGAGACGGCGGTGCGAACGGTGCGCTTCATACGGGTTCCCCCTGGACGGTTCGTGCGAGTCGGTTGAACCCGCCAGGAGAATGGTAAAGGAAGGGTAAAGCGCTCTGGTCTCCCGCCCTCTGCGCCCGCCCTCCCGCACGCCCGGGCCTCCGGGCCCGGGCGTTGTCAGTGGCGGCCTCTACCGTCGAGGACATGAATGCCATGGGGGTGCGCTGGACGGCTGAGCAGGTGCTGGCACTGGCTCCTGACGACGCGTCGCGCAGAGCGGGGAGCAGGCTCGGCACGGCCGGACCGTGGTCGGGCAGAGGCAGCGGCGAGGGCGCCGTCTGGGGTCTGTGCAAGGGCAGCGGCCGCGTGCCGTACCGGACGGTGGTCGACACGACGGGGCCCGCCTACCTGTGCGAGTGCCCGAGCCGCGCGCTCCCGTGCAAGCACGCGCTCGGGCTGCTGCTGCTCCAGGCCTCGGACGGGACGGACGGCGGGGAGAGCGGGGAGACCGTCGCGCCCGACTGGGCCGGGCCGTGGCTCGCGGCGCGCCGCGAGCGGGCCGGGAGCGCGGACGCGAGGTCGGGGTCCGGATCCGCCGGGGGCCCGGCCGATCCGGAGGCGGCGCGCCGCAGGGCCGAGCGGAGAGCCGCCCGGATCACCGCGGGCGCCGAGGAGTTGGAGCAGCGGCTCGCCGACCTGCTGCGCGGCGGCCTGGCGGCGGCGGAGCAGCGGGGGTACGGACTGTGGGAGGAGACGGCGGCCCGGATGGTGGACGCGCAGGCGCCGGGACTCGCTGGCCGGGTGCGGGAGTTGGGGGCGATACCGGGCTCCGGACCCGGCTGGCCGGTGCGGCTCCTGGAGGAGTGCGCGCTGACCCACCTCCTCGACCGCGCCTGGCTCACCGCCGACCGGCTGCCCGCCCCCTTCGCCACGACCGTACGGACCCGGGTCGGCCTCTCCGGCGCGGTCGGCGGCGTCCCGGTGCGCGACCACTGGCTGGTGCTCGCGCAGTACGACGCGGCCGACGCCCGGCTGACCACCCGGCGCATCTGGTTGCACGGCACGACGAGCGGGCGCACCGCGTTCCTGCTGTCCTACGGCGCCGCGGGGAGAGCCCCCGGGCTGGCGCTCCCGGTGGGCGCCGTGCTCGACGGCGAGCTGACCCCGCACGAGGGCTCGGGCCGGCTGCGCGCGGAGCCCGGCGAGCGGTTCGTCCCGGTCGAGGGTCCCGCCGCCCCGCCGCCGGGCGGCCCGGTGGGCTCGGCCCTCGACGCGTACGGCCGCGCGCTGCGCGAGGACCCGTGGCTGAACTCCTGGCCCGTGACGCTGAGCGGGGTCGTCCCCGCGCGCGCGGAGTACGGCTGGCAGCTCGCCGACGCGGACGGCCGCGAGGCGCTGCCGCTGACCTCCGCAGCCCAGTCCCGTCCCGGGCTCTGGCGCCTGGTCGCCCTGTCCGGCGGGGCCCCGGTGACCGTCTTCGGGGAGTGCGGGCACCGGGGGTTCACCCCACTCGCCGCCTGGTCCCGGGAGACCCCGGGAGAAACGGTCCCTCTCATATGACCCGCGCCCGCGGAGCACCGGCCGACCGGAGGACCCCGATGGAGACGGACACGACGATCCCGACGGCCGGCACGCCCCTCGTGGAGGAGGGCGGCGTCCGTGACGACGCCGGGGAGGACACGGACGGAGCCGACGACGCCGGGCAGGACACAGAAGCCCGGGAGGCCGGCGGCGCCCCTGACGACACGGACGGAGGCGGCGGCACGGACGGAGCGGACGGCGGCTGGGAGGAACTCGTCACCTCGGCCCTGCTCGGGACGGACCGCCGGGTGCCCGCCCGGCTCGCAGGGCTGCCGGGCGGCGAGCTGCCGGGCGCCCTGCTCGACGCCGCCGCGCTGCACACCGTACGGCGCAGGGCGGGACTGCGCCCCGGGCCCGCCGCCCCACCGCCGGAGCCGGCGCCCGAGGACCACCGCCGGCCGCTGCCCGGGGACGCGCGGCGGCGGCTCGACCAGCTGCTCGCCGGCCGGGCCGCCCCCTCCCCCTCCGGGCGGCGCGGGGCGGCGCCCGATCTGGCCGAACTCCTCCCGCAGTGGCTCGCCCTCGCCAACGAACGCGGCTACAAGGCACCGGCCGCCACCCTGCCCGCCCTGCTCGACGCGGCCCGGGCCCGCACCGATCTGCGGCCCCAGGCCCTTCTGCTCGCCGGGCCGCGCGGCCTGTGGCTGGCCCGGCTCAACCCCGAGTGGCGGTTCGCCCTGCGCGGCGCGGGCGCGGGCAGCTCCCTCCCGGACCCCGGGGACCGGGAGGGGGTGCGCGCCCTCTGGGACGAGGGACTGTTCGCCGAGCGCGTCGCCCTGCTCGGCGCCGTACGGACGGAGGACCCGGCGGCCGGTCTCGCCCTCCTCGCGTCCACCTGGTCCGCCGAGCGGGCGGAGGACCGGCTGATGTTCCTCGACTCGCTGCGGACCGGACTGTCCGGCGCGGACGAGGAGTTCCTGGAGGAGGCCCTCGGCGACCGCAGCCGCAACGTCCGCGCCACCGCCGCCGAACTGCTCTCCGCCCTGCCGGCCTCGGCGCTCGCGGGCCGGATGGCGGGCCGCGCGGTCACCTGCGTCGGTCTCGACCGGACGGCGGAGTCGCCCACGGTCACGGTGGAGGCCCCGCACGAGTGCGACTCGGCCATGCAGCGGGACGGCCTCGCGGCGACACCGCCCGCCGGCCGGGGCGAGCGGTCCTGGTGGCTGGGCCAGCTCGTCGAGGCCGCGCCGCTGTCCTGCTGGCCGCCGAGGTTCGGCGGGCGCGGCCCGGAGGAGATCGTGGCGCTGCCGGTCGCCGACGACTGGCAGGCCGAACTGCACGCCGCCTGGTGCCGGGCGGCCGTACGGCAGCGGGACGCGGCCTGGTCGCGGGCGCTGCTCGGCTCCCCGGCGATCCCGCCCGCGACGGGCCCCGGCACGTCGTCGCTGGCCGAGCGGGCCCAGCTCCTGTCGACGCTGCCGGCGGAGGAACGAGCCTGCTGGGTCGGGGCGTTCATCGTCGCCCACGGCCTGTCGGAGGCGTTCCAGCTGCTCGGTGTCTGCGAGGTCCCGTGGGCCGAGCCGCTCGGCGGGGCGGTGATCGACGCCCTCGACATCGCGCGGGAGGCGGGCAGTTACCCGTGGAGCTTCAGCGGGGTGATGGGGCTCGCGGAGCGCTGCCTCGCCCCGGAGGCGGCCCGGCAGCTGGAGTCCCTGACGGCCCGGCCCGAGGAGGCGGACGACATCTCCCCCGGCGCGGGCGGCTATTGGTCCGAGGCGTTCCAGCGCCTGGTCTCCACGCTGCGGCTGCGTGAGGCGATGAGAGCCGAACTCACGGAACCGGCCCCATAGCGCGACCCTCGTCGGGAGTCGGCCCGCCCTGAGCAGGCCACGCCCGGGTCCGGCCGCGGCGGTCGGATGGCGGCCCCGGCACGCCGAAGGGCCCTCCCGTACGGAAGGGCCCTTCGCAGCCTGCGGTACGTATCGCCGAAACGGGTGACACGGACTACGCGCGGTACACGGACGGCACGGGCTACGCGGCCACGCGGACGTTCGCGTTCACCCAGTCGACGATGGACGTGGTCGTCGCGCCCGGCGTGAAGATCTCCGCCACGCCCTTCTCCTTCAGCGGCGCGATGTCCCCGTCGGGGATGATGCCGCCGCCGAAGACCTTGATGTCCTCGGCGTCACGGTCCTTGAGGAGCTCCAGGACCTTCACGAACAGCGTGTTGTGCGCGCCCGAGAGGATCGAGAGGCCGATGGCGTCGGCGTCCTCCTGGATCGCGGTGTCGACGATCTGCTCGGGCGTCTGGTGGAGGCCGGTGTAGATGACCTCCATACCGGCGTCGCGGAGTGCCCGCGCGATCACCTTGGCCCCGCGATCGTGGCCGTCGAGACCCGGCTTGGCAACCACCACGCGGATCGGACCGGTCACACCCATCACTGCCTCCACATGCGACCCCCGCGCGTCTTTGCCGGGGAGGTGAACGAACGTTATCTCCAGCATCTCGCACCCGGCTGTTTCGCGGCGGCGAGCGAGGGGGAAATCACACGTGGGACATGTTCGCTCTGCGTCGTACCCCGCTTTCGGGCCCGCCCGGGCCCACCAGCCGCAAGCGGGGCACGCTCGCGAAGGGAGCCGCGACGAGGTCGCCGCGCCTCCGCGCCGCCGTCCGTGCGGCACGGGGGCGCGGCGCACCGGCGTACCGTCCGGCCCCACGTGCAGTTCGGGAGGTCGCCCGTGGAGTTCACCAAGGTCACCGCCCTGATGAAAGCCACCGCCCTCGAGCTCGCGATCCTCACCGGGCATCTCGTCCTCTACCCGTCCGGGATCGTGGCCGAGCGCCTCGCCCCCGTCCCGCCCCCGTCGGTCACCCCCGGCCGGCGCCCGGTCGTCCTGCTGCACGGTTTCGTCGACAACCGTTCGGTCTTCGTCATGCTGCGCCGCTCCCTCACCAGGAACGGCCGTGACTGCGTCGAGTCGCTCAACTACTCACCGCTCACCTGCGACCTGCGGGCCGCCGCCGAGCTGCTCGGCCGCCGGGTGGACGAGATCCGCGCCCGGACGGGACACGCCGAGGTCGACATCGTCGGCCACAGCCTGGGCGGGCTCATCGCCCGTTATTACGTACAGCGGCTCGGCGGTGACAGCCGGGTACGCACCCTGGTCACGCTGGGGACCCCGCACTCCGGCACGAGCGTGGCCCCGCTCGCCGACGCGCATCCGCTGGTGCGGCAGATGCGGCCCGGTTCGGAGGTCCTGCGGGAGCTCGCCGGGCCCTCGCCCGGCTGCCGGACCCGGTTCGTGAGTTTCTGGAGCGATCTGGACCAGATCATGGTGCCGGCGGAGACGGCGCGGCTCGACCATCCCGACCTGCTCGTGCACAACGTGCGGGTCAGCGGGATCGGTCATCTCGCCCTGCCGGTGCACCCCACGGTGGCCGCCGGGGTCCGGGATGCCCTCGACGCGGACGGTCCGGAGGCCCCGGGAGCGCGTGAGGAGGAGCCGGGCGCCACGTCCGTGGCGTGACACTCCGACACCGTTCTTCGAACGTTCCTCGAACACAAGGCCAAAGCTCTCTCCCTGAGCTGGCGAAACACGGCCGATTGCCCGTTTCCTACGGCCTCACCCACCGCCGAAGATTGTCGGCTGCGCATACCGCCGGGTACAGTCGCGCCACTGCTTACCCCCGGGACACCCTCGTCGGGCCCGCCCCGGACTGGTCCTGCTGCCGAGGCGAGAGAGACGTTGGTGAACGACCAGCACCCCCACGCCGGGTACGTCGGAGACGGCGCCCACTCCACCGGCAGTTTCGCCACAGACCCTCTCTTCGGCGCCTACGGCGACGGCGGGGCGGACCACAGCGGACAGTGGAACCTCGGCGGATACGACGTCACCGGCACGTACGGGACGGCGGAGCAGTACGGAACGACGACCGGGCAGTACGACGCGACGCAGTACGCCGCGACCGGTCAGTACGACATGACGGGGCAGTACGCCACCGCCGGGCAGTACGAGGCCACCGGCACGTACGACACGACCGGCCAGTGGGACACGACCGGGCAGTGGAACACCACCGGCGCCTACGACGCCACCGGCACGTACGGGACCTCGACCGGCACGTACGAGACGACGACCGGGCAGTACGACACGGCGGCCGCGCAGCACGGCGCCGCCCCCACGTACGACACGACCGGCCAGTGGGACGCCTCCGCCTGGACCGAGGCGCAGCACACCGGCCAGTACGAGACCCTCCACGCGGGCGCCTACACCGCCCAGGGCGCGTACGGCTACGAGTCGTACGACGCGACCGGACAGTGGGCCGCCCCCGCCTTCGCGACCGACACCGGCGCCTACGACGCGACCGCGTGGAACCAGAACACCCCGGAGGCCGAGCCGGTCGTCCCCCAGCAGTACACCCCGGGTCCCGAGCACACCGCGGAGTTCGCGTTCGAGTACGTCTCCGAGGCCGAGGCGGACCTCGACGACGCCGAGCCCGCCCACGACCGGGCCGCGTCCGAGGACCACGAGGACGACGAGGACCGTCACGAGGCCCGCGAGGCCCACGACACCGACCCCGACGACCAGCCCGCCGTCGAGGTCCGTACGGACTCCCCCCTCGCCGGCCGCCCCGTGCGCCGCTCCCCCAACGGCAGCCGCGGCCGCCGCCGTACCCCCGCCAAGCGCTCCGCGCTGCTGACCGTCGCCGTTCCCTCCGCCTGCGTCATGGGAGTCGCCGGCATCGCCGCCGCCTCCGTCGGCGGACTCACCGGAACCGGTGCCGACAGCACGAAGAAGGAAGACACGACCGCGCTCGCCGCCGCCGACCCGGCGTCCGTGAAGCAGGTCGCCGCCAACAACGCCCTCGACACGCAGCTCGCCGCGCTCAGCGCCGACGCCCGCGACTTCGGCGACCGCGCCAGCCGCACCCAGGAGCGCATCGACCTCAAGGCGCGCCAGGCGGCCGACAAGAAGAAGCGCGAGGAGGAGGCGGCCCGCAAGGAGGCGCTGCGTCCCAAGTACATGCTGCCGGTGGCACTCCACCGGCTCAGCGCACGCTTCGGCCAGTCCGGCGTCAACTGGATGTCCGTGCACACCGGAATCGACTTCCCCGTGCAGCCCGGCACTCCCGTGATGGCCGCGACGGACGGCACCGTCCGCACCCAGATCAACAGCGCCTACGGCAACATGGTGATCGTGACCGCGCCCGACGGCACCGAGACCTGGTACTGCCACCTCAGCAGCGCCAAGATCCGCTACGGCCAGGTGAAGGCCGGCGACGTCATCGCGTACTCCGGCGACACAGGCAACTCCACCGGCCCACACCTGCACTTCGAGGTCCGGCCGGGCGGCGGCTACGCGATCGACCCGCTGGCCTGGCTGCGCAGCCACGGTCTCGACCCGACCAGCTGATCGCCCCCATCCCTCACGTACGCGAGCGGGCCCGGCTTCTTCGGCCGGGGCCCGCTCGCGTACGCCGTCTCCGCGCTACAGCTTCTCGACCGGCGCGTACCGCAGCAGCAGCCGCTTCGGCTTCTCGTCGCCGAAGTCGATCGTCGCCTGGGCGTCCGCGCCCGCACCGGTCACGGTCATGACCGTGCCGAGGCCGAACTGGTCGTGCGTGACCCGGTCGCCGACCTGGAGGGAGATCACCGGCTTCTCCCCCGCACGCCGGGTCGCGAAGCCCGAGGGTCCGGAGCGCGAACGGGAGGAGGAGAGCGAGGAGGTGATCCCCGAGGTCGGTCCGGCGGGCTTCGCCATCGGACCGGTCCGCTTCCAGTCCAGGTACGCGGGCGGGATCTCCTCGAGGAAGCGCGAGGCCGGGTTGTACGAGGGCTGGCCCCAGGCGCTGCGCATCGACGAGCGCGTGAGGTAGAGCCGCTCCCGCGCGCGCGTGATGCCGACGTACGCGAGGCGCCGCTCCTCCTCCAGCTCCTTCGCCTGGCCGAGGGCGCGCATGTGCGGGAAGACGCCGTCCTCCATGCCCGTCAGGAACACCACGGGGAATTCGAGGCCCTTGGCGGTGTGGAGCGTCATCAGGGTGATGACGCCCCGGCCCTCCTCGTCGTCGTCCGGGATCTGGTCGGAGTCGGCGACGAGCGCGACCTTCTCCAGGAACTCGGCGAGGGTCGCGGGCTCCTCACCGCGCTCCTGCTCGAACTCCAGGGCCACGGCGGCGAGTTCCTGGAGGTTCTCGACCCGGGTCTCGTCCTGCGGGTCGGTCGAGGCCTGGAGCTCGGCGAGGTAGCCCGTACGCTCCAGGACGGCTTCCAGGACGACGGCGGGACCGGCGCCGGACTCGACGACGGTGCGCAGCTCGTCCATCAGCGCGTTGAACCGCTTGACGGCGTTGGCCGAGCGGGCCGCCATGCCGTACGCCTCGTCGACCCGCTTGAGGGCCTGCGGGAAAGTGATCTTCTCGCGCAGCGAGAGGGCGTCGATCATCGCCTCGGCGCGCTCGCCGATGCCCCGCTTGGGGACGTTGAGGATGCGGCGCAGCGGGACGTTGTCCTCGGGGTTGGCCAGGACGCGCAGATAGGCGAGGACGTCCCGGACCTCCTTGCGCTCGTAGAAGCGCACGCCGCCGACGACCTTGTAGGGCAGTCCGACGCGGATGAAGATCTCTTCGAAGACACGCGACTGGGCGTTGGTCCGGTAGAAGACGGCGACGTCTCCGGCCTTGGCCTCGCCCGCGTCGGTGAGCCGGTCGATCTCGTCGGCGACGAACTGGGCCTCGTCGTGCTCGGTGTCGGCGACGTAGCCCGTGATCTGCGCGCCCGCGCCGGCGTTCGTCCAGAGGTTCTTGGGGCGGCGGGACTCGTTGCGCTCGATGACGGCGTTCGCGGCGGAGAGGATCGTCTGCGTGGAGCGGTAGTTCTGCTCCAGCAGGATCGTCGTCGCGTCCGGGTAGTCCTCCTCGAACTGGAGGATGTTGCGGATGGTCGCGCCGCGGAAGGCGTAGATCGACTGGTCGGCGTCACCGACGACGCACAGCTCGGCGGGGCCGAGGTCCTCGTAGCCGGTGCCGACGAGCTCGCGCACGAGGGTGTACTGGGCGTGGTTGGTGTCCTGGTACTCGTCGACGAGGACGTGCCGGAAGCGGCGGCGGTAGTGCTCGGCGACGTCGGGGAACGCCTGGAGCAGATGGACCGTCGTCATGATGATGTCGTCGAAGTCCAGGGCGTTCGCCTCGCGCAGCCGCGCCTGGTACATCCGGTAGGCCTCGGCGAGCGTCTTCTCGAAACCGTCTACGGCCTGGTCGGCGAAGGTCTCCTCGTCGATCAGCTCGTTCTTGAGGTTCGAGATCTTGGCGCTGAAGGACTTCGGCGGGAACTTCTTCGGGTCGAGGTCCAGGTCGCGGCAGACCAGGGACATCAGACGCTTGGAGTCGGCGGCGTCGTAGATCGAGAAGGAGGACGTGAAGCCGAGCCTCTTCGACTCGCGGCGCAGGATGCGGACGCAGGCGCTGTGGAAGGTCATCACCCACATCGCGTGGGCGCGCGGTCCGACGAGCTGCTCGACGCGCTCCTTCATCTCGCCGGCGGCCTTGTTGGTGAAGGTGATCGCCAGTATCTGGCCGGGGTGCACGTGCCGCGTGCCCAGGAGGTGGGCGATGCGGTGGGTGAGCACCCGGGTCTTGCCGGAGCCCGCTCCGGCGACGATGAGCAGCGGGGTGTCCGTGTGGACGACGGCGGCACGCTGCTGCTCGTTCAGCCCGTCCAGGAGCGCGGCGGTGTCCACGACGGGGCGGGGTGCGCCGTCGCGGTAGTGGGTGTCCCGGGCGGGCGGGGGCACGTCGAAGTGCTCCCCGAAGAGGTCGTGCGGGACCTCCTCCACGGCCGGGGAGCCATGGTGGTCGTCCTCGGGATGGGGCGGGGGCTCCTCCGAGGAGTGGTTCATCTGGAGGCCGGCCAGGAAGCTGTCGTCAAAGAGGCTGCTCATCGCCTCACGAGTCTAGGACGCCCCACCGACATCCGGGCCCGCCTTCGGGAGCGGCCTTCCTCACGGGGCTGCGGAACCGGTCACACCCGCGTGGCCGGCCGCGCGCCGGAGGGGTTCCGGGTCCCGTCCGGGGGTCACGTCCAGAGGGTGGCGATGAAGATGTTCGCCGTGGTCAGACCGCCGACGGCGGCGAAGAGACCCTTCTCGACCCGCTCCTCGTCGCGCTTCACGTAGACGAGGGCGAGGATCACGACGAGGATCCCGAGCTTGATGCCGATCTTGAGGTTGTCGACGCTCTGGTCGTCCGCCTGGTTCAGGCCGACGAGCGCGACGCCGGTGACGAGCATGGTCAGCGCGCCGTGCAGCATCGCGGGGCTGAAGCGGGCCGTACCGGCCCCCATCGCCTTCATCTGGGTGAGGAACCCGCCCAGCAGGGAGGCGATACCGATGATGTGCAGGGCGACGAAGACATTGATGAGTACGTCCATGGGCCGGAGCCTAACCGGGGCACTAGCACGGGCATCCGGCCGGGTCCACCCACTCCCCCGCTTCGGTCGGACGGCCGCCGGAATGCCTCTCGGGCCGGCCCCCGGGGCGGAAGACATCGGTCGCCGGCCGCCAAGTGTCGCCAATAGCGGTCATCCCACCGCCCGGGCGTGACCCCAGGTTTAGCGTCCTTCACCAGGTGGCCGGCTCCCCACCACCGCCGGCGATCCGGCGGTTGTCGGTCACCCCCGCCGAGAACCCGGCGGCGGTCCGTCTCCCCTGTGCGGCCCGCCGTCGGCCCGGCGGGCCCGTCCCCCAGGCAGAGGATGTGACCCGCCCTCGTGGCAGCACACCGAAAACCCAAGCAGTCGCCCCTCGGTGGTCAGGCGGGCCGCACCGCCGCCACACTCGCCCTCGCCTCCGCCGCGACCGCGACTCTCTTCGAGGGGTCGGCACACGCCGAACCCCGGCCCACCACCGCCCAGGTCAAGGAGAAGGTCGACCGGCTGTACGAGGAGGCCGAGGTCGCGACCGAGCGGTACAACGGGGCGAAGGAGAAGGCGGACGAGGCCCGCACCGCCTTCGAGCGGCTGCGCGACGAGGCCGCCCGCAGGACCCAGCGGCTCAACACCGCGCGGGACGGGCTCGGGGCCATGGCCGCCGCCCAGTACCGGTCCGGGGGCCTCGATCCCGCCGTCCAGCTCGCCCTCACCTCGAACCCCGACCAGTACCTGGAGCGGGCCGCGCTCGCCGAGCGGGCCGGGGACCGGCAGGCGGCGGCCGTCAGCGCCGTACGCCGTGAGCTCGCCGCCGTCCGGCAGCTGCGTTCCGAGGCGACGGGACGTCTGGACGCGCTGCGCGCGCACGAGACGGAGCTGCGGCGGCAGAAGGCGGCCGTCCTCGGGAAGCTCCAGGCGGCACGGACGCTGCTCGCCCGGCTGACCGCGGAGGAACGCGCCCGCTACGAGGCCGCCGAGGCCGGCCGCGACGGCACCGGCACGTCGGCCGGGAACGGCGGCACCGGGGATGCGGGCACGGCGACCGCCGCCCCCTCCGTACGCGCGGACCGCTCCTCGGGCGGCGACCGCGGACCGGTGACCGCGCCGAACGGCCGGGCGGCCGAGGCCGTCTCCTTCGCCCGCGCCCAGCTGGGCAAGCCGTACGTCTGGGGGGCGACGGGCCCCTCCGCGTACGACTGCTCGGGCCTCACCCAGGCGGCCTGGCGCGCCGCCGGCGTCTCGCTGCCGCGCACCACGTACACCCAGATCAACGCGGGCACGCGGGTCTCCCGGTCCCAGCTCGCCCCCGGCGACCTGGTCTTCTTCTACTCCGGGATCAGCCACGTCGGGCTCTACATCGGCGGCGGCCAGATGATCCACGCCCCCCGCCCCGGCGCACCCGTACGGGTCGCCCCCATCGACGAGATGCCCTTCGCGGGAGCGGCCCGGGTGGGCTGACGCGGCTCAGACCAGGCGGCGGGCGGTGGCCCAGCGGGTCAGTTCGTGGCGGTTGGAGAGCTGGAGCTTGCGCAGCACGGCCGAGACGTGCGACTCGACCGTCTTCACCGAGATGTAGAGCTGCTTGGCGATCTCCTTGTACGCGTACCCCCGGGCGATCAGCCGCAGCACCTCCCGCTCCCGCTGGGTCAGCCGGTCCATGTCCTCGTCCACCGGCGGAGCGTCCGTCGACGCGAAGGCGTCCAGGACGAATCCGGCGAGCCGGGGCGAGAACACGGCGTCGCCCTCCTGGACCCGGAAGACCGAGTCGACCAGGTCGGTACCGGTGATCGTCTTGGTGACATAGCCGCGGGCACCGCCCCGGATCACCCCGATGACGTCCTCGGCAGCGTCCGAGACGGACAGGGCGAGGAAGCGCACCGGATCCTCCGCCGCGCTCATCAGGTTCGCGCAGCGCCGCAGCACCTCGACCCCGCCGCCGCCCGGGAGGTGGACGTCGAGGAGGACGACCTCGGGGCGGGTCGCCGTGATGACGGTGACCGCCTGGTCGACGTCGGCGGCCTCGCCGACCACCTCGACACCGGTGACCTCGGTACGGCCGATCTCGGCCTGCACTCCCGTACGGAACATCCGGTGGTCGTCGACGAGCACCACCCGCACCCGGCGCTCCGTGCCCGCCCCCGCCTCGGTTCCGGTCGCTTCCGTCTCGTCGCTCATCCGTCCGCCCTCTCCATCTCAAGCTCCACTTCGGTGCCCCCGCCCGGCACGGACCGCAGCCGGGCCGTGCCGCCGTTGCGCTGCATCCGGCCGATGATCGATTCTCGTACGCCCATCCTGTCCTGGGGGACGGCGTCCAGGTCGAACCCCGGCCCCCGGTCCCGGACGGAGACGAACACCGTGCGGCCCTCGACCTCCGCGTACACCTGTACCGCCCCGCCCTCGCCACCGTACTTCGCGGCGTTGACCATCGCCTCGCGTGCGGCCTGGATCTGCGCGACCAGTCCTTCGTCGAGCGGGCAGTCGCCGACGACGACCACCTCGATCGGGACGCCGTGCTTGTCCTCCACCTCGGCCGCCGCCTTCTTCACCGCCTCCGCGAGGGTCTCGGGCTCCTCGTCCCTGCCGGTGCCCTCGGGCTTGTAGAGCCAGTTCCGCAGCTCCCGCTCCTGGGCGCGGGCGAGCCGGCGGACCTCGCCCGCGTCCTCGGCGTTCCGCTGGATCAGGGTGAGGGTGTGCAGCACGGAGTCGTGGACGTGGGCCGCCACCTCGGCGCGCTCCTGGGCGCGGATGCGCATGGTCCGCTCCTCGGTGAGGTCCTGCGACATCCGGACCAGCCACGGTCCGGAGAGCAGGGCTATGCCGGTGAGGACGGCGACGGCCGCGGTGAGGGCCGTGCCGAGCTGGGCGACGGAGCCGCGGACCACCACGAAGACGGCGAGACCGGTGCCGACCAGGGCGACACCGACGAGGCCGCGGGCGAGCTGGAGGGCACGGGTGCGGCGGCCGGGGTCGGTCCAGCTGGCCCGGCGGGCGTTGTCCGCCTGGCGCCAGACCAGGACGACACCGCCGCCGACGAGAAGCAGCGGCCAGACGTAGCGGCCGGACTCGCCGTCGACGCTGATGTTCCCGATGAGGAGCGCGGCGCCGATCGCGAGCACGAGGAGGGCGAAGATCTGACCCCGGTCGGGCTTGCGCAGTCTGCGGCGCCCGTCGGGGGTGGTCTCGAAGACGGGGCGCGGGGCGGTCCGGCCGCCGACACCGAGCGGGACGACGATCCAGAAGGCCGCGTAGATCAGCAGCCCGAGGCCGTCCAGGAAGCACATGACCACGAAGGCCACGCGGACCCAGACGACCGGCAGCCCGAGGTGTCCGGCGAGGCCGCGCGTGACACCGCCGAGCCATCGCCCGTCGGCGCTCCGGTAGAGCCTGCGCACGGGCGGTTCGTCGGTGTCGGTGACACGAGCGGCTGCGGACATGCACCGATCGTCACACGTTCGGCCCGCCCTGGACATCAGGGTCGGCCCTGAGATCGTCCCTGGTACCGGCTCGGGGGCGGCGGGGCGCCGAATATCAGGGTCGGGCCAGGGTCGCCCCCGGTGCCGCTCGGCGTCACGGGCCGTCACCATGGACGCATGACGAGTTCGACGCCTTCGCAGCACGAGGCCCCGCCGCCGGCGGAGGCCGTCTCCGCCCCTCCTCTGCGGCGCTCGCGCGGCAGCAAGGTGGTGGGCGGTGTCTGCGGTGGCCTCGGCCGGTACTTCGACCTGGACCCGGTGATCTTCCGGGTGGTGGTCGGTGTGCTCGCGGTGCCGGGCGGCCTGGGGCTGATCTTCTACGGCTTCGCCTGGCTGCTGATCCCGCTGGAGGGCGAGGAGGAGAACGACGGGCGCAGGCTGCTGACCGGCCGTGTCTCCGGGGGGACGCTGGCCGCCGTGCTGATGGCGCTGGTGGGCTGCGGGGTCTTCCTGTCGATGTTGCACAGCGGGTCGATGCTGGGCTCGGCCCTCCTGGTGGCGTTCGCGCTGTCGTCGGCGGCGATCTGGTCGCGGCACCGGCAGGCCGGCGCGGTGGAGGCGGAGGGACGGGCGGACGCGGCGACGGCCTCCCGGCCGGTCGCCGAGGCGCCGCCCGAGACCAAGGCCCCGCCGCTCGTCGAGTCCCCCTCGTGGTGGCGGGACCCGATCGTCAAGGACGGCTCGACGGGCAAGGTGGCGATCGGCTACCTGTGGGGGCCGCAGGGCATCGTGGACCAGGACGGTCTGGTGGACGGCGAGGTGCCGAAGCCGGGCGGCCGGTGGAACGGCGTCCGGACCGACCCCGGGCGGCCGACGCCCTCGATCCGGCGGAGCCCGTTCTCCATCGGTGGTCTCGTCTATCTGCTCGCGATGGTCGCGGCGGTGGTCGGCACCTCTCTGACCTGGGAGAGCGAGCCGCTGGGCACGAGCCTGCAGACCGGTCTGGTCGCGGCCCTGGCGGTGTTCGGCCTCGGCCTGGTGGTCAGCAGCTTCCTCGGCCGGACCGGGTTCGGCACGATCTTCCTCACCGTGGTCACGGCGGGCCTGCTCGCCCTGACCACGGCGCTGCCGAGCCGGATCACGACGGAGTGGATGCGCGAGACGTGGAAACCGGCGTCGGTCGCCGCCGTGCAGCCGCGCTACGAACTGGGGACCGGGGTCGGCACGCTCGACCTGTCGACGCTCGCGCTCCCGGCGGGCACGACCGTGTCGTCGTCGGTCGAGGTGGGCGCGGGCCGGCTCGAGGTGATCGTCCCGAAGAACGCGGTCGTGAAGCTCCACGCCCAGGCGGGACTCGGCGATCTGCGGCTGCCGGGCGAGCCGGCGGACGACATCGACATCTCGCCGGACCGCGACGTGACCCGGACCCTGGACCCGCCGGCCGGGACCACCCCGGCGGGCACCCTCGACCTCTCTCTCGAGGTCGGCATCGGACAGGTGGAGGTCACCCGTGCTGCTTCATGAGTTCCGCCCCGGCAGGATGATCGCCGGCCTCACGGCCCTCGCCCTCGCCGGGCTCTACGCGGGCGACGCCACCGGGGCCTGGACGACCCCGTGGTACGTCGTGTTCCCGGTGCTCCTCGGCGGCCTGGGCACGGCCGGCCTCGTGACCTGGATCGTCTACCGGGTCCGGCGCCGTTCGGCGAGGAGCCGGTCGAGCGACAGCACCGACGCCCCGGCCAGCACCAACGGCAGCCAGGCCATCAGATAGGCGAGGTCGTTGCCGAGGTAGTACGGGTTCACCTGCCAGCTCACGGTCAGCCAGAGGCTCAGGGAGATCAGGGCGCCGCCGAGCGCCGCGACCCGGCCGAAGAGACCCACGAGGGTCCCGATCCCGACGGCGAGCTCGCCGAAGGCGATGGCGTAGCCGAAGCCGGCGGGGTTCTTGAGGGCGAGGTCGACCAGGGCGGGGATGGCCGAGCTGTCGCGGACACCGGTCATCATCTCGCCGATGGAGCCCGTGCCGGAGTCGGCGAAGAAGGCGGAGTCGGTGAGCTTGTCGAAGGCGGCGTAGACGAAGGTGACGCCGAGGAAGACGCGGAGCGGGAGGAGGGCGTAGCGGGAGCCGAGCGCCTTCCACCGGTCGAGCGTGCCGGCGGCGCCGGTCCGGCCCGCACTGCCGGGATCTCCCGTGCCCAGGGTCCCGTCCGGGCCGCTCGCACCGCCCGCGCCACCGGTTCCGTCGGCCGCGCTGTCCGACCGGCCCGCGTGTCCCGTCATCGTCGGTCACCTCTCCTCGCCCCGTAAGACTGTTCGCGGAACGATTCTCCCCGCCCCGCCTGTGAAGGGATACGGGAAGGAGGCCGGAGGGATCAGTCCACGACGTCGATCGTGACCCGGTTGGTCTCGACTCCCGCCGCCGTCACGACCGAGACCTCGACCCGGCCCGGCTCCACGTCCGCGGGGAGGGGGACGGTCAGGGCGTCGTCGGTGGGGTTGGCGAAGCCGCCCGGGACGGGGACCAGTGGCACATGGGCGTGGACCGGGCCGATACGGACGACCAGACGGGTCAGCGGGTCGGGGGCTCCGGCACCGGGCGGGACGAAACCGCAGCCGCGGATCTCGATGTCGTCCCCCGTGCGGATCGGGGCGTCGAGGTCGCCGGCCTCCCGGGACCTGACCACGGAGTGGATCGTGGGGCGGACCCCCTCGGTGTACTTCGCGGCGAGGTGCCAGACCGCCGAGACGCCGACGAGGAGCACGAGGGACCAGGGCACCCCGGGAAGCCCGGCCGGGTCGCGGACGAGGGCGACGGCCGTCAGCACCAGGACGGAACCGGAGACGAGGACGTACTGGACGTCGGCGAGCGCGGCCCGGCCGCTGTCGTCGCAGAGCAGATCGGCGGCGCGCGGCCGGTCGGCGCGCACCTTCTGGAGACGGCGGGACGCGATTCCCGCCGCGACGACGAGCCGGGCGGCCACGGTGACGGCCGACACCAGGGCGAGGGCGGTCAGCAGACCGGCGCCTCGGCCCAGCCCGAAGGCACCCGCGCCCGGTGCCTGGAAGGCCAGGAGGATCAGGGCGTACCCGAGGAGGAGCAGCCAGGCCGCGGCGACGGCACGGGTGGTGGAGAGCCGGTTGTCCTCCCCGATCAGCGGGGCGAGCAGTCCGCCGCGGGAGCGGTGGGCGTGGGCGGCTCCGCTGAGCAGGACGCCGAGGACCAGGGCGGTGCAGAGGCCGGCCGTGCGGGCACCGGTCCAGCCGCCGCCCACGGCGGTGAGCGCCTGGCCGAGGAGCAGGACGACGACGGCGCCCCAGACCGCGGCGAGCCCTCCGCGCCGTACCCGGTCGAACCAGGCGACGCCGGCCTCCCGGCCGTGCACGGCCACCGCGCGGGCGGACTGGGCGAGCTCGTCGGAGACCCATTGGCGGGAGGCGACCGGGGAGTGGGCGAGGGCCGCGGGGACACCGTGCCCGGCCGCGAGTTCGTCGCGGCGCGCGAGGAAGGCGGCGACGGCACGCCGGTGGCCGGTCCGTCCGCAGTGGGCGCAGCCCGCGCAGGCCGTCGCGTGCTCGCCGTACTGTCTCGCCTCTTGAACCGCCACGGTGCTCACTTCCCGAGCTCACTTCACGACACGTACCGGTGCGTCCCGAGGGTCAACCAGCCGTAGGTTCAACGGAATTGTGTCGTACCGGCGGCTCCCGCGCCTGCCGCGTGCGCCCCGCCGAAGGGTGATTGACGCGCCATCGCATTGACGTACAGAAGGGTGAAGCGATGGTGCTACGACAGGAGTTCGGGCGCCGTGCGGCTGATCCTGCGCCAGAGGGGCTGGTAGTTGATCCATGCGACGAGGTCGCCGCCGAGCTGTTCGCGGGTCGCGACGGCCTCGCGGTGGTCGATCAGGACCGGTTTCCCGGCCGCCCGCGCGGCCAGCTGCACCTGGGCGCAGCGCTCCAGGGCGATGAACCACCAGGCGGCCGCGTCGACGGAGGCGCCGACGGTGAGCAGGCCGTGGTTGCGGAGCACGATCGCCTTGAACGTGCCGAGCGCGAGGGCGATCCGGCGTCCCTCCTCGGGGTCCACGGTGACGCCGGTGTAGGCGTCGTAGAGCGCGTGGTCCTGGTAGAAGGCGCAGGCCTCCTGGGTGATCGGGTCGAGGAGTTCGCCGAGCGCGGCGAGGGCCCGGCCGTGCAGGGAGTGGGTGTGGGCGACGGCCACGACGTCGGGCCGGGCCCGGTGGACCTGGGCGTGGACGGTGAACGCGGCCTGGTTGACGTACTGCCCACCCCGGACGACCTGCCCGTCGCCGTTGACCAGGATGAGGTCGCTCGCCGAGATCTCCTCGAACGGCGCCCCGAAGGGGTTCACCCAGTAGCAGTCGGGGAGTTCGGGGTCGCGGGCGCTGATGTGGCCCGAGACGCCCTCCTCGTAACCGAACCGCCCGAAGACCCGGAGCGCGCCGGCGAGCCGCTGTCTGCGGTGGGTGCGTTCCTCCTCGGCCGTCGCGTGGACGGGCGGCATGGCGAAGTGGAGCCGGTCGACGGGAACGGGGTCGGGTATCACGCTCATGCGCCGGAAGGTAACGCCCGGCCGGTCAAGTCACCAGACTCCGGACACCACGGAAAGGCACGTTCGACGGGGCCGGATACGACGAAGCCGCCGCCCCGCGCGACGGGCGCGGGGGCGACGGCTTCGTCCGGCTCAGCGGGCGGGAGCGACTACTCCCACTCGATGGTGCCCGGCGGCTTGCTGGTGACGTCGAGGACGACCCGGTTGACGTCCTCGACCTCGTTGGTGATGCGGGTCGAGATCTTGGCGAGAACGTCGTACGGCAGGCGCGACCAGTCGGCCGTCATGGCGTCCTCGGAGGAGACGGGGCGCAGCACGATCGGGTGACCGTAGGTGCGGCCGTCGCCCTGGACGCCCACGGAGCGGACGTCGGCGAGCAGGACGACCGGGCACTGCCAGATCTCGCGGTCGAGACCGGCCGCGGTGAGCTCCTCGCGGGCGATGGCGTCGGCCTCGCGCAGCAGGTCAAGGCGCTCCTTGGTGACCTCGCCGACGATGCGGATGCCGAGGCCGGGGCCGGGGAACGGCTGGCGCTGGACGATCTCCTCGGGCAGGCCGAGCTCCTGGCCGACCATCCGGACCTCGTCCTTGAACAGCTGGCGCAGCGGCTCGACGAGCTCGAACTCGATGTCGTCGGGGAGGCCGCCCACGTTGTGGTGGGACTTGATGTTGGCGGTGCCGGTGCCGCCGCCGGACTCGACGATGTCCGGGTACAGGGTGCCCTGGACGAGGAAGGCGACCTCGGGGCCGTCCTCCTGGAGGATCTCCAGCTGCGCCTGCTCGAAGACCCGGATGAACTCGCGGCCGATGATCTTCCGCTTGGTCTCGGGGTCGGAGACGCCGGCGAGGGCGGTGAGGAACCGCTCCTGCGCGTCGACGACCTTGAGGTTGACGCCGGTGGAGGCGACGAAGTCCTTCTCGACCTGCTCGGTCTCGCCCTTGCGCATGAGGCCGTGGTCGACGTACACGCAGGTGAGCTGCGAGCCGATGGCCTTCTGCACGAGTGCGGCGGCCACCGCGGAGTCGACGCCGCCGGAAAGGCCGCAGACGGCGCGCTTGTCGCCGACCTGGGCGCGGATGGCCGCGACCTGCTCCTCGATCACGTTGCCCGTGGTCCAGCTGGGCTCGATGCCGGCGCCGCGGTAGAGGAAGTGCTCCAGGATCTGCTGGCCGTGCGTGGAGTGCAGCACCTCGGGGTGGTACTGGACGCCGTAGAGCTTCTTCTCGTCGTTCTCGAAGGCGGCGACCGGCACGACGTCCGTGGACGCGGTGACGGAGAAGCCCTCGGGGGCGGCGGAGCAGGCGTCGCCGTGCGACATCCACACGGACTGCTCGACCGGGGTGCCCTCGAAGAGGGTGGAGCCGGCCTTGGAGACGTGCAGCGGGGTGCGGCCGTACTCGCGGGCGCCGGTGTTGTCGACGGTGCCACCGAGGGTCGTCGCCATCAGCTGGAAGCCGTAGCACATGCCGAAGACGGGGACGCCCGCCTCGAAGATCGCACGGTCGAGGCGCGGGGCGGCCTCGGCGTACACGGAGGACGGGCCGCCGGAGAGGATGATCGCCTTCGGGTTCTTGGCCAGCATCTCGGCCACCGGCATGGTGGACGGGACGATCTCGCTGTAGACCCGGGCCTCACGGACACGACGGGCGATGAGCTGGGCGTACTGGGCGCCGAAGTCGACAACGAGGACTACGTCCGGGTTGGTGACGTCGGGCGCGGCAGCGGGGGTCGCTGATGACACTACGGCGGCCTTCCGGCGGTAGGAGGAGGGTCCCCCGAAGGGGGGTGCTATTTGTCGATTCTACCGGCGCGCCGGTAGCACTTTTCGTCTCACCATCCGAACCCGGGTTGGCTCCGCTCCGTCGTCGGGGTCCATACTGTCGCCATGCGCGAGCTCACGACCTTCGTCTTTACCTATGGCAACCGGCCCACCGGCTGCCATGGTCGTGCTGCTTGAGCAACTGACAAGCGACTTCCCAGGCGCCCCGGGCTGACAGCCCGGGGCGTTCTGTCGTTTCGGGCCGGTCCGCCCCGGGGCATCCGACACCCCAGGAGCCCCGCCATGACGACGAACACCGCCACCCCCGAGAAGACCGGCGCCCGGACCGACGAGGCGGCGACGCTGATCGGCGGCGCCCGCGACCGCATCGACGCGCTCGACGACCGGATCATCGGTCTCATCCAGGAACGGATGGCCGTCTCGGCCGTCATCCAGGAGGCCCGGATCTCCTCCGGCGGCCGCCGGGTGAACCTGAACCGCGAGATGGAGGTCCTCGGCCACTACAGGGACGCCCTCGGCAAGCCGGGTACGGCGCTGGCGATGACGATGCTGGAGCTGTGCCGGGGCCGCATCTGAGCGTGCGCCCGCGTGTCCGGGTGCGCCCCGACGACCGGGTGCGTCCCCGGATCTGAGTTCGGGCCCGCTCTCACCCGTACGGCGCGTGACCGGCTCCGGCCCGGCTTCGTTGGTCCGGGTGTCCGTGCCAGCCAGGGGCGGGCCCGCAGGAAACCACGCGTGGCTTCGCTGGGGCGTGTGGCGTACCTCAGGTACGTCGTGGGACCTCGCACCAGCGCTTGTGACCGGACAGCAGGGGACAGCAGCCCGGTCACCCAGAAGGAGCGGTCGGCCCCGGGGACGCTCGGGGCCGGCCGCAACCGGCTCTCCACCCCGAACCCGTGTCGTCCCCTCCGAACCCCTCCCACGCGGCGCAACCCCCGGCGCCGCCCCGCTCGGCACCGCCGCTGCCCTGACACCGGTGCCGATCCCAAAGGCCCCGTGGCGCGACCGGAATCGCGCCACGGGGCCCTTGTTCGCACCCCGCCTCCCGACGTGACGCGCGTCACACGAAGATCCTGCGCAACCGCTACAACCATCCCCACCGGTCGCGGGTCATCTATGCAGCAACACCAAAGCTGGTAGGGGCGCTGCACTCGGAGGGGGGTGCAGCGCCCCTTACCTGTGCCGGTTCACGACGCCTTCGGCGGGACCGCCGGCATCCCCAGGAACGGCAGCCGCAGCGCGCCGAAGGCCTCGGCCGGGACGGCGGGCGACTTGGGCTCGATCGCCGCGATCCGTACGTACGACTCGCCCTGCCGCGGCCGCGGGTCCTCCTCGCCCTTGTTCGGCCAGAAGGACATCGCCCGCTCCGCCTGCGCGGTGATCGTCAGCGACGGGTTCACGCCGAGGTTCGCGGAGACGGCCGCTCCGTCGACGACGGAGATCCCCGGGTGCCCGAAGAGCCGGTGGTACGGGTCGATGACACCGGACTCGGCGTCCGCGCCGATCGGGCAGCCGCCGAGGAAGTGGGCGGTCAGCGGGGTGCCCATCAGCTCGCCGACATTGGAGCCGGCGAAGCCGTTGATCTCCTCGGCGAGGAGGGTCGCGGCCTTGGTCGCCGCCTCGATCTGCGTCGGGTTGGGTGCCCCGTGGCCCTGGCGGGCGGTGAGCAGGCCCTTTCCGATGCCGCCCGGCTTGCGGTAGGTCGTCAGGGAGTTGTCCAGGGACTGCATGACGAGACCGATGATGGTCCGCTCCGACCAGCGCCGGTTGGACAGCGAGCGGGCCGCGAGCGCCGGGTGCTTGACGAGTTCGAGCAGCCACCTGCGGACCCGGTGCGCGCCGTACGGCACCTGGAGGACGGTCAGCGCGCCCATCGAGTTGGAGCCCTTGCCGTACCGGACGGGCTCGATGTGGGTGTTCTCGTCGGGGTGGATCGAGGAGGTGATGGCGACGCCGCGGGTGAAGTCGGCCCTCTCCTTGCCGTGCTTCTTGCGGTAGCGCCGGTCGGTGGTCTGCGAGCCGACGAGGCCCTCGGAGTTGGTACGGGTCAGCTCGCCGAGCCGTGCCGAGATCCGGGGCAGCAGGCCGGTGTCCCTCATCCGGTGCAGCAGGGTCTGGGTGCCGTAGGTGCCGGCGGCGATGACGACCTCGCGGGCCGTGAAGGTACGGCCCTTGCCCTTCCTCCGGTTGTCGGAGGGGAGGGTCTTGACGGCGTATCCGCCCCGCGAGTCCTCGGTGACCGCGACGACCGAGGTCATGGGGTGGACGGTGGCGCCGGCCTTCTCGGCGAGGTGGAGGTAGTTCTCGTTCAGGGTGTTCTTGGCGCCGTGCCGGCAGCCGGTCATGCACTCGCCGCATTCGGTGCAGGCCTTGCGGGAGGGTCCGGCCCCACCGAAGAACGGGTCGGGGACCTCGCCGCCCGGCTTCGCCTTCGCCGTCCCGTCGCCGTCCTGCCCGTCCCCGAAGAACACCCCGACGGGCGCCATGTGGAAGGTGTCGCCGATGCCCATGCTCTGCGCGGTCGCCTTGAGGTGGACGTCCGACGGGGTCATGGTCGGGTTGATCCGGACACCGAGCATCCGCTTGGCCTGGTCGTAGTACGGGCCCAGCTCCTCGCGCCAGTCCGTGATGTCCTTCCACTGCGGGTCGTCGAAGAACGGCGCGAGCGGCTCGTAGAGGGTGTTGGCGTAGTTCAGGGAGCCGCCGCCGACGCCGGCGCCCGCGAGCACCATGACGTTGCCCAGCAGGTGGATCCGCTGGATGCCGTAGAGGCCGAGGGCGGGGGCCCACAGGAAGTTCTTCACGTCCCAGGAGTTCTTCGGGAGGGTGGCGCGGGTGAAGCGCCGCCCGGCCTCCAGGACGCCGACCCGGTAGCCCTTCTCGGTGAGGCGGAGCGCGGTGACCGAGCCGCCGAAGCCGGAGCCGACGACGAGGACGTCGTAGTCGTACGCCTCGTCCTCCGCCTGCTCCTGATTTTGGGTAGGGGGTACCGCGGTCATGGCTCTCCTCGTACGGAATCGGGACGGTCGGGAGGGGGAAGGCGCAGCGCCGGATCAGCGCAGGCGCAGGGCCTTCATCGCCTTCAGGGACGCGCTCATGAACGCGGCGTACTTCTCGTCGTCCATCCCGAAGGAGGGCGCGAGCGGGATCAGCCGCTGCTGGGCGACGGTCTGCGCCTCGGTGTACTTGAGGATGCCCTCGGAACCGTGGCGCCGGCCGAGCCCGGAGTCCTTCATGCCGCCCATCGGGGACTGCACGCTGCCGTAGGCGGGGGCGTACCCCTCGTTGATGTTGACGGTGCCGGTGCGCAGCCGCGCCGCGACCGCGTGGCCCCGGCGCGAGTCCTTCGTCCAGACGGAGGAGTTCAGGCCGTACGGGGTGGCGTTGGCGAGGTCGACGACCTCGTCCTCGTCGCGGAAGCGGTAGAGGGAGACGACCGGACCGAAGGTCTCCTCGCCGCAGACCGCCATCGGGGCCTCGACGCCGTCGAGGATGGTCGGCTCGAAGAAGAGGGGGCCGATGTCGGGGCGGGCGACGCCGCCGGCGACGAGCGTGGCGCCCTTGGCGACGGCCTCCTCGACGTGCTTCGTGACGGTCTCCAGCTGCCGGTCGCCGACGAGCGAGCCCATGTCGGCGCCGTACGCGAGGGAGTTGCCGAGCCGCATGGCCCGGGTGCGGGCGGCGAAGCGCTCCACGAAGGCGTCGGCGATCGACTCGTGGACGTAGAGGCGCTCGATGGAGATGCAGAGCTGGCCGGCGGAGGAGAAGCAGGCGCGGACGGCTCCGGCGGCGGCCTTCTCGATGTCGGCGTCCGCGAGGACGAGCATCGCGTTCTTGCCGCCGAGTTCGAGCGAGACGCCGACGAGGCGGGCGGCGGCCCCCTGGGCGACCTCGCGGCCGGTACGGGTGGAACCGGTGAAGGAGACGTAGTCGGCGTGCTTGACGACCTCGGGGCCGACGACGGGGCCGTCGCCGAGGACGACCTGGAAGACCGCGGCGGGCAGCCCGGCCTCGATGAGCAGGTCCCGGGCCCACAGCGCGGTGAGCGCGGTCTCCGTGTCGGGCTTCATGACGACGGCGTTGCCCGCGACGAAGGCGGGGAGCGCGTCCCCGACGGAGAGTTCGAGCGGGTAGTTCCAGGGAGCGATCTGGCCGACCACACCGCGCGGCTGGCGCAGCTCGGTGACCTTGGTGAGGGTCGGCACGACGCCGGTGTGACGGCGGGGCTTCAGGTAGGAGGAGGCCTTGCGGCCGTAGTGGCGGGCGGCGACGGCGACCGCCTGCACCTCCTCGTGGGCGTGCAGGCGGGCCTTGCCCGTCTCCAGCTGGATGAGGTCGAGGACCTCGGACTGGCGCTGGAGGACGAGGTCGTGGAAGCGCAGGAGGACGGCGGCACGGGCCCTGACCGGGGTGGCGGCCCAGGCGGCCTGGGCGCCCCGCGCGCGCGTGAAGGCCTCGGCGACGTCCTCGGGGGTGGACTCGGGCAGGTCCGCCAGCTTCGCCCCGGTGAAGGGGGTGTGGTTGGCGGTCCGGCCGGAGCCGACGACACCGCGCGTGAGCCGGGCGACCACCTCGGGCGTCACGACGTCGGCGGCCGTGCGGGCGCCGGCGGGCGCGGGCGCGACCGGGTTGGTCGCCCCGGCGGGCGCGGCGACTCCGGCCTGCGCGGCGGGGGCGTCGGGAACCGAGGGGGCGGCGGGGGCCTGCGAGTCCGTCATGGGCCCGAGCGTAGGCTCCGTTCCTCCCTTTGGGTACCCGTCGGTAACGCGTTTTCACCGGGTGCGCACATCGCGCCAGCGATCACTGGCACATAAGCCCTGATCAGGGGCTTACGGCTGCGAGGAGGCCCGTTCCGGAGATTCTCACCCGGTTCGCTCGCCCGGGGCCCGCCAGTGTTGGAGGACGACGTCGAACTGCTCGCGGGTGGTCTCCCAGCTCGATTCCGGGGACGACATGTAGATCGCGTACTCCGTGCCGTCGTCCGCGTAGTACATGAGGTCGATCGCGTGCCGCGGCCCGGGGAAGTCCCGCTTCTCCGTCCAGGTGAACTCCCACAGGCTGGAGCGGACCTGGTCGCGATAGGTGGTCTGGCCGAGCTTGACCCGCGTGTACTCCATCCGCTTCGCGACGATGCGCTCCAGGTCGAGCGCGTGCATGTACGGGTTCTCGAAGTCGGGGCTGGGGTCGACGTTGATCCGGATGCGGTGGCGGCCGTTGTCGGGGGTGTAGTCGATGTTGTCGCCTTCGGTCTGCCGCTTCCACCCCTTCGGTACGACGAGGCTGAAGCCCTCCGGGTCGTCGACCCGGTGCCAGCCGTCCGGGATGTCGCCCGGGGCACCCTGCGCGGTGGTGGTGGGGGCGGGACCGGTGGACGTGGTCCGCCCGCCGTCGGCGCGGTCGCCGCCCGACTGGTTCATGGCGGCGAAGACGGCGCCGCCCGCGACGAGCCCGGCGAGCAGCGCGGCCAGGACGGCGGTGCGCCAGCTCTTGCCGCGGCCGGAGCCCGGGCCGGAGGTGGCGAGGCCGGCGGTCGGAGGCACGACGGTGGGCGGGGAGGACTGTCCCGTAGCCCCCTGGGGCGACGGGGAGCGCGGAGAGGGCTGGGGCGAGCGGGACTGCGGGGAGTGGCCGGCCTGGTTGGCCTGGTGCGACGGGTGGGGCGAAGGAGCCGGGTGGGGCCACGGGGCGGTGCCGGACGGCCTCGCCGCCCGGGCCGTGCCCGTCGGCCCCGGGCCGTCGGACTCCTCCCCCAGCGTGACGAGGTCGTGGCCGGAGACGGAACCGTCCCCGCTCGGGTCCAGGTCCTCCCGCAGCACCCGCTGGGTCGGTACGTACGCCTGCGCCGCCGCCGGCGAACGCCCCTCCATCGCGTCGAGCAGCATCCGCCCGGCCTCGTCCGCCTTCGGCCGCTGCGCCGGGTCCTTGCGCAGCAGGGCCACGATGACGGGGGCCAGCGGGCCCGCCTTCTCCGGGTACGGCGGCTCCTCGGCCACCACGGCCTGCATGGTGCTGATCGGCGAGGTGCGGCGGAACGGCGAGGTGCCCTCCACCGCCGTGTACAGGGTGGCGCCGAGCGACCAGAGGTCGGAGGCGGGACCCGGGTCACCGCCCCGCACCCGCTCGGGGGCCAGATAGTCGATGGAGCCGACGAGTTCACCCGTCCGGGTGATCGTCGCGTCGCCCTCGATCGCCGCGATCCCGAAGTCGGTGATCAGGACGCTGCCGTCCCGGGCGAGCAGGACGTTCCCCGGCTTCACGTCCCGGTGCAGCACCCCGGCCGCGTGCGCGGCGCGCAGGGCGCCGAGGACGTGCAGACCGATCCTGGCCGCCTCGTGCGGGTCGATCGGCCCCTTCTCCTTGGCGGCGTCGGCGAGCGAGGGACCGTCGACGTACTGCATCACGATCCACGGCCGGTCGTCGTGCTCCAGGACGTCGTGGACGGTCACCACCCCCGGGTGCGTGATCCGCGCGGCGGCCCGTGCCTCCTTCTGCGTACGGGCGTGCAGGACGAGGCGGTCGGCCTCCGCCACGAACCGGCCGGCCGTCAACTCCTTCACCGCCACGACGCGGTGCAGCACCTCGTCGTGCGCGCGCCAGACCTTGCCCATGCCGCCGCGTCCGATGGACTCGCCCAGCCGGTAGCGACCGGCGAGCAGCAGCCCCGTGCCTGTGCTCTGAGAATGTTCCACTTGCCCCCGCCCGTTCCTTCGGATGCCAGGTTACGGAGGGGGGTACGGGTGGCGGAACCTCGGGGCCGCCATAGGAACAGCACTGTGACCGGGGGCCGATGGGCATTCCGGGCACCCCCTCCCGACACGGTACGGCTCAGCGGCCCGGACGGAACGCCTTCGTGGCCTCGTCGAAGATCTCGGAGACCTTCCTGCTCCCGTCCTCCGGGCCGATGACCTGCACGATGTGGTACCGGCCCCCGTCGATCAGGGCGAGGTTCCGGACGAACACCTGACGGCCCGTGCTGTCCAGCCACCAGTAACTGCCGGTGGCCGTCGCCGTCGTACCGATGTCGACCCGGCGGGTGTCGTCCGACCGCGACCAGCTCGACCCCCGGAACGGCTCCAGTTCGCGCTCCCTGGAGTTCTGGTACTCCAGCGGGTCGGAGCCGTTGTCGGCGACGCTGTCGCGGCCGGGTACGACGATCATCGTGAAGTCGCCGCCTGTGTAACGCACTTGACCGGCGTCGTTGATCGGGCTGCGCCGCCAGCCGTTCGGCACCCCGATCCGGAAGCCCTCGGGGTCCTGTCGCAGCGCGTACCCGGCGGCGGGAACCGGAGCCGAAGGGTCCGCCGCGGGCGGGGTGGTGCGCGGCGTGGCCGGCGGCGCCGTGGTCGGCGTCCGCGTCGCCGGCGGAGGGCTCGCGGTCGCGGTCGTCCGCGGGCTCTGCCCGGCCGTGGGAGCGGTCGGCGCGGTGGGCTCCTCCCCGTCGCCGGGCAGGAAGAGGACGGCGTACGCGACGGCCCCGCCGAGCAGCAGGAAGACCAGGACCAGGAGCGTACGGCCGAGGGAACGCGGAGAACCCGGGGGCCGCGAGGACGGGGACCGGCCGCCGCGGGGCGCTCTGGGGGCCCTGGACGCGCGCTGTGGGATCTCCTCGTGGAACGACTCCTGGAAGTCCTCCCGGAAGTCCTCCCGGACATCGGCCCGCGCGGCGGCGGGCCCGTACTCACGCGCGGGGAGGTCGTCGTGACGGGGGCGCGCCCGCGCCGGGGGGCGCGGGTCCTTGCCCCGCTTGTGACGGTGCCTGCCTGCTCCCGCTCCCCCACGCCGGCGGCGTACGAGCTCGCCGCGCCTGCGCACGATCGGCAGCCGCTTCTCGTCGAAGGACGGCAACGGTACGACTCCGACACCCGCCTCGGGCTCCGGAGCCGAGCGCACGAGGGAGCGCAGCCAGCCGCGCAGCTCCTCGAAGTCGGGTCGCTCGGTGGGGTCCTGGCGCAGCAGGGACTCCACCACCGGGCGGAGCGGGCCGCACTCCTCGGCGAAGGCGGGCGGCTCCGCGCAGACGAGCTGGACGAGCTCGGCGGCACTGTCCTCGGGGTAGGGGGCATGGCCCTGAACGGCCCGGTAGAGGAGCGCGCCGAGCGCCCACAGGTCGGTGGCGGGGCCGATGGGCGGGGCGAGGCGCCAGTTCTCGTGGACGGGACCGGCCTGTTCGGGGGCCCAGCGCTCGGTGACGGCGCCGACGACCGCGATCCTGGTCTGCCGTGCCCGCTCGGCGGCGAGCCGGGTGGTGGGGCCGCGGTCCGCCGGGGCCTGGGCGGGGATCCTGGCCGTCTCCAGGGCCCCCTCCCGGGAGCCGGCGGGGACCGGAAGGCGTGCGGGGTCCGGCGTCGCCGCCGTGTAGCCGGCGGGCAGGGCCGGACGGCCCGAGCCGGGCAGCACGGGACCGCGGGCGGGACCCGAACCGCCACCGGCCGAGATCGGCGGGGAGCCGTCCCGCGAGGCGTGCGGGCCGTCGCTCCAGTTTCCGGCCAGCATCACGCGGGGCGGCGGACCCGCCTGCGGACCCGCGCCGTACGGCTCGTCGCCGTCGTCCTCGTCGTCCTCGTCGTCGGCCACCCGCGCCCACCACTGCGGCTCGGGCGCACCCGCCGCCTGCGCGGTCGGCGCCGGGGGCGGCTCGGGCGGGTCCGTCGGCGCGGGGCGCTGCACGGGCAGGGCCCCGCTCTCGCCGAGCTTGGCGGCGGCGCGGGCGCCGGCCCGGTAGGCGGCGATGGCCCCGGCGCGGGCGGCCCGCACATCGGCGGTGGGAGGCACGGGCGCGGGCTGCGTCCCGGCGGCGGGCGCGGCGGGCAGCGCCCGGCCGTAGGGGTCGTTGCCGTAGCCGCCGGGGGCGGTCCCGTAGGGGGAGGAAGAGGAGGAGCCGCCGTCGTCCGGCCCGGCGTCGGGGGCGTACGCGTCGGACTCGGGGGCGTACGGGGCGGGCTCGACGGCGTACGCGTCGGACTCGGGGGCGTACGGACCGGGAGCGGGTTCGGGGAGGTACGCCTCGTCGCCGTGGCCGTCCCCCTGGCCGTCCCCGTAGCCGTAGCCGTAGCCGTAGTCCTGGTCCGGGTCCGGCCGCTCGGCCGGCTCCAGGGCCGGCCCGCCGAGCAGCTCGTCGGCCAGTTCCCCGCCGGGCTCCCCGGCCGGCTCCTCGAACTCGTCCGTCCCGTACGGGAGGTGCTCGTCGCCCTCCTCGTAGATCTCCGCCTCGTACAGCTCGGGTCCGTAGTCCTCGGAGCCGTAGTCCTCGGAGCCGTACTCCTCGGCGTCGTACCCCTCGTCCCCGTCCTCACCGTCCTCCCCGTCCTCCTCCGGCGGCGCCTGCCACGCCGTCGCGTCCGGATCCGGCTCCGGTACGGGCGCGTACCCGCAGAGGGCCTCCTCCGCGGCGCCCACCGCGAGGCCCGTGAGGACCACCCGGCCGTCGTCGCAGACCAGCACGGTCCTGACGGTGATGTTCCGGTGCACCCACCCGTGGGCGTGGAGCGCGCGCAGGGCCGTGAGGACGTCGGCGCCGATCTCGGCCGCACGGTAGGGGTTGAGCGGCCGCTCGGCGAGGAGCGCGGCCAGCGGCCGGGCCGTGATGCGTTCGCTCACTATCCAGAGCGAACCGGCCTCCGCGAAGACGTCGAAGACCTGGTCGAGCAGGGGATGGTCGGGGATCTGCGCGGCGGCCTGGGCCGCCTCGATCGCCCGGCGGACGACGGGCTCGGCCGGGCGGCGGGTCGCCCGCCCCGCGGCGCCGTAGGGACCCGCCGGGCCGCCCTCGCCGTCGAGCACCTCGGCGTCGACGAACTCCGGCAGCGGCACCCGGCGGACCAGGACCTCCTGCCCGCTGTACGTGTCGAAGGCGCGCGTCTCGGCCGGGTCGTGGGCGTCCGTGTCCGCGTCCGCCGGCGGCAGCGGCAGGCGGTAGCGATCCGCGAGCACCCTTCCCGCGTAGTCGTCCACGACGCCTCCCCACGCGCGCACGCTGTCCCCGTGGACCCGCGGCCCCCTCAGGATCGAGCGGGATCACGCGAGTCCGACAATTCCGGTCCGGCACCGTGCAGTTATCGGCTCTTTTCGGCTGCGTACGGTCCTCGAACTCTCACGATACGTGCCGCCGGTCAGTCCTTGGGGCTGAACGTCGCGAACGCCGTCTCGCGCAGCGTCTTGCACTCCGCGCCGTTCCACTCCTCGGCCCTGCAGCTGATCATGATGGAGTAGCCGTGCGTGGCGTCCACCTTGAAGCCGCGGTTGAGCACATGGACGCGCATGCCCTGCTGGGTGCGCTCGAACTCCCAGTCCGCGACGGTCGGGTAGCCCTTGTAGGAGACCGTCCGGATGCCGAAGTGCTTGTAGTTCTTGCTGGTGGCGGCCACACCGATCTTGCCCAGCTCCCAGGCGGCCGCCGCGTTGTCCTTCGGGCTGGAGTTGAAGTCGACCTGGACGCGCGGGAAGCCGCCGCTCTCGCTGAATATCCCGCCACCGCTGTATCCCGGTATCGAGCGGAGCTTGAACGTGGCGGGCATCGCCATGGAGAAGTGGAAGCGGTCGTTGGTGACGAGGGTGTAGCCGGCGGGAAGCTGCGCGCCCGTGCCGCCGGGCTTGCCGGTCGGCGTGGTGCCTGCGGTGCCGTTCGACCCGCCGGACCCGTCCGTGGTGCCCGTGGACCCCGTCGCGCCGTTGTCGCCGGTCGACCCGTTCGCGCCGGTGTCGCCGGGCGTCGCGCCGCCCTGCTGGCCGGCGCCGTCGGGCGACCCGCCCTTGCCGCCGTCCGATCCGCCGGAGCCGTTGGCGCCGTCACCGCCGGCGGATGCGCCGGCCGAGGCCGTGGTGCCCCCGCTGTCCTTGCCCTGGTTGCCCTTGTCGCCGCCCTTGAGGGAGACCGCGAGGATCGTCCCGAGCAGCGCGAGCACGGCGACCGCGGCGATGATCACCAGAGTGCGGCGCGGCACGACGTCGGTGAGCGACGCACGGGCCGGGGCCGGTCTGCCACCGCCCTGCCGGGCGGCGGCTCCCGCCGCCGTCCTGGCCGCCGGCGTCGACGACGTCTTCGGCTCGGCCTTCACGGAGGCAGCCGCGTTCCGCACGGAGTTCAGCGCACCGCGCATCCGGTCGGCGGACGCGTCGGGCGCCTTGTCCCGGCCGGCCGCCGGAGCGACCGGGGGCTGGTCGGGGCGCGGCGGCAGCGGTACGACCCTGGTGACCTCGGGAGAGACCGGGGGCACCGGATCGGGCGCGTCGAGCACGGCGAGGAGCAGGACCCGCGCGCGGGCGTCGTCGAGCCGCTGGGCGGGGTCCTTGGCGAGGAGGCCGTAGATGACCTTCTCCAGCTCGGGTCCCGCGTTCTTCGGCGGGTCCACGGGCTCGGTCATCACCGCCGTGAGGGTGGCGATGGCGGAGCCCTTGTCGTAGGGCGGGCTGCCCTCGACCGCCGCGTAGATGAGTCCGCCGAGCGACCACATGTCGGCTGCGGGGCCGGGCTTGTGCCCGCGGGCGCGCTCCGGCGAGATGTACGACGGGGCGCCGACGAGCATGCCGGTGGAGGTGATCGAGGGGTCGCCCTCGACCTGGGCGATGCCGAAGTCGGTGAGGACGACCCGTCCGTCTTCGGCGATCAGCACGTTGGACGGCTTCACGTCGCGGTGCAGGATGCCCTCGCGGTGCGCCGAGCGCAGCACGTCGAGGATGGCGAGGCCGACCTCGGCGGCGCGCCGGGGCGTGAGCGTGCCGTCCTCGCGGACGGCGTCCGCGAGGGACTTGCCCTCGATGAGCTCCATGACGATCCACGGACGGTCGTCCTCGTCGACGACGTCGTAGACGGTCACGGCGCCGTTGTTGCGGATCCGGGCGATGGCCTTCGCCTCGCGCAGGGTCCGCGTGATGAGGCGGCGCTTCTCGTCGTCGTCGATGCTGGTGGGGAAGCGGAGTTCCTTGACGGCGACGGTACGGCCGAGGGTCTCGTCGACCGCGCGCCACACCGTGCCCATGCCGCCGCGGCCGAGGACCCCGCCGAGCCGGTAGCGGCCGGCGAGGAGCCGGCCCTCGTTGGACGGGGTCTTGCGCGCCCGGTCGCCGCCGGCGGCACGGGCGGAACCCCGCGCCGGGGAACGATCGCTCTCGCCGTCGCCGTCACCCGCGCCGAACCCGGCCCGCCCGGTCGACGGCTCGGTCCCCCGCAGCCGCCCGCCGGACGCGTCCTGAACGTCCTTCACGTCCGGACCGCCCGGGGCGTCCTGAACGCCCTTCACGTCCCCGGCCGCCGCGTTGCGCGCGCCCGCCGCGTCGGCCGGACCCGCCGGGTCCGCGGACCTCGTGGGCTTCACCAGATCCGCGGGCGGCACGGAGTCCGCAGGCTCCGCGGAGGGCGCCGCCGATGTCCCGGCCTCCTCCACACCCCGCTCGACCTGCGCGTTCTTCGCGTCCTGTATGTCCTTCGCGTCGTCCCGCTCCGGCTCACGCGCGGCCGGGACCGCCCCTCGGTCGCCGTCGGTCGCGGCCCCCGCGGCGGCGTCCCGCCCGGGGTCCTTCGCCGTGTCCCGCGACTGCTCCGCCTCCGACATGCGTCCCCTCTGCGATCCCTGATCTTCGCCGCGTCTGCCGCTTCCCGCGCGATGCGGTAACCCGCCCTGGAAGAGAGGCCATTGTCCCTCACCTCAGGACGGGTGGCGCCCCCGGGTCCGTACTCCGGGATGACGACGCCCCCGCAGGCCCCTCAGGTTCCCACCCGCCGCGGGCGGCCCGGCCTTTCTCCCACCGGGCGCGCGCCGCCCGGCGCGCGTCCCGGACGTCCTGTCAGATCGGCACGATGTCGGGCGCCCCGAGCCGGGCGGCGTCCGCCGTCAGGTCGTCGGGCTGCCGCTGCGACTCCCTCTCGGCCTCGACACGCTTCTCGTAGTGCTCGACCTCCTTCTCGATCTGGTGCTCGTCCCAGCCGAGGACCGGCGCCATCAGTTCCGCGCACTCGCGGGCGCTGAGGGTTCCCCGGTCGAAGGTCTCGATGGAGATTCTGGTGCGCCGGGTGAGGACGTCGTCCAGATGCCGGGCGCCCTCGTGGGAGGCCGCGTAGACGATCTCGGCGCGCAGGTAGTCGTCGGCGGCGGGGAGCGGCCGGCCGAGGGCGGGGTCCTCGGCGACGAGGTCGAGGATCTGCTCCGTCAGGGAGCCGTACCGGTTGAGGAGATGCTCGACCCGGACGACGTGGAGGCCGGTGCGCGCGGCGATCCTGGCCCGCGCGTTCCACAGGGCCCGGTAGCCCTCGGCGCCGAGCAGCGGGATGTCCTCGGTGACGCAGGGGGCCACCCGCTGGTCGAGGCCGTGCACCGCCTCGTCGACGGCGTCCTTGGCCATGACGCGGTACGTCGTGTACTTGCCGCCGGCCACCACGACCAGGCCGGGCACGGGGTGGGCGACGGTGTGCTCGCGTGAGAGCTTGCTCGTGGCGTCCGACTCGCCGGCCAGCAGGGGACGCAGGCCCGCGTAGACCCCCTCCACGTCGTCCCGGGTGAGCGGGGTGGCGAGCACGGTGTTCACATGCTCCAGGAGGTAGTCGATGTCGGCGCTGGACGCGGCCGGATGGGCCTTGTCCAGGTCCCACTCGGTGTCGGTGGTGCCGACGATCCAGTGCCGGCCCCAGGGGATCACGAACAGCACGGACTTCTCGGTGCGCAGGATGAGCCCGGTCGACGAGTGGATGCGGTCCTTGGGGACGACGAGGTGGATGCCCTTGGAGGCACGGACGTGGAACTGGCCGCGCTCGCCGATGAGGGCCTGGGTGTCGTCGGTCCACACCCCGGTGGCGTTGACGATCTGCTTCGCCCGGATCTCGTACTCCGCGCCGGCCTCGACGTCCTGGACGCGGGCGCCGACGACCCGCGCGCCCTCGCGCAGGAAGCCGACGACGCGGGCCCGGCTCGCGGCCAGGGCGCCGTAGGACGCGGCGGTGCGCACGAGCGTGGTGACGAAGCGGGCGTCGTCCATCTGCGCGTCGTAGTACTGCATGGCGCCGACGAGGGCGTCCTTCTTGAGGCAGGGGGCGACCCGCAGGGCGCCGCGCCGGGAGAGGTGCCGGTGGACGGGGAGGCCCCGGCCGTGGCCGGAGGAGAGGGACATCGCGTCGTAGAGGGCGACGCCGGAGCCCGCGTAGAACCGCTCCCAGCCCTTGTGCTGGAGCGGGTAGAGGAAGGGGACCGGCTTCACCAGATGGGGTGCGAGCCGCTCCAGGAGCAGCCCGCGCTCCTTGAGGGCCTCCCGGACCAGGGCGAAGTCCAGCATCTCCAGATAGCGCAGGCCGCCGTGGATGAGCTTGCTGGACCGGCTGGAGGTGCCCGAGGCCCAGTCACGCGCCTCGACGATGCCGGTGGACAGCCCTCTCGTGACGGCGTCGAGGGCCGTCCCGGCGCCGACCACTCCGGCGCCGACCACCAGCACGTCCAGCTCGCGCTCGGCCATGGCCGCGAGCGCCTCGGCGCGCTCGGCGGGTCCCAGTGTCGCTGTCCTCACGGCTTGCCTCCCGTCGTCCCCGTCTTTCCGTTCTCCGTCGTCGCAGCACGCGAACCGGGCCATGTGGTCCGGCTCACAGCTCGATTCTGGCCCTCCCCGGCGACTTCAGCCACCGCCTCGCCACCGACCTGTGGATAACACTCGGCGACCTTCGGTCGCACAATGCGGCATATCGGTCATATTTACGCCTAGTCTGACATTGCGCTCGACCCGTTCTGTCCACCGGGCTTGCGCGTCGCGTTCCCTCCGGCTATCGGGAAGGACGGCCCACCCCCCATGCCCGCTGATCTCGCCGTCATCGGCCTCGGCCACCACGGACTCCCCCTGGCCCAGGCGGCCGCCGCCGCAGGCATCGACACCATCGGCTACGACACCGATCCCCGCTCCGTCGCCGAACTCGCCGCCGGCCGCTCCCCGGTCGACGGCTCCCTCACCGTCCCGGAGATCCGCCGGATGCTCTCGGGGAGCTTCCGGCCGACCGCCAACCCCGCCGAACTCGGCCGGGTCCGCACCGCCGTCCTCTGCGCCCCTACCCCCCTGGGCCCCGACCACGCCCTCGACCTCACCGCCGTCACCGACGCGGCCCGCGCGCTCGCCGCCCGGCTGCGCCCGCACACCACCGTCGTCCTCGAGTCCCCGGTCCCCCCGGGCACCACCGAGGGCCTGCTCCGCGACCTGCTCGAAGAGGGCTCCGGCCTGCGCGCCGGACGCGACTTCCACCTCGCGTACTCCCCCGGCCGCCTCGACCCCGGCAGCCGTACCCACGGCTTCGCCGGCACCCCCAAGGTCATCGGCGGCCTCACCCCGGCCTGCACCGAGGCGGCGGCCGCCTTCTACGGCCGGCTCACCGACAAGGTGGTACGCGCGCGTGGCCCCCGCGAGGCCGAGACGGTCAAGCTCCTGGAGACCAACTTCCGGCACGTCAACATCGCCCTGGTCAACGAGATGGCGGTGCTCTGCCACGAACTCGGCGTCGACCTCTGGGACGTCATCCGCTGCGCCGAGACCAAGCCCTTCGGCTTCCAGGCCTTCCGCCCCGGCCCCGGGGTCGGCGGCCACGGCGTCCCCGTCGACACCGTCGGCGCCCACCGCCCGCTCCGCCTCGTCGAACTCGCCGGCCAGGTCAACGAACGCATGCCGCAGTACGTCGTCCAGCGCGCCGCCACCCTCCTCAACGAGCACGGCAAGGCGGCCCGCGGCGCCCGCGTCCTGCTGCTCGGCATCACCTACAAGCCCGACCTGCCCGACCGCCAGGGCTCTCCCGCCGACGAGATCGCCCGCCGGCTCATGGACCTGGGTGCGGCCGTCAGCTACCACGACCCGCACGTCCCCGACTGGCGCGTCCGCGACCTGCCCGTGCCCCGCGCGGACTCCCTCTACGAGGCGGCCGCCCACGCCGACCTGACGATCCTGCTCCAGCACCACCGCACGTACGACCTCCAGGGACTCGCGGTGAAGGCCCAGCTCCTCCTCGACACCCGCGGCGCCACCCCGACGGGCACGGCCCACCGTCTCTGACCTGCGTGAGCAGCGGGGCCATAACTGTTGTGCCCCTGTCATAGCGGGGTGCTAATCTCCGGGCCTCTCGCATGCACGCACGCGCGTGCCGCTTTTCGTCCCTGGGGGGATCCGCACCATGAGCCAGCCCGTTCCGCCGCCCGGCAACCCCTTCGCCGGGGGCGCCGCCCCCGAGCAGTACCCGTACGCGCCGCCGCCGGCGCCCGCCCGCGACAACGTCGCCCTCGGTCTGGTCGCCGCGCTCGTCGCCGCGCTCGTCTCGGCCGGTGTGTACGGCGCCGTCATCGGCGGCCTCGAGCGGGAGATCGGCTGGGCCGCCGTCGGCGTCGGCTTCCTCACCGGCCTGGCCGCCGGCAAGGTCGGCGGCCGCAACCCCGTGCTCCCGATCGCGAGCGCGGTGCTCGCCCTCGGCGCCGTCTACCTCGGCCAGCTCCTGGGCATCGCGATCCTCCTCTCCAAGGAGCTCGACGTCTCCGTGACGGAGCTCTTCTTCCAGGAGTTCGGCCTGCTCACCGAGGGCTGGAACGCGACCAAGGACGGGCTGACGTTCCTCTTCTTCGGCATCGCCGCCTTCGCCGCCTTCTCCGGCGCCAAGAAGGCCTCGTAACCCACGCGTGTACGAGGAGGGGCCCCGCACCGTCCGGTGCGGGGCCCCTCCTCGTACGTACGGGACGGACGTCAGCGCTTGTGCTGCGAGTCCGCGACCGTGACCTCGACGCGCTGGAACTCCTTGAGCTCGCTGTAGCCCGTGGTGGCCATCGCGCGGCGCAGGGCGCCGAAGAAGTTCATCGAGCCGTCCGGGATGTGCGACGGGCCCGCGAGGATCTCCTCGGTGGTGCCGACGACGCCCAGGTCGACCAGCTTGCCGCGCGGCACGTCCTCGTGGACGGCCTCCATGCCCCAGTGGTGGCCCTTGCCAGGCGCGTCCGTCGCGCGGGCCAGCGGGGAGCCCATCATGACCGCGTCGGCACCGCAGGCGATCGCCTTCGGCAGGTCGCCGGACCAGCCGACACCACCGTCGGCGATGACGTGCACGTACCGGCCGCCGGACTCGTCCATGTAGTCACGGCGGGCCGCGGCCACGTCGGCGACCGCGGTCGCCATCGGAACCTGGATGCCGAACACGTTGCGCGTGGTGTGCGCCGCGCCGCCGCCGAAGCCGACGAGGACACCCGCGGCGCCGGTGCGCATCAGGTGCAGGGCCGCGGTGTACGTGGCGCAGCCGCCGACGATGACCGGGACGTCGAGCTCGTAGATGAACTGCTTCAGGTTCAGCGGCTCGGACGCGCCCGACACGTGCTCGGCGGAGACCGTGGTGCCGCGGATGACGAAGATGTCCACACCGGCGTCGACGACGGCCTTGGAGAACTGCGCGGTCCGCTGCGGGGAGAGCGCGGCGGCGGTGACGACACCGGAGTCGCGCACCTCCTTGATGCGCTGCCCGATCAGCTCTTCCTTGATCGGGGCCGCGTAGATCTCCTGCAGACGGCGGGTCGCGGTCGCCTCGTCCAGCTCGGCGATCTCGTCGAGCAGCGGCTGCGGGTCCTCGTACCGGGTCCAGAGACCCTCCAGGTTCAGGACGCCCAGTCCGCCCAGCTCGCCGATGCGGATCGCGGTCTGCGGCGACACGACCGAGTCCATGGGGGCGGCCAGGAAGGGGAGCTCGAAGCGGTAGGCGTCGATCTGCCAGGCGATCGAGACCTCCTTCGGGTCCCGGGTGCGCCGGCTCGGAACGACGGCGATGTCGTCGAACGCGTACGCCCTGCGGCCGCGCTTGCCGCGCCCGATCTCGATCTCAGTCACGATGTGTGGCCTTTCCCTCTACGTCTGCGCCTACCAGTATCCCCGACACAAGCGTGAGGGGCGGCTCCGGCCACATGCCGGAACCGCCCCCACGCGTCGTGCTGTGTTACTTCCTGCTGTAGTTCGGCGCCTCGACCGTCATCTGGATGTCGTGCGGGTGGCTCTCCTTGAGGCCCGCGGACGTGATCCGGACGAAGCGGCCCTTCGACTCCATCTCCTCGATGGTGGCCGCGCCCACGTAGCCCATGGTCTGGCGCAGACCGCCGACGAGCTGGTGCAGGACGTTGGCCAGGGGGCCGCGGTAGGGCACCTGGCCCTCGATGCCCTCGGGCACGAGCTTGTCGTCCGAGGCGACCTCGGCCTGGAAGTAGCGGTCCTTGGAGTAGGACCGGCCCTGGCCGCGGGACTGCATCGCGCCGAGCGAGCCCATGCCGCGGTACGACTTGAACTGCTTGCCGTTGATGAACTGCAGCTCGCCCGGGGACTCCTCGCACCCGGCGAGCAGGCTGCCCAGCATCACCGTGTCGGCACCGGCGGCGAGCGCCTTGCCGATGTCTCCGGAGTACTGCAGACCGCCGTCGCCGATGACCGGGACGCCGGCGGCGCGGGCGGCGAGGGCCGCCTCGTAGATGGCGGTGACCTGCGGGACACCGATGCCGGCGACGACACGCGTGGTGCAGATGGAGCCGGGCCCGACGCCGACCTTGACGCCGTCGACACCGGCGTCGATCAGGGCCTGGGCGCCGTCACGCGTGGCGACGTTGCCGCCGATGACGTCGACGGCGACGCTGGACTTGATCTTCGCCATCCAGTTGAGGGCGTTGCTGTTGTGGCCGTGGGAGGTGTCGACGATCAGGAAGTCGACACCGGCCTCGGCGAGACCCTGGGCGCGCTCCAGCGCCTCGGGGCTGGCGCCGACGGCCGCGCCGACGAGCAGGCGGCCTTCCCTGTCCTTCGCGGCGTGCGGGTACTTCTCCGCCTTGACGAAGTCCTTGACCGTGATGAGGCCCTTGAGGATGCCCGCCTCGTCGACCAGCGGCAGCTTCTCGATCTTGTGGCGGCGGAGCAGCTCCATGGCGTCCACGCCGGAGATGCCGACCTTGCCGGTGACGAGCGGCATGGGGGTCATGACCTCGCGCACCTGGCGGCTGCGGTCCGACTCGAACGCCATGTCGCGGTTGGTGACGATGCCGAGGAGCTTGCCGGCCGGGTCGGTGACCGGGACGCCGCTGATGCGGAACTTGGCGCACAGCGCGTCGGCCTCGGCCAGCGTCGCGTCCGGGTGCACGGTGATCGGGTCGGTCACCATGCCGGACTCGGAGCGCTTCACGAGGTCGACCTGGTTGACCTGGTCCTCGATGGACAGGTTGCGGTGCAGCACGCCCACGCCGCCCTGCCGCGCCATGGCGATGGCCATGCGGGACTCGGTGACCTTGTCCATCGCCGCCGAGAGCAGCGGGATGTTCACGCGCACGTTGCGGGAGATGCGGGACGAGGTGTCGACCGCGTTCGGGAGGACCTCGGACGCGCCCGGCAGCAGCAGCACGTCGTCGTAGGTCAGCCCGAGTGTCGCGAATTTCTCGGGCACTCCGTCGACGTTTGCAGTCATGACACCTTCCCCAAATGGCCTTGATCGGTGCGGATGTCCATGCTAACGGGCTGGAGCGGTGTCTCATTCCACGATCAAGATCAGCCGCAAGCTTTGGACCTTCGCACGTGTACGAAAGGGACGACTGACCCCGGCGACTCTTACTGGCTGGCTACCGCGGCCCGTCGGCTACTGCTCGGCCAGCGCCCTGAGCCGGCTGAGCGCGCGGTGCTGCGCGACCCGGACGGCCCCCGGGGACATGCCGAGCATCTGCCCGGTCTCCTCGGCGGTCAGTCCGACCGCGACGCGGAGCACGAGCAGTTCGCGCTGGTTCTCCGGGAGGTTCGCGAGCAGCTTCTTGGCCCACTCGGCGTCGTCGCTGAGGAGCGCGCGCTCCTCGGGGCCGAGGGAGTCGTCGGGCCGCTCGGGCATCTCGTCGGAGGGGACGGCCGTGGACCCCGGGTGCCGCATGGCGGCCCGCTGGAGGTCGGCGACCTTGTGCCCGGCGATGGCGAAGACGAAGGCCTCGAAGGGCCTGCCCGTGTCCTTGTAGCGCGGCAGCGCCATCAGGACGGCGACGCAGACCTCCTGGGCCAGGTCCTCGACGAAGTGCCGGGCGTCGCCCGGCAGCCGGTTGAGGCGGGTGCGGCAGTACCGCAGCGCGAGCGGGTGCACCCGTGCGAGCAGGTCGTGGGTCGCCTGGGCGTCGCCCTCGACCGCGCGGTGCACGAGCGCGCCGATCTCCCCCTGCCCGGCAGGCATGGGGGACCCCACGGTCTCGTCGTCGCGCATCGCTCCATGGTGCCCCGACGCCTCGGCGTTCGTGGCACCGCGTCCGTAGTTGTGCACCGAAGCGTTATGAGCAGGTGCGCCGGTACTCATCTCCGCGCCCTCCCCTCCCGCTCGATCGACTCGTCCCCGAGGAACTCCACATCTCAAGGATGCGGCATCGCGCGGGGAAGTGACACAAGCCTGCCCCGTCCACCCCACGACGGACGCGGGCGAGGACGGGGAGATGGCCGGTGACCTGCGCGATTCAGCGGACCAGGCCCCAGCGGAATCCGAGGGCGACCGCGTGCGCCCGGTCCGAGGCGCCCAGCTTCTTGAAGAGACGCCGGGCGTGGGTCTTGACCGTGTCCTCGGAGAGGAAGAGCTCGCGTCCGATCTCGGCGTTGGACCGGCCGTGGCTCATGCCCTCGAGCACCTGGATCTCGCGCGCGGTGAGGGTGGGCGCGGCGCCCATCTCGGCCGAACGGAGCCGGCGCGGGGCGAGCCGCCAGGTCGGGTCGGCCAGCGCCTGGGTGACGGTGGCCCGCAGTTCGGCGCGCGAGGCGTCCTTGTGCAGATAGCCGCGGGCGCCCGCGGCGACCGCGAGGGCGACGCCGTCGAGGTCCTCGGCGACCGTCAGCATGATGATGCGGGCGCCGGGGTCCGCGGAGAGCAGCCGGCGGACGGTCTCCACGCCGCCCAGACCGGGCATGCGTACGTCCATCAGAATCAGGTCCGAGCGGTCCGCGCCCCAGCGGCGGAGGACTTCCTCGCCGTTGGCCGCGGTGGTCACGCGCTCGACGCCGGGCACGGTCGCGACCGCGCGGCGGAGCGCCTCTCGGGCAAGCGGGGAGTCGTCGCAGACGAGAACGGATGTCATGCCTGACCTCCGCGGCTCTCGCAGCTGTAGCGCGTCACCTTGAGCCTCCAGGGCTGTACGTAATCGTCACCTGTGCGATTGACGCTCTCGGACACCTGCCCGATCGCTTGTTCCTTCAACCGCCTCCGCACTCTCAACGACGGTCACTCGAAAGAGTTACGGGTCGGACGGCACCCTTCGGCACTCTACGTGAGGGGTCGTGTGCGGAGGAGAGCGACGCGGCCCTTCTGTCCTTCATCGAAAGCTATGCCCCATTTAGCGGCTTTTCTTCCCTTTTCGCGGTGTCTGTGGCTAGATTCGCAATGAGTCATATTTACATCTACTTAGACAGTAGGTGTACCGACCCGGACCGGCGGGGCCCCGAGGAGCCCGCCCATCAGCCATCCACCCGCCCACCTATCCGTTCGACACGGTTTCAAGGGGACAAGCGCAATGGCAGATTTCTCCCGCCTTCCCGGACCCAACGCCGATCTGTGGGACTGGCAACTGCTCGCGGCCTGCCGCGGCGTCGACAGCTCCCTGTTCTTCCACCCCGAGGGAGAGCGCGGCGCGGCACGGAGTGCGCGTGAGAACTCGGCGAAAGAGGTCTGCATGCGGTGCCCGGTACGCGCGGAGTGCGCGGCACACGCACTCGCCGTGCGGGAGCCCTACGGCGTATGGGGCGGCCTCACCGAGGACGAACGCGAAGAGCTCATGGGACGCGCGCGCAATCGCCTGATCACGACGGCGCCGACGACCGCGTCGGTCGCGTCCGCGGCTTCCGTGACATCCATGACGACATCGGCGTCGGCAGCAGGCCGGCCGATTGTGGAGCGCATGTGAAGGAACGTTTCCTCAACTAAGCGACGCATCTGAGCACCCGACACCCCGATCCGCGCCCACGCGTGCGAGGCGGCGTCCTACGCGCGCGTGGCGGCCCGGGTCAGTTCGTCGAGCGTGGCGGCGACGGCCGGGACCTGCGCCAGGTCGGGCAGCGTCAGGGCCACGATCTCCCGCTCCACGGCGGGCTCCACGGCCACGGTCCGCGCGCCCCTGGGCCGTACGGACTCGATGGCCAGCTCCGGCAGGACGGCCACGCCGAGACCGGCGCCGACCAGGCCCACCACGGCCGGGTAGTCGTCGGTGGCGAAGTCGATACGGGGGGTGAAGCCCGCCTCCTCGCACACGTCCACGAGCTGACGGCGGCAGCGGGGGCAGCCCGCGATCCAGGACTCGTCGGCCAGTTCGGCGATCCCCACGGACCCGGCACCGGCGAGCCGGTGACCCTCGGGGACCAGACCCACCAGGCGGTCGGCCAGGATCGGGCGGACCACCAGGTCGTCCCACTCCGCCTGCCCGTCGGCCTGCCGGCCGGCCGGCCCCCCGCCGTAGCGGAAGGCGAGGGCCACGTCGCAGTCGCCCTCGCGCAACATCTCGATCGAGCGCGGCGGCTCGGCCTCGACGAGCGAGACACGGGTGCCGGGGTGCGCGGCCCGCAGCGCGGCCAGCGCGGTGGGGACGAGCGTGGAGCTGCCGCTGGGGAAGGAGACCAGCCGGACCCGGCCCGCGCGGAGCCCGGCGATCGCGGCGACCTCCTCCTCGGCGGCGGTCAGCCCGGCGAGGATGCCGGAGGCGTGGCGGACCAGGACCTCACCGGCCTCGGTGAGGCGCATCTCGCGGCCCGTACGGATCAGCAGCGGCGTGCCGGCGGAGCCTTCGAGGGCCTTCATCTGCTGACTGACGGCCGGCTGCGTACAGCCCAGCTCGCGCGCGGCGGCCGAGAAGGAGCCGGTGGCGGCGACGGCGCGCAGGACGCGGAGATGACGAGCCTCGATCATGCACTCCAGCATAAGCGAATCTTGGGTGGAGTCCCACTTTTTCGCCTACAGCTTTGAGACGGGTGCCCGTAAAGTGCCCACATGACCTTGCTGAGTGTGAATGTGGGCCGCGCGAAGGCCGTGGACTACACCGAGGCCGCGTCCGGCCTGACCGCCATCGACAAGCGCCCCGTCGAGGGGCCGGTCCGGATCGAGGCACCCGGGGCGCCCGGCGTCGGCACCAGCGGCCTCGCCGGGGACACGGTCTGCGACCTGCGCTTCCACGGCGGCGACGACCGGGCCGCGTACGCCTTCGCGCGCGAGGACCTGGACCACTGGGAGCGCGAACTCGGCCGCCCGCTCGCCAACGGCTCCTTCGGCGAGAACCTCACGACGGCCGGCCTCGACGTGAACGGCGCCCTGATCGGCGAGCGCTGGCGGATCGGCGAGGAGGTCGTCCTGGAGGTCACCGGCGGCCGCATCCCCTGCCGGACGTTCGCGGGATTCCTGGAGGAGAAGGGCTGGGTCAAGCGGTTCACCCGGTCCGAGGCCGGTCCGGGCGCGCTGCTGCGGGTGATCGTGCCGGGCGAGATCCGCGCCGGCGACCCGATCACGGTCGTCCACCGGCCCGACCACGACGTCACCGTCGCGCTGCTCCACCGGGCCGCGACCACCGAACGCGCCCTCCTCCCCGGCACGTTGGTCGCCGCCGAGTGGATGGAGTCCGGACTCCTCGCGCTCGCACGCCAGTACGCGGAGAAGTACGCGCGCGCGTAGTCCGCGTCTGGTCGGCGGTACGCGGACAAGAACGCCTCCGCCGTGGCACTACCGTGCCCGTATGACGACTGCACTGATTACGGGCGCCACCGCGGGCATCGGGGCCGCTTTCGCACGGAGGCTCGCCGCGGACGGCCACGATGTCGTGCTCGTGGCCCGGGACGTGAAGCGGCTCCGGGAGCAGGCGACGGAGCTGCACGACCGCCACGGCATCGAGGCCGAGGTGCTCGCGGCGGACCTCGCCGAGGAGAAGGGCATCGCCGCCGTCGAGGCCCGGCTCTCGGACCCGAAGCAGCCGGTGGACATGCTCGTGAACAACGCCGGCTTCGGCAACAAGGGCCGCTTCCTCGAGGTGTCCATGGCCGACGAGCTGAAGATGCTCACGGTGCACTGCGAGGCGGTGCTGCGGCTGACCTCGGCGGCCGCCGCCTCGATGAAGGAGCGCCGGCGGGGCTCCGTGGTCAACGTCGCCTCGGTGGCGGCCTTCCTGCCCCGCGGCACGTACGGGGCGTCGAAGGCCTGGGTCGTGCAGTTCACCCAGGGCGCGGCGCGGGACCTGACGGGCAGCGGCGTACGGCTGATGGCGCTCTGCCCCGGCTTCGTACGGACCGAGTTCCACGAGCGGGCCGGGATGGGGACGGACAACATCCCGGGCTGGATGTGGCTCGACGCGGACAAGCTGGTGACGGCGGCGCTCGCGGATCTGGACCGGGGGAAGTCGCTGTCCATCCCCGACCCCCGCTACAAAGCGCTCATGGGTGTGGTGAAGCTGGCACCGCGCGGGCTGCTCGGCGGGGTCTCCTCCAAGGCGGGGCGGAAGTACGGACCGGAGTGACCCGCTCACCCGGCCCGTGCGTCGAGGTCCAGTTCCGCGGTGGTGCCGTCCTGCCAGGTCACCCGGAGGGTGTGGCCGGTGACCCGGACGGCCGCGAGGTCCGCGACGGGGCCCGGGGCGGGCTCGGCGGTGAGCGAGGCGAGCGCGACGAAGAGGGCGGCCGGTCCGCTCGTGGCGCCGTGCAGGGCGAGGGTGCGGCTGCCGGGCCCCTGGAGGGTCTCCCCGGTGGGGAGTTCGGTGGCCTCGCGGCCGGCGGGGTAGCCGTGGACCGGGTGCAGCTGCGCGTGCGGCCCGTCGGGGGTGGTCGCCCAGCCGGTCTGCCGTACGGGCGTCCCCTCGGGGGCGCCGAGGACGAGGTGGGCGCGGACCTCCGCGCGGCCGTGGGCGAGGGTCGCGGAGACGACCCGGACGCCGGGGTACGGGGTGTGCCGGGAGGCGGCCCAGCCGGGGCCGGTGCCGGCGGGTGCGGCGGGGCCCCGGGTGGTGAGCCTCCCCTCGACGAGCAGTGCGAAGTGGTTGTCGGCGGGGGCGGGGCCGGTGGTGGGTCCCGTACGGGTGGCGTAGGCGTGTCGGGCGTAGCCGGGGTCGTCCTCGCCCGCCTCGGCGCTGTGCACATGGTTGCTGCCGTGGTTGTGGAGGCGTACGAGTCCGTCGGCGGCGGTGGTCTGGACGAGCAGTCCGGCCGGGGCGAAGGGGCGGACGGTGTCGGCGCGTTCGGCCGGCAGGGGTTCCTCGTGGTCGGTCCAGGCGGGGTGGCCGGGGGGCAGCAGGAGGCCGAGGAAGCCCTTGGACGCCCAGTACGGGGAGCCGGGGCCGGAGTACTCCTGGACCAGGGGCGCGTACGGGCCGTGCCAGCCGAGGGTGAGAAGCCCGTCCGGTTCGGTGGCGCCGCGGTCGAGGAAGTACCTCAGGGTGCCGGAGGCGAGGCGGCGGGTGGCACCCGGGGTGAGCGGGGTGTGCCCGGTCAGGGTGCCGAGCCACGGGGCGGCGGCCGCGGCGAAACGGTAGATCAGGGAGCGTCCGTACGGGAGGGGCGCGCCGTCGGCGTCGAAGAGGTGGACGTAGTCGTCGAGATGGGCCCGCAGGCGCGGCCCGTACCGGTCGAGGAGGTCCCGGTCTCCTGCGAGGTGGGCGTGGAGGACCGGATAGAAGTGCAGGGCCCAGGCGTTGTAGTGGTCGAAGGCGCGGTTGTCGCCGTCGCTGTACCAGCCGTCGCCGAGGTACCAGTCCTCGATCCGGGAGAGGGAGCGGTCGACGGTGACGGCGGCCCGGTCGGTGTCGATGCCGGCGTCCTGGAGGAATCCGGCGACCGTGAGGCCGAAGAGCCACCAGTTGTTGTCGACGGGTGACGGGCCGAGGGCGGGGCGGAGCCAGTCGACGACCTGCTCGCGGGTGCGGTCGTCGAGCCGGTCCCAGAGCCAGGGGCGGGTGAGGCGGAGGCCGAGGGCGACGGAGGCGGCCTCGACGATCGCCTGACGGGTGTCGGTGGTGAGAGGCCAGGACTCCTCGTCCGACCGTCCCGGCTTCGCGGTTCCGGCCGCGAGGCCTTCGGCGTACCGGCCGAGATGTCCGTGCGGGTCCTCGCCGCGCGCGCCCGCGACCCGGAGCGCCGCGAGGAGGAAGGTGCGGGCCCAGCCCTCCAGGCCGTCGGATCGGGTTCCGGACCAGCTGGGCCGGGGCCCCGGAAGGCCGATCAGTCCGTGCCGCGGGGAGGCGAACGGGCGTACCGCCAGGAGGAGTCGGTCGGCCGCGTCCTCCCAGTGGGCACGGGTCCAGCCGGTGTACGGGCTGAGCTCACGGTTCTCGGGCGGCGTGGGCATGATGCTCCCTGGGCTTTCCCCGGGAGCTTCCCCGGGCTCCCTGCGGCGACGACTGCGTCGCCGGGAATCCTGGACAGGCTCCGATCGGAGGTCAAGAGATTCCGAGCGAATGATCGAAATTTCTTCCGTTCGATCATTCAGAGGGCGCCTGTGATCTAAGGTCGGGGAACCACCACCACCGCGAGGGGGAACTGCGCCGTGCGCGAGAGTGCTGCCGAACGACACGACCGACTGCTGGCCCTGGTGCGCGAGCGCGGCACCGCCCGCGTCGCCGAACTGGCCGAGCGGCTCGGGGTCTCCCCCGTCACCGCCCGCCGGGACGTCGAGCTGCTGGCCGGCCGCGGCCTGCTCGACCGGGTGCACGGCCAGGTGTCCTGGCCCGAGCGGCGGGGCGCCCCGGGCGGCGCGCGGACCGGCGAGGGCCTGGTCCTCGGCCTGCTCGCGCCGTCCGCCACCTACTACTTCGCCGAGGTCATCCGGGGCGCGCACGAGGCGGCGGCCCGGGCCGGCGCCCGGCTCGTCCTGCGGGTCTCGGACTACCGGCCGGAGGAGGACCGGGCGCGCACGGAGGGACTCCTCGCGGCCGGCGCCGAGGGCGTCCTCGTCGCGCCCGGCTGGCGTGGCCCCGAGGATCGGCGCGCGTACGGGGACTGGCTGGCCGAACTCTCCGTGCCGGCGGTGCTCCTGGAGCGCCGGGCCGAGCCCGGCAGCCCGCTGGACGGCCTCGACCGGGTCGCCTCCGACCACGGCCACGGCGTCCTGCTCGCCCTGCGCCACCTGCTCGGCCTCGGCCACGCGACCCCGCTGCTCGTGGCGCGCGGGGACTCGCCGACCGCGCTCGCGGTGCGTGCCGGGTACGCCGAGGCGCTGAGCACCCTGGGCCTCGCGGAGCCCCGGCCGGTCATCGACTCCGTCCCCGCGGAGGCGGACCCGGAGGGCTTCGAGCGGGCGGTACGGGCGCTGTACGAGGCGGTCGGGTCCGGACTGGCGAGCGCGGCCCTGGTGCACAACGACGTGGACGCGATCGAGATCGTGCAGCGCCTCGCCGAGCTGGGCGTGCGGGTGCCGCAGGACCTGGCCCTGATCGCGTACGACGACGAGGTCGCCGCGCTGGCCGACACCCCGCTGACGGCGGTCGCGCCGCCGAAGCGGCAGGTGGGGCGGCACGCCACCGAACTCCTCGTGGAGCGGCTGACGGAGAGCGCGGACGAGGACGCGGCGCGGCGTCATCTGGGGCTGCTGCCGCGGCTGCGGGTCCGGGAGTCGTGCGGGGCGCGTGCGACGGCGTCCGGCTGAGTTCCAGCGGCTCCGTTCTGATCTTTTTTCGATCAATCAATCTTTCGCTCTTGACTTCGGTCATGAACGGTCACAGGATCACGGCCACAACCTCCCCGCCGCCGCCCTTCAGGAGTCGTGCCGTGACCCGTAGTTGGAGCAGAACGTCCCGTGTCATAGCCGGCACCGCCACCGCCCTCGCCGTTCTCACGGCCTGCGGCGGCAGCGGTGACGACACAGCGAACAGCACGGCGAACAAGCCGAACGGGCCCGTGACCATCACCTTCTGGGGCTGGGCCAAGGGCTCCAAGGACGTCGTCGACGCCTTCAACGCCTCCCACACCGACATCCAGGTGAAGTTCGAGGAGATCCCCTCCGGCACCGCCGGCGGCTACGCCAAGATCTCCAACGCCGTGAAGGCCGGCAACGCCCCCGACCTGGTCTCCATCGAGTACTCCTCGCTCCCCGAGTTCGTCAGTTCCGGCGCCCTCAAGGACATCGGCGGCGAGTTCACCGAGGCCGACCGCGCCAAGCTGCTCCCGCAGACCGTCGAGCTCACCACCCTCGGCGGCAAGACCTGGGCCGTCCCCTTCGACGCCGCCCCGCAGGCCTTCTTCTACCGCAAGGACCTCTTCGCGAAGTACAAGGTCCAGGTCCCCACCACCTGGGACGAGTTCAAGAAGGCCGCCGAGCAGGTCAAGAAGGCCGACGCCAAGGCCCGTATCGCCACCTTCTTCCCCGACGACCCGACGACCTTCGAGGCGATGGCCTGGCAGGCCGGCGCCCAGTGGTTCAAGGCCGGGAACGACAGCTGGAAGATCGACACCACCGACGCGGCCACCACCAAGGTCACCGGCTACTGGCAGGGCCTCCTCGACGCCGGGCTCGTCCACAAGAACGCCTCCTTCAGCCCCGAGTGGACCGGCTCCCTCAAGAACGGCACCACCATCGGCTACCTCGGCGCCTCCTGGGGCGCCGGCGTCCTCAAGGGCACCCTGCCCGAGCAGGACGGCAAGTGGGGCGTCGCCCCGATGCCCAGCTGGGACGGCAAGCCCGCCAGCGGCATGCTCGGCGGCACCTCCTTCGCCGTGACCAAGGACAGCAAGCAGCAGGCCGCCGCCGTCACCTTCGCCGAGTGGATGTCCACCACCGAGGCCGGCGTGAAGGCCCGGATCGCCTCCGGAACCTCCTCCGCCTTCCCCGCCGCCACCGCGCTCCGCCCCGTCGCCAAGAAGGCCTTCGACGCGAGCTACTACGGCGGCCAGGACATCTACGCCCTCTTCGAGGCCGCGGGCGCCTCCATCAGCCCGAACTGGGCCTGGGGACCGACCACCGGCACCACCAACACCACCATCAAGGACCACTTCGGCAAGATCACCCAGGGCGGCCCCGGCATCGCCGACGCCGTCAAGGCCGGTCACGACGCCACCGTCGCCGAACTCACCAAGCGCGGCCTGAAGGTCGAGGGCTGACCGGATGAAGGCCCGCACCCGCGCCGCCACGGTCCTGCTGACCCCCTTCTTCCTGCTGTTCACCGCGGTGATGGTGGTGCCGATCGGATACGCGGTCTGGCTCAGCCTCTTCACCGAGAAGCAGTCCGGACTGGGCTTCGGCGGCACCGAGACCGTCTTCACCGGCCTCGACAACTACACCGCGGCGCTGGGTGACCGGGCCTTCCGCGAGGGCTTCGGCGTCCTGCTCGGATACTGCCTGCTCTACATCCCACTGCTGCTCGGCGGAGCCCTCGGCCTCGCCCTCCTGCTCGACTCGGCGCTCGCCCGCGCCCGCCGCTTCTTCCAGCTCGCGCTCTTCCTGCCGCACGCCGTCCCCGGCATCATCGCCGCGCTGATCTGGGTCTACCTCTACACGCCCCAGCTCAGCCCGGTCGTCCAGGCCATGGAGGCCGGAGGCATCGGCTTCGACTTCTTCTCCCCCGAAGGCGCCCTGCCCTCCGTCGTCAACATCGCGCTGTGGGAGTGGCTCGGCTACAACATGGTCATCTTCTACGCGGCCCTCCAGGCCATCGACCGCTCCGTCCTCGAAGCGGCCACCGTCGACGGGGCCGGCGCCTGGCGCATCGCCTTCTCCGTCAAGGTCCCGCTCGTCAAGGCCTCGCTCGCCATGGTCGCCCTCTTCACGATCATCGGCTCCCTCCAGCTCTTCACCGAGCCGCTGATCCTCAACAAGGGCACGGGCTCCGCCGTCACCTCCACCTGGACGCCGAACATGTACGCCTACACCGCGGCCTTCGACCGCAACGACTACGGACTCGCCGCGGCGGCCTCCGTACTCCTCGCCCTGACGGCGGCGCTGCTGTCGTTCGCGGTCACGCGGATGACCGGCCGCCGCAAGGCCGGGAAGGGGCGCACGGCATGAGCAAGCCCACGACCGGCTCCGTCTGGCTCTCCAAGGCCGCGGTCAACGGCGCCCTCGTCCTCGCCGTCGTCTACATGCTCTTCCCGCTCGTCTGGCTGCTGACCGCGGCCACGAAGGACGCCGGCGGCCTCCTCGCCGGGAACGCCTTCTCCTTCGAGGGCTTCGACCTGGGCGGCAACCTCACCCGGCTCGCCGAGTACAACGACGGCATCTACTTCCACTGGTACGCCAACAGCCTGCTCTACGCCGGACTCGGCGCCCTCGCCTGCTCGTTCGTCAGCGTCGCCGCCGGATACGCCTTCCACGTCTACGACTTCCGCGGCAAGGAGAAGCTCTTCGGCCTCGTGCTCCTGGGCGTGCTCGTCCCCACCACCGCGCTCGCCCTGCCGATGTACCTCCTCGCCAGCGAGATCGGCGTCGTCAACACCTACTGGGCCGTCCTGATCCCCGTCCTCGTCAACCCCTTCGGCGTCTACCTGTCCCGGGTCTTCTGCGCCGGCTACATCCCCGACGAGGCCCTGGAGGCGGCCCGGATCGACGGGGCGGGCGAACTGCGCGTCTTCTGGTCCATCGGCCTGCGCATGGTGATGCCCGGCTTCGTGACCGTCTTCCTCTTCCAGTTCACCGCCGTCTGGAACAACTTCTTCCTCCCCCTGGTGATGCTGTCGGACCAGAAGCTCTACCCGCTGAGCCTCGGCCTGTACGCGTGGAACAGCAACGCCCACGCCGAACCCGACTTCTACCCCCTCGTCGTCACCGGATCCCTGCTCGCCGTCGTCCCCCTCGTCGTCGCCTTCGTCTCCCTCCAGCGCCACTGGAAGGCCGGTCTGACGGCCGGCAGCGTCAAGTGAGGAACTCAGGTACCACGATGCACCCGACCACCGACAACCGCCCGTCCCTCCTGCTCGCGATGGGCGAAGGCGTCGCCGACCGCCTCCTCACCGACACCCACCGCACCCGCCTCGGCAGCCTCACCCGCACGGACCCGCACCTGGTCGCCCACGACCTGACGTCCCGGGACCCCCGGATCACCACCGCGCTCGCCGAGGCCGAGATCCTCCTCACCTGCTGGGGAGCGACCCCGCTGACCGGCGACGTCCTGGACCGCGCACCGCGCCTGCGGGCCGTCGTCCACGCGGCCGGCTCGGTCAAGCACCACATCACCGAGGCCTGCTGGGACCGCGGCCTGCGCGTCACCTCGGCCGCCGCGGCCAACGCGCTGCCGGTGGCCGAGTACACGCTCGCCGCGATCCTCTTCGCCGGGAAGCGGGTCCTCGGCTCGGCCCAGCGGTACGCCGCGCTCCGCGCCGACCACTCCTGGCTCACCGAGTCCGCCACCTGGGGCAACTACCGCCGCACGGTCGGCATCGTGGGCGCCTCCCGGATCGGCCGCAGGGTGATCGACCTGCTGCGCCCCTTCGACATCGAGATCCTCCTGTACGACCCCTACGTCGACGTCCCGCCCCCCGGCGTGGAACTGGTGACCGACCTCGACGCCCTGTGCGCCCGCAGCACGGTCGTCTCGGTCCACGCCCCCCAGCTCCCGTCCACGACCCACATGATCGGCGCGCCCCAACTGGCGGCGATGCGCGACGGGACGACGCTGATCAACACGTCCCGGGGCTCGCTCATCGACGAACGGGCCCTCCTCCCCCACCTCATCTCGGGCCGCCTCCACGCGACCCTGGACGTCACGGACCCGGAACTCCCGCCCCCGGACTCCCCGCTCTACACCCTCCCCAACGTCCTCCTCACCCCGCACGTCGCCGGCTCCCTGGGCAACGAACTGCACCGGATGACGGACCAGGCGCTGGAGGAGGTGGCGCGGTACAACCGGGGCGAGCCGTTCGCGGACGAGGTCAGGGCGTCAGACCTCCAGCGCTCGGCGTAGCCGCCCGGCCTCCTCGAGGACGAGGGGAAGGGCGGCGGGCTCGTGGCGCAGCACGCCGGGCAGCGCCTCGTACCAGGGCCCGACGTGCAGCGCGAGCGCGGTGGTCTCCCGGGCGCGGACCGGGTCGGGGTGCGTCAGGGCCAGCACCGTGTAGGCCCTGGCCCGGGCGAGACCGAGGCGCGCGAGCCCGTCGAGCAGAGCCTCCGCGCGGCCGTGCTCACCCGCGCGGGCCAGCGCCTCCGCGAGGTCGAGCCGGAGCGTGGCGGTCTCCTCGTTCGCTTCCTCGGTCGCCGTCGCCACCAGCGACTCCGCCTCGTCGTGGAGCCCCGCCGCGACGAACGCGTGGGCCACGAACGACACCTCGCGGCGTCCGTCGGCGAGCCGCAGGTACGCCGACGCCTCGGCCAGCAGCTCGGCGGCCTGGGCCCGCCTGCCCAGGACCGCCTGCGCCCGCACCACGGCAGCGAGCGGCACCGCCGTGTACCGCAGCGTGCCGCGCGCTGCGGCCACCGCGCGGTCCAGCTCCCGCGCCGCCTCGTCGCCCCGGCCCTCCCCGGACAGGGCAAGGGCGCGCTCGGCCCGCCGCTCCACCTCCGCGACCGGGACCGCCGTCTCGGGCGCGGGCAGCAGGGGGCGCGGGACGCCGTCGCCGCTCAGCCGCACACAGCCGCGCTGCGCGACCGGCCTGTCGAACTCCCGGCTCAGCGCGTCGGGCCCCGCCACCGCCCGGCCGCGGGCGATCAGCCCGTCCAGATACTCCCGCTGGTTGCCGCGGGCGCCCCCGGCCTGCCGCTCCGCCTCCTCGAAACGGCCCGTCGCGAGGAGGGCCCGGACGACCCGGAGCAGCCCCGGCGCCCGGTCCGTCCCCGCCTCCAGTCCGTCCGTGAGGAGCCGGGCAGGCGCGAGGTGCCCCGCCAGCGCCAGCGCCTCGGCCACGGCGGCGAGCACGGGGGCGGCGTCCTCGCGCCGGGGAGCGCGGCTCGCCTGTTCCACCCGGGCGAGGAGCGCGGCGGCCCGCTCGCGGTGCCCGGCCGCGGTGAGGGCCCGGACGAGCGCCACCTTCAGGCCCCATCCCCACGGATCGGCCACCTCCGGTTCGCTCGACGCGAGGGCCTCGGCCTCCTCCACCGAGCCCGCCCGGACGAGGGCCCCGATCGCCGCGCGCACGGCCCGCGGGCGGCTGAACCGGTCGGTCAGCGCGGCGAGGACGGGAAGAAGCCGGTCGACGTCGTCCGCCCCGGCCCAGGCCTCGACGAGCGCGGCCCGGGCGTGGCTCCGGCTGCTCTCCGAGAGGAGCAGGGGTGACAGTGCCTCGGCCCGGTCCCGGTCGCCCTGCCGTGCCAGCGCCTTGACCAGGGCGAGACGCATCGCCTCCCCGTGCCGCGAGGTCCCGGGCTCGACGGCGAGCGCCTCGGCCCGCCCGGCGGCCCCGGCCGCGACGAGGGCGGTGATCAGCTCGGCGGCGAGTTCGCTGCCACCGGCGGGCTCCTCGTCCGCGAGGACGGCGAGGGCCTCCTCGACGAGCCCGGCAGCCTCGCCCGTCCCGGCGGCTCCGGCCCGAAGGGCTTCGGCGATCCGCAGCAGCCCCAGTGCCCGTCCGAAGCCCTGCTCGGAACGGGCCAGGGCGAGGGCCTCGGGCGTGCGGTCCGAGGCTGCCAGCGCACCGCAGACGATCGCGTGGCCGAGGGCGCGGGTCCGGGGCTCGCGTACCTCGCGCACCGCGTCGAGCGCGCGCTCGGACTCGCCCGCGCGGCACCGGAAGGCGATCAGGGCCAGCAGTGGCCGGCGGCGCAGGATCACCCCCGGAAGGGCGTTCATGACCGACTCCGCCCGGTCCGCCTCCCCGACCGCGAGCCAGGAGTCGCCGACGGCCCAGAGCACGAAAGGTCTTTCCTGCGTGCGGTGTTCCGCCCGGGCCAGGGCGTCGGCCTCGCCCAGGAGGTCGTGGGCCCGCGCCATGTGGCCCTCGGTGTGCAGCAGTTCCGCGACGGCGCACAGCGCCGGGACGCGGCTCGCCGGTTCGAGTCCCCTGGCCAGCGCCGACGCGCGGTCGCGCTCACCGAGTTCCGCCCAGGCGACCGGCAGTTCGGCGGGCACCTGGCCGTTGCGGTCCCGCAGCGCGGCCCGCCGCAGGGCGAGCCGCAGCAGCGTGGTGACCAGGCCGGGACCGTCGCCCCGGGCGAGCACCGCCTCCCCCGCCGCACCGATCTCGGCGAGCGCCGCCCCGTCGCCCCCGGTGGCCGCGAGCAGCCGGTCGTGCCGTACCGCGTCGAGCGCGTACTCCACCATCCCGTCCCGGTCACCGGCCGCGCGCAGCATGGGGAACCGGCCGTGCAGCAGGTAGGCGGGGGTGTCGGCGGGCCAGCCCCGGACCCGCAGGCGCTCCGCCCAGTCGCGCAGCACCCCGCGCCACCGCTCCCGCTCGCGCGGACCGAGCATCTCCCCCGCCTGCACGACCAGTTCCTCGTGGGCGAGGAGGTACCCTCCGCCGCGCAGGGCGAACGTCCGCCCGGGGCCGGTGCGCAGCAGGTCCCGCACCCGGTAGGGCACGTCTCCGGTCAGCTCCGCGAGGTCGTCCGCCGTGAGCCCCCCGCCCGAGGTGGTGACCAGGCCCAGGAGTTCGTACGGGAGGCCGCCCGCCGCCAGGAGGTGCTTGAGCTCGCGTTCCGCCTCCGCTCTGATCGCACGCGCCCGTGGGGACGGCGGCAGGATGCGTACGGCCCGCGGGTTCCGGAGCGGATGGTCCGCCCGTACGTCCGCCGGGAGCGGCGGGTTCAGCCGGCCGGAGACGATGACGCGCCCGTCGGAGGGCAGCAGGCTCGCGATCGAGCGGGCCTCCGGGCCCGTCGTCACGCCACGGTCCTCGTCGAGGCCGTCGACGAGCAGGACCAGCCGTTCGCCGCGCGCGGCGCAGGCCCGGTCGGCCTCGCCGTAGAGACGGAAGAGGTGGGCCTCCTTGGTGGCGGCGGTCAGATGGGCCGGAAGGCCCTCGCCGGCCAGCTCCGCGAGCTGTTCCAGGACCACGTCCACGTACGCGACGACGTCGTTCTGCGAGCCGAGCCGGGCCGTGATGAAGAACGGCACGATCCGCACCCCGGCGGGCGGGTTGAGCGCGAACCAGGCCATGAGCGCCGTCTTGCCCGCCCAGGCGTCCGCCCGCCACCACCGGTAGCCGGCCCCGGTCCGGCAGAACGCGGCGAGTTCGGCCAACTCCTCCTCCCGGCCGATGAGTTCCGGCGGGGCGATCCGTCGGACCTGTTCCCGGTAGGCCGAGCGGACCACCGTTCCCGTTCCGAATCCGACCTGGTTGCCGTCGCCGATCACGACGACGCCCGCCTCGTTGTCGACCGTGACCGGCCGCTCTCCCCCTGCCCGCTCCATGCGCCCAACCTAGACTGGAGAGATCCCACCTGGGTCGGGAGGCGTCATGACGTTCACGCAGATCATCGACTTCAAGACCAGCCGGGTCGACGACATGAGCCGGCTCATGGACCGGTGGATCGAGCAGACGAAGGGCAAGCGGACCGCCACGCACAGTGTTCTCGGGAAGGACCGGGCCGATTCCACGCATCTCGTGGAGATCGTGGAGTTCCCGTCCTACGACGTGGCCATGCGGAACTCGCAGCTTCCCGAGACCGACCGGATCTTCCGGGAGATGGTCGCGCTCTGTGACGAGATGCCGACCTTCACCGATCTGGACGTGGTCCGGGACGAGGCGATGTACAAGGCCAACGCCCGGCGGCTGCTGGAGATGATCGCCACCGAGCCGGAGCTCGCGCTCCTCGACGAGGTGCTGGCCGAGGGGTACCACGACCATGATCCGGCCAATGAACAGGACGTCATGGGCATGGACGCGGTCCGGCGCGAGGTGGAGATGTGGCGGTCCGGCTTCGACTTCGCCTTCACCGTCGACGACCAGATCGCCGAGGGCGACCGGGTCTGCACCCGCTGGACCTGGAACGGCACCCATTCCGGCGACTTCATGGGGCTCCAGCCGTCCGGCATCGCCGTGACGATGACGGGGGCGGTCATCCACCGCTTCCGGGACGACGGGAAGATCGTCGAGGGGTGGTGGCAGTACGACCTCCTCGGGCTGATGGCACAGCTGGGCGCCGTGGAAGGCTAGCGGGAGACACTGAGGCCCGGTGCCCCCGCGACGGGGGCACCGGGCCTCGGTGGATCAGCTACGAGCTAGGACACGCCTCAGTGGGAGTGGCCGTGACCGTGGCCGTGGCCCGCGTCCGCCGGCTCCTCTTCCTTCTTCTCCACCACGAGGGTCTCGGTGGTGAGGAGGAGGGAGGCGATCGAGGCGGCGTTCTCCAGCGCGGAGCGCGTCACCTTCACCGGGTCGATGACGCCGGCCTTGACCAGGTCGCCGTACTCGCCGGTCGCGGCGTTGAAGCCCTGGCCCTTGTCGAGCTCCGCCACCTTCGAGGTGATGACGTAGCCCTCGAGGCCGGCGTTCTCGGCGATCCAGCGCAGCGGCTCGACGGCGGCGCGGCGGACGACCGCGACACCCGTGGCCTCGTCGCCGGTCTTGTCGAGGTTGCCCTCGAGGACCTTGACGGCGTGGACGAGCGCGGAGCCACCGCCGGAGACGATGCCCTCCTCGACCGCGGCGCGGGTCGCCGAGATGGCGTCCTCGAGACGGTGCTTCTTCTCCTTCAGCTCCACCTCGGTGGCGGCGCCGACCTTGATCACGCACACGCCGCCGGCCAGCTTCGCGAGGCGCTCCTGGAGCTTCTCGCGGTCCCAGTCGGAGTCCGTGGACTCGATCTCGGCCTTGATCTGGTTGACGCGGCCCTGCACCTCGGACGAGTCGCCGCCACCGTCGACGATCGTGGTGTCGTCCTTGGTGATGGTGACGCGGCGGGCGGTGCCGAGCACGTCCAGGCCGGCCTGGTCGAGCTTGAGGCCGACCTCCTCGGCGATGACGGTCGCACCGGTGAGGGTGGCGATGTCGCCGAGCATGGCCTTGCGGCGGTCACCGAAGCCGGGGGCCTTGACGGCCACGGCGTTGAAGGTGCCACGGATCTTGTTCACGACCAGGGTCGACAGGGCCTCGCCCTCGACGTCCTCGGCGATGATCAGGAGCGGCTTGCCGGCGCCGGCCTGGATGACCTTCTCCAGGATGGGCAGCAGGTCCTGGATCGACGAGATCTTGCCCTGGTTGATCAGGATGTACGGGTCGTCGAGGACGGCCTCCATACGCTCCTGGTCGGTCACCATGTACGGGGACAGGTAGCCCTTGTCGAAGGCCATGCCCTCGGTGAAGTCGAGCTCCAGGCCGAAGGTGTTGGACTCCTCGACGGTGATGACACCGTCCTTGCCGACCTTGTCCATCGCCTCGGCGATGAGCTCGCCGACCTGCTGGTCCTGCGCGGAGAGCGCGGCGACGGCGGCGATGTCGGACTTGTCCTCGATCGGGCGCGCGGTGGCGAGCAGCTCGTCGGAGACGGCCTTGACGGCGGCGTCGATGCCCTTCTTCAGGGCGGCCGGGGAGGCACCCGCGGCGACGTTGCGCAGACCCTCGCGGACCAGGGCCTGGGCGAGCACGGTGGCGGTGGTGGTGCCGTCACCCGCGATGTCGTTGGTCTTGGTCGCCACCTCCTTCACCAGCTGGGCGCCGAGGTTCTCGTACGGGTCCTCGATCTCGACCTCGCGGGCGATCGTGACACCGTCGTTGGTGATGGTGGGGGCGCCGAACTTCTTGTCGATGACGACGTTGCGGCCCTTGGGGCCGATCGTCACCTTCACCGTGTCGGCAAGCTTGTTGACGCCGCGCTCAAGGGCGCGACGGGCGTCCTCGTCGAACTTCAGGATCTTCGCCATGGGAGCGGTTCAGCCCTCTCGGAATCGGGGTGGAACGAACCGCGCCCCGGGGCGCCTGGAAGGGGCCTCGGGGCGCAGCTCTGAGCATCTGCTGGGTGCTCGGTACTTCAGGTACTTCGGTACGTCGGTGAATTACTTCTCGACGATCGCGAGCACGTCGCGAGCCGAGAGGACGAGGTACTCCTCGCCGTTGTACTTCACCTCGGTGCCGCCGTACTTGCTGTACAGCACGATGTCGCCGGTCTTGACGTCGAGCGGCAGACGCTCGCCGTTCTCGAAGCGACCCGGGCCCACGGCCAGGACGACGCCCTCCTGGGGCTTCTCCTTGGCGGTGTCCGGGATGACCAGGCCAGAGGCGGTGGTCTGCTCGGCGTCGAGCGGCTGGACCACAATGCGGTCCTCGAGCGGCTTGATGGCAACCTTGGAGCTGGTGGTCGTCACGATCCGACCTCCCCCTTCGGAGATCTCGGGGTTAACTGTCTGAGGTGGCGACCAGGTGGATCCGTCGTCGCGGGTGCCGGACCTGCCCGTCGCTCTGTTGGCACTCTCCAGTGGTGAGTGCCAGAGCCGAGACTATGACCGCGATTAGCACTCGGTCAAGCGGAGTGCCAATTCCTCACTCGTGGCGGTGCCGTCGCGACGAGTTCGGGCCTCACCGGGCCGGGACGCCCGGCGCCGGCGACAGCTCCGTCGAGGCGCGGTCGGACCGGGGCGCCGGCTTCGTGTCGTGGGGGCCGACGCGTTCCGCCGCCTTCCGGCCGAGCCGCTCGATCGAGTCCACGGTCGAGGCGCAGCCGGTGAGTCCCAGCACGAGTACGGCTGCCAGGAGGGGCAGCATCCGCCGTCCGCTCGCGCCCCGCGTCCGGCGTCCGCCGGTCCGTGGTCCCGGCCGTCCGCTCACCCGTGGTTCCCGCCGCCCGCTCACACGTAGTCCTCGAGCTTGGCGACCGCGTATCCCTTGGCCGTGATCACGTTCATCACCCGGCGGACCATGTCGGCCATGGAGCCCTTCCAGTCCTCCTTGCCCCGGAAGTGGGTGAGGACGATGTCGCCGGGGTGCAGGTCCCGGTCCCACTCGCGCCACTCCATGTGGTCGGGGAAGGCCTCGGACGCCCAGAGCGGGACGGCCTTGACGCCGCAGGACCGGGCGGCGCGCAGGGTGTCCTCGTTGTAGTTGCCGTACGGCGGGCGGAACAGCGGGGGCCGCTTGCCGAATCGTTTCTCGATGACGTCCTGCATGCCGCAGATCTCGCGCTTCTGCTGCTGGTACGAGAGTCCGGGCAGGTAGCGGTGGTTGAGGGTGTGGTTGTGCAGGGACACCCCCTCCTTCTGCATCCGGGCGAAGTAGCCGTAGTCGTCCTTGACGACGTAGTCGCTGAGGAAGGCGCTGTAGGGGATCCGCAGCTCCTTCATCATCCGCAGCAGTTCGGGGTCCTTCTCCGCGCCGTCGTCGATCGTCAGGAAGACGATCTTCTGCTTGGTCGGGACGGTGGTGAAGACGGGCGGCAGCCCTTCGCCGTCGGTCTCGAAGCCCTTGCGGGTGGTGATCTCCGGCTTGGCCACGGGCGGGGCCGGGGCTTCGAGCGGGGGTTTGGCGAGGCCCCACTTCCTGGCCGCGAGCACCCGGGCGGCGCGCCGCTCGCGGACCTTCTCGACGTACGCGCTGAGCGCACCGGCCGCACCCTGCTCCCGGGCCCGCGCCTGCTGCCCGGCGGCGGGGCCGGGTGTGCCGCGGTCCGGCTGGGCGCTCTCGGAGCAGCCGGTGGCGGCGGAGGCGAGGGCGGCGACGACGAGCACCGCCCCGAGCGCCCGAGCGGAAGCGTGCACACCTTTTGCCATCGTTTATTCCTTTTGTCGTACGAGTCGTATGGCGCCGCATCCTGTCAGCGCGGACGCCACTTCCCGGGTACGACACCGCCGTAGGCGCCCTCGGTCCCCCGGCCGGCCCACAGCGTCACAGGGCCCACAATGGGACGGGTGACCGACCTCGCCTCCTTCGCCCCGCTGCTCGCCCCCGAGGGGCAGACGCTCCTCGCGGCCCTGCGCGACCACGACCCCGCCCAGGAGCTGGCGGCCGTCTCCCGGCTGCGCCGTGACCACCCCGCCGAGCTGGTCACGGCGGCTGTCGGACAGGCCCGGCTGCGGCAGCGGGCGGTGGCGAAGTTCGGCGCGGAGGACGCGTACCGGATGTACTTCACGCCGAACGGCGTCGAGCAGTCGACCCGCGCCTCGGTCGGTTCGTACCGGGCCGGCCGGATGAAGGCGCTCGGGATCCGGAGCGTCGCGGACCTCTGCTCCGGGATCGGCGGCGACGCGATCGCGCTGGCGCGCGCCGGGATCTCGGTGCTCGCCGTGGACCGCGACCCGCTCACCGCGGAGGTCGCCCGCGCCAACGCCGAGGCACTCAGCCTCGCGGAGCTCATCGAGGTGCGGTGCGCGGACGTCACCGAGATCGACACCGCCCCGTTCGACGCCGTCTTCGTCGACCCGGCGCGACGCGGCGGCCGGGGCCGGATCTTCGATCCCGAGTCCTACTCCCCGCCGCTGTCCTGGGCGGTCGAGGCGGCCCGCAGGGCCCCGCACGCGGCGCTCAAGGTGGCCCCGGGGATCCCGCACGAGGCGGTCCCCGCGGAGGCCGAGGCCGAGTGGATCTCGGACGGCGGGGACGTCAAGGAGGCCGTCCTCTGGTTCGGCACGGAACCGGGCGCCCGCCGCGCCACCCTGCTCCCCTCGGGCGCCGGGCTCACCGGCCGCGGCCTCCCCGATCCGGCGGTCCGCCCCGTCGGCCGCTACCTCTACGAGCCGGACGGCGCGGTCATCCGCGCGCACCTCGTCGCCGAGGTGGCGGAGGAGCTGGCCGGCGGCCTGATCGACGAGACGATCGCCTACATCACGGCGGACGCGCTGGTCCCGACGCCGTATGCCGCCGCGTACGAGATCACCGACGAACTGCCCTTCAACCTCAAGAAGCTGAAGGCCCTGCTGAGGGAGCGCGAGGTCGGCACCCTGACGGTGAAGAAGCGCGGCTCGGCGGTCGAGCCCGAGGAGATCCGCCGCAGGGTGAAGCCGAAGGGCCCGAACGCGGCGACGGTCCTGCTCACGCGCGTCGCGGGAGCACCGACGATGCTGATCGGCCGCCCGGCGGGCGGCGGCCGCTGACCCCGGGGCCTGCCCGCGCATGGGCCCGGACCCGCGGGCCGGCGGCCCCTCTCAGGACGCCTCCGCCGGTCCGCGGCCCGTCAGCCGCACCGCGAAGCGGTAGTGGCCGACGGCCTTCACCAGGCCCGTCAGGCCGGTGACCCAGAAGATCATGGCGACGCCCATGCCGTAGGCGACCAGGCCGTAGCCGTCGTCGCGGCTGACGCCCGCCGGGACCGCGAAGCCCATCCAGAGCCCGAACCCGGACATCGCGAAGGACAGCAGCAGCCAGGAGGCGCTGAGGACGGGGGCGCGCAGCCGGGCGTCCGTCGGACCGTGCCGGTCCAGGACCGCCCACTGGGCAAGGCGCTCGCGGACCGTACGGTCGAGCCGCAGGCCTCGGACCGTCAGCCACACGGCCGGGACGAGGACGCCGATGCCGAGAAGCGACGTGACGAGCCCGGTCATCACCATCAGCGGGTCCAGGACGGGCTGTCCGATCGCGATGAGCAGCACGCCGACCAGGCCCCAGCCCAGCTGGAGCAGGAGGAACCAGAGCAGGAACATGGCGAGCCGCCCGCCCCCGAGCAGCCGCCTGCCGAGCTCGTCCAACGCGCGCGCCCGGTCGGCGAGCCGCGCCTCCCGGTCGGGCCAGCTCCGGATCTCGGCGGGCGGGGGCGGCGGGGGCAAGGGGTTGCGCGGGGACATGCCAAGCACCCTAAGGGGGCGTCACGGCCCGTCCAACTCCCGCGCCTTCCCCCGCAGCAGCCCCCGTTCGCTCTCGTTGCGGGTGAGGCCCGCCGCCCGCTCGAACTCAGCCCGCGCCTCCTCCGTGCGTCCGAGCCGGGCCAGCAGGTCGCCGCGGACGCTCGGCAGCAGGTGGTAGCGGGCCAGACCGGGTTCGGCGGCGAGGGCGTCGACGATCGGGAGGGCCGCCGCGGCGCCCTCGGCCATGGACACGGCGACCGCGCGGTTCAGCTCGACGACCGGCGAGGGGGCCAGGACGCCCAGCTTCCCGTACAGCGCGGCGATCGTCGTCCAGTCCGTCTCCTCGTAGGAGGCGGCCCGCGCGTGAAGGGCGGCGATCGCGGCCTGGAGGGCGTACGGACCGTACGAGCGTCCGTCCCCGGCGCGTTCGAGCGCGGCGTACCCGCGCCGGATGAGGAGCCGGTTCCAGCGCCGCCGGTCCTGCGCGGCGAGCAGCACCGGCCGCCCGTCGGGCCCGGTCCTGGCCGCCGTCCGGGAGGCCTGCAGCTCCAGCAGGGCGACGAGCCCCTGCGCCTCGCCCTCCCGCGGGACGAGCGCGGCGAGGACCCGGGCGAGCCGCAGCGCGTCCTCGCAGAGGCCCGGCCGCAGCAGGTCGTCGCCGGCGGTCGCCGCGTACCCCTCGTTGAAGATCAGGTAGACGACCTCGAGGACGGAACCGAGCCGGGCCGCCCGGTCCGCCCCGTAGGGCACCTCGAACTCCACGCCCGCCTTCGCGAGCGCCCGCTTGGCCCGGGTGATCCGGGCCGCGACGGTCGCCTCCGGCACGAGGAACGCGCGGGCGATCTCGTCCGTCCGGAGCCCGCCGACGAGCCGCAGGGTGAGGGCGGCGCGGGCCTCGGCGGAGAGCACCGGGTGGCAGGCGGTGAAGATCAGCCGCAGCACGTCGTCGTCGATGTCCCCGGGCCCCGGGGGCTCGGGGTCGTACGACTCCTCCGTGAGCGTCCGGCCCACCTCCGCGAGCTTGCGCGCGTAGGTCTCTCGCCGTCGCACCAGATCGACGGCCCGGTGCTTGGCGGCGGCCGTCAGCCAGGCTCCCGGACGCTCCGGGGCGCCTGACCGCGGCCACTGTTCGAGCGCGGCGACGAGCGCGTCCTGGGCGATCTCCTCGGCGATGCCGACGTCGCGGACGATCCGCGCCACCGTGGCGATGATCCGCGCCGACTCCATCCGGAAGACCGTCTCCAGTGTCTCCTCGACCGTCTGTGCCGTCACGTCTCACATGACAGCACAGGAACGGCTCCGGAACGGCTCCGGAACGGCTCAGCCTTCCGGCATCTCCTCGACCTCGCGGACCTCCAGCCCGACCTTCCACTGCGGCGGGTGCACGGCGAGGAACCGCTTCCCCCACTCGACGGCCTCGGCCATGTCCTTGCACTGGAGCATCGCGTAGCCGCCGACGACCTCCTTGGTCTCGGTGAACGGTCCGTCGGTGAACGACAGCTTCCCGTCCGACCAGGTGATCCGGGTGGACTCGGAGGTCGGCCTGAGCCCGGCGGTGTCCACCATGGCCCCGGCCTTGGTGATCTCCTCGAAGAGCGCGCCCATCCGCTCCTCGAAGCCGGGGTCGGCGCTCTCCATGTCGATGGTGTTCTCCTCGATGCGGACGAGGGACAGGAAGCGGGGCATGACGACTCCTCGATGGTGCGGTGGCGGGGCCGTTCCCCGCCTTCCACTCCTACGTCGAACGGGACCGGTCCGCATCGACGACTCGCGAGAGGTTTCTTCTAGACGTAGTCCTCCAGGCGCGCCACCGTGAAGCCCTGCTCCTGTATGCGGCGCAGCATCGTCGCCGTCATCTCGGTCATCGTCCGGCCCTTGAGCTCGGACGGTCCCCGGAAGTGGGCCAGGATGATGTCGCCGGGGTGCAGCTTCCTGTCGGCGCGCTGGTACTGCATGTTCTTGATCTGCATGGACTCGCGCCACAGCACGATCGCGTCGACGCCGCAGGTGCCCGCCGCCGCCCGCGTGGCCTCGTTCCAGTTGCCGTAGGGCGGACGGAAGAGGCGCGGCGTCGTGCCGTACCGCTGCGCGAGCCTCGTCTGCTGGCCGCATATCTCCCGGCGCTGGGCGTCCTGGGAGAGGGTGCGCAGGTTGGGGTGGGTGAGCGTGTGGTTGGCGAGTCCGTGGCCCTGCGCGACGAGCGGGGTGAAGTACGCGTAGTCGGCGCGGACGGCCGAGTCCGTGAGGAACATCGTGACCGGGACCCTGAGGTCCTTCATCATCCGCACGAACGCGGGGTCCTTCTCGGCTCCGTCGTCGATCGTGATGAAGACGATCTTCTCGGTGGTCGGGATGTCGCTGATGACGGGGACCGGGCCGCCCGGCCGGCGCTTCACCGGCTTGACCGCCGGCGGGGCGGGCGGGGCCGGGAAGGGCTTGAGCCCCCAGCGGCGGTAAGCGGCGGCGGTCGCGGCCTCGGCGGCCTCCGGTGCCTTGCGCCCGGCGGACGGGTCGGCCGTGGGTGCGTTCGTCTTCGCGGTGGCGGCGGCGGGACCGGGCTGCTCCGCCGCGCAGCCGGTCACCAGGAGGGCGGCAGCGGTCAGTGCCGCCCACAGCGCGATCGTCTTCTTCACGCGCTGTGGGATGCCTGATTCGATCGAAAGGTTGCTCTATTTTCGGTCGGGTGTCGCCCTGTCCGGCTATTCGACCGATTCGAAGCGCCAGCGGTGGACCGGACGGGTGATCAGCTCCGCGTCCGGCTCCGGCAGCTCGGGCAGTTCGGCGTCGAAGGTCTCCGCCTCCCACCAGGTCAGCACGAGGACCCGGTCCTGCGGGGCCCGGAGGACCTCCCGGCGGACCGGTTCACGGGCGAGGACCCGTGCCCGGGCCCACTCCAGGAGCTCGGCGCCCCGGCCCTGCGCGGCCCGCGCCTCCCACATGAGGGTGAGCCTCATGAGTACAGGTTCTCCTTGCTGACCTCGTGCACATGATCGTGGTCGTGGGAGTGGCCGTGCGCGTGCGCGCCCGGCACGTGCGGGTCCGTCACCGGCAGCGACGAGTCCGCCGACAGCTCCAGGTCGGAGGCGGGCCGGTTGCGGGAGACCATCTCGGAGCCGAGGGCCGCGACCATGGCGCCGTTGTCCGTGCACAGACCCGGCCGGGGCACCCGCAGCCGGATGCCGGCCCGCTCGCAGCGCTCCTGGGCGAGCGCCCGGAGCCGCGAGTTGGCGGCGACGCCGCCGCCGATCATCAGGTGGTCGACGCCCTCGTCCTTGCAGGCCCGGACGGCCTTGCGGGTGAGGACGTCCACGACCGCCTCCTGGAAGGACGCGGCGACGTCCCGGACCGGCACGTCCTCGCCGGCCGCCCGCTTGGCCTCGATCCAGCGGGCCACGGCGGTCTTGAGACCGGAGAAGGAGAAGTCGTACGCGGGGTCACGGGAGCCGCTCAGACCGCGCGGGAACGCGATGGCGGCCGGGTCGCCCTCCTTGGCGAGCCGGTCGATGACCGGTCCGCCGGGGAAGCCCAGGTCGAGGACGCGGGCGATCTTGTCGAAGGCCTCACCGGCCGCGTCGTCGATGGTGGCGCCCAGCGGGCGCACGTCGGAGGTGATGTCGGCGGAGAGCAGCAGCGAGGAGTGGCCGCCGGAGACGAGCAGTGCCATCGTCGGCTCGGGCAGCTTGCCGTGCTCCAGCTGGTCGACGCAGATGTGCGAGGCGAGGTGGTTGACGCCGTAGAGCGGCTTGCCGAGGGCGTACGCGTAGGCCTTGGCGGCCGAGACGCCGACGAGCAGCGCGCCCGCGAGGCCGGGGCCGGCCGTGACGGCGATGCCGTCGAGGTCCCTGGCGGAGATCCCGGCCGTCTTGAGGGCGCGCTCGATCGTCGGGACCATCGCCTCCAGGTGGGCGCGGGAGGCGATCTCGGGCACGACGCCGCCGAAGCGGGCGTGGGTGTCGACGCTGGACGCGACGGCGTCCGCGAGGAGCGTGGTCCCGTGGACGATGCCGACGCCGGTCTCGTCGCAGGAGGTCTCGATGCCGAGTACGAGCGGTTCGTCAGCAGCCATCAGAATCAGTCTCAGTTCCTTGAACGGTCAGTCGCATCACGAGCGCGTCCACGTTTCCGGGCTGGTAGTAGCCGCGCCGGAAACCGATGGGCTCGAAGCCGAAGCGCTCGTAGAGCTTCTGGGCCCGGGTGTTGTCCACGCGCACTTCGAGGAGCACCTCTTCGCACTCGAAGGCGGTGGCGTGGTGGAGCAGGTCGGTGAGGAGCCGGGCGCCGAGCCCCGTACCCCACTGGTCACGGGCGACGGCGATCGTCTGCACGTCGCCGAGTCCGCCGGCCGCGGCGAGCCCGGCGTACCCGACGAGCCCTCCCCCGGCGGTCTCCGCCACGACGTAGCGGCGGGTGGCCCGCGGGCCGCGCGCGTGCGCGAGCTCCGACCAGAACATTCCGGCCGACCAGGCGTCCTCGGGGAACAGCTCGTCCTCGAGGGCCAGCACCGGTGCGATGTCCCACCAGCGCATCTCGCGCAGTTCCACGGCGCCGGTCACTTGGGGGTGACCACCTTGTAGTTCTTCGGCACCTGCGCGTCGGGGCGGCGCAGGTACATCGGCAGCGGGTCGAGGAAGCCGCCCTCGCCGGCCGCCAGCCTCTCCGCGGCGAGCGCGGCGAGCGCGGCCGCCGACTGGTGCTCGGGGTCGCGGGCGTCGGGGAAGGCCTCGGGGTAGAGACGGGCGCCCGCGCCGACGACGGGGAGTCCGGCGAGCCGCTCGGCGATCTCGGCGGGCCGGTCGACGGCCGCGTCGGTCACGCGCGTACGGGAGTCCTCGTACCGCGCCCAGTAGACCTCCTTGCGGCGCGCGTCCGTGGCGACGGCGAAGGGCTCGTCGAGCCCGGAGGCGTACGCGAGGCCGTCGAGGGTGCACAGGCCGTGCACCGGCACGCCGAGCGCGGAGGAGAAGGCGGCGGCCGTGACGAGTCCGACCCGGAGGCCGGTGTACGGCCCGGGGCCGACGCCGACGACGATCCCGGTGACCGCGTCGAGCTTCAGCCCGGCCTCCTTGAGGACCCGGTCGACGGCGGGCAGCAGCAGCTCCCCGTGACGGCGGGCGTCGACCTGACTCGACGAGGCGACGACGGCCTCGCCGTCGTGGAGGGCGACGGTGACGGCGGGGGTGGCGGTATCCATGGCGAGCAACAGCACGCGAACAGCCTACGGCTCCCGGGCACGGTGCCCCGCCCCTCGCTCCCCCGGCTGCTACCGTCACCCTTCGATACGTTCGTACGAGAGGTGGGCACGGTGGCACGGAGCAGCTCGGGATTCGTGGCCGGGCTGACGGCGGCGGCCGTCGCCGCGGTCTGCTTCCTGGCCTACCAGGCTTCGGCGAACGCCCCCGCCGATCTGTCGGCCGAGCCCCGCACTCCCGGCGCCTCCGTCCCGGCGGTCTCGCCGAGCGGCGGGCCGAAGCAGCCGGCGAAGAACCCCCTCGCGGTGCCGGCGGCCTCCGGCAGCGGCGAGCGCGTCGTGTACTCCCTCGCCGACCGCCGGGTGTGGCTGGTCGACGCGAAGAACAGGGCCACCCGCACGTTCGTGGTGATGCCGAGCACGGTGCACCCGGCGCCGGGCGCGTACAGCGTGACCTCCCGCTCGGGCTCGGTCCGCGGCTCGGACGGCGTGCAGATCGAGCACGTGGTGCGGTTCGCGACGGCCCAGGACGTGGCGATCGGCTTCAGCGCGGCGGTCGACGGCTCGACGCCGAGCCCGGACCCGGCGAAGAAGACCGGCGGCATCCGCATGAAGCGGGTCGACGGGGACGCGCTGTGGACGTTCGCGGTGATCGGCGCGAAGGTCGTCGTCGTCGCGTAGGCGCGTGCGCGCACAGGGCGGGCCGCTCCGGACCCAGCCCTTCACCGGCCGGCCCTCGGGGGCCGCACGGCTCGGCCGCACCCCCGGACCACAGCGGCCCGGCCCCCCGGGCTACGCCGCTCTGCCGCGGACGACCCGCACGATCCGCTCGACCTGCCCGGCCCTCGCCCCGTGCCCCTCGTCCGCCCGGTCCGGGCGTCCGCCCGGCGGGGTCGACACGGCGCGGGCGGCCGCGCAGGATGCCAGCAGCTCACTCATCGAGACGTGGTCCCGGACGGGTTCCGCGCGCTTCGGCGTCGCCATGCATGCCTCCCGTAGGTTAGGTTCACCTAACCAGCTCGTGCATCCATGTCACCACGGCACGTGCGAACGACGCAACACCTTCCCGACACGTTGTCGGAAACTACGTACGACCGTGGGGCTCCCCGTACCGCCGGTCAGAGCACGCCCAGGTCCTCGCCGGCCCAGCGCGGGCCGATCCCGCGCAGCACGACCGTGCGCCGGTCGTCGTCGGTGTCACCGGTCACCCGGTGGATCAGCAGGTGCAGCCGGTCGTCCGTCAGCTCCTCGACCTTCCCGTCCCCCCACTCGACGACCACGACCGACTCGGGCAGCGAGACGTCCAGATCGAGGTCCTCCATCTCGTCCAGCCCGCCCCCGAGGCGGTACGCGTCGACGTGCACCAGCGCGGGGCCGCCGACCAGGGACGGATGGACACGGGCGATGACGAAGGTCGGGGAGGTGACGGCGCCCCGGACGCCGAGGCCCTCACCCAGGCCCCGGGTGAGGGTGGTCTTCCCGGCGCCGAGTTCACCGGTGAGCATGACGAGGTCGCCGGGGCGGAGGATCTTCGCGAGGCGGCGGCCGAGCTCCTGCATCTGCTGGGGGGAGTCGATGTCCAGGGTCGCGCCGGAGACGGGCGGGTGCGCTGCTTCCATACCCGCCAACTTAACCGTTGCGACTCCCCGGTCTCACCGCGACGGCCGCCCCGCCGTCTCCGGCTCCGGGACGGCTCCCACCCGGACGAGCAGGTCGGCGAGGCGGTCCGTGACCGCCTCCGGGTGCTCCAGCATCACCAGGTGCCCGCCGTCCGGCACGATGACGAGTTCCGCGTCCGGGAGGAGATCGGCGATGGCCTCGGTGTGGGAGCTGGGGGTGACCAGGTCGTGGTCGCCCGCGAGCGCGAGGACCGGGAGCTCGCGGAGGACGGGCAGCGCGGCGGCCTTGTCGTGCTCGGCGAAGGCCGGGTAGAAGGCGGCGACGACGTCGATCGGGGTGGACTCGATCATCCGCTCGGCGAAGCGGGCGACCGCGGGGTCCACGTCCCGGGAGGCGAACGAGTACTTCTTGATCAGCCCGGCGAACAGGTCCGCGGTCGCCCGCCGGCCCCGCTCGACCAGCTCGGCCTGGGAGCCGAGCGCCCGCAGCACCCCGGGCAGGACCCGCCGGACGGCGTTGACGCCGGCGATCGGAAGGCCGTACGTGACCTCCCCGAGCTTCCCGGCGGACGTACCGACGAAGGCGACACCGACGACCCGGTCCCGGACGAACTCGGGGTACCGGTCCGCGAGCGCCATGATCGTCATGCCGCCCATCGAGTGCCCGACGAGGACGAGCGGCCCCTCGGGCGCGGCGACGTCGAGGACGGCCTTGAGGTCGCGGCCCAGCTGGTCGATGGTGACGGGCACGGCGTCGGCACCGGACTGGGCGACACCCTGACCCGAGCGGCCGTGACTGCGCTGGTCCCAGTGGACGGTGCGGACGAGACCGCGCAGCGCGGCCCGCTGGAAGTGCCAGGAGTCCTGGTTGAGGCAGTAGCCGTGGCTGAAGACCACGGTCACGGGGGCGGGCTCCTTGCGCCCGAAGAGCCGCCGACGGCGGGCGGGCGGGGTGTCCGCCGCCACTTCGTCGACCTCGTAGTACAGGACGGTCGAGTCGTCGGCGAGGGCCCGGCCGGGCGTCCCCCGCAGCCCGCCGTACGGTCCGGTGGAATCGAGGGCGAGCCGCGCCTTCTGCCGTACGGACCGGCCGACCGTCAGGCGCTCGACGGCCACCCCGGCGGCGGCTCCCGCCGCGAGAACGCCTATCGCGGCGCCGGCGAATCCGGCGCGGCGCCACGTACCGGTGCTGCTGGACTCGCCCACGGGCCCCCCTCTATCCGCCCAGGTACACGCGCGGGACGCGCGCGCCGATCCGGGTGACGATCTCGTACGCGATGGTGTCGGCGGCCACCGCCCAGTCCTCGGCGGTCGGTTCGCCCCGGTCGCCGGGTCCGAACAGCACGGCCTCGGTGCCCGGCGCGGGGTCGTCCCCGCCCAGGTCGATCACGAACTGGTCCATGGCGACGCGCCCGGCGACGGTACGGACGGTGCCGTCGACGAGGACGGGGCCGCGGCCCGAGGCGTGCCGGGGGACGCCGTCGGCGTAGCCGAGCGGGACGAGCCCGAGGGTCGTCTCCGCGTCGGTGACGTAGTGGTGTCCGTAGCTGACGCCGTGGCCGGCCGGGACCCGCTTGACGAGGGCGACGCTCGCCTTGAGCGACATCACCGGCCGCAGCCCCAGCTCGGCGGAGGTGCCCAGCTCCGGGCTCGGCGACACGCCGTACAGGGCGATACCGGGACGGACCAGGTCGAAATGGGACTCGGGAAGGGTGAGAGTGGCCGGCGAGTTGGCGATGTGCCGGACCTCGGGCCGGACCCCGGCCTGCTCGGCATGATCGAGCATCGAGCGGAAGACGTCGAGCTGCGCCGCGATGGAGGGGTGGTGCGGCTCGTCGGCGCAGGCGAAGTGCGACCAGAGCCCGGTGACCTTGACGAGCCCGTCGACCTCGGCCTTCAGGGCCGCGCCGACCAGCTCGGGCCAGTCGGCGGGCTGGCACCCGTTGCGCCCGAGCCCGGTGTCCGCCTTGAGCTGTACCCGCGCGGTGCCGCCGGTCCTCCGCGCCGCCTCGACGACCTCCTCCAGGGCCCACATCCCGCTCACGGACATGTCGAGACCGGCCTCGATGCCCTGGTCCCAGGGATCGCCGGGGGTCCAGAGCCAGCACATGACGGGGACGTCGGTGATCCCGGCGGCGCGCAGCGCGAGGGCCTCGTGCGGGGTGGCCGTGCCGAGCCAGTCCGCGCCCGCGTCCAGGGCGGCGCGGGCACAGCGCACCGCGCCGTGTCCGTACGCGTCGGCCTTGACCACGGCCATGATCCGGACGTGGGGGGCGACACGGGCGCGCAGCGTGCGGACGTTCGCACGCAGCGCACCGAGGTCGATCTCGGCGCGGGCTCTGCGGGGCGGCGGTGTCTCAGTCATCGCGCCCAGTCTCTCAGGTGTCAGCTCCCGGGCCGCTTTCCCCAGATGTAGACCCGGTCACCCTTGCGCAGCACGTCCCAGAGTTTCTGGGCGTGGCGGTAGCTGAGATTGACGCAGCCCCGACTGCCGGTGGGCGTGGCGAGCTGCCCGTAGACGGCGTGGAAGGCCTGGCCGCCGCTGAAGAACTGGGAGTAGGGCATGGGGGTGTTGTAGATGGTGGACCAGTGGTCCTTGTGACGCCAGTAGACGGTGTGCCACCCGGTCCGGGTCGCGTACCCCGCGCGCCCGCTGCGCATGGTGACGACGGGGAAGGTGACCTTCTTGTCCTTCCGCACCCACATGAGCTGGCGGTCGAGATCGACACAGGCGACGGCGTACTTCTTCACGGGGCAGCGGCGCCCCGGGTCCAGGTTCTTCCGGGCGGCGAGCAGTTCGGCCCGGGCCCAGGTGACGGGGCCGGCGTAGCCGACGGCGGGCTTGATCCTCTCCCTGACCTGGAAGGCGCGGATGGCCCGGCAGTCGGCGGCGGACTGCCTCCCGTCGGCCCTGAGCCCGAGCAGCCGCTCGACCCGCCGCTGGTGGGGTCCGGTGGTGGCGGTGCAGGAGGCCGCCACGGCGCTCCGGGGGAGGTACTCGACCAGCTCGTCGACGTCCTCCTCCGGCACGGGCACGGGCACCTCGCCCTCGGGTTGCAGGGGCGGCAGCACCTGGTCGGGCGTATCCATCGGGTACTCGGCCCGCCCTGCCCCGGCCACCCCGGGCACGAGCGCCTCCCCGGGCTCGGGAACGTCGGCGACGGCCCCGCCCGGGGCCACGGGCACGAGCAGGACCCCCAGAAGAACGAACAACGACACGAGGCGACTTCTCGATCTGATCACCTGCCCACCCAATCCCCCGCGACCCGGGGGAGCGCGCCGGGAGAGGCGCCCGGGGGAGCGGGTTAGCCCGAGTGGAGGCGAAGCGCCCCCACCCGGACGAGGGCGAAGCACCCCTCCCTCACCACGACCGCGCCGTGCTTCGCCGACTACGGCCGCGCCGTCCTTCCCTCACCCCAGCCCCGCCGCCACGTCCCTACAGCCCCGCCGTCACGTCCCGCCACGCGCCGCCCAGCGCTCCCGCCACCTCCCCCGCCGTCACCGGACCGCCGCCCGCGGCGCGCCGCGCCGCGAGGCCGTGCAGATACGCCGCGCACGACGCCGCGTCCACCGGGCGCAGACCCGCCGCGAGCAGCGAGCCCGCGAGGCCCGACAGGACGTCCCCGCTGCCCGCCGTCGCCAGCCACCCCGTGCCGGTCGGGTTCACCCGCACCGCGCCCCCCTCGGCCGCGGCCGTCCCCGCCCCGCACACCAGCGTCGTCGACCCCTTGAGCAGCACCGTCGCCCCGAACCGGGCCGCCAGCTCCCGTACCGCCGTGAGCCGGCCCGTCTCGACCTCCTCCCGGGTCGCGCCGAGCAGCGCCGCCGCCTCCCCCGCGTGCGGGGTGAGCACGGTCGGCGCGCTGCGGGCCCGTACGAGCGCGGGGTCGAGCCCGCGTAGTCCGTCCGCGTCCACGAGCACCGGCACGTCCGAGGCGAGGACCTCCGCGACGCCCGGCTCGTCGCCGAGGCCCGGCCCGACCACCCATGCCTGCACCCGCCCGGCGCGGTCCGGCGGACCCGGGTGGACCAGGGTCTCCGGGTGCGCCGCGATCACCGCGTCCGCCGCCGGTCCGACGTACCGCACCGCCCCCGCGCCGCCCCGCAGGGCGCCCTCGACGGCGAGCACCGCCGCGCCCGGATAGCGTGCGGACCCGGCGACGATGCCGAGGACCCCGCGCCGGTACTTGTCGGTCTCGGCACCCGGTACGGGCAGCAGGCGCGCCACGTCCTGGTGCTGGAGCGCCTCCAGATCGGCCACGCCCGGCAGTTCGCCGCCGAGCCCGATGTCGACGAGCCGCAGCGCGCCCGCGTAGGACCGCGCCGGATCGACGAGCAGGCCCGGCTTGTACGTACCGAAGGTGACCGTCACGTCCGCCCGCAGGGCCTCCCCCGCCACCTCTCCCGTGTCCGCGTCGACGCCGCTCGGCAGGTCGACGGCGACGACGACGGCGTCGGAGCCGCGCGCGGCGCGGGCGACGGGCACGGCGTCGGGCCGGAGCCCGCCGCGGCCGCCGATGCCGGTGATGCCGTCGAGGACGAGGTCGGCGGCGGCGAGCGGTTCGAACGGGTCGTCGTGGGCGCTGTCCACGACCCGGCCCCCCGCCGCCCGCAGTGCGGCGAGCCCGCCGTCGTGCGCACGGTCGCCGAGGAGGACGGCGGTGACTCCGGCGCCGCGCCGGGCGAGCCGGGCGCCGGCGTGGAGGGCGTCGCCGCCGTTGTCGCCGCTGCCGACGAGGAGGACGACCCTCGCCCCGTACACCCGTCCCCTGCCGAGGAGGGAGCAGCAGGCGGCGGCCAGTCCGGCGGCGGCGCGTTGCATGAGCGCGCCTTCGGGGAGTCGGGCCATGAGGGCGGCTTCGGCGGCCCGGACGGTCTCCACGCGGTGAGCGGTACGCATGGTCGCAGTCTGCCGCAGCCCCGGCGCGGCTGCCCGCCGCGCACCCGACGCCGGCCCTGGCAGCCGCGCGCACACGACCTGGGGCCCGGTCGTCCGACGACCGGGCCCCTGGTCCGTACACCGTCCCCCGTCCACTCCCCCGCCGGCGCCTACGCCTCCGCGATCACCACGGCGGACGCCACTCCCGCGTCATGGCTCAGCGACACGTGCCAGTGCTTGACGCCCAGCTCGGCCGCCCGCGCCGCCACCGTCCCGCGCACCCGCAGCCGTGGCTGCCCTGTGCCCTCGACGTACACCTCGGCGTCCGTCCAGTGCAGCCCGCCCGGCGCGCCGAGCGCCTTCGCGAGGGCCTCCTTCGCGGCGAACCGCACCGCGAGGGAGGCGGGCCCGCGCCGTTCGCCGCTGGGGAGCAGCAGTTCACGCTCGACGAAGAGGCGCTGGAGCAGCCCCGGCGTCCGCTCGATCGACGCGGCGAACCGGTCGATCTCCGCCACGTCGATCCCCACCCCGATGATCATCTGCTCACCTTCACACGCACACACTCACTCCACGGTCACGGACTTGGCCAGATTGCGCGGCTGGTCGACCTCGTTGCCCCGCGCGGTGGCGAGCTCGCAGGCGAAGACCTGGAGCGGCACCGTGGAGACCAGCGGCTGGAGCAGCGTAGGCGTGGCCGGGATGCGGACGAGGTGGTCGGCGTACGGGACGACGGCCTCGTCGCCCTCTTCGGCGATCACGATGGTGCGGGCGCCGCGGGCCCGGATCTCCTGGATGTTGGAGACGATCTTGTCGTGGAGGACGGAGCGGCCCCTGGGCGAGGGCACGACCACGACGACCGGCATGTCCTCCTCGATCAGCGCGATCGGCCCGTGCTTGAGCTCTCCGGCGGCGAACCCCTCGGCGTGCATGTACGCCAGTTCCTTGAGCTTCAGGGCGCCTTCGAGGGCGACCGGGTAGCCGACGTGCCGGCCGAGGAAGAGGACGGTGTCCTTGTGGGAGAGGGACCGGGCGAGGGCCCGGACGGGCTCCATCGTCTCCAGGACCCGCTCGACCTCGTCGCCGATCCGGGCGAGCTCGCGGACCACGGCGTGGATCTCGTCGCCCCACTTGGTGCCGCGCACCTGACCGAGGTAGAGCGCGAGGAGGTAGCAGGCCACCAGCTGGGTGAGGAAGGCCTTCGTGGAGGCGACGGCGACCTCGGGCCCCGCGTGGGTGTACAGCACGGCGTCGGACTCGCGCGGAATCGTCGATCCGTTGGTGTTGCAGACGGCGAGCACCTTCGCGCCCTGCTCCCGTGCGTGCCGCAGCGCCATCAGCGTGTCCATCGTCTCGCCCGACTGCGAGATGGCGATGACGAGGGTGCGCTGGCCGAGGATCGGGTCGCGGTAGCGGAACTCGCTGGCGAGCTCGACCTCGCAGGGGATGCGGGTCCAGTGCTCGATGGCGTACTTGGCGATGAGACCGGCGTGGAACGCGGTGCCGCACGCGATGATGACGATCTTGTCGGCCTCGCGGAGCACGGCGTCGGGGATGCGCACCTCGTCGAGGGTGAGCCGGCCGGCGCCGTCGATCCGGCCGAGCAGGGTGTCGGCGACCGCCTTGGGCTGCTCGGCGATCTCCTTGAGCATGAAGTAGTCGTAGCCGCCCTTCTCGGCGGCGGAGGCGTCCCAGTCCACGTGGAAGGCCCGTACGTCGGCGGGCGCCCCGTCGAAGTCGGTGACGGTGACGCCGTCCCGGGTCAGCTCGACGACCTGGTCCTGGCCGAGTTCGATGGCCGACCGGGTGTGCGCGATGAACGCGGACACGTCGGAGGCGAGGAAGTTCTCGCCCTCGCCGACACCGACGACGAGCGGCGAGTTGCGGCGGGCGCCGACGACCACGTCCGGCTGGTCGGCGTGCACGGCGACCAGGGTGAAGGCCCCGTCGAGCCGACGGCACACCAGCCGCATGGCCTCCGCGAGGTCCCCGGCGGAGGAGAACTCCTCGGCGAGGAGATGGGCCACGACCTCGGTGTCCGTCTCGGAGAGCAGGTCGTGGCCGCGCTCGGCCAGCTCGCCCCGGAGGGCGGCGAAGTTCTCGATGATGCCGTTGTGGACGACGGCGACGCGCCCCGCGTTGTCCAGATGCGGGTGCGCGTTGGCGTCGGTCGGCCCGCCGTGGGTGGCCCAGCGAGTGTGACCGATGCCCACGGACCCGCCGGCGAGCGGCCGGTCCACGAGTTCCTTCTCCAGGTTGACGAGCTTGCCCGCCTTCTTGGCCGCGGCCAGCCCTCCGTCGGAGAGCACCGCGACACCAGCCGAGTCGTAGCCCCGGTATTCGAGCCTCTTGAGGCCCGCGACCACCACATCAAGCGCCGACTGCCCGCCGACGTATCCCACGATTCCGCACATGACGGCAGCCTACGGCGGCGGGCGCCCGAAGGGCCGGAGTCAGGACAGCTTGGCGGCCTGCGCGTCGACGACGGCCTGCGGGAGGGTCTTGACGCCACCGGGAGCGAGGCTGATGGTCGAGAACGACGCGAGGGTGTTGCCCTTGCGGAAGACGACGAGCTTGCTGACGAAGGGCTCGCCCTCCATCTCGCTGGTGACGGTGAAGGCGACCGCCTCGTCGCCGGCGGTGACGGTCTCCGGAGCGACCTTGGCGACCTTCGACTTCTCCTTGAGGTGGACGACCTGGAAGCCGGCGGCGCACTCCGTGCCGGCCTTCTTCACCGAGGCGAAGGCCTCCTGGGCGCCCTGTCCGTCGTACGAGCCGAGCGTCACCGCCGTGACCTGGACGCCGAGCCCGCCGAGCACGGCCTCCTCCGGCGAGGCCGACGCGTCCTTCTTCGGCACCTCGAGAACCTTGCGCTGGGCCGACGCGGCGGGCGAGCCGGGCGAGATGAAGGACATGGCGTGGGCGATCGGCGCGCAGTCGGCCTTGTCGGCGGTGACCTGGGCCGCGGGGACGACGTCCCCGTCGTCGGTCTTCGTCACCTGGTGGCCCTTGACGTCGGCCGTCGTCACGATCAGCTTGTCCAGCTCGGCGGCCGACAGCGCCTTGGCCGCGGGCGCGCTGCTGGCGGAGGCGCTGGGCGCACCGGTGCCGCCCTTGTCACCCTTGTCGCCGCTCTTCTCCCCGCCGCCGCACGCGGTGACGAGCAGGGCGAGGGACACGGCGGTGGCGGCGACGACGGCGCTTCTCATGGACGTACGCATCTGAGGCGGCTCTCTGTTTCTCTTCGAGTTCACATGCCGCCCAAAAGGACGGCTCCCCCCGCGTGAAATCGTGAGACAGCGAATCCAGGAGCCCACGCGGCATCAGAGGATCACTCTAGGCGGCCGGTCGGACAACGCCTTTCCCGGGCGGCCCCGGACATGCCGGAAAGCGGAGGGCCGCACCCCTGGCTGGGGTGCGGCCCTGACGGTGTCACCCGGGCGGGTGGTCCTTCCGTGTCACGTCACCAGGTTCCGGCGTCCGCGTACCACTTGCGCGTGGGCCAGTCGACGGTTCCCGATTCGTTGCCGTAGAAGGTGAACACCCTCGTCTTTCCGTCCCCGTAGTTGTACGACACGGTGATGTCGGGGCGCGCGTCGCCGTTCACGTCGCCCGCGACGAGGTTCCCCGTGCTCGTGGCGTACCAGTCGCCGGGCTCGCTCTTGTACGGGGTGACGAAGGTGTCGAAGCCTCCGTCGGCACGGGCGTGGAAGATCCGGATCTCGGTCCGGCCGTCGTCGTACCCGTACATCACCGCGAGGTCCTCGCGGCCGTCCTTGTCGAAGTCGGCCATGGTCATCTTGACCCGCGAACGCTCCCAGGTTCCGGCGGGCACGTTCCACGAGCCCACGTGGTAGGCGAGGGTGCCGTCGGCCTTCGCCGTGAAGGTGAAGAGCCGCGCCTCTCCCGAGGCGTAGCCGTAGAAGCCGACGAGGTCGTCGCGGCCGTCACCGTTCGTGTCCCCGACGGTGTAACTGGCGCTCGCCGCGTACCAGTAGCCCGGCGCCGTCTTGTACGAGAGGACCGGTTTGGCGAAGGTGCCGTCGGCACGCGCCAGGGCCGTGTGGACGCCCATGACGCCGTCGCCGTAGTCGTAGACGAAGGCGAGGTCGTCGCGGCCGTCACCGTTGAAGTCGCCGGCCATCGGCGTGCTCCGGTTCCAGTCCCAGCCCGTGGCGAGGTTGATGCTGCTGCGGTGGATCGGCGTGCCCGCCGCCTGGCTCAGGAACGAGAACGCGGTGACGTGGCCGTCCGAGTACCCGTAGAAGCCCATGAGGTCGTCCCGGCCGTCGCCGTCGAAGTCGCCGGCGGCCCACTTGCTGTGGCTGTTGTTCCAGTCGCCCGGGTCCTCGGAGGAGTACTCCAGCGGCGGGTTGTGCCCGCCGTCGCTGTTGGCCTTGGCGACGTACAGACCGATGCTGTCCTTCTCGTAGTCGTAGACGGTGAAGACGTCGGTCTTGCCGTCGCCGTCGTAGTCACCCCCCAGGTCCGTCCGCAGGTGCGCGGTCCGGTCCGTCCAGGCGTGCGAGGCGACCTGGTAGCTCTCCCGGTTCCAGCGGATGTAGCCGTTCTGGAAGTCCGTGCGCCGGCCGCCGTACACCGACTTCTCGGTGGACTTCGGGAACCCGAGGGTTCCGTTGTGACCGCCCTGGCTCAGCCAGTGGGTGCGGATGGCTCCGAACACCGGCCAGGCGCCGGTCGCGCTGCTCCAGTAGAAGGAGACGTTGTCCGTCGCGGAGGTCCCCTGGCGGAAGTGCTGAACCGATCCCGGCTTGGTCGCCGTCGCCGTCTCGTCACCCGTGGGGTAGCCGAACACGGCGACGCCGCCGAGCGCCAGGTACTGGCTGTAGACGGCGCCGCGGATCATCTGCGATCCGATGCCGTCCCGCCAGTAGACGGCTCCGGCCTTGCCCGCCTTGCTGAAGGTGATGACCGAACCGCCCAGGACGTGCGTCAGCCGCTCGTCCGAGGTCGGGTAGCCGAGGACACCGGTCTCACGCCCGGTGCTGTTCCACTTGCTGAAGACGCCGTTGGAGACGGCCCAGGCGCCGGTCGACTTGCTCCAGGAGATGGTCCGGTCGGTGGCCGACGTGCCGACCTGGGCGAAGTTGACGAACCGGCCGCCGTCGCTGACGTTGGTGACACCGCTCGTGGGCTTGCCGTAGCCGGCCGGGCCTCCGAGCGCCTTGTACTTGCCGAGGATCGGTCCGCACACGGGGAAGGTTCCGGTGCCCGACGCGGCGGGGAAGGTCTCGCAGTCCGCCCAGTCGTACCCGGTGGTGGCCACGTAGCGCTCCGCTCCGAAGGCGGTGGGGTCCGCCTCGGTGGCCGCTCGGCCCGGGAACTCGACGGTGCGGCCCGCTCCGTTGCGCGACCAGAGGTCGGCGCGGCCGTCGTTCTCGAAGTCTCCGGTGGTGGCGAGGTGCGGGTAGGCGGTGCCGGTGAAGCCGGTGTCGATGGAGGTCGACCGGACCGTCGCGTCGCTGAACAGTGCGAGGTCGATGGCGACGCCGCTCGGGTCGGGCGTCGCCGGCTTCCTGCTCCGGTACTCGTGGACGGTGCCCTTGACCTTGTCCCGGGCCCAGATCTCCGGCAGGCCGTCCTTGTCGAGGTCACCGGGGGTCATGACGGTCATGTCCTGCCAGTCGGCGTTGCCGAGGGCGATCGGGGCCCCGAGGATGTTGCCACCGCGGCTGCCCAGGTAGAGCCAGAGCGAGGCGCCTTCCTTGACCAGCAGATCGGGGTTGTCCCCGTCGTCGATCGCGCCGTTCTCGTCGTCGTCGTTGACGCTGGGGATGGAGAGGATCTCGGCTCCGGTCCGCCAGTGGGCGTTCTCCGACGCCGAGGATCCGTCCCAGTTGGTCTCGTCCTCGTCGATGGTCTTCAGACGACGGCTCGCGTCCTCGTCGGGCTTGGCGGCCGCCAGCCTGCCGCTGCCGTCGCCCCGGTAGGCCCAGAGTTCGGACACGCCCGCCTTGTCGGGCGCGGGCTGCAGGACGAGGATGTCCTCGTAGTAGTCGACGTCGTCCCAGCTGCCGCCGTTCGTCACCGGACCTGCGGCGAAGGAGGCGTCGTCGGCCGCCACGCCCGCACCGAACGTGCCGTCACCACGGCCCGGGTACGTCCAGAGGGTTCCCGTTCCGGGGTCCACGGTGACCAGGTCGACCATGGTGTCGCCGTTCAGGTCGCCCAGCCGGTCGCGCGACGCGGAGCGGGTGGGCAGAAGCATGTACGACTTCACCGGGGAGCGGTTGTTGGCCGTGTCCTCGCCGCGTACGTACAGGTACTGGGGGCCGGCGTTCAGCGGCTTGACCTTGATGCTGACCGAGCCGCCCGCGGCGGCGGGCTTCACCGGCCTCTCCTTGGTGTCGAAGTCCGTCCAGTAGACGTACTCGACGACGTCCTTGACGGGCTCACGGGAGTCCATCGAGAAGACGAAGGTGCCGTCCGTCCGCGCCGGCATGTTGCACGCGCCGGTGGCCACACCGCCGACGCACGCCGGGGGCTTGGTCGTCAGGGTGTGCTCGGGGAACTGGTACGAGGTGACCTTCGGCGCGTACTTCGGCGGCTTCCAGTCGTACGTGAAGTAGCAGCGGCCGGCCCAGTCGCCGCTGCCCGTGCCGTCCTTGACGATGGCGTCGTACCAGTACGTGCCGGCCGGGAGGGTCGTTCCCGCCACGATGCGCAGCATGGCGGTGCCGCCCCTGGTGGCGGCGACGGGCCTGGGCGTGGAGGTCTTGGCGCCGTTCAGCGCGTACCGGAACTCGACCGTCAGGTTGGTGTCCTCGTCGTCCCTGAGGCCGGTGGCCTTCAGGACGATCTCGTCGGTCGTGCCGATGACACCGCCCGCGCACGGGAGCGACGGGTCGATCGACGTCTTCGGCCGGCCCGGGTCGGTGTTGTACCTGGTGGAGACCCGCGCCGAGCTGGGGTCGAACTTGCGCCACGAGGTGTCGATGGCGTTGGACTTCGAGGTCAGGACGAACGCCCAGTTGCCCCAGCCGGAGGCGGCGGCGTCGGTGATCGCGTCCGTGACGTCGAACTCCACGAGGCCGGCGGTGTCCGACGGGCAGTTGCGCCCGCCGAACGACTTGCCGGAGTAGTCGACGATCGCGCCCCAGGCGGGCTGGTTGTTGTAGGTGATGTTCTTCGGCAGGCTCTTGCCGATCGTCCGCACGAGTACGTCACCGGACTTGCAGGACCAGGAGCCGGCGTGCGTCTGCTGGATGCGGAGCGTCGACTCGATGACGTCCTTGTTCCAGAGGTTCGCGACGGGGATGTTGAAGTACGTGTTGGCGCGGACGGTGCCGCCCCTGGTCGTGTCGTTGGCGTAACCGACACGCGCGGAGTCCGAGATGGTGCCGCCGTTGTAGTAGACGGTGTTCTCGGAGTTGGAGACCGCGGTGTGCTTGTACGCGATCGACCAGGCGTTCTTCCAGGCGACCGGCATCCACGTCGGGTCGATGACGACCGGGAACACGGTCTTGGGGTCGTCGAGGAGCGCGGTGTCGGGAGTGAGGGTGATCCTGCCCGCTCCGAGCTTCACGCCCAGCTTGGCCGTCCGGCTGCCTTCGGTGGCGCCGTCGAGGGTGTCCTGGAGGGACCGGGCGGCCGGCCGGGCGCTCTTGGGGGTCTTCGTGTCGACCGGGGTCGCCGCCTCGGTGCCGGCGGAGTCCCACATCTGCGGCTGCGGAGCGGAGAACACGGAGTTGAGCGAGGGGGTCCTGGCGGCTATCCCGCCCGTGGCGTCCGAGGCGAGCTGGAGCCCCTTCGTCTTCACGCCGAAGTCGACGGACCTGACGGCCTTGTTCTTCGCGGCCGCCGGCGTCTTGACGACCAGGGCGTGCGAGAAGGAGACGTCGTCCGCGGTGGCGGTGAGGTCGACGCCCGGCAGCACGTTCGCGTAGGTGGCGGTCCGGCCGCTCACCGTGGGCTTGGGCAGCTTGCCGTGCGGCCAGGTGAGGGTGACGGTGCGGCCCTCGCGGAGCATGGTCGCGAAGACGTCGTCGCCGCCGCCGGAGAAGGTGACGGACATCGCCGACGCCTTGGGGGCGACGCGGCCGTCGGAGCGCTGCGCGAGCACGGGGTCGATGTCGACGAGCTTGCCGCCCTGGCGGACCCGGACCGGGAGGATCGCCCGGTCGACACGGACCGTGCCGTCGGGGTTGATGTACACCTCGTCGGTCTCGGTGCGCCGGGACGCGATCTCCACGGGGTCGCCGGTGCGCTTGGCCTCCTTGAGGGCCTGCGCCGTCGCCCGGGTCTCCCGCTCCGCCTGCGTGGAGGCGGGAGCGTTCTCGCTCGCCGGTGTCGCCGCGGTGGCGCTCCCGGTCGGTGCCGCGGAAAGGAGCCCTGCGGACATCGTCGCGACGACGACTGCCGAGAGCCCTCTCCTCATGACCCCCCCGGGGTCGGAAGTTCTCGATCTGAAAACTGACATGAAGTGGGTTCCGTCCCCATTCTCGATGGTTAATTCCGTTCCCCCAGGACGGCGCGGCCTTCCCCTGTCATCCGGTGGAAGCGTCCCCCTTGCGCGATCACCCAGAGGCCGAACGGAGTGGTTCAGGCTGCTTTGTAGCAGGCGCCTCCGACATCGGGCCATGGCATCTCGGACGACCTGACATATTCCAAGTGATCTTGCCCGCGACGTGTACGCAAATAGCCGTGACACTCCCTTTTTGCGCACAGGCCGCACATAGGCTGCGCACAGATACTCCTTGTTTGCCGTTCTCTGCCGCACATAACCTGCGCCCCAATCGTTCGATCAACGAATTAGGGGTGGGGATCAACGTGCCACTTCGGCATGCAAAAAAACATTTCAGACATACGTCACGGACATGGCGATCCGGAATTTCCGCACTCGCCCTGGCCCTCCTGGCCTCAGGGGCGTCCCTGTCCCCCGTGGCCGCGCAGACCACAGGAGGGAAGGGCCTCCCCGAACTCCAGAAGGTCACCGACGTCCCGGCGGCGCGGGGGACCACCAAGCCGCCCCGCGCTCCGCAGGACCAGAGCAGCGCCGCGGCCCTCAAGACGGCCCCCGGCGTGAAGTGGCCGGCCCCGGCCACCGCCGAGACCACCGTCCCGGCGGCGGACCGGACCGCCCGGTCCGCGCTGCGCGTCGCCACGGGCCAGCAGGACAAGGCCGCCCCCGTCGGCCCCTCGGCCCGCGCGGGATCGCTCCCGGTCCGGCTCGCGGCCGGCAACCCGGCCGCGGCCAAGGGCGCCACCGCCCCCGCCGCCGACGCCCCCGCCGTCACGGCGAAGGTCTCCGTCCACACCGAGGAGGCGGCCCGCAAGGCCGGAATCCGCGGCCTGCTCCTCTCCGTCCAGCGCACCGACAAGGGCAAGGGCACCAACCCTGTCTCCGTCGAACTGGACTACCGCGCCTTCGCCCACGCCTACGGCGGCGACTGGGGCTCCCGCCTGCGCTTCAGCGCGATGCCCGGCTGCGCACTGACGACGCCGCAGAAGCCGGAGTGCCAGGCGTCCGTCCCCGTGCCGACCGTCAACGACACCGCGACGGGCACGCTGACCGGCACCTACGCCGCACGCTCCGCCGCGGCCGGCTCCGGGGCCATGGTCCTCGCCGCCACCGCGAGCGCCTCCGGCTCCAAGGGCACCTACAAGGCGACCTCGCTCAGCCCCACCGGCACCTGGTCGGCGGGCGGTTCCACGGGTGACTTCTCCTGGACCTACCCGATGGAGATCCCCTCCTCCCTCGGCGGCCCCGGTCCGGCCCTCTCCATCGGCTACAACTCGGGCAGCATCGACGGCCGCACCCTCGCGACCTCGCAGCAGCCGTCCTGGGTCGGCGACGGCTGGGACACCGGATCCAGCTTCATCGAGCGCACCTACGTGGCCTGTGCCGAGGACCGTGCGAAGGACAGCGGGTTCAACAACCCGACGACCCACCCGACGGGCGACCTCTGTCACGGCCCTCCGATGGTCACCCTCTCCCTGAACGGGTCCTCCACCGCGCTCGTACTCAACGACGCCGACAAGAAGTGGTACCCCGCCAACCAGGACGGCTCCAAGGTCGAACTGGAGACGGGCGCCACGAACGGCGACAAGGAGGGCGAGTACTGGGTCGTCACCAACTCCGAGGGCGTCAAGTACCACTTCGGCCTCAACCACCTCCCCGGCTGGGCGGCCGGAAAGCCCGAGACCAACTCGGCCCTCAACGTGCCCGTCTACGGCAACCACGAGGGAGAGCCCTGCCACGCCACCGGCTACGCCGCCTCGGTCTGTGACCAGACCTACCGCTGGAACCTCGACTACGTCGTCGACCCGCGCGGCAACGCCCTGACGTACTGGTACGGCAAGGAGTCCAACTACTACGGCTCCAACGTCACCTCCACCGGCACGTCGACCGCCCGCGCCTACGACCGCGGCAGCTGGCTCAAGCGGGCCGCGTACGGCCTCCGTTCCGACGACCTCTTCGCGGCGGCACCCGCCGAGGTGGCCTACGACGCCCGCGAGCGCTGCGTCGTCACGCAGACCTTCGACTGCGCCGAGTCCAAGCTCACCTCGAAGTCCTCGACCGAGGTCGCGAGGAACTGGCCGGACGTACCCGCCGACCAGCTCTGCGCCTCCGGCGAGACCTGTACGGACCGCTACTCGCCCGCGTTCTTCACCCGCAAGCTGCTGAGGAGCATCACCACCAAGGTCCTCAAGAACGGTGTCCCGACCCCGGTCGACACCTGGACCCTGGACCAGGACTTCCAGTCCACGGGTGACGGCTCCGTCAACGGCGAGTACCCGCTCTGGCTGAAGAGCATCCAGCGCACCGGGCAGAACGGCACGGCCATCAGCCTGCCCGCCGTGACCTTCACGGGCATCCAGCTGCCCAACCGCGTCGACAACAACACCGACGGAAACCCGCCGTACCTGCGCTGGCGCGTCCAGCAGGTGCAGACCGAGACGGGTGCGCGCACGGTCGTCGTGTACGCGCCCACGGAGTGCTCCACCGTCCCGGGCTCCGTCAAGCTGCCGTCCGCACCGGACAGCAACACCCTGCGCTGCTACCCCGTCGTCAACGAGACCAACGACCCGACGGATCCGACGGGTCTCAAGAAGGTCTACTCCACCGACTGGTTCCACAAGCACCGCGTCGACCAGGTCCGGGAAGAGGACAAGAACGGCACCTCGCCGACCCGCGAGGCCAACTACGAGTACATCGGCACGCCCGCCTGGGCGTACGACGACGCGAGCGAGCTGACGAACAAGCCCGCCCGCACCTGGTCGGTGTACCGCGGCTACTCCAGGGTCCGCGTCCTCAACGGCGTCCTGCCCGACGTGCGCACCCGCACGGAGAGCCTCTTCTACCGGGGCCTCGACGGCGACCTCAAGGCCGACGGCACCCGCCGCTCGGTCCAGGTGACGGACTCCGAGAACACCTCCGTCGACGACCACCCGATGCTCGCCGGCCAGGTCCGGGAGACCCAGTACTTCGACGGCGTCTCGGGTTCCCTGCACTCCGCGACGATCAACACCCCGTGGCTGCACGGCCCGGTCGCCACACGGAACCGCTCCGCCACCGGCGCCGCGCCCATGGAGGCCTGGGTCCAGGGCCAGAAGTCCACCTCCTCCCGCACGATCCTGTCGGGCGGCCGCGGCGAACGCCGCACCGCCGTCGAGCACGGCTACGACGACAGCGGTCGCGTCACCTGGACCTGGACCAAGGGCGACACCACCGACGCGGGCGACGACCAGTGCACGCGGTTCGAGTACCTCGACGACACCGCCAAGTGGTTCAAGTCCCAGCAGACCCGCGTGGAGACGGTCGCCAAGGCGTGCGACGCCACGCCCGCACGCCCCGCCGACGTCGTCTCCGACGCCAAGGTCGCGTACGACGCCGTCGGCAACGTCGTGAAGAGCGAGTCGCTCTCCGGCTACGTCGACGACGTCCCGCAGTACACCCTGTCGGGCACCTCGACCTTCGACGGGTATGGCCGCATCACCTCCGCGACCGACGTCTACGGCAAGACCACGTCGACGGCCTACACACCCGCCGCCGGCTCGGTCGTGACCAAGACCGTCACGACGAACACCCTCGGCCACACGGCCACCACCGAGGTCGACCCCGGCCGCGGCCTGCCGCTCTCGCAGACCGACACCAACGGCCGCAAGACCGTCATGGAGTACGACGCCCTCGGCCGGATGAAGAAGGTCTGGTCCCCCGACCGGAACCCGACCACCACCACGCCGGACGCGGAGTTCGACTACACCGTCGGCCAGAACGCCCCGGTCGTCATCACCAACAAGCGGCTCCTCGAGAACGGCACCTACCGGGTCAGCTACGACTTCTACGACGGCGCGCTGCGCCTGCGGCAGACCCAGAACCCGGCGATGAACGGCGGCCGGGTCGTCACGGACACCTTCTACGACAGCCTCGGGCGGGTCTGGAAGGAGAACGGCGGCTACTACAACAGCGCCAGCGGCCCGACCGCGACGATGTTCCCGCCCACCGACAACACCGTTCCCGCCTCCACGGTGACGCTGTACGACGGCGTCGGACGGCCGACCGACACCATCGCCCGGTCCAAGGGCCTGGAGACCTGGCGGACGAGCACCACGTACGGCGGTGACTGGACGGCGGTCGACCCGCCGGCCGGCGAGACGCCGACGATGGCGCTCCTCGACGCGCAGGGCCGGAAGACCGAGCTGCGGCAGTACAAGGGCAGCGGCCCCTCCGGCGCCTACGACAAGATCAGCTACTCGTACACCCGCAAGGGACAGCTGGACACGGTCACCGACCAGGCCGGCAACAAGTGGTCGCAGACCTACGACCTCCGCGGCCGCGTGAAGTCGACCTCCGACCCCGACAAGGGCACGACCTCCCTCGCGTACGACAAGGGTGACCGCGTCGTCTCCCTGACGGACGGGCGGACGCCCGCCCGGACCATCGCGATGGCGTACGACGCGCTGGGCCGTGTCACCGCCACGCACGAGGGCTCGCTCGCCGGGCCGATGCTGACGTCGCAGACCTACGACACGGTTCCGGGCGCCCTGGGCCTCCCGGCCTCCTCGACCCGCTACGTCACCACGGACACGGGCACGAACGCCTACACCCAGGCCGTCACCGCGTACGACGCCGAGTACCGGCCCAAGAGCACCACGGTGACGATCCCGGCCGCCGAGGGCAAGCTCGCCGGCACGTACAAGTACACCAACACGTACAGCTCGCGCACCGGCCTGCCGGAGTCCACGACGCATCCCGCGGTCGGCGGGCTCCCCACGGAAACGGTGTCGGTCGGGTACAACGCGCTCGACGCCGTCTCCACCATGGCGGTCGGGACCAGCACCTTCGTCGCGGCGACCGAGTACACCTCGCTCGGTGACGTGGTGCGCACCCGGGTCGACTCGGCCGGCAAGGCGCTGATCACCAGCAACGTGTTCGACGAGCAGACCCGCCGGGTCACCCGCACGACGAACCACCAGGAAGTCGGCACCGTCGACACGGTCACGCTCAACGACGTGGTGACCGACTACGACGCCGTCGGCAACATCCAGCGGATCACGGAGACGACAGGCGACAACCCGACGCCGGCCACCACCGACGTCCAGTGCTTCGCCTACGACCACCTCCGCCGCATGACGGACGCCTGGACGGGAAGCGACGCCTGCGCGCTCAAGCCCGGCGCGTCCGGCCCCGGCACGGCGCCGAAGGTCGGCGGCCCGGACGCCTACTGGCACTCGTACACCTTCGACGCCGTCGGCAACCGCCTCAGCGAGACGAAGCACGACCCGCTCGGCGACACCACGAAGAACGTCCAGCGCGCGTACACCTACGCGACCGGACTGCCCACGAAGAGCCGGCTGGCGAAGGTCGACACGACGGGCCCGCAGGGCGCGCGTGAGGAGACCTTCGGCTACGACGACGCAGGCAACACCACGTCGCGGACGGTCCAGGGCGACACGAAGAGCCTGCTGTGGGACGTGGAGGGCCACCTCGAGAAGGTGACCGCCGGCAGCCAGGAGACCTCCTACGTCTACGACGCGGGCGGCAACCGGCTCATCAAGCGCGACCCGAGCGGCACGACGCTGTACCTGCCCGGCACCGAGCTCCAGCTCGACACCGCGGGCGCGGTCGCCAAGACGACCCGGTACTACGCCCACCCCGCCGGCCCGGTCATGGTCAAGGTCGCCCAGGGCGGCACGATCAAGAAGTCGTACCTGCTCGCCGACCGCAACGGCACCGCGACGACCTCGGTCGACGCGGCGACGAAGGCGGTGACGCGCCGCAAACTCACCCCGTACGGCGAGGACCGCGGCACGGCCCCGTCGATGTGGCCGGATGACAAGGGCTACCTCGGCGGTTCAAAGGACGCGTCGACGGGCCTCACCCACCTGGGCGCACGCGAGTACGACCCGACGCTGGGCCGGTTCATCTCGGTCGACCCGAAGATGGACATCGCCGAATCGCAGACGATGAACCCGTACACCTACGGGAACAACAGCCCGGTCACCTTCGCGGATCCGTCGGGCGAGGCGTTCTGCATCGACGAGAAGTGCACGAGGAAGATCCAGACCGAAGGCAAGTCGCCCTCCCAGGTCGGCAGTGGCGGCGGACGCGACGGCAACGACGCTCCCGGATATGTGGCACCGCCGCCGACGAAGCCGACGACGACCGTCAGCGAGGACGACGTCAAGAAGGCGTCGAACATCCGGCAGAAGTCCAAGGCGGACGTGATCCTCGAGATCGCGTGGGAGGTCGCCAAGGGCATCAGCGGATTCGACGACATCCAGGCCTGCCTCGGCGGCGATGTCTGGGCCTGCGGGGCGCTCGCGCTGGACGCCGCAATGCCCTTCGCGGCAAAGGCCAAACGCACCCTCAAGGCGCTCAAGACCGCGTGGAAGATGTACAACCGCTGGAGCGACGAGGTCCGCTGGGCCACCGGACTCCTGAGGCGGGCGGACGACGAGGCCGCGGCCATGGCGAAGTACGCCGAGGACATGGCCGACTGGAAGAAGGAAGCGGACGCGGCGAAGGCGGCGGCGAAAAAGGCCGACGAGGCGGCGGCGGACGCGGCGAAGAAAGCCGACGGCGGAGGAGGTGACGCCGGTTCCTGCCCCATCAGAAACAGCTTCACCCCGGAGACGAAGGTCCTCCTCGCCGACGGTTCCACGAAGCCGATCAAGGACCTGAAGCCGGGCGACAAGGTCCTCGCGACGGACGAGAAGACCGGCGAGACCACCGGAAAGAACGTCGCCGCGACGATCATCGGAAAGGGCGAGAAGCACCTCGTCCGCGTCACGATCGACATCGACGGCGCCAAGGGCACGAAGACGGCCCCGATCACGGCCACGGACGGCCACCCGTTCTGGGTCCCGTCGCTCCGCAAGTGGATCGACGCGAAGGACCTGAAGCCGGGCCAGTGGCTCCGCACGAGCGCCGGCACCCACGTCCAGATCACCGCGGTCCAGGCCTGGACCCAGCCGGCGAACGTCCGCAACCTGACGGTCGCGGACTTCCACACGTACTACGTACTGGCGGGCCCGGCTCCGGTTCTCGTTCACAACTGTCAAGGCGTTGACGCCGACTATGGCACAGTGCTGCCTGACGGACGACGAACCGGCGTGACTGCCATAGTGGAACCGGGCCACGGTAAGGGAACCCGTCCCGGCCGCAGAATTCTACCGCCAGGTTTCGTAAAGAACTCGCCTGGTCACACCAGGGGCCATCTTCTCCCCAGATCGATGGGGGGTGACGGACTCACTCCATCGAACCTCGTGCGAACGAAAACCAAGACCGATAACGGCGCCATCGAAGCATTTCAGGACTCAATCCGAAGCCACGTAGCAGAAGGAAACACCGTCCTATACCAGGCAATTCCCCGCTACCTGCCGGGCTCGAACGTCCCGTTCAGATTGGACATCAGCGCATTCGACGACAACGGCTGGTCAACGGCCGCCCAATTCCTCATCGACTGAAAGACTGACATCCATGCTCCCTTTCGATCTCATCCAATTGACGGATGAAGAGAACGAAGTTAAAGTCACCGTGCTCGAACCCATGGAGAGCGGAATGTGGGAGGCTGAGATCAGAATCACCAGCCTCTTCGTCACGGGAACAACTCTGCTCGTTCTCCACAGTTCGAAACTGGAAGCATGGGCACAGGCACTCGACTCATTGACTGAGGGCCGAGACATTACCTGGATGTCAGACAACAACGGACCGACCATGACCATCGAGCTCGACGGCGATCGCGGTTGCCCGGACATTCTCGTGGAGGACGAGTCCATTTCCATGGTCACCGTGCGCGTCCCGATCGCCCTGGAAGGCGATTGGATCAACGACCACCGAGAACGTCTTCGGCAGTTCATCCAAGGCTCGCCAGGTCCAAGCTAGAGCTCCGCGTGTGCCCCTCGCCGGTCTCCGGCGGGGGGCACATGCATCCCATGGCGCGGCTCTCGGAACGCCACGTGACCCACCCCACCCCCCACACCACCCCCCGACCCGGGACAATGGCAGCGTGATCTCTTCGCCGCCACGAAGCGCCAACGGCACGACGCCCTACGTCGACCTCACCCGCGCCGAGTGGAGCGCCCTGCGCGACAAGACTCCGCTCCCTCTCACCGCCGACGAGGTCGAGCGGCTCCGCGGTTTCGGGGACGTCATCGACCTCGACGAGGTACGGGACATCTACCTCCCCCTGTCCCGGCTGCTCAACCTGTACGTGCAGGCCACCAGCGGACTGCGCGGCGCCCTCAACACCTTCCTCGGCGAGAGCGCCGAGCAGCGCGGCACACCCTTCGTCATAGGGGTCGCCGGTTCGGTCGCCGTCGGGAAGTCGACGGTGTCCCGTCTCCTCCAGGCCCTGCTCGCCCGCTGGCCGGAGCACCCGCGCGTGGAGCTGGTCACCACGGACGCCTTCCTCTACCCGATGGAGGAGCTGAAGGCCCGCGGCCTCATGTCCCGGAAGGGTTTCCCCGAGTCGTACGACCGCCGGGCCCTGACCCGCTTCGTCGCGGACATCAAGGCGGGCAAGGACGAGGTGACCGCCCCGGTCTACTCGCACCTCATCTACGACCGCGTCCCCGGCGAGCGCCTCGTCGTCCGCCGCCCGGACATCCTCATCGTCGAGGGCCTGAACGTCCTCCAGCCGGCCCTGCCCGGCAAGGACGGCCGCACCCGCGTCGGCCTCGCCGACTACTTCGACTTCTCGGTGTACGTGGACGCGCGCCCGGAGGACATCGAGCGCTGGTACCTCAACCGGTTCCGCAAGCTGCGCGACACCGCCTTCCAGGACCCCGACTCGTACTTCCAGCGGTACACCCGGGTCTCCGAGGACGAGGCCCTCGACTACGCGCGCACGATGTGGCGGACCATCAACAAGGTGAACCTCCTGGAGAACGTGGCCCCGACGCGTGGCCGGGCGACTCTCGTCGTCCGCAAGGGCCAGGACCACAAGGTGCAGCGGCTGAGCCTCCGTAAGCTCTGAGGATGCTGCATCTCCGGATGATCGTTCCGCCCGACCGCACCCGGGCCGCTGTCGAGGTGATCGAGTCCACGGTCGGCACCACGCACGTCGTGGTGCTGCCCGGCGCCGCCCGGGAGCCCTCCGGCGACGTCGTCATGTGCGACGTCGCCCGTGAGGCGGGCGATGAACTCCTCAAGGAGCTGCGCGGCCTGAGGATCGATCAGGACGGCTCGATCGCCGTCGAGAACATCGACCTCTCCCTCTCCACGCGCGCGGACCGCGCCGAGGAGGAGGCCCCGGGCGAGCCGGCGGACGCGGTGATCTGGGAGCAGCTGACGGGCGCGACCCACGAGGAGTCGACGCTCTCCATCACGTACAGCGCGTTCATGATCCTGGCGACGATGATCGCGGCCTGCGGTGTCGTCCTGGACAACGCGGTCCTGATCGTGGGCGCGATGGCGGTCGGCCCGGAGTTCGGCCCCCTCGCCGGCGTCAGTACGGCGGTGGTGCGGCGCGCCCCGAAGCTCGCGGCGCGCTCGCTGCTCGCGCTGCTCGTCGGCTTCGCGGTGGCGATCGTGGCGACGACGGTGTTCAGCCTGGGCATGGACGCGCTCGACCTGTTCAGCCGGGACCGGCTGGACGCGCCCCGGCCCAACACCAGTTTCATCTGGCAGCCGGACCCGTTCTCGTTCGTCGTGGCGCTGCTCGCGGGCATCGCGGGCACGCTCTCGCTGACCTCGGCGAAGTCCGGCGCCCTGGTGGGCGTGGCGATCTCGGTGACGACGGTCCCGGCGGGCGCGAACGCGGCCGTCGCCCTCAGCTACGGCGAGTTCGGCCAGATGTGGGGCTCGACCGAGCAGCTCCTGCTGAACCTCTTCGGCATCATGCTGGCCGGGATCCTGACCCTCTACGCGCAGAAGCTCCTCTGGCGCACCCAGCGCGGCCGCTGGCGCCGCACGCCCGGGGCCCGGAAGGGAAGCTGAGAGGGCCTCGCCGCACCGCTACGGGTGCGACGAGGCCCTCAACGCATGACGGCGCCTCAGAAAGCCTAGCCCAGTGCCGACTTCACGACATCCGCGAGACGCTGCGCCACCGCGCGCGCCTGCTCGATGTCCGCGGCCTCGACCATGACGCGGACCAGCGGCTCGGTGCCGGAGGAGCGCAGCAGGACGCGGCCGGTGGAGCCGAGCTCCTGCTCGGCGGCGGTGACCGCGGCGGCAAGGTCGCCGGAGGTCTTCACCCGGGACTTGTCGACGTCGGGGACGTTGATGAGGATCTGCGGCAGCCGCTCCATCACCCCGGCCAGGTCCGCGAGCGACTTGCCGGTGGCGGCGATCCGGGCGGCCAGCATCAGACCGGTGAGGGTGCCGTCGCCGGTGGTGGCGTGGTCGAGCACGATGACGTGCCCGGACTGCTCGCCACCGAGCGCGTAGCCGTGCTCCTTCATGGACTCCAGGACGTAGCGGTCGCCGACCGCGGTCTGGACGAGGTTCAGGCCCTCGCGCTCCATGGCGAGCTTGAAGCCCAGGTTGGACATGACGGTCGCGACGACGGTGTCCCCGCGCAGCGCACCGGCCTCGCGCATGGCGAGGGCGAGCACGGCGAGGATCTGGTCGCCGTCGACCTCGTTGCCCGCGGCGTCCACCGCGAGGCAGCGGTCGGCGTCGCCGTCGTGCGCGATGCCCAGGTCGGCGCCGTGCTCGACGACGGCGGCCTTGAGCAGCCCGAGGTGGGTGGAGCCGCAGCCGTCGTTGATGTTGAGACCGTCGGGCTCGGCACCGATGGTGACGACCGTGGCACCGGCCCGGGCGAAGGCGGCGGGCGAGACGCGGGCGGCGGCGCCGTGGGCCTCGTCGAGGACGACCTTGAGACCGTCGAGACGGTTCGGGAGGACGGCGAGGAGGTGGGCGACGTAGGTGTCGAAGCCCTCGTCGTAGTCACGGACCCGGCCGACGCCGGAACCGGTCGGACGCTCCCAGGGAGCGCCCGTGCGGTGCTCCTCGTACACGGACTCGATCTTGTCCTCGAGCTCGTCGGCCAGCTTGTGGCCGCCGCGCGCGAAGAACTTGATGCCGTTGTCGGGCATGGCGTTGTGGCTGGCGGAGAGCATCACGCCGAGGTCGGCGCCGAGGACGCCGGTGAGGTGCGCCACGGCCGGGGTGGGCAGCACGCCGACGCGCAGCACGTCGACGCCGGCGCTGGCGAGGCCGGCCACGACGGCGGCTTCGAGGAACTCTCCGGACGCGCGGGGGTCACGTCCGACCACCGCGGTCGGCCGATGGCCCTCGAAGGTGCCCGCCTCGGCGAGCACGTGTGCCGCCGCGACCGACAGACCGAGCGCGAGCTCCGCCGTCAGGTCCGCGTTGGCCACACCGCGCACGCCGTCCGTGCCGAAGAGTCGTCCCACAGCTGTCCTCCGAGAAATACGTGCCCAAGCTGATGAAAGAAAAAAGGTTATGAAAAAACGTACGCCCCGACGGCACGGGCAGTGCCGCCGGGGCGTACGAAAGCAGACCGAGCAGGCGATTAACGCTTGCTGTACTGCGGAGCCTTACGGGCCTTCTTGAGACCGGCCTTCTTGCGCTCGACCGCACGGTCGTCGCGGGAGAGGAAGCCGGCCTTCTTCAGCGCCGGGCGGTTGTTCTCGACGTCCGCCTCGTTCAGCGCACGGGCCACGCCGAGGCGCAGGGCGCCGGCCTGGCCGGAGACACCGCCACCCGCGATGCGGGCGATGACGTCGTAGCGGTTGTCGAGCTCGAGCACCTTGAAGGGCTCGTTGACTTCCTGCTGGTGCACCTTGTTGGGGAAGTAGTCCTCAAGGGTGCGACCGTTGATCTTCCACTTGCCGGTGCCCGGAACGATCCGGACGCGGGCGATGGCGTTCTTGCGACGGCCCAGGCCGGCGGCCGGCTGCGGGTCGCCGAAGCGGGACGCGAGCGACTCGGAGGTGTACTCACCCTCGACGAGCTCGGTCTCGGTGGTGTACTCCTCAACGCCCTCGAACTCGTCGACGGGGGTCTCGGGGGTGGTCTCGGCCACGATGCTCCTCAGATTTCTTTCGTTCTTAGGGGGTGTGGCCGGAACTACTGCGCGACCTGGGTGATCTCGAACGGAACCGGCTGCTGCGCAGCGTGCGGGTGGTTCTCGCCCGCGTAGACCTTCAGCTTCGAGATCATCTGACGGCCCAGGGTGTTCTTGGGGATCATGCCCTTGATGGCCTTCTCGACGGCCTTCTCCGGGTTCTTGGAGAGCAGCTCGTCGTAACGGACCGAGCGCAGACCACCCGGGAAGCCGGAGTGGCGGTACGCCAGCTTCTGGGTCTTCTTGTTGCCGGACAGGTGGACCTTGTCAGCGTTGATGATGATGACGAAGTCGCCCATGTCCATGTGGGGGGCGTAGACCGGCTTGTGCTTGCCTCGCAGGAGGTTCGCAGCCGTGGTCGCCAGACGGCCCAGGACGATGTCCTGCGCGTCGATGATGTGCCACTGGCGAGTGACATCGCCGGGCTTGGGGCTGTACGTACGCACTTCGTAGCCTTCGCTTCTTCAGTGGATGGAGTCCAGACACACCTGAAGCGATCATGCAGCTGGGGCCTGCACTGCCGGGAACATCGCCCGTATGCGAGCCACTGGTAACTGCTCCAGGGAACCTGCGTAAGGGTTCTTCGCGTGAAACGACGAAGCCACTACGCATAACAAACCGCAACACTACCCGCGCTGCCCCCGACGGGTCAAAACGCCGTGGGCCCGCAGGTCACCGCCCCGGCCCGACCCGCCGTTCCTCCCAGGTCACCGCGCCCGCTCGACGCGCCGCTCGTCCCACACCGGCTCCGTGGTCTCGCGCACCACTCCGTCGGAGCCGAAGACCAGGAAGCGGTCGAAGCTCTTCGCGAACCACCGGTCGTGGGTCACGGCCAGCACCGTCCCGTCGTACGACTCGAGCCCGTCCTGGAGGGCCTCCGCCGACTCCAGGTCCAGGTTGTCCGTCGGCTCGTCCAGGAGCAGCGCCGTGGTGCCCGCCAGCTCCATCAGCAGGATCTGGAACCGCGCCTGCTGCCCGCCGGAGAGCTTGTCGAACGGCTGGTCGCCCTGCCGCTCCAGCTCGTACCGCCGCAGCATCGACATCGCCCCGCCCCGGTCCTTGGCGTGCTCCGTCCACAGGATGTCGACGAGTGGCCGGCCGGTCAGCTCCGGGTGGGCGTGGGTCTGGGCGAAGTGCCCCGGCACCACCCGCGCGCCCAGCTTCCAGTCACCGGTGTGGGCGACGGACGGGTCCCCCGCGAGCAGCCGCAGGAAGTGCGACTTGCCCGAACCGTTCGACCCGAGGACGCCGACCCGCTCCCCGTAGAAGATCTCCAGCGAGAAGGGCTTCATCAGCCCCGTCAGTTCGAGGTTCTCGCAGGTCACCGCACGCACGCCGGTACGCCCACCGCGCAGTCGCATCTTGATGTCCTGCTCGCGCGGCGGCTCCGGCGGCGGCCCCGCCTCCTCGAACTTCCGCAGCCGGGTCTGCGCCGCCGCGTACCGCGAGGCCATGTCGTGGCTGACCGCGGCAGCCTGCCGCAGGTTGACGACGAGCTTCTTCAGCTGGGCGTGCTTCTCCTCCCAGCGCCGCTTGAGCTCCTCGAAGCGCGCGAACCGCTCCCGGCGCGCCTCGTGGAAGGTGTCGAACCCGCCGCCGTGCACCCAGACGTCCGAGCCGGCCGGGCCGGGCTCGACCGCGACGATCTTCTGCGCGCCACGGGACAGCAGCTCCCGGTCGTGAGAGATGAACAACACGGTCTTACGGGTCTCCCGCAGCCGCTCCTCCAGCCACCGCTTGCCGGGGACGTCGAGGTAGTTGTCCGGCTCGTCGAGCAGCAGCACCTCGTCGGAGCCGCGCAGCAGCGACTCCAGGACGAGCCGCTTCTGCTCACCGCCGGAGAGCGTCCGGACCTCCCGGAACTGCGCCTTCTCGTACGGGACGCCGAGCGCGGCCATCGTGCACATGTCCCAGAGGGTCTCCGCCTCGTACCCCTGCACCTCGGCCCAGTCGCTGAGGGCCTGCGCGTACGTCATCTGCGCGGCCTCGTCGTCGACGGTCATGATCAGGTGCTCGGCCGCGTCGACGGCCTTCGCGGCCTCCCGGATCCGGGGCTGCGCCACCGAGACCAGCAGGTCACGGACGGTGGACGCGTCACGCACGGAGCCGACGAACTGCGGCATCACGCCGAGGCCGCCGCTGACCCTGACGGTGCCGCCGTGCGGCTGGAGCTCTCCGGCGATCAGTCGGAGCAGTGTGGTCTTGCCGGCGCCGTTGGCCCCGACGAGGGCGACGACGGCGCCCTCCCCGACCCGGAAGGAGGCGTCCCCGAGCAGGATCCTCCCGTCGGGCAGGTAGTACTCAAGATGCGCGGCCTCGACATGTCCCATGAGGTGCATTGTCGCCGCCCGCGTCGCCGGAGCCCAACCGGTTTAGGATGCGCGGCATGAGCTTTGGGGGACCGCAGTGGCCGCAAGAGCCGCAGCAGGGCGGGCAGCAGGGGCACGGGCAGCAGCCGCAGCAGGGGTACGGGCAGGGCTACGGACAGCCCCAGGGATACGGACAGCACGGGTACGGGCAGCAGCCTGGCCAGGGGCAGGCGCCCGACCCCTTCCCGGGCGCCCAGGGCGGCGGGCCGACCCCCGACTGGGGCGCCCTGGCCGACGCCTCGGCCTCCCGTAACCGCCGCAAGCGCTGGCTGATCATCGGCGGCGGCGCGGTGGCCGCGCTGGTCGTCGGCGCGATCGTCGCCACCGCCGTGGTGGCCTCCGGCAAGAAGAACGACGAGGCCAAGAACGGCGGGGTGCCCACCGGCACGGTCTCCTCCACCGCGACGCCGACCCCCGAGCCGACCTTCTCCTCGGTGGCGCCGCCGCCCCCGCCGAACCCGAAGGACTACATCTCGGACCCGAAGAAGGACAAGGCCCCGCTCTCCGCGGAGGGCCTCTTCCCGGGCAGGAAGCTGACGATGAACAAGCGCCCGTACACCAAGGGCGCGACCTCGGCGACGACCGACTGCGCGGCCGTCACCCAGGGCGGCCTCGGCGCCGTCCTCAAGAAGAACGGCTGCCAGCGGGTGCTCCGCGCCACCTATGTGAAGGACGGCATGGCGATCACCGTCGGCGTCGCCGTCTTCCCCTCGGAGGCCGCGGCCCTGAAGGCGAAGAGCCAGGCCACCGGCGGCATCGCCCCGCTCGTCGGCGCGGGCGTACGTGACTTCTGCCACGCCACGGTCTGTCTGCGCCGCTCGAACTCGGTCGGGCGCTACGCCTACTTCACCCAGGCCGGCTTCGCCAACGGCAAGAAGGTCACCAAGGCCGACAAGCCGATCTTCCAGGCCAGCGACGACCTCGGCACCTTCGCCTTCAACCAGATCTACGCCCGCGGCCGCGCCCAGGCCTCAGCAGCAGCCGGCGCTCCCGGGGAGTGACCGCTTGTTCCTGGCCTCCCGGTTGCGGGCGGCCAGGAGCTCGTCGGCCGGGTAGCCGACCTCTTCCAGGGTGAGGCCGTGCGGCCGTACGACGTGCACGGCCGAGTCCCGCACACCGGCGGCGAGCACCTTGCCCGGCCAGTCCACGGGCCGGTGCCCGTCGCCGACGAAGAGCAGGGCGCCGACCAGCGAGCGGACCATGTTGTGGCAGAAGGCGTCCGCCTTCACGGTGGCTTCCATCACCCCGTCGGGACGCCGGTCCCAGCGCAGCTCCTGGAGCGTGCGGATGGTGGTGGCTCCCTCGCGCCGCTTGCAGTAGGCGGCGAAGTCGTGCTCGCCGACGAGGGCGGTGGCGGCCTCGTTCATGGCGTCCATGTCGAGGGCCCAGTCGTGCCACAGGACGTGCCCGCGCTGCAGCGGGTCGACGCCGCCGGGGTTGTCGGTGACGCGGTACGCGTAACGGCGCCAGATGGCGGAGAAACGGGCGTTGAAGCCGCTGGGGGCCTCGGTCAGGGACCAGACCCTGACATCGTGCGAGAGGCGCCCCGCGAGCCGCCTGAGCAGCTTGTCGCGGTGCTCGGACCACAGCTCGACGGGCAGGTCGACATGCGCGACCTGGCCGCGCGCGTGCACCCCGGAGTCGGTCCGGCCGGCCACGGTCAGCTCGTACGTCTCCGTGGACCGGGTCACGGTCCGCAGCGCGGCCTCGATGTCCCCCTGCACGGTCCGCTGCCCCTGGGACTGCTTGGCCCACCCGGAGAAGTCCTTGCCGTCGTACGACAGGTCAAGCCGAACCCGTACGAACCCGTCCTGCACGTCATCGCTCACGCGGAAATCCTCTCAAACAGACGGGAACGGGCCCGTACCCCCCAGGGGGTACGGGCCCGCACACGAGAAACGTCGGAACGCTTACGCGTCCTTCGACTCCTCGGCCGGAGCCTCGGCGGCCGCGTCGGCCTCCTTGACGGCGCGCACGGTGGCGGCCTCGGCCTCGGCGACGGTCGCCTTCTTGGCGATCTCGCCCTCGACCAGCTCGATCACGGCCATCGGGGCGTTGTCGCCACGACGGTTGCCGATCTTGGTGATGCGGGTGTAGCCACCGGGGCGCTCCGTGTAACGCGGGGCGATCTCGGTGAAGAGGGTGTGGACGATGCCCTTGTCGGTGATCGTCTGCAGCACCAGGCGACGGTTGTGGATGTCGCCCTTCTTCGCCTTGGTGATCAGGCGCTCGGCGACCGGACGCAGGCGACGGGCCTTGGCCTCGGTGGTGGTGATGCGGCCGTGCTCGAAGAGCGACTTCGCCAGGTTGGCGAGGAGCAGCTTCTCGTGCGCGGCGGAACCGCCGAGGCGGGCACCCTTCGCGGGACGCGGCATGGTGTTTCTCCTTGTGATCTGCCTCGGCCGTATCAGGTACCGGGGTCAGTATCCGAGCGGGCGGTCGCCCGTCGAAGACCCGCGCCCCGTCAGGGGCGCGGGGAACTGCGCGACCGGCCGAAGCCGGCCCGCAGACGATCTGCTAGTACTGCTCGGTCTCCACGAAACCGGCGTCCGCGTCGTCGTCGGCGCCGAAGGCGTCGGCGGCGGCGGTCGGGTCGAATCCGGGCGGCGAGTCCTTCAGCGCGAGGCCCATACCGGCCAGCTTCGCCTTGACCTCGTCGATCGACTTCGCACCGAAGTTGCGGATGTCGAGCAGGTCGGCCTCGGAGCGCGCCACGAGCTCACCCACGGAGTGGATGCCCTCGCGCTTGAGGCAGTTGTACGAACGAACGGTGAGCTCGAGCTCCTCGATCGGCAGCGCCAGGTCGGCGGCGAGGGCGGCGTCCGTGGGGGACGGGCCCATGTCGATGCCCTCGGCGTCGATGTTGAGCTCGCGCGCCAGACCGAACAGCTCGACCAGGGTCTTGCCGGCGGACGCCATGGCGTCACGCGGGCGCATGGCCTGCTTGGTCTCGACGTCGACGATCAGCTTGTCGAAGTCGGTGCGCTGCTCGACACGGGTCGCCTCGACCTTGTACGTGACCTTGAGCACCGGGGAGTAGATGGAGTCGACCGGAATACGGCCGATCTCCTGGCCCACCTGCTTGTTCTGCACGGCGGAGACGTAGCCGCGACCGCGCTCGACGGTCAGCTCCATCTCCAGCTTGCCCTTGCCGTTGAGCGTGGCGAGGACGAGGTCGGGGTTGTGCACCTCGACACCGGCCGGGGGCGCGATGTCGGCGGCGGTGACCAGACCCGGGCCCTGCTTGCGCAGGTACATCACGACCGGCTCGTCGTGCTCCGAGGAGACGACCAGCTGCTTGATGTTGAGGATGAGGTCGGTCACGTCCTCCTTGACGCCCGGCACGGTGGTGAACTCGTGCAGGACACCGTCGATGCGGATGCTGGTGACAGCGGCACCCGGGATCGAGGAGAGGAGGGTACGGCGGAGGGAGTTGCCGAGGGTGTAGCCGAAGCCCGGCTCCAGCGGCTCGATCACGAACCGGGAGCGGAACTCGTCGACGACCTCTTCGGTCAGCGAAGGACGCTGAGCGATAAGCATGTGTTCAATCCTTCAGTCGTGGACGCCCACTATTTGACGCCCGACGGAGTGCTGCGTACTGCAAGGGTACGGGCGGCACGGTCCGAAGAGCCGTACCGCCCGAAGTCCTGGATCAAGCAGCCGTGCGTCAGACGCGGCGGCGCTTGGGGGGACGGCAGCCGTTGTGCGGCGTGGGGGTGACGTCCTGGATCGAACCGACCTCGAGGCCCGTGGCCTGGAGGGAGCGGATCGCGGTCTCGCGGCCGGAGCCCGGACCCTTGACGAAGACGTCAACCTTGCGCATGCCGTGCTCCTGCGCGCGGCGAGCGGCCGACTCGGCGGCCATCTGCGCGGCGAACGGGGTCGACTTGCGCGAGCCCTTGAAGCCGACGTGGCCGGCGGAGGCCCAGGAGATCACGTTGCCCGCGGGGTCCGTGATCGAGACGATGGTGTTGTTGAACGTGCTCTTGATGTGCGCGTGGCCGTGAGCGACGTTCTTCTTTTCCTTGCGGCGCACCTTCTTGGCAGCGCCCTGACGACCCTTGGGGGGCATCTATAACTCCTACGGGAGGTGGTCGGTCCTACAGCGAAGACCGCTTGGTCAAGCGTCCGCTGAGGACTACTTCTTGCCCGGCTTCTTCTTGCCGGCGATGGCGCGACGCGGGCCCTTGCGGGTACGAGCGTTCGTGCTGGTGCGCTGGCCGCGGACGGGCAGGCCACGACGGTGGCGGAGGCCCTGGTAGCAGCCGATCTCGACCTTGCGGCGGATGTCGGCGGCGATCTCGCGACGGAGGTCACCCTCGGTCTGGAGGTTGGCGTCCACGTACTCGCGGATCTTGACGAGGTCTTCCTCGGCAAGGTCGCGGACACGGGTGGACGGGTTCACGCCGGTCGCGGCGAGAATCTCCTCGGACCGGGTACGCCCGATGCCGAAGACGTAGGTGAGTGCGACCACCACACGCTTTTCGCGCGGGATGTCAACACCGGAAACGCGTGCCATTCAATGGCTCCTGTGTTCTCGGGGGTCTGCTGCAGAACCGTTCCCGGCTGCCGTATGAGGTACAGGTCGGGTCCCCGGCCCCCGCCGGAGGTGCCGTCAACCGTGCGAACACGGCCCGACGGGCTCTGCGTATGTACGTATTGCTATGCGTCGCGCGAAGAACTGCGAAATGCAGGTCGGTCGGCGTGCGTCAGCCCTGGCGCTGCTTGTGGCGCAGGTTGTCGCAGATGACCATGACCCGGCCGTGACGGCGGATCACCTTGCACTTGTCGCAGATCTTCTTGACGCTCGGCTTGACCTTCATGGGTGTGAGGTTCTCCGGGTCAGTGCCATCACCCGCGCGTGAAGGCGGGGTGCGGGCAAGATCTACTTGTACCGGTAGACGATCCGGCCACGCGTCAGGTCGTACGGAGAGAGCTCCACCACGACCCGGTCGTCCGGAAGGATTCGGATGTAGTGCATCCGCATCTTGCCGGAGATGTGCGCGAGGACCTTGTGACCGTTCTGGAGCTCCACCTTGAACATGGCGTTCGGGAGAGACTCGATCACGGTGCCCTCGATTTCGATGGCACCTTGCTTCTTGGCCACGCTTCGCCTTTCGAATCGGCTACCTTGATCGACTCTCGTCGCCGTATGCGGACACACGGGTACACGAGAGCCGACGCATCAGTCTACGTCAGGCCCCAGGAAAAGACGAATCGGGAAGTCTGCCCACCCGGACTGATCCTTACGCAAGGCACCACGCCGTAGAAACTTCAAAGCTACTCCTGCCGGCGAGCGAACACCCCGGGCCGGCCGGCAGCCGCGGAAGCCCCGCCGCTACGCCAGCGGGTCCGGCGCCGCCGTCACGCCCAGCTCCGCCAGCTTCGCCTTGCCTCCGTCGACCGCCGTCAGGACCAGGGGGCCCTCCTCGGTCAGGGCGATCGAGTGCTCCCAGTGGGAGGACCAGGTGCCGTCCGTCGTGATGACGGTCCAGTCGTCCTTCAGGACCTCCGTCTGCGGGGTGCCCAGGGAGACCATCGGCTCGATCGCGAGGCACAGGCCGGGGACCAGCTTCGGGCCCTTGCCGCGCTTGCGGGAGACGTAGTTCAGCAGGTGCGGGTCCATGTGCATCTCGGTGCCGATGCCGTGGCCGCCGTAGTCCTCGATGATCCCGTACCGACCGAGGCTGTGGTCGCCCACGGCCGGACGCGGCTGGCGCTTGATGTACGTCTCGATCGCCTTCGAGATGTCGACCAGGCGGTTGCCGAGCCGCATGGCCGCGATGCCGGCCCACATCGACTCCTCCGTGACACGGGAGAGCTCCACGAGCTCGGGCGCGTGCCCGGTGCCCACGAAGGCCGTGAAGGCCGCGTCACCGTGCCAGCCGTCCACGATCGCGCCCGCGTCGATGGAGATGATGTCGCCGTCCTTGAGGACGGTCCCGTCGTCGGGGATGCCGTGGACGACGACCTCGTTGACCGAGGTGCAGATCGTCGCGGGGAACCCGCCGTACCCGAGGAAGTTCGACTTCGCCCCGTGGTCGGCGATGACCTTCCGCGCGACCTCGTCCAGGTCCTTCGTCGTGGCGCCCGGCACGGCGGCCTCACGCGTCGCCGCGTGAATGGCGGCGACGACCAGCCCCGCCTCGCGCATCTTCGCGATCTGCTCGGGGGTCTTGATCTGCACCATCGTGGCCGCGGCCTTTCCATCGAGTACGGGGAACAGAACAACGATACGGCCGCGACGCCCCTGAGGGGCACCGCGGCCGTATCGACGAGCCAGGGTTACTTCTTGAGCGCGGCCATCGCCTTCGCCGTGACCTCGTCCACCTTGCCGAGCGCCGAGATCGTCACGACCAGGTTCTGCGCCCGGTAGTAGTCGATGATCGGCTCGGTCTGCGTGTGGTAGACCTCCAGGCGCTTGCGGACCGTCTCCTCGGAGTCGTCCGCACGCTGGTACAGCTCACCGCCGCAGGCGTCGCAGACGCCCGCGGTCTTCGGCGCGTTGTACTCCACGTGGAAGACGTGCGCGCTGTCGTTGCGGCAGATGCGGCGACCCGCGATCCGCTTCACGACCTCGTCCTCGGGGACCTCGAGGTCCAGCACCGCGTCGAGCTGCATGTCCTCGGCCTTCAGGACCACGTCCAGGGCCTCGGCCTGCGCCACGTTGCGGGGGAACCCGTCCAGCAGGAAGCCGTTGACGGCGTCCGGCTGCTCCATCCGGTCCTTGGCCATCCCGATGGTCACCTCGTCGGGTACCAGGTCGCCGGCGTCCATGAACGCCTTGGCCTTGAGACCCAGCTCCGTGCCCTGAGAGATGTTGGCGCGGAACAGGTCGCCCGTGGAGATGTGCGGGATGTCCAGGTTCTTGGCAAGGAACGCAGCCTGCGTTCCCTTGCCGGCACCGGGCGGTCCGACGAGGACGATTCGCATCAGCGGAGGAACCCTTCGTAATTGCGCTGCTGGAGCTGGCTCTCGATCTGCTTCACGGTCTCCAGCCCCACACCCACGATGATGAGGATGCTCGTCCCACCGAAGGGGAAGTTGGCATTGGCGCCACCGAAGCCTGCCAACGCCATCGTCGGCACAAGAGCGATCAGACCCAAGTACAGCGAGCCCGGCCAAGTGATCCGGTTGAGCACGTAGCTCAGATACTCGGCAGTAGGTCGACCAGCCCGGATACCCGGGATGAAGCCACCATACTTCTTCATGTTGTCCGCGACTTCCTCGGGGTTGAACGAGATCGCCACATAGAAGAAGGCGAAGAACACGATCAGGAGGAAGTACGTCGCGATGTAGTAGGGGTGGTCACCCTTGACGAAGTGGGCTTCGATCCAGGTCTTCCACCCTGCGGTGGAGTTCGAGAACTGGGCGATCAAGGCCGGGATGTAGAGCAGCGACGACGCGAAGATGACAGGAATCACACCTGCCTGGTTCACCTTCAGCGGGATGTACGTGGACGTACCGCCGTAGGAGCGCCGGCCGATCATGCGCTTCGCGTACTGCACCGGGATCCGGCGCTGGGCCTGCTCGACGAAGACCACGAGGGCCACCATCACGAAGCCGATGAGGATGACGGTGCCGAACTCGATCCAGCCCTTGGCGAGCTTGCCGCTCTCCTTGATGGCCCAGAGGGCGCCCGGGAAGCCGGCCGCGATCGAGATGAACATCAGGATCGACATGCCGTTGCCGATGCCGCGGTCGGTGATCAGCTCACCGAGCCACATGACGATGCAGGTACCGGCGGTCATCGTGATGACCATGGTGGCGATCTTGAAGATCGACGGGTCGGGCACGACCTGGTCCGCGACGCGGCAGCCGCTGAACAGCGCACCACTCTTGGCGGTGGCCACGAGACCGGTGCCCTGAAGGATGGCGAGGGCGACCGTCAGGTACCGGGTGTACTGCGTGATCTTGGCGGTACCGGACTGACCCTCCTTCTTGAGGGCTTCCAGACGCGGGATCACGACGGTCAGCAGCTGCAGGATGATGCTGGCCGTGATGTACGGCATGATGCCGAGCGCGAAGATGGTGATCTGCAGCAGCGCTCCGCCACTGAACATGTTGACCAGGCCGAAGAGGCTGTTGTTGCCCTCACTGGCCTGCTTCACACACTGCTGGACGGCCTCGTAGCTGACGCCGGGGACCGGGATATGGGCCCCGAGGCGGTACAGCACGATGATGGCGAGCGTGAAGAGCAGCTTCTTGCGCAGGTCGGGCGTCTTGAACGCCCGGGCGAACGCGGTGAGCACGGTGCCTCCTGCGACCCCCGCGCTAGGCGTCAAGGGTGACGGTCTTGAGGTTCGACGAATAGGTATCGGTCATCAAATCCGTGCAGGCATAGCGCACGGAGTCTAGACAGTGCACGCCACCTTACCGGCGACCATGCCCCCCTAGGAACGACCAATCGGGGATGCCCCTTTTGGGAGGCATCCCCGATCGGATGTTCAAGCCATCGAGTCGTCTTAGACGAGCTCGGTGACGGTACCACCAGCGGCGGCGATCTTCTCCTTGGCGGAGCCGGAGACGGCGTCAACCGTCACCTGCAGCGCCACGGTGATCTCGCCGGTGCCGAGCACCTTGACGAGCTGGTTCTTGCGAACCGCACCCTTGGCGACCAGATCGGCCACCGTGACCTCGCCACCCTGCGGGTAGAGCGCGGTGAGCTTGTCCAGGTTCACGACCTGGTACTCGGTGCGGAACGGGTTCTTGAAGCCCTTGAGCTTCGGCAGACGCATGTGGAGGGGCATCTGCCCACCCTCGAAGCGCTGCGGAACCTGGTAACGGGCCTTGGTGCCCTTGGTACCACGACCGGCCGTCTTACCCTTCGACGCCTCACCACGGCCCACACGGGTCTTCGCGGTCTTGGCACCGGGGGCGGGACGGAGGTTGTGGGCCTTCAGCGGGTTGGTCTCCGCCATGTCAGTCAACCTCCTCGACCGTCACGAGGTGGCGGACGGTGTGAACCATTCCGCGGAACTCGGGGCGGTCCTCCTTGACAACCACGTCGTTGACCTTCTTGAGGCCGAGCGAACGCAGGGTGTCGCGGTGGTTCTGCTTGCTGCCGATGTACGACTTCGTCTGCGTGACCTTGAGGCGAGCCATTACGCACCCGCCCCAGCACGTGCACGGAGCAGAGCCGCGGGGGCGACGTCCTCGAGGGGCAGACCACGGCGAGCCGCGATCTCCTCGGGACGCTGCAGGCCCTTGAGGGCCGCCACGGTCGCGTGCACGATGTTGATCGCGTTGTCGGAGCCGAGCGACTTCGACAGGATGTCGTGAACGCCGGCGCACTCGAGCACGGCGCGCACCGGGCCACCGGCGATAACACCGGTACCGGGGGAAGCCGGCTTGAGCAGGACGACGCCCGCGGCCTTCTCGCCCTGGATCGGGTGAGGGATGGTGCCCTGGATGCGGGGAACCTTGAAGAAGTTCTTCTTGGCTTCCTCGACACCCTTGGCGATGGCCGCGGGAACTTCCTTGGCCTTGCCGTAACCGACACCTACGGTGCCGTCACCGTCGCCCACCACGACCAGCGCGGTGAAGCTGAAGCGGCGACCACCCTTGACAACCTTGGCGACGCGGTTGATCGCGACAACGCGCTCAACGTACGCGGTCTTCTCGGCGGCAGCGCCACCGTCGCGGCCCTTCCGGTCCCGCCGCTCGCCGCCACCGGCACCGCTTCCGCGGCGCTGGGGTCCAGCCATTGGATTACCTCTCTCTGTTACGTCCGTTAGTCCCGGAACCGGGGCTTAGAACTTCAGCCCGGCTTCGCGGGCGGCGTCAGCCAGAGCGGCAATGCGCCCGGCGTACCTGTTGCCACCACGGTCGAACACGACAGCCTCGACGCCGGCGGCCTTGGCGCGCTCGGCGACCAGGGAACCGACCTGCTTGGCCTGCGCGGACTTGTCGCCCTCGCCACCGCGGATCGACGCGTCCAGGGTCGACGCAGACGCAAGGGTGTGACCCTTGAGGTCGTCGATGACCTGAGCGGTGATGCCGCGGTTCGAGCGCGTCACGACGAGGCGCGGACGCTCCGCCGTACCCGACACGCTCTTGCGGATGCGGATGTGGCGGCGAGCCTTGGCGGCACGCTTGTAAGCGTCGCCCTTGGCGATCTTCACACCGTATGCCATGGCTTACTTACCAGCCTTTCCGACCTTGCGGCGGATGACCTCGCCGGCGTACTTGACGCCCTTGGCCTTGTACGGGTCGGGCTTCCGCAGCTTGCGGATGTTCGCCGCGACCTCGCCGACCTTCTGCTTGTCGATGCCCTCGACCGAGAACTTGGTCGGCGACTCGACCTTGAACGAGATGCCCTCGGGCGCCTCGACCAGGATCGGGTGGCTGTAGCCGAGCTGGAACTCCAGGTTGGAGCCCTTCGCGGCCACGCGGTAACCGACACCGCTGATCTCGAGCGCCTTCACGTAACCCTGGGTCACACCGGTGATCATGTTGGCCACCAGCGTGCGGGACAGGCCGTGAAGGGCCTTGTTCTGACGCTCGTCGTTCGGGCGGGTGACGTTGAGAACGCCGTCCTCACCCTTAGCGACCTCGATCGGCGCGGCAACGGTGTGGTTCAGGGTGCCCTTGGAACCCTTCACCGTGACCGTGCGGCCCTCGATGGTGACGTCCACGCCGGCGGGAACCTGGATAGGCAGCTTGCCAATACGCGACATGAGCTTTCCTTCCTTTCCCGACTACCAGACGTAGGCGAGGACTTCCCCACCTACGCCCTTCTTGCCTGCCTGCTGGCCGGTCAGGAGACCGTGGGACGTGGAGATGATCGCCACGCCCAGGCCACCGAGAACCTTCGGCAGGTTGGTGGACTTCGCGTAAACCCGGAGACCGGGCTTCGAGATCCGCTTGATGCCCGCGATGGAGCGCTCACGGTTCGGACCGAACTTGAGCTCGAGGACGAGGTTCTTGCCGACCTCGGCGTCCTCGACCTTCCAGCCCGTGATGAAGCCCTCCTGCTGGAGGATTTCCGCGATGTGAGACTTGATCTTGCTGTGCGGCATCGTCACGGAGTCGTGGTATGCCGAGTTCGCGTTACGCAGACGAGCCAGCATGTCCGCGATCGGATCAGTCATGGTCATGAATTGGCCTTCGGCCTCTCTCGCCGGGGTTTCCAGTGCGCCATCCCTCTCCCCACACAGGGGCGGGACGGGTGCGGCGCGGGGACCTACGGCGTAGTAAGTCGTACGGGCGGCGGACGCCCAACCCTCCTAGCCTAAGCCATGGAGGGATGGGCATCCGACAACCCAGTGCTTACCGAGAGACTCCGGTCATCCCAAGTAAGGGATTACCAGGAGCTCTTGGTCACGCCCGGCAGCTCGCCACGGTGAGCCATCTCACGAAGGCACACGCGGCACAGGCCGAACTTGCGGTACACGGAGTGGGGACGACCACAGCGCTGGCAGCGCGTGTAGCCACGCACGCCGAACTTGGGCTTGCGAGCAGCCTTCGCGATGAGAGCCTTCTTCGCCATCTCGCTTACGCCTCCTTGAAGGGGAAGCCGAGGTGACGCAGAAGGGCACGGCCCTCGTCGTCGTTGGTCGCCGTGGTCACCACGGTGATGTCCATACCCCGGACACGGTCGATCTTGTCCTGGTCGATCTCGTGGAACATGACCTGCTCCGTGAGACCGAAGGTGTAGTTGCCACGCCCGTCGAACTGCTTGGGGGACAGACCACGGAAGTCGCGGATGCGCGGAAGCGCGAGCGACAGGGTGCGGTCCAGGAACTCCCACATGCGGTCGCCACGGAGGGTGACGTGCGCACCGATCGGCTGGCCCTCGCGAAGCTTGAACTGCGCGATGGACTTGCGAGCCTTGGTGACGGCCGGCTTCTGACCGGTGATCGTGGTGAGGTCACGGACGGCACCGTCCATGAGCTTCGAGTCACGGGCGGCGTCGCCGACACCCATGTTGACCACGATCTTCACGAGGCCGGGAACCTGCATGACGTTCTCGTACGAGAACTCCTCACGCAGCTTGCCCGCGATCTCCTCGCGGTACTTCGTCTTGAGACGCGGAGTGGTGGTAGCCATCAGATGTCCTCACCCGTCCGCTTGGCAACGCGGATCTTGTTGCCCTCGTCGTCGAAGCGGAAGCCGACACGCGTGACGACCTTCTTCCCGTCCTTCTCCACGACCAGCTGGACGTTGGAGACGTGGACCGGAGCCTCGGTCGTGACGATGCCACCGGCCTGCGACGGGCCGGCCTTGGTGTGCTTCTTGACCCGGTTGACACCCTCGACGAGGACGCGGTTCTCGCGGGGGAAGGCCGTGATGACCTTGCCCTGCTTGCCCTTGTCCTTACCGGTGATGACCTGAACCAGGTCGCCCTTCTTGATCTTCATGCTTACAGCACCTCCGGCGCGAGCGAGATGATCTTCATGAACTTCTTCTCGCGCAGCTCACGGCCGACCGGGCCGAAGATACGGGTGCCACGAGGGTCGCCGTCGTTCTTGAGAATGACAGCGGCGTTCTCGTCGAAGCGGATGTACGAGCCGTCCTGGCGGCGGCGCTCCTTGACGGTGCGAACGATGACCGCCTTGACGACGTCACCCTTCTTCACGTTGCCACCGGGGATCGCGTCCTTGACGGTGGCGACGATGACGTCACCGATGCCCGCGTAGCGGCGACCCGAGCCACCGAGAACACGGATGCAAAGGATCTCCTTGGCACCAGTGTTGTCGGCGACACGCAGTCGCGACTCCTGCTGGATCACGTCTATCTCCTGATTTGTCTGCCGGTTCCCGGCCGGGGCTTCACGTGGAAGCCCCGGCCGAGCCTGGCGGAACGAACTCGAAGGGTTACCCCTTCAAGAATTACTTGGCCTTCTCGAGGATCTCGATGACGCGCCAGTGCTTCGTGGCGGACAGCTTCCGGGTCTCCATCAGGAGGACGCGGTCGCCGATGCCGGCAGCGTTCTGCTCGTCATGAGCCTTGAGCTTGTTCGTACGGCGGATGACCTTGCCGTACAGCGCGTGCTTGACGCGGTCCTCGACAGCGACGACGACGGTCTTGTCCATCTTGTCGCTGACGACCAGGCCCTCGCGGACCTTGCGAGCGTTGCGCTCGGTCTTCTCAGTCACGTTGCTCTCGCTCATCAGGCGTTCTCCACCGTCTCGATGCCCAGCTCGCGCTCACGCATCAGGGTGTAGATCCGGGCGATGTCCTTACGGACGGACTTGAGCCGACCGTGGTTCTCGAGCTGGCCCGTCGCCGCCTGGAAGCGGAGGTTGAACAGCTCTTCCTTGGCCTCGCGGAGCTTGTTGAGGAGCTCCTCGTTGCCCAGCTCGCGCAGCTCGGACGCCTTGGTACCGGCCGACATCACAGCTCACCTGCTTCGCGCTTAACGATCTTGCACTTCATCGGCAGCTTGTGGGCCGCACGGGTCAGGGCCTCGCGCGCGATCTTCTCGTTCGGGTAGGACAGTTCGAACATCACCCGACCCGGCTTGACGTTCGCGATCCACCACTCCGGAGAACCCTTACCGGAACCCATGCGGGTCTCGGCGGGCTTCTTCGTCAGCGGGCGGTCCGGGTAGATGTTGATCCAGACCTTGCCGCCACGCTTGATGTGGCGGGTCATCGCGATACGAGCCGCCTCGATCTGGCGGTTGGTCACGTACGCCGGCGTGAGGGCCTGAATGCCGTACTCGCCGAACGCAACCTGCGTACCACCCTTGCTCATACCCGAGCGCTTGGGGTGGTGCTGCTTGCGGTGCTTGACCCTACGGGGGATCAGCATTTCGGTCAGGCCTCCGTTCCGGTGCTCTCAGCCGGAGCGGCAGCGGCGGCGGGAGCGTCGGCCTTGGGGGCCTCGGCAGCCGGCGCGGACTGCTGCTGCGGCTTGCGGCCGCGGCCGCCACGCTCGCCACCGCGGCCACCACGGCCGGCCGGGCGGTCGCCAGCGCCGGCACCACGGGCCGGGCGGTTACCCGCACGGGCCGCGGCGTTCTCGGCGCGGACCTCGGCGATGTTCTTGACGTCGCCCTTGTAGATCCAGACCTTCACGCCGATGCGGCCGAAGGTCGTCTTGGCCTCGAAGAAGCCGTAGTCGACGTTCGCGCGGAGCGTGTGCAGGGGCACACGGCCCTCGCGGTAGAACTCCGAGCGGGACATCTCGGCGCCGCCGAGACGACCGCCGCACTGGATCTTGATGCCCTTGGCGCCGGCCTTCATCGTGCCCTGCATGCTCTTACGCATGGCGCGACGGAAGGAGACGCGGGAGGAGAGCTGCTCGGCAACGGCCTGAGCAACCAGCTGAGCGTCCATCTCGGGGTTCTTGACCTCGAGGATGTTCAGCTGGACCTGCTTGCCCGTGAGCTTCTCGAGGTCACCGCGGATGCGGTCGGCCTCGGCGCCACGGCGGCCGATGACGATGCCGGGACGCGCGGTGTGGATGTCCACCCGCACGCGGTCACGGGTGCGCTCGATCTCAACCTTCGAGATGCCGGCGCGCTCCATGCCGGACGTCATCATCCGACGGATGGCGACGTCTTCCTTGACGTAGTCCTTGTACAGCTTGTCGGCGTACCAGCGGGACTTGAAGTCCGTGGTGATGCCGAGCCGGAACCCATGCGGGTTAACCTTCTGGCCCATTACCGGGTTCCTTCCTTGCTGCTGACGACCACGGTGATGTGGCTGGTCCGCTTACGGATCCGGTAGGCACGGCCCTGGGCACGCGGACGGAACCGCTTCAGGGTCGGGCCCTCATCCACGAACGCCTCGCTGATGACCAGCGAAGAGGCGTCGGTGTGGTCGTAGTTGTGTGCAGCGTTGGCGATGGCGCTGTCCAGCACCTTGCCAACCGGCACGCTCGCGGCCTGCGGGGCGAAACGCAGGACCGCCTGAGCCTCCGTGGCATCCATGCCACGGATAAGGTCCACCACGCGGCGGGCCTTCATGGGCGTGACGCGGATGTACCGCGCCTGGGCCCTGGCTTCCATGGTTGTCCTTCCAGTGTCTGTCATGGTCATTCCACCCCGCTACTAGCGGCGCTTCGACTTCCGGTCGTCCTTCACGTGACCCCGGAAGGTGCGCGTCGGCGAGAACTCGCCGAGCTTGTGGCCGACCATCGACTCGGTGACAAACACCGGAATGTGGGTCTTGCCGTTGTGCACCGCGATCGTGTGGCCGAGCATGGCCGGGATGATCATCGAGCGACGGGACCAGGTCTTGATGACGTTCTTGGTACCGGCTTCGTTCTGAGCGTCCACCTTCTTTACGAGGTGGCCGTCAACGAAGGGTCCCTTCTTGAGACTGCGCGGCATCTAAACCCGCTCCTAGCGCTTCTTGTTCGTCTTGCGGCGGCGGACGATGTACTTGCTCGAAGCCTTCTTCGGCGAGCGAGTACGACCCTCCTTCTGACCCCACGGGGAGACCGGGTGGCGACCACCGGAGGTCTTGCCCTCACCACCACCGTGCGGGTGGTCAACCGGGTTCATCGCCACACCGCGGACGGTCGGGCGGACGCCAAGCCAGCGCTTGCGGCCGGCCTTGCCCCAGTTGATGTTCGACTGCTCGGCGTTGCCGACCTCGCCGATCGTGGCGCGGCAGCGGGCGTCGACGAGACGGATCTCGCCGGACGGCATACGAAGGTGGGCCATCGTGCCCTCCTTCGCCAGCAGCTGCACGGAGGCACCAGCGGAGCGCGCGAACTTGGCGCCGCCACCGGGACGGAGCTCGATCGCGTGGATCGTGGTACCGACCGGGATGTTGCGGAGCGCCAGGTTGTTGCCGGGCTTGATGTCAGCGCCGGGGCCGTTCTCGACGCGGTCACCCTGCGTCAGACCCTTGGGGGCGATGATGTAGCGCTTCTCGCCGTCCACGTAGTGGAGCAGCGCGATACGCGCGGTGCGGTTGGGGTCGTACTCGATGTGCGCGACCTTGGCCGGCACGCCGTCCTTGTCGTGACGACGGAAGTCGATCACGCGGTAGGCGCGCTTGTGTCCACCACCCTGGTGGCGAACGGTGATCCGACCGGTGTTGTTACGGCCGCCCTTGCTGTGCAGGGGGCGAACCAGCGACTTCTCCGGCGTGGACCGCGTGATCTCGACGAAGTCGGCTACGGAGGAGCCACGACGGCCCGGCGTAGTCGGCTTGTACTTGCGGATTCCCATTTCTCAGTCCTCGTCCGATTCCGGACGATCCAGACCGCCGTTAGGCGGTCGGACCGCCGAAGATGTCGATACGGTTGCCCTCAGCCAGGGTCACGATGGCGCGCTTGGTGTCCTTGCGCTTGCCGAAACCGGCCTTGGTGCGCTTGCGCTTGCCCTGGCGGTTGATCGTGTTGACCCCGGTGACCTTGACCGAGAAGACCGCCTCGACGGCCTGCTTGATCTGGGTCTTGTTGGAGCCAGGCGCGACGATGAACGTGTACTTGTTCTCGTCCAGCAGTGCGTAGCTCTTCTCCGAGACGACCGGCTTGACGAGAATGTCGCGCGGGTCCGAGAAGGTCTTGCTGGTGACGACGGCCTCAGTCATCAGGCGTCGCTCCCTTCGGTCTCAGCGGTCTGGGGGCCAGACACGAAGGACTCGAGGGCGGCCTGAGTGAAGACCACGTCGTCGGAGACGATCACGTCGTACGTGTTGAGCTGGCCCGGCTCCAGGATGTGCACCTGGGGCAGGTTACGAGCGGACAGCCACGCGGCCTCGTCGGAGCGCTCGACGACCAGGAGCAGGTTCTTGCGCTCCGAGATCTTGCCGAACAGCGTCTTCGCGGCCTTGGTGGAGATCGCACCCTCGACCACGCCGGAGACGACGTGGATGCGGGAGTGGGTGGCCCGGTCCGAGAGGGCACCACGGAGAGCGGCGACCTTCATCTTCTTCGGGGTCCGCTGCGAGTAGTCACGCGGCTGGGGGCCGTGAACGACGCCACCACCGGCGAACTGCGGGGCGCGGGTCGAACCCTGACGGGCGCGGCCGGTGCCCTTCTGGCGGTAAGGCTTCTTGCCACCACCGCGGACTTCGCCACGGCGCTTGGTCTTGTGCGTGCCCTGACGGGCCGCGGCCAGCTGCGCGACGACGACCTGGTGGATCAGCGGAACGCTGACCTTGGCGCCGAAGATCTCCTCGGGGAGCTCGACGGTCCCGGTCTTGTCGCCTGCCGGCGAAAGGATGTCAATGGTGCTCATCGGTTCCTCAAACCCCCTTGGCCGCGGTGCGGACCAGGACGAGGCCACCGTTAGGGCCGGGGACGGCGCCCTTGATGAGCAGCAGACCCTTCTCGGCGTCAACGGCGTGGACGGTCAGGTTCTGGGTGGTCACGCGCTCGTTGCCCATGCGACCAGCCATCTTCATACCCTTGAAGACACGGCCCGGGGTGGCGCAGCCACCGATGGAACCGGGCTTGCGGTGCACGCGGTGGGCACCGTGCGACGCCTTGCCACCACGGAAGTTGTGGCGCTTCATGACACCGGCGAAGCCCTTGCCCTTGCTCTTGCCGGTGACGTCGACCTTCACGCCGGCCTCGAAGAGCTCGGCGGTGATCTCCTGGCCGAGCGTGTACTCGGAGGCGTCAGCGGTGCGGAGCTCCACCAGGTGGCGGCGCGGGGTGACGTCGGCCTTGGCGAAGTGACCCTTGAGGGGCTTGTTCACCTTGCGAGGGTCGATCTCGCCGAAGGCGATCTGGACCGACTCGTAGCCGTCGACGTCGTTCGTACGCACCTGGGTCACGACATTGGGGCCGGCCTTGACGACGGTCACCGGAACGATCCGGTTGTTCTCGTCCCAGACCTGCGTCATGCCGAGCTTCTCGCCCAGGATGCCCTTGATGTTCTTAGCCATCTCGCGCGCCCTCAGAGCTTGATCTCGATGTCAACGCCCGCCGGGAGGTCGAGACGCATGAGCGAGTCAACCGTCTTCGGCGTGGGGTCGAGGATGTCGATGAGGCGCTTGTGCGTGCGCATCTCGAAGTGCTCGCGCGAGTCCTTGTACTTGTGCGGCGACTTGATGACGCAGTACACGTTCTTCTCAGTGGGCAGCGGCACCGGGCCCGCGACCGACGCACCAGTGCGGGTCACCGTCTCGACGATCTTCTTCGCCGAGGAGTCGATGACCTCGTGGTCGTAGGCCTTGAGCCGGATGCGGATCTTCTGTCCCGCCATGGCTACTAGTAGTCCTTTGTCTCGTAACGCTCTGGAACCCGATCGGCTTCGCCTACTGAAAAGCGTTGTCGTGTCTCCGACCCACGCGGTCGGGCGTGTCGCACTCCCTCTACGCAGAAATCCCTAAGGATTTCCCAACCAAGGGGGCACGGTCGCCATGACCGCAGGCCGGGGGCACAACACCCACCGGGCGCCTGGTCGGAACCCCGCTGACGCTTCCCAGAAGATTCCCGTACGTCCGCTCCTGAAAAGGAGCGACGAGTACTGTGGGACTCGCTTCCGGTCCTCCCGACGGGAGGCGCGCAGCATCGGCACTCAACCGAGCAACCCCGACAGTCTGCCATACGGGGCCATCCGGCCGCCAATCGGGAGCGAAGACTGTACCCCACGTCACGTACGGTCATACGCCGGGGCGCACGCGCCGGGGACGGCCGCCCCCCGCCGCCTCACCCCAAGCGCCGTGCCCGCTCCGTGAGATGACGACGTTCCGGAGCGCTGGTCGTACGGCGTGCCGCCTCCCGGTAGGCCTCCGCCGCGGTCTCCCGCTCGCCGAGCAGTTCGAGCAGATGGGCCCGGGTCGCGAGCAGCCGGTGGTGCCGGGCCAGCCGTGCGTCCCGCGCGAGCTCGTCCAGCAGCGCGAGCCCGGCCGCGGGTCCCTCGACCATCGCGACGGCCACCGCGCGGTTGAGCGTGATCATCGGGTTCGGCCCGGTCCGCTCCAGGAGCTCGTAGAGCGCGAGGATCTGCGGCCAGTCGGTGGCCGCGGCGGTCTCCGCCTCGTCGTGCACGGCCGCGATCGCCGCCTGCAGCTGGTACGGGCCGACCTGGCCCCGGGGCAGGGTGGCGCTGATCAGCTCGACCCCCTCCGCGACGAGGCGGCCGTCCCACCTCCCCCGGTCCTGCTCGGCGAGCGGCACCAGTTCGCCCTGCGGGCCCGTCCGGGCCGGCCTGCGGGCGTCGGTGAGCAGCATCAGGGCGAGCAGCCCCGCGGTCTCGGTGTCCTCGGGCAGCAGCCGGTGGAGCAGCCGTCCGAGCCGGATCGCCTCGGTGGACAGCTCGGGCGCGGTCAACTCCTCGCCCGCGCTCGCCGTGTAGCCCTCGTTGAAGATCAGGTAGAGCACGTGCCGGACCTCGGCCAGCCGGGCCGTACGGTCCTCCCCCGGCGGCAGCGTGAGCGAGCCGCCCGCCGCCCTGACCGTCTGCTTGGCCCGGCTGATGCGCTGCGCCATCGTCGGCTCTGGCACCAGGAAGGCGGCGGCGATCTGCGCGGTGGTGAGGCCGCCGACGGCCCGCAGCGTGAGCGCGATCCGGCTGGGCGGGGACAGCTCCGGGTGGCAGCAGAGGAAGAGCAGCGAGAGCGAGTCGTCCCGGTCCTCGCCCGCCGTCTCGTCCGCGGCGCGGGCGAGGAGCTCGGAGTCCGGGGTGGCCAGGGCCACGGCGTCCTCGCGGCGCCGGCGGGCGGCCTCGCTGCGCACCAGGTCGACGAACCTGCGGGTCGCGACGGTGACCAGCCAGCCGCGCGGGTGATCGGGGACGCCGTCCGCCGGCCACTGCCCGGCCGCGGCGATGAGCGCCTCCTGCACGGCGTCCTCGCACAGGTCGAAGGCGCCGTACCGGCGGACGAGCGCGCCGAGGACCTGCGGCGCGTACGTCCGCAGCAGGCCCTCGACCTCGGGGGAGCCGCTCACACCTCGGCCGCGGACTCGTGCAGGACCGGCCACAGCTCGACGGGGTCGGTGTCCGCGAACGGCATGTCCGCGGCGATCTCCTGGGCCCGCTCCTGGCTGTCGCAGTCGAGCAGGTAGAAGCTGGCCAGGTACTCCTTGGTCTCCAGGTAGGGGCCGTCGGTGACCGCCGGGGCGCCGCCCTCACGGCGTACGAGCCGGGCGGTGGCCGCGTCGGCGAGGCCGTACGCGCCGATCAGCTCGCCGCTCTCGCGGTACTTCCTGTTGAAGGCCTCCTGGCGGGCGATCGCCTCGGGCCAGGCCTCGGCGGGGAAGGCGTCCCACTTGGCCTGGTTGCCGTAGATCATCGCGACGTACTTCATGGTGGATGTCCTCCCCGTCCCGCGCGCCCCTGTGGCGTGCTGTCACCCCGTGGTCGGAGCCGAAGTCCGCTCCTCGACATGATCGACAGAAACCTTCGAAGATCTTTTCCCGGTGGCTGAATCCTGCCATTCGACAGCTCGTCCGTACGCAACCCCGGGCATCGAACATTCGTCTTGTTGAGGACCGCAATGCCCAGGGGACGGACCGCGTACGTGACCACAGCACCCCGCCGACGGGCGGTTCTCGCCGCCGCCCTCGCCGTCACCTCGGCCGTCGCCGGGTGTTCCGTGCCGGAGCCGCGCAGGACCGCGCCGACCGTCGACCCCGCGCCCGGCAAGCCGATCGCCTCCGCGCGGACCCGCCGGGCCCTGCTCCTGCAGGTCGCCGCGCACCCCGACGACGACCTGTACTTCATGAACCCCGACACCCAGCGCCTCCTCGACGCCGGGATCCCGCTCGTCTCCGTGTACGTGACCGCCGGCGAGCACACCGGCCGGAACCGGATCAAGGGGATGCCGGACACTCCCCCGGACCGTTCCGCCTACTCCTCGGCACGCCACCAGGGACTCCGGCAGTCGTACGCGGCGGCGCTCGGACTGCCGATGTTCACGCCCTGGCGGCGCGAGGTGCTCCCCCTGCCCGGCGGCCGCCGCGCGGAGATCGACACCCTCGTCCACGGCCGGAGCCGGATCGAGCTGGTCTTCCTCAACCTGCCGATGCACACGAAGCGGCGCTACATGGCCCTGCCGGCCCTCTGGCACGACCGCGCCCTGGAGCTGCGGACCCATCTGTCGGCCGGCTCCCCCGTCACCCGCTCGGACACCTACGACTACGACCAGCTCGTCGGCGTCCTCGTCGGACTGCTCGGCCGCTACCGGCCCACCGTCGTACACACCCTGGACCCCGACCCGGACATCCAGCTCAGCGACGAGGCCACCCGCGACCGGGACTCGGAACAGCCCGGCTACTCGGACCACGGCGACCACACGGCCGTCGCGTCCTTCACCTGGGCGGCGCTGAGCCGCTGGGTCGCGGACGCGGTCCGGGACGGCGAACCGATACCGGCCTTCACGACGACGTCCTTCCGCGGCTACTACAACCGGCACTGGCCGAAGAACCTCCCGCCCCAGGTGCTCGCGGCGAAAGCCGCCCGGCTCGTCCCGTACGGCGGCGACCCGGCCTGGGAGTGCGGCAACCCCTCGGGCTGCGGCGACTACGGCGTCGGCGGCGAACGGCCCCTCACGAACCGCAAGGGCTGGGTCCGCTCCACCCACCACCGCTGGCCCACCGCGGGCCCGGCGCTCGCCGAGCGGCCGGACGGCCGCCTCGCCGCGTACGGGGTGCTCGGGCTGCGTGCGGTCCGCTGGGAGGAGTCGGCGTCCGGCGTCTGGGGCGAGCCGACGGACCTCGGCGGCGGCCCGCTCGCCCCCGCCCTCGGCTCGGCGGTCCTCCGCGACGGCCGCGTCCTGCTCTTCGGGGTGCGGTTCTCCGCGATCGACGGACACGGCGGGCGGAACCGGCGTGAGCTGGTGCTCCTGGAGCAGCGCTCCCCCGGCGGCCCGTTCCTGGCCTGGAGCGGACTGGGGAATCCCGAGCGCACGGACGACCGGGGACGCCGGGTCGGTGCGCCGGTGGCGATCGCGGCGCCCGACGGCCGGGTCCATCTCTTCGTACGGAACGCGGACAGGAACGTGTCGACCCGGGTGCGGGCCGCGGACGGCTCCTGGGGCCCCTGGCGGACGCTCCCCGGGGCCGCGGAGGTCCAGGACGGACTCGCCGTGTCGCTCGACTCGACAGGCCGGGTGCATCTGCACGCGGCGGGCCGGGACTCCGTACGGCACTGGGTGGACGGGATCGAGCGGACGGAGCCGCTGCCGCTCTCCGGCTCCACGGTGGCCTCGGCTGGCGGCGACCTCTACTACCGGCGCCCGGCCACCGGGGAACTCCTCGGGCCCGGGGGCGACGCCGGGCTGGACGGCTACGGAGGTGTGGTCGCCGCGCGCTCCGCGACGCTGGGGACCGTACTCCTGGGCACGGACGCGGACGGCCGGGTGCGGCTGCGGACCGGGGACCGGGTGCGGACCCGCACGACGGGGACGCCCGCGGTGTCCGCCGCGCTGCACCTGCGCGCGGACCGGGCGGCCGTGGTGGGCCTCGGCGCGGACGGGCACCCGTGGAGCTGGCGGCCGTAACCCCTCCGGACATGCGAGAAGGCCCCGCACCGAAAGGTGCGGGGCCTTCTCTTGCAGCTCGTGGAGCTACCGGGTCACTTCAAGATCAGGCAGTGATCTTGACGACCTGGCCGGCGCCGACGGTCCGGCCACCCTCACGGATGGCGAACTTGAGGCCCTCCTCCATGGCGATGGGCTGGATCAGCTCAACGCTCATGGAGGTGTTGTCGCCCGGCATGACCATCTCGGTGCCCTCGGGGAGGGTCACGACGCCGGTCACGTCCGTGGTACGGAAGTAGAACTGCGGGCGGTAGTTGTTGAAGAACGGGGTGTGACGGCCACCCTCGTCCTTCGACAGGATGTAGGCCTGGGCCTCGAAGTTCGTGTGCGGCGTGACCGAACCCGGCTTGATGATGACCTGGCCGCGCTCGACGTCCTCGCGCTTGATGCCACGGAGGAGCAGACCGACGTTCTCACCGGCCTGGCCCTCGTCGAGCAGCTTGCGGAACATCTCGATACCGGTGACCGTGGTGGTGGTCTTCTCGGTCTTGATACCGATGATGTCGACGGTCTCGTTGACCTTCAGGACACCGCGCTCGATACGACCGGTGACGACCGTGCCACGACCGGTGATCGTGAAGACGTCCTCGATCGGCATGAGGAACGGCTTGTCGACCTCACGCTCGGGCTGCGGGATGGACTCGTCCACGGCGTGCATGAGGCCGAGGAGCTTCTCGCCCCACTCCTTGTCACCCTCGAGCGCCTTGAGCGCCGAGACGCGGACGACCGGAAGGTCGTCGCCCGGGAAGTCGTACTCGGAGAGGAGCTCACGAACCTCGAGCTCGACGAGCTCCAGGATCTCCTCGTCGTCCACCATGTCGGCCTTGTTCAGGGCGACGACGATGTACGGAACGCCGACCTGGCGGGCCAGGAGCACGTGCTCCTTGGTCTGCGGCATCGGGCCGTCGGTGGCGGCGACCACGAGGATGGCGCCGTCCATCTGCGCGGCACCCGTGATCATGTTCTTGATGTAGTCAGCGTGACCCGGGCAGTCGACGTGCGCGTAGTGACGCGACTCCGTCTGGTACTCGACGTGCGCGATCGAGATCGTGATACCGCGCTGGCGCTCCTCGGGAGCCTTGTCGATCTGGTCGAAGGCCGAGGCCTCGTTCAGGTCCGGGTACGCGTCGTGCAGCACCTTGGTAATGGCGGCCGTGAGGGTCGTCTTACCGTGGTCAATGTGACCGATGGTGCCGATGTTGACGTGCGGCTTAGTCCGCTCGAACTTTGCCTTCGCCACTGAATCCTCCTGCGGAGTGGTTCTGTACGCCTTGCTCATCGGCGCCAGGTGATCTTTGCTGGGATGCCATCCGTCGGGGCCCGGTTCCTCGGGTTCCGGGGGCCGAGCCCCGACGACTGGTGTCAAGCCTAAAGCGTTAACTCGGGAGAGTTATTCGCCCTTGGCCTTCGCGATGATCTCCTCGGCGACGTTCCGCGGAACCTCGGCGTAGGAGTCGAACTGCATCGAGTAGCTTGCGCGACCCGAGGTCTTGCTGCGGAGGTCTCCGACGTAGCCGAACATCTCCGAGAGGGGCACGAGGCCCTTCACGACGCGAGCGCCGCTGCGCTCCTCCATGGCCTGGATCTGGCCACGGCGGGAGTTGATGTCGCCGATGACCTCGCCCATGTAGTCCTCGGGCGTGGTGACCTCGACGGACATCATGGGCTCGAGGATGACCGGCGAAGCCTTCCGCGCGGCCTCCTTGAAGGCCTGCGAACCGGCGATCTTGAACGCGAGCTCGGAGGAGTCGACCTCGTGGTAGCCACCGTCGAGAAGGATGACGCGGACGCCAGTCATCTCGTAGCCGGCCAGGATGCCGAACTGCATGGCCTCCTGCGCACCCGCGTCGACCGAAGGGATGTACTCCTTCGGGATGCGGCCACCGGTGACCTTGTTCACGAACTCGTACGAGGCGTCGCCGTCCGTGATCGGCTCGATCGCGATCTGCACCTTGGCGAACTGACCGGTACCACCGGTCTGCTTCTTGTGGGTGTAGTCCACGCGCTCGACGGTCTTGCGGATCGTCTCGCGGTACGCGACCTGCGGCTTGCCGACGTTCGCCTCGACCTTGAACTCGCGACGCATGCGGTCGACGAGGATGTCGAGGTGAAGCTCGCCCATACCACCGATGATGGTCTGGCCGGTCTCCTCGTCCGAGTGCACCTGGAAGGAGGGGTCCTCCTCCGCGAGACGCTGGATGGCGACACCCAGCTTCTCCTGGTCACCCTTGGACTTGGGCTCGATGGCGACCTGAATGACCGGCGCCGGGAAGTCCATGGACTCCAGGATGACCGGGTTCTTGTCGTCACACAGCGTCTCACCGGTGGTGGTCTGCTTGAGGCCCATGACGGCGACGATGTCGCCGGCGCCCACCGAGTCGATCTCCTCACGCTTGTTCGCGTGCATGCGGTAGATCTTGCCGATGCGCTCCTTCTTGCCCTTGACGGAGTTCAGCACCGCGGTGCCGGCCTCCAGGCGACCGGAGTAGATCCGGACGAAGGTGAGCTTGCCGAGGTGCGGGTCGCTCGCGATCTTGAACGCGAGGGCCGACAGCGGCTCGTCGTCGGACGGCTTGCGCTTCACGACGAGCTCGGCGTCCTTGACGTCGTGGCCCTCGATGGCCTCGACGTCCAGGGGCGACGGGAGGTAGCGGACGACAGCGTCGAGCAGGGGCTGAACGCCCTTGTTCTTGAACGCGGTGCCACAGAAGACGGGGGTGATCGTCTTCTCGCCGCCACCCTTGCCGGAGGAGATGGTGATACGACGGACAGCCGCGTAGAGCTGCTCCTCGGTGGGCTCGACGCCCTCGAGGAAGAGCTCCATGAGCTCCTCGTCGTTCTCCGCGACGGTCTCGACCAGCTTCGCGCGCCACTCGTCGGCGAGCTCGGTGTGCGAGGCCGGGATGTCGACGACGTCGTACATCTCGCCCTTGCTGGCCTCGGCGGACCAGACAAGCGCCTTCATGCGGACCAGGTCGACAACGCCCTGGAAGTCCATCTCGGAGCCGATGGGGAGCTGCATGACGATCGGGACGGCGCCGAGGCGCTCCACGATCATGTCGACGCAGCGGAGGAACTCGGCACCCGTACGGTCGAGCTTGTTGACGAAGCAGATACGCGGCACGCCGTAGCGGTCCGCCTGTCGCCAGACAGTCTCGGACTGGGGCTCGACGCCGGCCACACCGTCGAACACGGTGACAGCACCGTCGAGCACGCGCAGCGAACGCTCCACCTCGACGGTGAAGTCGACGTGACCCGGCGTGTCGATGATGTTGATCGTGTGATCGACATTCTCGAGCGGCCAGTGGCAGGTCGTCGCGGCAGACGTGATCGTGATGCCGCGCTCCTGCTCCTGCTCCATCCAGTCCATCGTGGCAGCGCCGTCGTGGACTTCACCGATCTTGTACGAAACGCCGGTGTAGAACAGGATCCGCTCGGTGGTGGTCGTCTTGCCCGCGTCGATGTGAGCCATGATGCCGATGTTGCGCACCTTGGCAAGGTCAAGCGAAGTGGTAGCCATATCGGCTCAGTCTTCTCTCGGTCTCGATGTGGGTTGCGACTACCAGCGGTAGTGCGCGAAGGCCTTGTTGGACTCGGCCATCTTGTGCGTGTCCTCACGCTTCTTGACGGCCGCACCGAGGCCGTTCGAGGCGTCGAGGAGCTCGTTCATGAGGCGCTCGGTCATGGTCTTCTCGCGACGGGCGCGGGAGTAACCGACGAGCCAGCGGAGGGCCAGCGTGGACGCGCGGCCCGGCTTGACCTCGATCGGCACCTGGTAGGTGGCGCCACCGACACGGCGGGACTTGACCTCGAGGGCCGGCTTGACGTTCTCGAGAGCGCGCTTCAGCGTGATGACCGGGTCCTGGCCGGTCTTCTCGCGAAGACCCTCCATGGCGCCGTACACGATGCGCTCGGCGGTGGAACGCTTGCCGTCCAGCAGGATCTTGTTGATCAGCGAGGTGACAAGAGGAGAGCTGTAGACCGGGTCGATGATGACCGGGCGCTTCGGGGCGGGGCCCTTACGAGGCATTCTTACTTCTCCTTCTTGGCGCCGTAGCGGCTGCGAGCCTGCTTACGGTTCTTGACGCCCTGCGTGTCGAGGGAACCGCGGATGATCTTGTAGCGAACACCCGGCAGGTCCTTCACACGGCCACCACGCACGAGCACGATCGAGTGCTCCTGCAGGTTGTGACCCTCACCCGGGATGTAGGCCGTGACCTCGATGCCGGAGGTCAGACGCACACGCGCGACCTTACGGAGGGCCGAGTTCGGCTTCTTCGGGGTGGTCGTGAACACACGCGTGCAGACGCCGCGACGCTGAGGGGAACCCTCGAGTGCGGGCGTCTTGTTCTTCTCGACCTTGTCCTGCCGGCCCTTCCGGACCAGCTGCTGGATCGTAGGCACTACTTCTCCGGTTTCTGTGTGCCGTCGGTGAAACTAACCTGAAACATTCGCCGACCCACGCGGTCGGGTGTGTCGAATCTCGCGCACCCCTCCGCCAGGCGGAGAAGGCTCGGATCACGGTGGCCGATATATGACTCGCCTTGCGGTTGAGGACACGCACGCGAGCCCAGGCACACCCCAGGCACAAGGCTTGAGCGTACCTATCGCATGGACTCCGGTCAAAACAAATGCCCACGCGCACGTGGTCCCGGCCGGGGAAGGCCGGGACCAGGCAAGATCGCGTCGGGCCGGGGCCGCCCAGGGGCGGGACCCGGGCCCTCCCGGGCGGGACCGGGGTCAGTCCCGGGCCGTGCGGCGGGGTTCGGGGGCCTCGGTGGCGCCCTCCGCCGCCGTGTCGGGCTCCAGGAACTGGTTCACGACCTTGACGAAGACGCCCATGCGGTCGTCGGGGACCCCCAGCCAGCGCGCGAAGTCCTCCATCGACGGCTGCCAGTCGCTCGGCGGCAGCAGGTCCGCCGCCATCGGGAGCTCCTCCGGGCTCACCCGGCCGGACCGGATCAGCATGTCGCGGACCGAGACCCCGAGCAGCGGGGCGATCCTGCGCATGGTCTCCAGGTCGGGCATGCTCTGCCGCTGCAGCAGCCGCGTCACGGCGGCCCGGTGCACCCCGGCCTCGTCCGCGATCCGGGACTTGCCGCCGCCGCGCGGGCTGTCGATGTCGTAGCCGCGCTGTCGCATCAGGCCTTCGACCCAGCCTGCGAACTCATCCAGCCCACGAGTGGTCATGTACAGCTCCTCACTCCACTCCTCCAGGCGGCCAACTCTAGCGTGCTTGCGCGCACAGAATTACTAGGTTTCGGGGACGCAACGTGTCGAAACGATGAAGGTCACCCCGGGGGCGCCTCGCAAATTTGTTGCGCGCCCGCACGCAACATGTAACTCTGGCTCGCCGCCGCACTCGTCGGCCCCCTGAGCCCCAACGGCCCCATCGGTCCCATGGAGTTCGGGGAGCCCCGGACCGTGGAGAACCTCTTGTTCCTGTTCGACCCCACCCCTTGGCAGGCCGACGCCGCGTGCGCCGGTCTCTCCCCGTCCGTCGTCTTCGCCCGCCGCGCCAAGGAGGCGGCCCCGGCGCTGCGCGCCTGCGCCGGCTGCCCCGTCCGCCGCGAGTGCGAGACGGCGGTGGCCCCCGCAGAGAGCTACTTCGACGGCGTCTGCGCGGGCCGGCTCTGGCGCAACGGGCGCCCGGCGGACCCGGCCCGCGTGGCGAAGGCCGTCGCCCTCACCCCGACGCTCGCCCGGACCGGCCGCCGTGGCTGACCGCACGCCCCCCACCGCGTCCGTCGAGCCCGTGCTGCGCGACATCGCGCTCTGGACCGCCTCCCTCGTGCGCCAGTTCCCCGAGCTCGCCGAGGAGCTCGCGCCCGGCCGCCGCGGCCCCGCGGGGAGTGCCCCGGTCCCCTCCCCCGCCGGCCGGGACGAGCAGATCCGCGAGGAACGCCGCGAGGCGCTGCTCCTCCAGCAGCGGCACGGTCTCTCCGTCCCCGGCCACGGCGCCGCCCCGATCCGGCTGCACGTCTCCGACGCGATCCGCGACATCTCCGACGGAGTGGTGGAGCTGGAGGAGGCCGTCCGCGCCCGGCTCGCGCTGCCGCGGCCGCCCCGCGCCGGGGTGATCGACCGGCTCCGCCGGGTCGTGGGGCTCCTCGACGCGATCGCCGCCGACCCGGACCTCGCCCGGCACGTACGGGACGAGATCCGCCGGATGGCCCGGCGCTGCGCCCGGACGCTCGGCGACTCGGAGACGGTCGTACGGGTGTCGGGCCGCTGCCCCTGGTGCGACTCGGTGTCGCTGCGGGCCTTCCCCGACCGGCGCGCGGTGCTCTGTGTGAACCCGGCCTGCGTGTGCGTGGACGAGGCGTGCGGCTGCCAGGACGATCCCGCCTACCGGCACCTGTGGCCGGAGCGGGAGTGGGCGGAGCTCGCGGCCGCCGCCGGCTCCCGCGCCGAGGAGATCGAGGCGGCGATGGACGACCCGAAGGAGACCTCATGCTGAGCTCGCCCGCCCTGCCGGCCCTGATCCCCGGGCCGCTCGCCGCCGAGGAGGCCGGCGTCGCCCCCGCGACCATCCGCAAGTGGGTCCAGCTCGGTCATCTGCGGGCCGCCGGGAAGGCGGGCCGGGCACAGCTCTTCCGCCTGGAGGACGTGTTCGCCGCCGAGCGCGTGGCCCGCCGCCGGTCCCGTACCGCCTGAACTCCCCTCGTACGAGCAGCGCCCCCCGTCCGTGAAGGACGGGGGGCGCTTTCGCGTGCCGCTCGTCAGGCCGCCAGGAAGCGGTGGAGCGAGGCCGTGAAGGCGGCGACGAACCGTTGGCGGGTCTCCTCGGGGACGCGGTCCAGGGAGAGATAGGGGTTGAGGTCCTCCAGTTCGACGAGGAGCAGCTCGCCGCCGGGGGCGCGGCAGGCGTCCACGCGCTGGATGCCGTGGTCGAGGGTGTTCCAGTCGACGAAGCGGCGGGCGAAGGCGAGGTCCTCCTCGGTGGGCTCGTACGGCTCCAGGACCCAGCGGCGTGCGGGGTCGGGGGCGTGGAGGGCGTACTGGAAGCGGTCGTCGACGAAGTAGAAGGAGACCTCGTACCGGAAGTCGACGCGCGGCTGGACGAGGAGGCCGTCGTAGGCGAGGCCGGGGAGTTCCCCGGGGGCGAGGAAGCGCAGTCCTATGGAGTCGGCGCCGGCCTTGGGCTTGACCGCGTACTCGGCGGCGGCGGGCAGCAGATGGAGGTCCTCGGGCCGGTCGACGGTGGGGATGACGGGGTACCCGGCGGCGGTCAGGTCGAGCAGGTACTGCTTTCCGGCCATGTCGCCGCGGCCGTGGAGCGGGTTGTAGACGCGGGTGCCTCCGGCCAGGGCGCGCTCGCGGAAGGCGTCGTACTCCTTCTGGTAGCCGATGACGGGGCCGCTGTTGCGCACGACGACGGCGTCGAAGGCGTCCATGAGGGCGGTGGCGTCGAGCGGGTGGCAGAGCGCCAGGTCGAAGCTCTCGCGCAGCCGGGCGGTGAGGTGGATGTCCTCGTCGCAGTAGCGCCGTCCGCGGGCCGGGTAGGCGAGGTCGGTGACGTACAGAAGGCGGGGGCGGGCGGCGGGCACGGGGCGGCTCCTCGGTAGGTGGCCGCCAACCTATCGGGCGCCCGCGCGGGGCTCGCGGGGCCCGTACGGAAGGGCGGAGGGGCCGGGCGGAGGGCCGCGTGCCGAGCGTCGGACGGAAGCACGCACCGAACTAGTTGCGTGCGCGCACGCTCTCTGTCACAGTTGGTGCAGCGGCGGAGCTGCGCCCGAACGACGGGCGGCGGCTTCGCCGTTCGCCGTCCGGGCACGCTGCCGCGCCCCCCCCTCCCGCGGAGCGACCCGGGCGGCGCCCCGTACCGCGTCCCTCTTCCGAGCCCTTCGAGGAGAACCGTCATGACCACTCCCCCGAGTGCGTTCCCGGACGTCGAGAAGCTGGTCGTCGACGTCCTCAAGGCCGACCCGGCGCTGGCCGGCGTCACGGTCGCCGCACAGGCGCCGGCCGGCTTCGACGGCACGCAGAACGCCGTCCTGGTGAACCGCCGCGGCGGCGCCTGGATCGGCGACCTGCACGTCGACAAGCCGCTGATCGAGTTCGAGGTGTACGCGCCGACCAAGAGCGCGGCCCACGTCCTCGCCAACGCCGCCCGCCGGGCCCTGCTCGCCACCCTCGGCAAGCAGATCGGCGCCCACTTCGTCAGCGACGCCGAGGAGCAGGACGGGCCGCGCTGGATGCCCGACTACCTCTACCGGGGCGCCAACCGCTACCTCTGCGTGATCCGGCTCTCGCTGAACGTCTTCTAGACGCTCGCCTCCCCCGGCGTCCTCCCGACGCCCCCACAGACCAGGCCCCGCCGTCCGGCGGGGCCTTTGCCGTACCCGGACGACGTCCGGACGGCAGCCCTCTCACCAAGGAGAAACACACCATGGCAGGAAACAACTCGGCCGAGATCCGCGTCGCCGGCGTAGGCAAGCTCTACGTGGCCAAGGTCGGCACCGCCGTGCCGTCCTTCGGCGCGGGCGACTCCTCCGCCGACTGGACCGGCTGGACCGACCTCGGCTTCACCACGGGCGACGGCGTGACCTTCTCCAAGAAGGACAAGCTGGAGGCCATCGACTCGTGGCAGTCGGTCTCCCCGATCCACTACATCTACTCGGCCCGTGACCTCTCGCTGAAGTTCTCGATGCTCCAGTTCAACGAGGACACGCTGCCGTTCTTCATGGGCGGCGGGAAGGTCGAGCCGGAGCCGTCCGCGTCGGCCGAGACCTTCAAGTACGAGATCGCCGAGCGTCCGTACGCCGACGCCCGCGCCCTCGGCCTGGAGTTCACCGACGTCAAGGCCGGTGGCACGACCGCCGTCACGTACCGCTTCATCATCCCGCGCGGTCAGGTCACCGCCTCCGACGACATCAAGCTGGCCCGCAAGGCGGCGTCCACGCTGGGCCTCACCTTCTCGGCCATGTCGAACGGCGACGGCAAGCCGCTGGCGACCTTCCTCATGAAGGACGGCCAGTACGGCGCGGCGGTCTGATCCCCTCCCCACCCGGGCGGGACGGCGCACCCGCCGTCCCGCCCCCCTCTCCTCACTCACCCGAACAAGGAGTACGCATCACCATGGCCCGCTTCGACGTCAACGCCGCCCGCGCCCAGCGACAGGAGGCCCACGGCCGCGCCTGGTCCTTCGAGCTGGACGGCGAGAGCTACACCCTTCCGACCGAACTGAGCCGTGCGACGGCCAAGGCGCTGCGCACGCTCGACGACAACGACGTGGACGGCCTGCTGGCGCTCCTGATGGGTGAGGAGCAGTTCGCGCGCTTCGAGCAGCACGACATCACCATGCAGGACATCGCCGCGATCCTCGAGGCCTACGGCAAGGAGACCGGGCTCGGCCTGGGGGAAGACTGAGCCTCGTCGAGTTCGTCGAAGAACACGCCGAGGCCCTTGAGGCGGACCTGCTCCGCTACTACTCCGCCGACCTCCTCGACTGGCACCGGGGTGAACTGTCCAGCCGGCGGCTGATGGTCATGGTGAAGCACCTGCCGCGGGACGGCGCCGTCCAGCGCGAGCTCCACGGCGAGGCCGCGGAGTGGTCCGTCACCGACCATCTGCTCGCGGCCACGGTGGACCATCTGGCCGTGGCGAACTGGATGTTCGCCTGCGTCAACACCGGTGAGGACGACGACCCGCCGGAGGCTCCGGCTCCCGTGCCGCGGCCGGGCGGGTCCGCGGACGAGGACGGCGCCGAGGAGGCGGACGGGCGCGGGGACGTGTCCGTCGCGGCGGACGAAGGGCCCTCCCACCACGCCCTCGCCCGGTTCTTCGGGTGATCCCGCGGCCCCCGGAGCCCCTTCCCCGTCAGGGAGGGGGCTCCGGGGGCGCTTCTTCCCGTGTCCGCTCGGCGGTCATGTCCTTCTCCAGGGCCCTGGCCCGGTCGGACAGCCGCTGTCCCCTGCTCGCGCGCGACTCCGGTTCGGCGGGATCGGCGTCGCGCCGGTCGACGGGCGGTCCCACCTGGGCCGGCACCCCGGCCAGCGGCGGGACGATCGGCCGGCCGCCCTTGCGGCGCACGACCTTCCGTACCGGCTGGGCGTTGCGGCGGGCCCGGCTCTCCTGGGCGGTCACCAGGAGGTCCGGCTCCGGCTCGGATTCGGACTCCTTGCGGTGCTCGGGCTCCGGCTCGGGCTCGGGCCGCCGCGCGGGTGCCGGGCGCGGCTCGGACCGCGGCCCGGGTACGGGGCGCGGCTCGGGGTCGGCGCGGTGCCCGGGGTCGGCCCGCTGTTCGAACATCTCGCGCTCCCTGCGGACGCGCTCCTCGGCCTCGACCACCGCCGCGGGCGGTTCGAGGAGCCAGGCGAAGGGAAGTGCGATGACCCTGGCACCGCCGTCCGGGCCGGCGTCCGTGCGGCGTTGGGGGCGGCGGACTCCCCGCGCGTCCCCCTGGCCCTGCGCGTAGGCGTCGGCGACGCGCTTCTCGTACTCCTGGCGGATACGGGGCAGTTCGTCCGAGACGGCCTCGGCCCAGCCGGCGGTGAACGCGGCGGTCTCCCGGCGGTCGATCTCGGCCCGGGGGAGCACGACGAGCTCTCCTGGGGCGTGTCCGTGGACGTGGACGAGCTCCGAGAGGTGCGCGAAGAGATGAGGCAGATCGGGGTGGGCCGCGAGCCAGTCGACGACCCGATCCCGGCGGCCAGCGCCCGGCTCCGTATCCATGCGTCAGTACTGCCTTCCAGCCCCCTGGGGTCCCCCGCGCGCCCCTCGCGCCCCTCATCCCCCGAAGTGGTCGGGTCCGGGGAACGCACCTTCCAGATTACCTGGTCGAACACAAGGCCGTTTCAGACGCCAACCTGTCTTGAAATCACGCAGGAAGACACACCGTCAGGGGTTTCTGGCTCGACAAACATCGAACAGATGTTCCACACTCTGTTCGCACAGAAGTTCGAATACGTGGTGCCCCCGCTCGTCACTCCGCGGCGCCGCCACAACCGCACGGGCAAGCAACCGGAAGGCAGGCGTCCATGACCCAGCAGGCCGAGGCATCGCAACCGCGGATCCCTCTCCAGGACCGCCTCCGCCAGCTCCTCGACGGACCCGTCGCCCTCGACAAGAGAGCCCTGCTCGGCACGCTGTACGCCGAGGTCTCCCGCTACGAGACCCTCGCCTACGCCGCGGGCTGGAACGACGCCCTCGCGACGGTGCGACGCGGCCCCCGCCGGGACGACGACGCCTAGCCGCGCCGACTGCCCCCGCACGAACGAGCCCCTGCCGTTACCGGCAGGGGCTTTTCGGCGCTTGGCCCTCACCGGCCGGAAGCGGAGCAGACATGACGAAGACACCCGACGATCTCTCCACCGAGATCACCGCCCTCAAGACCTACCTCACGAAGTCGGACAGCAGCCCGCTGGTCACGGAGCAGTACCTCCAGAAGCAGCTGCCGGAGCAGTGGACCGAGCGCTTCAAGTCGATGTACGACGAGCTCACCAAGGCGAAGAAGTCCGAGTTGCTCGAAGCCATGGGACTCGACGGCTTCGGCGCCGCCCTCGAGAAGTTCTACGAGAACAGCGAGAACCCGGACAACAAGTGGGGCTGGTACCTCGCCTCCGCCGTCGCGGGCCTCATGATCCCCGCGATGGGCCTCATCCTCACCGCCTGGGTCATCAAGATCCAGCGCGACATCCAGCAGCTGCCGGCCCGGCTGATGGGCAACGCCGACGGCCGCGTCCTGGCCACCTCCGACACCGGCCGCGGCATCCGCCTCCAGAACCGCACCGATGTCGAGAACCGGGAGGACGCCGCCGCCGGCGGAATGGCCTCGGTCCCGCGGAACGCGAACTTCGACGCCCTGCGCGCCCAGCTGGAGGCGATCAACCCTCACATGAGGGAGTTCAACACCCTGGCAGGTCCCTTCAGGACGAAGTTCAACGAACTGCCGAAGGCCTCCGCGATGGCCAAGGCCGCCGACGCCGTCGGACGGATCAACACGGCCGTCAAGGAAGCCGATCCGGCCAAGATCGGGACGGTCGCCACGGCGGCCGAAGCTCTCGTCAAGGCCGTCAAGGACTACGACCCCAAGAAGGTCCCGGACCCGAAGAAGCTCGACAAGCTCAACGCCGCCATGGTCGAGGCCAACCCCGCACAGGTCCAGGCGATGGCCAAGGCGACCGGGAAGCTCGCGAGCGCGCAGCGGCACTTCGACCCGAAGAAGCTCCCGAAGGCCCGCGGCCTGGAGTCGGCCGCCCGGGCCGCCGAACGGCTCGCACGCGCCGGCGGCGAGGTGGCCTCCGCGTTCAACACCCTCAGGATCAAGGCCCAGGAGACCACTCGGGCCCTGGAGGCCTGAGCCCCACCCACCCCGAAAGGAGGTAACCCATGGCTCTCACCAGTTCCATGAAGAAGGCGTCCGACTCCCTGCGGAACCTCAAGACGCAGGCCACCGGCGCCGCGACCTCGGTCAAGAAGGTCGGCGACGCGGGCAACTCGGCGAACGGTCAGCTCAAGAACCTCAAGACCGGCGCCCAGGGCTCCAGCACCCAGCTCAAGAACCTCAGGACCGCCTCGGACCAGGCCGAGAAGTCGATGACGAAGGCCGGCCGCACAGCCGAGTCGGCCGGCACGAAGATGGGCAGGTACGAGTCCGGCGCCGGCAAGGCCGCCAAGGGCCAGGACAAGCTCAACAAGTCCATGAAGGGCAATCTCCTCGCCCGCCTGGTCGAACTCTTCATGCCGCTCATCGAGAAGATCGTCGCGATGGCGATGCAGTCGAAGACGATGCAGAAGGTCCTGAAGAAGGCCTTCGACGCCGTGAAGACCGTGATCAGCGCGGTCATGAAGGCGATCGGCCCGATCATGAAGAAGGCCGGACAGCTGATCAAGACCGTCTGGAACGGCATCAAGACGGCGATCTCCACCGTCGTCAAGGCCGTCGCCACCGTCATCAAGACCTACGTGACGATCTGGAAGACGGTCATCACCACGGTCATGAAGGCGATCAAGACGGTCATCAGCACCGTCTGGAACGGCATCAAGGCCGTCATCACCCCCGTGGTGAACTGGATCAAGAGCGCCATCCCGAACGCCTTCAGCGCCGTCAAGGACAAGATGTCCTCCATCTGGAACGGCCTCAAGGACATCGCGTCCCGGGCGTTCGAGGGCATCAAGAGCGGTGTGTCCGGCCCGATCAACGCCGTCATCGGCCTGATCAACCGGATGATCAGAGCCGTCAACGGCGTCAAGGTCAGCGTCCCCGGCTGGGTGCCGGTCGTCGGCGGCAAGACCTTCGGCGTCAACATCCCGACCATCCCCATGCTCGCCACCGGCGGTGTCGTCATGCCCCGCAGCGGCGGTGTCCCGGCGATCCTCGCCGAGGCCGGCGAGGCCGAGGCGGTCCTGCCGCTGTCCAAGCTGGACCGGCTGCTGGCCCTGACCGCCCGGCGCGCCCGCATGAGCGCGCAGCTGCAGGCGGGCACGGGCGGCGGGGGTGCCGGACTGCACATCGAGCACTACCACGCGGCCCGCACCAGTGATCCGCAGTCCACGGCGGACGCGCTGATGTACCTGGCGAAGGCACGCGGATGAGTGCCGCCGCGGCCTTCCCGAACCCGTTCGCCGGCGCCCTGCCGGTGATGAGCTCCCTCAAGCGCGGTCTCGGTCAGGCGGGCGACGGACTGAAGCGGCTCCGGGAGGACGCCGTGCGCGCGGCCGGCGGCATGGACAGGTTCGCGGCCGGTCTGCGCACCGCCGGCACCTCCGTACGCGGCCTCGGTACCGGTGCGTCCGGCGCCGCGGACTCCGTCCGCCGCATCCAGCGGTCCAGGGCCGTCACCGGCGTGCGGAGGATCGGGACCGCGGCGGGCAGGGCGAGAACGGCCGCCGGGAGGCTCGGCCCCGCGGTCGGCGGCGTCCTCGGGCTCCTCCTCCCACTGCTGCCCGTCGCCGACGTGGTCACCAGGCTGATGGACACCTACGGCACCGTCATGACCGTCGCCTCCCTCGCCATGACCGGCGTCAACCTCGCCATGCGCGCCAACCCGATCGGCTTCCTCGCCGGCATCCTCGTACCCGTCGCCGCCTGGCTCATCGAGTACGCGATGCAGACCGAGACCGGCCAGAAGATCATGCGGCAGGTGTTCCAGGCCGCGTTGAAGGGCTTCCAGTCGGTCTGGACGTTCCTTCAGCCGGTCGTGAAGCTCATCGGGCAGGCCGTCGGCACCTACGTCAAGGCGTACGTGACCCTGTTCACGACCGCCCTGAAGATCGTCGGCTCCGGCATCAGCGGCATCTCCAGGGTCCGCACCACCGTCACCTCCGCCTCCAACGCCCTGCGCGGCATCGCCTCGCGCACCGTCGGCGGGATCAAGAACGCCGTCAAACCGGTGCTGTCCTTCATCACCGACAGGATCCCGGGCTTCTTCCGGCACGCGAAGGACGCCGTCGCCCGGGCGCTGCGGGGCATGGGCGATCTGGTCAAGGGCGCCCTGAGCGCCGTGCTCGGCGTCGTCAAGGGCCCGATCAACGGGCTCATCGCCTTCGCCAACTGGATCATCGACGGGCTCAACAAGCTGAGCGTGAACATCCTCGGCAAGAAGTTCGGCGTCGACATCGACAAGATCCCGATGCTCGCCGAGGGCGGTGTCGTCTTCCCCGGCGCCGACAGCGCGCCGCGCATCGACCCCCTCACCGTGCTCGAGCACCGGCGCGTCCCGGCCCTCACCGAGACTCCCCGGCAGCCCCACCGCATCGCGGAGTTCCACGAGGAGCCGGGCGCCGGCCCGCGGTCGACCGCCGAGGACCTGCTCTTCCTCGTCGCCGCGTACAGCTGACGTCCCTGCTCAGCCCTCTCACCCGACAGCCCCTCAGAAGTGAGGTGACGGCCCCATGGCCGAGACCACAACCACATACGCCGGAAGCAATCTCACCGCCGACCACGCGCCCGGCTCACTGATCACCCAGGACGGGCAGATCCAGTGGGCCGGGCTTCTCATCGGCCCCGGCACACCGTTCAACGTCGACCGGTCCGGACTCCAGGGCTGGGAGGACCTGCCCGAGTACGACTCCTCCGACGCCGACCGGCCCACCTCGCACGGCGCCTGGCCCGGCTCCCGCTACGCCAAGCCGCGCAAGATCGGCGGCACGATCGTGCTGATGCCGGAGTGGAGCCAGACCGGCGAGGCCGTCCGCGCGCTGCGCCAGGCGCTCGCCCTGCTCGACGAGGAACGCTGGCTCACCGTCCGCCTGCACGGCGAACTCCTCGCCGTACGCGCCCGGATCGCCCAGCGCGTGGTCCCCGCGGACCAGGGCTTCGCCACCCAGGGCAGCTCGAAGATGTCGATCCAGTGGCTGGCCTCCGACCCGCGCCGCTACGCCGTCAACGAGCAGTCCTCCTCCACCACCCCGCCGCAGCCGGAGACCGGCCTGACCTGGTTGCCGAACGGGCTGACCTGGCCGCTCGACTGGGGCCAGGCCAAGTCCACCGGTGACGCGGTCGCCGAGAACACCGGCTCCGCCGCCACCCATCCGGTGATCGTCTTCCGCGGCCCCTGCTCCATGCCGACCGTCACCGAGCGGGTCAGCAAGCGCCGGCTGCGGTACGCCATCGACCTGGCCGCCGGTGACGAGCTCGTCGTCGACACCGTCAACGGCACGGTGATGCTCAACAACACCGCCTCCCGCCGTCACACCGCGATGGCCGACTCCAGTCCGGAGGAGCTGTTTCTCCTCGAACCGGGCCGCACGGAGCTGTCGTTCCGGCCCGACGCGTCGACCCCCGAGGCCCTGATGACGATCCGCTGGCGCAGCGCCGAATGGTGACCGCGGCCGCCTCCCCCTCCCCCAGAGACCGCTCCGTACCGAAAGAGGTGAACCCATGACCGTACGCGCCGCCTGGCTCCAGTCCACCGGCCAGACCCGCGAGGACACCCGGCTCGCACTGTCCGCGCTCCTCACACCCAACGGACAGAGCGCCGCGGAGACCCCGCTGCGCTCACGCCCCGGCATCGTGCCCGGCGGCCTGGTGCTGACCGGCACGTCGGCGATGCAGTGCTCGGTCGGCGCCGGCCGGGCCGTGGTCCAGGGCAGCGACACCGCCCAGGGCGCGTACATGATCGCGGTGACCTCCCCCGAGACCCTGACCATCCCCGACGGCGACCCGCAGTACGGCCGGATCGACCTGATCGAGCTGGCCGTCCTCGACGACGCGTACGACCGGAGCGGCTCCACCGGAGCCGTGATCCGACTGGTCAAGGGCACCCCCGCGGCCACCCCCGCCGTTCCCGCCTCGGGCCCCGGCAGCGCCTTCCCGCTCTACACCGTCTCGGTGCCGGCCGGCACCTCGGCCGGCACCGGCGGTGTCGCGTGGACCACCGCGGGCGTCGTCACGACCCTGCACTACCCGATGACCGCGCTCGGCGGCATCATCCCGACCAGCGGCTTCAAGGGCGCCTACGTCGGCCAGTACCGCGACGTCGCCGGGCTCCTCCAGCGCTGGGACGGCACCGCCTGGATCTCGTACGCGAAGCCGATCGGCGGCATCGCCCCGCACGGGACCATGACGACCGGCGGATACACCGGCCAGTACCGCGACAACGCGGGCGTCCTCCAGCGCTGGGACGGTGGCGCCTGGCAGTACGCGGAGGGCAAGGCCGCCGTCCTGTTCAGCGTCTCGCAGACGTCGATGCAGAGCGTGCCGGCCGGTACCTGGACGCCGATCACCCTCCAGAACGTCGACATCGACGACTTCACCGGCTGGAACGGCTCCGACAGCTTCGTCGTACCGCGCACCGGCTGGTGGCGGGTCTCCGGCCACGTCGCCTGGAACGGCGACTCGACCACCGGCGTGCGCGGCGCCCGCGTCACCCTCGGCGGCGTCGGCGTGCCCCGGATGACCTGGCTGGGCCCGGCGGCGACCGGCGCCGTCACCGTCGGCGGCCAGGGCCTGGTCAAGCTCACCGCGGGCAACGTCCTGCAGCTCGCCGGCTACCACAACCACACGGCCGCCGTCCGCACCCTCGGCGGCTCGGGCTACTACAGCAACCTGTCCGCCCAGTGGATCAGGTCCTGACCGCCCCGCACCCCGCACCTCCCCGATTGGAGAACCCCGTGAACCTGCGCAGCAGCTGGGTCGCCGAGACCGGCCAGACCCGCGAGGACACCCGCCTCAACCAGGTCGGCGCGACCACCATGATCAACCCCGTCCAGGTCCGCTCCGGCGTCCTGCCGGGCTCCTACGACGGCAAGTGGCGGCTGTCCGGCTTCTGGATGGACAAGGCCTCCGCCATGACGGCGACCGTCTCCGAGGGCCGGGCCGTCATCCAGGGCGACATCTCCCAGGGCGTCTACCCGGTGGCCCTGCCCGCCTCCGAACAGGTCACCTTCGCCGCGGGCGACGCCCAGTACGGCCGGATCGACCTGGTCGTCCTGAGGATCTACGACAACCTCTACGACGGCAGCACCCGCAACGAGGCGAAGGTCGAGATCATCCAGGGCGTGCCGGGCCAGGCCCCCAAGGCGCCGGTGACCCCGCCGCGCAGCCTCCCTCTGTACGAGGTGACCGTCCCGGCCGGGGCCAGCGCGGGCAACGGCGGCATCCCGTGGAACACCTCCCTGAAGGACCTGCGCACCCCGGTCGTCGCGCTCGGCGGCATCCTCCCGGTCGAGGGCCCGGTCCTGCCGGGCGCCCACCCGGGCCAGTACCAGGACACCGCCAACAACCAGCTGCAGCGCTGGGACGGCGGCCAGTGGGTCGCCTACCCGGAGGCGATCGGCGGCATCGTGCCGCCCTCCGCGTCGACGCTGACGGCCAGCTACACCGGCCAGTACCGGGACGGCGCGAACGGCGAACTCCAGCGGTACGACGGCGCCGCCTGGCGGCCGGCGTTCCCCGGGCCGTACTACAAGGACCTCACCGACGCGGGCTTCACCACGTCGAACACCTACACGAGCACTCTGCTCGACACGGTCCAGAACCCGATCTCGGTGTCCTTCGTCGCCCCGTCGTCGAAGGCCGTGCTCGTCCAGTTCGGCGCCCGGATGCGCTCCCACAAGGACTACTACGCCTACCTCGCGCTCCGGTTCACGCAGGGCGCCAACGTCGTCCAGGAGCCGGACGACGAGTACGCGGTGATCGGCTCGAACGAGAACTTCGCCTCGATGTCGATGAACCGGCGCCTGAGCGGCCTCACCCCGGGCCTCACCTACACCTTCACCCTCCAGTACCGGCTCGTGGCCAACACCGTGGGCGCCCAGGCCTGGTACGACAACGCCTTCATCCGCGTAGACCCGCAGTACTGACCGGCCGCCCCCGCCCGCCGCCCCACGACAGGAGACCCCCATGCCCGTACGCTCCGGATGGCTGATGCCCACCGGGCAGACCCGCCAGAACACCCGCGTCACCAACCTCGGCGCCACCACCCCCGTCAACCCGCTCGGCGTCCGGTCCGGCATCCTGCCCGGCACGTACGACGGCAAGTTCCGGGTCGGCGGCCTGTGGATGAGTTCCTCCGGCCCGATGACGGCCACCGTCTACCACGGCAAGGCCGTCATCCAGGGCGGCACCACCGACGGCGCCTACCCGGTCGCCCTCGACGAGGACATCACCCTCACCTTCGCCGACGGCGACCCGCTCAACGACCGGGTCGACCTCGTCGTGGTCCGCGTCTACGACAACGACGTGGACGCCCTCGGCAAGTACGAGGCCGCCGTCGAGATCGTGAAGGGCACCCCGGCGGCGGTCCCGGCCGCCCCGCCGGCCCCCGCCCGCTCCCTGACCCTGTTCACGGTGAAGGTCAAGAAGGGCGCCTCCGCCGGCACCGGCGGCATCGACTGGGCGGGGGGCGCCTCCACCGACCTGCGCACCACGACCGTCTCGTCCGGCGGCATCCTGCCCGTCTACAACAACGCGGGCGTCCCCGGCGGCTACCCGGGCCAGTACCAGGACAACGACAACGCCCACTTCCTGCAGCGCTGGGACGGCACCGCCTGGGTCGCCTACCCCAAGGAGATCGGCGGCATCGCGCCCAGCGGAACGGTCACCACCGGCAGCTACAACGGCCAGTACCGCGACTACAACGGCGGCCAGCTCCAGCGGTGGAACGGCAGCGCCTGGGTGGTCTACCAGCCGCCGGTCGAGGTCGAGACGACCAACGCCGGCGCCACGGCCCTGCCCAACTGGTCGATGGTCTCGTTCTCGGGCCGCAGGACCCGGAGCGGTCTGTGCTCCGTCACGGTCACCGTCACCCGCAGCGGCCCCCAGGTGAACGTCGACAGCGCCGGCAACATGCCCGACGAGCCGCTCTGCACCCTCCCCGCCGGCTGGCGCCCGCCCATGGACTTCGAGGCCTCGGCCTGCGACGGCTACGGCGAAGGCGGCGCCAACCTCTACGCCAACGGCCAGGTCAACCTGCGGACCTGGTCCTCCAACGGCGCCCTCGCCGCCGGCCGGAACATCCGCGTCTCCGCCACCTACGTCCTGTAAGGAGGGGCCCCGATGGCCATCGAAACGCCCTACCGGGCGATCTTCTGCGACCTGCTCACCGACCAGACACTGGACATCCTGCCCCTGCGGGACGTCTCGATCGACGACTACATCGGCAAGGCGGGCTCGCTCTCCGGCACCGTCCCCATCCCCGACAAGGCCATCGCCGACCGGGTCAAGAAGGTCCGGCAGGGGCGCACCGCGGTCTACCTGGAGCGCGGCGGCGACCTGTGGTGGGGCGGCATCGTCTGGACCAGCACCCTGCAGTCCAGCGGCCGCGGGGTGCTGACCCTCGGCATCCAGGCCGCCACCTTCGACTCGTACGCCGGGCGCCGCCGCATCCGTACCGACATCACGTACGACACCCCGACCGACCAGCTGGAGATCGCCCGCCGGCTGTGGCGCGAGCTCGACGTGCAGACCTACCCCGACGCCCCGGCGGGCGAGGAACCCCGCCGCCTCGGGATCACCTTCGGGAACGAGATCCCCAAGTTCCGGAAGACCGCCTCGTGGCGCAAGGGCGACGAGACCGTCTATCTGGAGGCGCTCGACCAGCTCGCCGCGACGGAGGACGGTTTCGAGCACCAGATCCTGGTCTACCGCGACCCGGTCACCGGGCAGCGGATCCGGCAGCTCCGGATCGGCGAACCCAAGATCGTCACCGGCGCGACCGACCTGGTCTTCGACCGGCCCGGCGTCATCCTGTCGTACTCCTTCCCGTACGACGCGACTCGCGGCGGCACCACCGCCGTGGCCCGCGGCGCCTCCACCAACGCCAACGCCGCCGCCGAGTCCCGGCCGATCTTCTCCGCCACGCAGTACGCCAGCGACCTGCTCGTGGACGGCTGGCCGCTGATCGACCTGTCCTCGGACCACAACGAGATCAGCGACCAGCTCGCGCTCGACTCGGTGGCCACCACCGAACTCGACCAGGCGCGCGGCGCCGTGGTGATCCCCTCGATCAGCATCCACCTCGGCGGGATCGTCCCGCCCGCGCTCCTCGGCCGCGTCGCCCGCATCCGGATCACCGACGAGTGGTACTCCCAGGGCCTCGACGCCCGCTACCGCATCGTCGGCGTCAAGATCACCCCGCCGGAACGCGGCCGGCCCGACACCGCCGAGCTCTACCTCGAGGAGGCCTGATGCCCCAGTTGCCCGAGGACATCATCGACCGGCTCAACCAGATGGAACGCCGCCTCAAGGCCCTGTCGACCGCGGTGAACACCCGCCCCGCGGTCAACGAGTTCCGTCCCACCCCGTCCGAGAGCGTCACCATCACCCGGCCGCTGTTCCGGATCTTCGACGGCTACAACCACGAGATCTTCGCGGACGACATCCTGACCGGCGGTCTCGCCCGGCCCTGGCTGCAGCTGATGCCGCCACTGGCCAGCGACCCGGCCAAGTGGCCCTCCACCACCGCCGGCGCCTTCACGACCATCGCCCGCTGCTCCAACCCCATCTGGCAGCCGAAGCTGCGGCTCGCCATCAGCACGGCGGCGTCCAGCGGCGCCACCGGCCAGGTGCGGGTCCTCGTGGACAGCGTCCCGTTCGGGCCCCCGGTCACCGCGGGCACCACCTACGACTACATCGGCCTGCTGCCCGGCGACATGAAGACCCGGTTCGGCCAGACCATGAACATCGAGATCCAGGCCCAGGCCACCGGCGGCACGGTCTACGCCCAGCCCGTCCTCATCCACGGCGCCCAGACCTGATCCCCCGCCCGCCGAAGAGCACAAGGAGCACCCTGTGAACATCGACCCCACCGAGCCCTGGGGCGTGGCCATCGACTACGCGGGCCGCGCCACCGTCACCGAGGGCGGCCACACCGTCGACGTACGCGTCTACGACAACAGCCTGGGCCACGCCCTCCAGCGCGACCCGGTCACCGGGCAGTACCCGTCGGTGTACGTCACCGCCGAGGTCACCGAGAGGGGCACGGGCGACGCCGTCCTGCGGGGCTCCGGCATGGTCATCGTGGACGCGCTGAACGGCGCCCCGGTCGTCCCCGACCCGGCCGCCTCCCAGCGGGCCGTGACGGCCGCGCTCGCCGACTTCGAAGCCCGACGATCCGCCTGCGCCACGCTGTGCGCGGCCTGGGCGCCGCCGGCCCCGGAACCCGAGCCCGAGCCCACGCCGGAACCCGCGCCCGAGCCCGCCCCGGACCCCGCCCCCGTGCCGTAGCACCCAACCCACCCGTACGCCCGCCGGCCTCCGCGCGGGCCTTTTTCATGTCCGGAGGACATCAGATGGCCACTCCTCTCCCAGCGGACCGGCTCCTCGCCGCACTCCGCGCCGAAGGCGTCACCGTCGTCGAACACCCCGGCTGGCGCTCCCACAACCGCAACCACGCCGGCGCCTGGGGCCCGGTCACCGGCGTGATGATCCACCACACCGTCAGCTCCGGCGCCGCCTCCTCCGTCGAGATGTGCTTCAACGGCTACGAGGGCCTGCCCGGACCGCTCTGCCACGGCGTCATCACCAAGGACGGCACCGTCCATCTGGTCGCCGACGGACGCGCCAACCACGCCGGCGGCGGCGACCCCTCCGTCCTCCAGGCCGTGATCACCGAGACGTACGGGGACCGGCCGCCCACCCCCCGCGAACACCAGGGCAGCCGCGGCGCCGTCGACGGCAACTCCCGCTTCTACGGCTTCGAGTGCGTCAACCTCGGCAACGGCACCGACCCCTGGCCGGCCGCCCAGCTCGACGCCATCGAACGGGTCTCCGCCGCCCTCTGCCGGGCCCACGGCTGGGGCGCCAAGTCCGTCATCGGCCACCTGGAATGGTCCGACTGGAAGAACGACCCCAAGGGCTTCGGCATGCCGACCCTCCGCGGGCGCGTCCAGACCCGGCTCGCCAAGGCCCCGGCCCGGCCCGCCCCCGGCAGCGGCAAGCCCACCGCCCCCCGCCTCCAGCCGTTCCCCGGCACCTCGTTCTTCCGCAAGGAGACGAGCTCCCCGGTCATCACGGCCATGGGCCGCCGACTCGTCGCCGAGGGCTGCGCCGCGTACACCGTCGGCCCCGGCCCCCGCTGGAGCGAGGCCGACCGGCTCAGCTACGCGAAGTGGCAGCGCAAGCTCGGCTTCCGCGGCTCCGACGCCGACGGCATCCCCGGCGCCGCGTCCTGGAGCGCGCTCAAGGTCCCGTACACGAAGTAACCCCCGCACCAGAGGAGACCCCGATGTCCGATGCCGCCCAGCGCACGGCCCGTACCGTCCTCCAGACCGCCGTCGGCATCGCCGTCGTGCTCCCCGCGATCGTCGACGCCTCCGGCATCCCGGCGACCCTCCCCTGGGTCGCCGGGGCGCTGGCCGTCGCCGGCGGACTGGCCCGCGTGATGGCCCTGGACCTGGTGCAGAACCTGCTCCCGTCCTGGCTCCGCACCGACAGCGGTACCCCCGGCCCGGTCGGCCTGCCGGCAGGCCAGGCCGGCCTCCCGTCCGAGGGAGGTGCCGATGACCGATCCTGACCCGAACGACCCCGTCGCCGTCGCCCTCGAACTGGAACGGCTCCGCGGCACCCTGGAGGCCGGCTTCGCCCGGGTCGACGGCTCGCTCGCGCTGCTCGTGCAGCGCAGCGACCAGACCGACCGGCAGCTCGCCGACCACGAGGCCCGCCTCGACGACCTGGAACGCGCCCGCTGGCCCCTGACCAGCATCGCCGCGCTGGCCGCGAGCGCCGGTGCGCTCGTCGCGGTGTGGGAACTCGCCGCCCGCTGACCGGGTACGCCGAAGGGCGGCCACCCCATCGGGGTGACCGCCCTTCGGTCAAGCGACTCGCTTACTGGTTGTACGGACCGTAGTCGTAGTCCTCCAGCGGAACGGCCTGGCCGGAGCCCGAACCGAACGGCGAGTAGTCGATGTCGTCGTAGCCGACGGCCGAGTACATCGCGGCCTTGGCCTCTTCGGTCGGCTCGACCCGGATGTTGCGGTAGCGGGACAGACCCGTACCGGCCGGGATGAGCTTACCGATGATGACGTTCTCCTTGAGGCCGATGAGGCTGTCGGACTTGGCGTTGATCGCCGCATCCGTCAGCACTCGGGTCGTCTCCTGGAAGGACGCCGCCGACAGCCACGACTCGGTGGCGAGCGAGGCCTTGGTGATACCCATCAGCTGCGGACGGCCGGAGGCGGGGTGACCGCCCTCGGTGACCACACGACGGTTCTCGGTCTCGAACTTCGAGCGCTCGACGAGCTCGCCCGGCAGCAGCTCCGCGTCGCCGGACTCGATGATCGTCACACGGCGCAGCATCTGCCGGATGATGATCTCGATGTGCTTGTCGTGGATCGACACGCCCTGCGAGTTGTAGACCTTCTGGACCTCGGCGACCAGGTGGACCTGGACCGCACGCTGACCGAGGATCCGCAGCACGTCGTGCGGGTTGGTGGCACCCACGGTGAGCTTCTGGCCCACCTCGACGTGGTCGCCCTCGCCCACGAGCAGACGGGCACGCTTCGAGATCGGGAACGCCGTCTCGTCGGTGCCGTCGTCCGGGGTGACGACGATCTTCTTGGTCTTCTCGGTCTCCTCGATACGGACGCGGCCGGCCGCCTCCGAGATCGGGGCGACACCCTTGGGCTGACGAGCCTCGAAGAGCTCGACGACACGGGGCAGACCCTGGGTGATGTCGTCACCGGCCACACCACCGGTGTGGAAGGTACGCATCGTCAGCTGGGTACCGGGCTCACCGATGGACTGGGCGGCGATGATGCCGACCGCCTCACCGATGTCGACCAGCTTGCCGGTGGCGAGCGAACGGCCGTAGCAGAACGCACAGGTACCGACGGCGGACTCACAGGTCAGGACCGAGCGGGTCTTGACCTCCTCGACACCGGCGCCCACGAGGGCGTCGATGAGCACGTCACCCAGGTCGACGTTGGCCGGCGCGATGACCTTGCCGTCGACGACGACGTCCTCGGCGAGCATCCGCGCGTACACGGAGGTCTCGACGTCGTCCGTCTTGCGCAGCACGTTGTCGGCGCCGCGCTCGGCGATCCGCAGCTTCAGACCGCGCTCGGTGCCACAGTCCTCCTCGCGGATGATCACGTCCTGCGAGACGTCCACCAGACGACGGGTCAGGTAACCCGAGTCGGCGGTACGCAGGGCGGTGTCCGCCAGACCCTTACGGGCACCGTGCGTGGAGATGAAGTACTCCAGAACGGTGAGGCCCTCACGGAAGGACGCCTTGATGGGACGCGGGATCGTCTCGTTCTTGGCGTTCGACACCAGACCACGCATACCCGCGATCTGACGCATCTGCATCATGTTTCCTCGGGCACCCGAGTCGACCATCATGAAGATGGGGTTCGTCTTCGGGAAGTTCGCGTTCATCGCCTCGGCAACCTCGTTGGTCGCCTTGGTCCAGATCGCGATGAGCTCCTGAGTGCGCTCTTCCTTCGTGATGAGACCGCGCTCGTACTGCTTCTGGACCTTCTCGTCCTGCTCCTCGTAGCCCTTGACGATGGCCTTCTTGGCCTCGGGCACGACGACGTCGGAGATGGCCACGGTGACGCCGGAGCGCGTCGCCCAGTAGAAGCCGGACGCCTTCAGGTTGTCGAGCGTCGCCGCCACGATGACCTTGGGGTACCGCTCGGCGAGGTCGTTGACGATCTCGGAGAGCTGCTTCTTGCCGACGGAGTAGTCGACGAACGGGTAGTCCTCGGGCAGCAGCTCGTTGAAGAGCGCGCGGCCCAGCGAGGTGCGCAGGCGGAACGAGTCACCCTGCTGCCACTCCGGCTCGCCCTCCTCGGTGACCGGGGGAACCCAGCCACGTGGAGCGACGGTGCCGACGGGGAAGCGGATGTCGATCTGCGACTGCAGCGCGAGCTCGCCGGCGTCGAACGCCATGATCGCCTCGGCCGTGGAGCCGAACGCGCGGCCCTCGCCCTTGGTGTCACGGAGCTCACCGTCGGTGGTCAGGAAGAACAGACCGAGGACCATGTCCTGGGTCGGCATCGTGACCGGACGGCCGTCGGCGGGCTTGAGGATGTTGTTCGAGGACAGCATCAGGATGCGGGCCTCGGCCTGCGCCTCCGCGGAGAGCGGCAGGTGCACGGCCATCTGGTCACCGTCGAAGTCCGCGTTGAACGCGGTGCAGACGAGCGGGTGGATCTGGATGGCCTTGCCCTCGACCAGCTGGGGCTCGAAGGCCTGGATGCCGAGGCGGTGCAGCGTGGGCGCACGGTTCAGCAGAACCGGGTGCTCGGCGATGACCTCTTCGAGGACGTCGTACACGACCGTGCGGCCGCGCTCGACCATCCGCTTGGCGCTCTTGATGTTCTGCGCGTGGTTCAGGTCGACCAGGCGCTTCATCACGAACGGCTTGAAGAGCTCCAGCGCCATGGCCTTGGGCAGACCGCACTGGTGCAGCTTCAGCTGCGGACCGACGACGATGACGGAACGCGCGGAGTAGTCCACACGCTTGCCGAGCAGGTTCTGACGGAAACGACCCTGCTTGCCCTTCAGCATGTCGCTGAGGGACTTCAGCGGACGGTTGCCGGGGCCCGTGACCGGGCGACCACGACGGCCGTTGTCGAAGAGGGCGTCGACCGCCTCCTGGAGCATCCGCTTCTCGTTGTTCACGATGATCTCGGGGGCACCGAGGTCGAGCAGACGCTTCAGACGGTTGTTGCGGTTGATCACGCGGCGGTACAGGTCGTTCAGGTCGGAGGTCGCGAAGCGGCCACCGTCCAGCTGCACCATCGGACGCAGGTCCGGCGGGATGACCGGCACGCAGTCGAGAACCATGCCCTTGGGGCTGTTCGCGGTCTGCAGGAACGCGGAGACGACCTTGAGGCGCTTGAGCGCACGGGTCTTCTTCTGGCCCTTGCCGGTGCGGATGATCTCGCGGAGGCGCTCGGCCTCCTCCTCCAGATCGAAGGACTCGAGGCGCTTCTGCAGCGCCGCGGCACCCATCGAACCGTCGAAGTACGTGCCGAAGCGGTCACGCAGCTCGCGGTAGAGGAGCTCGTCGCCCTCCAGGTCCTGGACCTTGAGGTTCTTGAAGCGCGACCAGACCTCGTCCAGACGGTCGATCTCGCGCTGCGCACGGTCGCGCAGCTGCTTCATCTCGCGCTCGGCACCCTCGCGCACCTTGCGGCGCACGTCGGCCTTGGCGCCCTCGGCCTCGAGCTCGCCGAGGTCGTTCTCGAGCTTCTTGGCGCGGGCCTCCAGGTCGGAGTCGCGACGGTTCTCGATCTGCTGACGCTCGACGGAGACGTGCGCCTCCAGCGAGGGCAGGTCACGCGTACGACGCTCGTCGTCGACGAACGTGATCATGTACGCCGCGAAGTAGATGACCTTCTCGAGGTCCTTCGGGGCGAGGTCGAGCAGGTAGCCAAGACGCGACGGGACGCCCTTGAAGTACCAGATGTGGGTGACGGGAGCGGCGAGCTCGATGTGGCCCATCCGCTCACGGCGCACCTTCGCGCGGGTGACCTCGACGCCACACCGCTCACAGATGATGCCCTTGAAGCGGACACGCTTGTACTTGCCGCAGTAGCACTCCCAGTCCCGGGTCGGACCGAAGATCTTCTCGCAGAAGAGTCCGTCCTTCTCGGGCTTGAGCGTGCGGTAGTTGATGGTCTCCGGCTTCTTGACCTCGCCGTGGCTCCACTGACGGATGTCGTCAGCGGTGGCCAGACCGATCCGGAGCTCGTCGAAGAAGTTGACGTCGAGCACTATGCGTCAATCCCTCTCAGGGTTGTAAGGCTTGGGGTCTGATACGGGGGTCCTGGGGCCGGCCGGGGACTCAGCGGTGAAACGCCGAGCCCCCGACCGAACTCCCGTCAGACCTCTTCGACGCTGCTCGGCTCGCGCCGGGACAGGTCGATGCCGAGCTCCTCCGCTGCGCGGAAGACGTCCTCGTCGGTGTCGCGCATCTCGATGGACATGCCGTCCGAGGACAGCACCTCCACGTTGAGGCACAGGGACTGCATCTCCTTGATGAGCACCTTGAAGGACTCGGGGATGCCGGGCTCAGGGATGTTCTCGCCCTTGACGATGGCCTCGTAGACCTTCACGCGGCCGGTCACGTCGTCGGACTTGATCGTCAGCAGCTCCTGGAGGGCGTACGCGGCGCCATAAGCCTCAAGCGCCCACACCTCCATCTCACCGAAGCGCTGGCCACCGAACTGGGCCTTACCACCCAGCGGCTGCTGGGTGATCATCGAGTACGGGCCGGTCGAACGCGCGTGGAGCTTGTCGTCGACCAGGTGGTGGAGCTTGAGGATGTACATGTACCCGATGGAGATCGGGTCCGGGAACGGCTCGCCGGAGCGGCCGTCGAACAGCCTCGCCTTACCGGTCGGCTGCACCATGCGCTCGCCGTCGCGGTTCGGGATGGTGTGGTTCAGCAGGCCCGCGAGCTCGTCCTCACGCGCACCGTCGAACACCGGGGTGGCGACGTTGGTGCCCGGGGCGACCTGGTCGGCGCCGATCGCCTGGAGGCGCTGCGCCCAGTCGTCCGCGAGACCGGAGACGTCCCAGCCGCGGCTGGCGAGCCAGCCGAGGTGGATCTCCAGGACCTGTCCCGGGTTCATTCGGGACGGGACACCCAGCGGGTTGAGGATGATGTCGACCGGGGTGCCGTCCTCGAGGAAGGGCATGTCCTCGATCGGAAGGATCTTGGAGATGACACCCTTGTTGCCGTGACGGCCGGCGAGCTTGTCACCATCGGTGATCTTGCGCTTCTGGGCGACGTAGACGCGGACCAGCTGGTTCACGCCCGGGGGAAGCTCGTCGCCCTCCTCGCGGTCGAAGACGCGCACGCCGATGATCTTGCCGATCTCGCCGTGGGGCACCTTCAGCGAGGTGTCACGGACCTCACGGGCCTTCTCACCGAAGATCGCGCGGAGCAGGCGCTCCTCCGGCGTCAGCTCCGTCTCGCCCTTGGGCGTGACCTTGCCGACGAGGATGTCGCCGGCGACGACCTCGGCACCGATACGGATGATGCCGCGCTCGTCGAGGTCCGCGAGGACCTCCTCGGAGACGTTCGGGATGTCCCGGGTGATCTCCTCCGGGCCGAGCTTGGTGTCACGGGCGTCGACCTCGTGCTCCTCGATGTGGATCGAGGAGAGGACGTCGTCCTGCACGAGGCGCTGCGACAGGATGATCGCGTCCTCGTAGTTGTGACCCTCCCACGGCATGAACGCCACGAGCAGGTTCTTGCCGAGCGCCATCTCGCCGTCTTCGGTGGCGGGACCGTCGGCGAGGACCTGGCCCTCGATCACACGGTCGCCCTCGTCGACGACGACCTTCTGGTTGACCGAGGTGCCCTGGTTCGAGCGCGAGAACTTGTGCAGGCGGTACGTGATGTACGTGCCGTCGTCGTTGGCGACCGTGACGTAGTCGGCCGACAGCTCCTGGACGACACCGTCCTTCTCGGCCTTGAGCACGTCGCCGGCGTCGGTGGCGCAGCGGTACTCCATGCCGGTGCCGACGAGCGGGGCCTCGGACTTGATCAGCGGCACCGCCTGACGCATCATGTTCGCGCCCATGAGGGCACGGTTGGCGTCGTCGTGCTCGAGGAACGGGATCATGGCGGTCGCGACCGACACCATCTGGCGCGGCGAGACGTCCATGTAGTCGACCTCGGACGGCAGGACGTAGTCGACCTCGCCGCCACGCTTACGCACCAGGACGCGGTTCTCGGTGAGCCGCATGTCGTCGTTGAGCGCGGCGTTGGCCTGCGCGATGACGAAGCGGTCCTCCTCGTCGGCGGTGACGTAGTCGACCTCGTCGGTGACCTGGCCGTCGACGACCTTGCGGTACGGCGTCTCGATGAAGCCGAACGCGTTGACGCGGCCGTACGAGGCGAGCGAACCGATCAGACCGATGTTCGGGCCTTCGGGGGTCTCGATCGGGCACATGCGTCCGTAGTGGGACGGGTGCACGTCTCGGACCTCGAAGCCGGCCCGCTCACGGGACAGACCACCAGGGCCCAGCGCCGAGAGACGACGCTTGTGCGTCAGACCCGACAGCGGGTTGTTCTGGTCCATGAACTGCGACAGCTGGCTGGTGCCGAAGAACTCCTTGATGGAGGCGACGACCGGCCGGATGTTGATCAGGGTCTGCGGCGTGATCGCCTCGACGTCCTGGGTGGTCATGCGCTCACGCACGACGCGCTCCATACGAGCCAGACCCGTGCGGACCTGGTTCTGGATGAGCTCGCCGACGTTGCGCAGACGACGGTTGCCGAAGTGGTCGATGTCGTCGGTCTCGACGACGATCTCGTTGCCGTTCTCGCCGATCGTCTCGGTCTCGCCCGCGTGGAGCTTGACCAGGTACTTGATCGTGGCGATGACGTCGTCGGTGGTGAGCACGCCGGCGTCCAGCGGCTCGTCGGCGCCGAGCTTCTTGTTCACCTTGTAGCGGCCGACCTTGGCGAGGTCGTAGCGCTTCGGGTTGAAGTAGAGGTTCTCGAGCAGCGTCTGAGCGGCCTCGCGGGTCGGCGGCTCGCCCGGACGCAGCTTGCGGTAGATGTCGAGCAGCGCGTCGTCCTGGCCCTGGGTGTGGTCCTTCTCCAGGGTGGCGCGCATGGACTCGTACTCGCCGAACTCCTGCAGGATCTGCTCGGTGGTCCAGCCGAGAGCCTTGAGGAGGACGGTGACGGACTGCTTGCGCTTGCGGTCGATGCGGACACCGACCAGGTCGCGCTTGTCGATCTCCATCTCCAGCCAGGCACCCCGGGACGGGATGATCTTGGCGGAGAAGATGTCCTTGTCGGACGTCTTGTCGATGGAGGAGTCGAAGTAGACACCCGGCGAACGGACCAGCTGCGACACCACGACACGCTCGGTGCCGTTGATGACGAAGGTGCCCTTGTTCGTCATGAGCGGGAAGTCGCCCATGAAGACCGTCTGGGACTTGATCTCGCCGGTCTCGTTGTTGGTGAACTCGGCCGTGACGAAGAGCGGGGCGCCGTACGTGAAGTCACGGTCCTTGCACTCGTCGATCGAGTTCTTCGGCGGCTCGAAGCGGTGGTCGCGGAAGGTCAGCGACATCGACCCGGAGAAGTCCTCGATCGGAGAGATCTCCTCGAAGATCTCCTCCAGACCGGACTTCCTGGGGACGTCCTGTCCCGACTCAAGGGCAGCCTCGACGCGAGCCTTCCAGGCGGCGTTGCCGAGCAGCCAGTCAAAGCTCTCGGTCTGCAGCGCGAGGAGGTTCGGAACCTCGAGGGGCTCCCTGATCTTTGCAAAAGAGATGCGCAGCGGGGCGGTGCTTGCGCCGTTGTTCGTATTGGTCGAGGCGTTGCGCGAGGCGGCCAAGAGGGGGTCCTTCCGAGGGCTCGGACTCACTACGCGCGTACCGGTCCCCTGCATCGCTTCACGGCAGACTTTTCCTGATACGACCGAAAGGCCAGCTCAGACAGGGTCGGTCCACGAAGCGGATGCGAAGGTATGCCCCTGGTGACGGGCAGGGGGCAGCTAACAGGCAGCGCAAAGGGTCAGTGTAGCCACTTGGCTCACTGATGTCCAGGGCGAATAATTCGCGACCCTCGTTGCTCTCAACTCCGCGGTACCTCGCGCCGTGCGGCGCACCTCGATACTGCCCGTTCAGTCGTCGATCCATGCCTCGGAAACGGATCGTTGTGACGACGCGTCCTGAGAATTGCGCGCTGCGTGCGGTTCGTCAAGGCCCCCCGGTCTGCGGGGCGCACGGCGAAGATCACCATACTCCGCTCCCGGCGGCCCTCGGAGCCCCCGCCACGCCCTTCCCGGGGAACGCCGAAAGGCGACCACCCAGAAGGGTGATCGCCTTTCGATGCCCCCGCGTTACACGGGGGCAGGAGTCAGCTTCAGCGACTCGAAACGGTCTTACTTGACCGTGACGGAGGCGCCGGCGGCCTTGAGGGACTCGGCAGCCTTCTCGGCGGCCTCCTTCGCGACCTTCTCGAGGACCGGCTTCGGGGTGCCGTCGACGAGGTCCTTGGCCTCCTTGAGGCCCAGGGAGGTGAGCTCACGCACGACCTTGATGACCTGGATCTTCTTGTCGCCGGCACCCTCGAGGATGACGTCGAACTCGTCCTGCTCGGCCTCGGCCTCGGGGGCGGCGCCACCCTGCGCCGGGCCGGCGACGGCGACGGCCGCGGCGGCGGTGACGTCGAACTTCTCCTCGAAGGCCTTCACGAACTCGGAGAGCTCGATGAGGGTCATCTCCTCGAACTGGGCGAGGAGGTCGTCCTGAGAGAGCTTCGCCATGATGGGCGATCCTTCCACTAATTCGGCAGGTGCCGGATGTATAGAGAGGCGGGCGTTACGGCCCGCTACGACCTGTGCCTAGGCGGCACAGATCATGACGCGAGCCGAATTACTCGGCACCGCCCTGCTCGGCGAGCTTGACGCGAAGCGCCTCCGCGGTGCGGACGAACTTCGACGGCAGCGCCTGCAGGAGCGAGGCAGTCTGGGACTGCTTGCCCTTGAACGCGCCGGCCAGCTTGCTGAGCAGAACCTCGCGGGACTCGAGGTCCGCGAGCTTCTTGAACTCGTCGGCGGACAGCGCCTTGCCATCAAGGACACCGCCCTTGATGACGAGGTTCGGGTTCTCCTTGGCGAAGTCACGCAGAGCCTTCGCCGACTCCACCGGGTCACCGGTGACGAAGGCGGCCGCGGTCGAACCAGCAAGCTGGTCGTCCAGCGCGGAGATGCCGGCCTGGTTGGCCGCAATCTTGGTCAGCGTGTTCTTCACCACGGCGTACTGGGCGTTCTCACCGAGCGAACGACGCAGCGTCTTCAGCTGCGCCACGGTGAGCCCCGTGTACGAGGTCAGCACGACGGCGTTCGAGCTGCGGAACTTGTCCTCAAGCTCGGCTACCGCGGCAGCCTTGTCGGGCCTTGCCATAGAGCGTCGGCCTCCTTCCGGGTGATGAGGACCGCTCAGAAGGGGCTGCCACAACAAAAACGCCCCGGGCGCAGGCGCTCGGGGCTCAGCTCGACCGCATCACGAGGATCCGGGAACTCATCCACAATCACCTGCGCGGGTCGTTCGCGTACCAGCGAATCCTTCGGCCACCGCACCTTGACGGCACAGTGACGACCAGCGGTCTTTGGCTTCCTCGGAAGAGTACGTGACCGATGCGCCCGGGGGCAAATCCGCCCTGACCGCCCCCGGACGCCCCAGGCGGATCAGGCCTGACCGCCCCCCGCGCCGAGACCCTTCAGCTTCTCGAAGAGGTCCACGGTGTCCTTGGCCGGCGGGGCCTGGACGGTGGCCTGGGCTCCGTAGTCGGAGAAGTGCATCCCCATCTTCACAGTGCCCTGCGCGGACTTCATTCCGACGTCCATCCGGGCCGGGTAGCCGTCCTCACGGACCCAGACCTCGGTGTCGTACGCCGTGATGCCGGACTTCTTGGCGCTCTCCACCAGGTCCGCCCGTTCCTTCTCGGACAGCACGTCCAGGGACTTGTTGGCGGCGACCATCTGCTCCAGGGTCAGCGTGCCCTTGTAGTGCTGGGCCTGGGCGCCGTCGACCTTCTCGGCCCCGAGGTGCTTCAGGTTGGGCGAGTCCAGGAGCAGGGCGAGCTGCTTGGCCGGGTCCTGGTTCATGTTCTCCAGGCCGCCGGTCATCGACTTCGACAGGGACTTGTCGCCGGAGGCCTCCCCCGCCGCCCGCATGTCGAGCTTCAGCCAGCGCTTGCCGTCCATCTCGGCGGCCTGCTCGGCGCCCATGTCCATGTACATGACGTTGTCGAGCATGATCATGCGCATCGTGTCGGAACCGCCGCCGGCCGCGCCCAGCATCGAGCCCTTGACGGTGATGTCCATGACGGCCGGGTCCCAGCCCTGGACACCGGTCATCTCCATGGTGCCGCCGCCTTCGAGGCCGGCCGGCAGGGCCATCGTCATCCGGATCTTCGCGGACTTGGCGGCCGAGGTCTTCTCGTACGCGGCCCTGATGACCTTCGTGATGTCCCCGAGGCTCTGCGTCTGCGCGCCGTCGGCGCCGGCGGCCTTCCCGTCCCCGTCCTGACACCCCGCGACTCCGGTGACGACGGCCACGGCCGTCACGGCCACACCCGCGCGCTTCCATACGGGCACGTTCATCTGATCCCCCACCCCTTGAGCAAGTCTCGTACGGTCCTTGGAACCGTAACAAGAAGCCGGCCCCGCACCTCCGAGGAGGTGCGGGGCCGGCTGACCACTCAGTGAGCCGTGAGGGCTCAGACCGCGGCCGGGTCCTCCTCGACGAGGAGGTTGCGGGTGCGGTTCGAGTCCAGCGGGATGCCGGGGCCCATCGTCGTCGTGATGGTCGCCTTCTTGATGTAGCGACCCTTCGCGGCGGACGGCTTCAGACGCAGGATCTCGTCCAGGGCCGCGGCGTAGTTCTCGACCAGCTTCGTGTCATCGAAGGAGACCTTGCCGATGATGAAGTGCAGGTTCGAGTGCTTGTCGACGCGGAACTCGATCTTGCCGCCCTTGATCTCGTTGACAGCCTTGGCGACATCGGGGGTGACGGTGCCGACCTTGGGGTTCGGCATGAGACCACGCGGGCCGAGGACGCGGCCGAGGCGGCCGACCTTGCCCATGAGGTCCGGGGTGGCCACAACGGCGTCGAACTCGTTCAGGCGGTTGCCCTTCGAGATCTCGTCGATGAGCTCGTCGGAGCCGACGATGTCGGCGCCCGCGGCGATCGCGGCCTCGGCACGGTCACCGGTCGCGAAGACCAGGACCCGGGCGGTCTTGCCGGTGCCGTGCGGAAGGTTCACGGTGCCACGGACCATCTGGTCGGCCTTGCGCGGGTCGACGCCCAGGCGGAAGGCGACCTCGACGGTGCCGTCGAACTTCGTGCTGGAGGTGTCCTTGGCGAGACGGACGGCCTCGAGAGGAGCGTAGAGCTTCTCGCTGTCGATCTTGGCGTCCGCTGCGCGGAGGGTCTTGCTGCGCTTCACTGCTTCTCCTGTTGGTTCAGGTGTGGAGTCGTGGTGCGGGCCGGCGCTGGCCCTACCACTAGGTCACGAGGGGGCTGATCAGCCCTCGACCGTGATGCCCATGGAACGGGCGGTGCCAGCGATGATCTTGGACGCGGCGTCCAGGTCGTTGGCGTTCAGGTCGGGGAGCTTGACCGTGGCGATCTCGCGGACCTGGGCAGCCGTGAGCTTGGCGACCTTGGTCTTGTGCGGCTCGCCGGAGCCCTTGTCCACACCAGCGGCCTTGAGGATCAGCTTGGCGGCCGGCGGAGTCTTGGTGATGAAGGTGAAGGAACGGTCTTCGTAGACCGTGATCTCCACCGGCACGACCATGCCACGCTGCGACTCGGTCGCGGCGTTGTAGGCCTTGCAGAACTCCATGATGTTGACGCCGTGCTGGCCCAGCGCGGGACCGACCGGCGGGGCCGGGTTGGCCGCACCAGCGTTGATCTGGAGCTTGATAAGCCCCGTGACCTTCTTCTTCTTGGGAGGCATTGCTCTCTCCGGGTCCTAGTGAGAGTGTTCAGCCCGCCATCCGGTCATCCGGATGGAGGCATACCGCACAACGATAACGGGTATAGACGCGCGGCCAAAAACCGAGCAGGTCAGAGCGGCTGTGAGAGCCACTCTGACCTGGTCGGAAACTTGTGAGATCAGTTCTTCTGGATCTGGTCGAAGCTGAGCTCGACCGGGGTCTCGCGACCGAAGATCTCGACGAGGCCCTTGACCTTCTTCGAGTCGGGGTTGATCTCGTTGATGGTCGCCTGGAGGGTGGCGAAGGGGCCGTCGGTGACGGTGACCGAGTCGCCGACCTCGAAGTCCAGCACCTGGACCTCGAGCTTGCGGGCCGGAGCCGGCTTGCCCTCGGCCTCGGCGGCCTCACGGGCGGCCTTCTCCTCGGCCTCCGGGGCGAGCATCTTGACGATCTCGTCCAGGGTCAGCGGGTACGGGTCGTAGGCGTTGCCCACGAAGCCGGTGACACCGGGGGTGTTGCGGACGACGCCCCAGGACTCGTTCGTCAGGTCCATGCGGACGAGAACGTAGCCGGGAAGCTTGTTCTGCTTGACGTTCTTCCGCTCGCCGCCCTTGATCTGGACGATCTCTTCCTCGGGGACCTCGGCCTGGTAGATGAAGTCCTCGACGTTGAGCGAGACGGCACGCTGCTCGAGGTTGGCCTTCACGCGCTTCTCGTAGCCCGCGTAGGTGTGGATGACGTACCACTCGCCGGGCAGGGTGCGCAGCTCCTCGCGGAGCGCGGCGACCGGGTCGACCGGGGCGGCCGGCTCGGCCTCCTCGTCGGTCTCTTCCTCGGCGTCCTCGACCTCGTCGGCGACGGACTCGTCGTCCTCGTCGGCGACGGCCTCATCGTCCTCGGCGTCGGCGTCCTCGTCGGACTCCGCCTCTTCCTGGTCCTCGTCCTCGACCTGGAGAGCGGCTTCCTCGGCGGCCTCGCCGGCAACGTCGTCAGCAGCGTCTGCCTGGTCCTCGTCGGCGGCCTCGACGATGTCCAGCTCGTCCTCGACGGACTCGGACTCGAAGGCGTCGTTCAGGTTCGCGTCAGACACGGTGGCTGCTTCTTCCTGCGATACAGATGGGGTGGAACAAAAAGTCAGCCGAAGACGTACTTGACTGCTTCCTGGAAGCCATAGTCAATCACGGTGACAAGGCCGATCATGATGACGACGAAGACAATCACCACGGTGGTGTACGTCGAAAGCTGGCTGCGCGTGGGCCAGACGACCTTGCGGAGCTCGGCGACGATCTGTCGGTAGAAGAGCGCGAGACGGCCCAGAGGGCCCTTCTTGCCGCGCTTGCCGCCCTTGCGGGACTTCTTCTTCGACTCGGAGGCCTCGTCATCGGCATCAGGCATGTCGATGGAGCCTACGGCGTCCGTCACGATCTCTCACCTGATTCCGGGTCGGCCGTGCCGCGCCCGGGTGGAGCCGCACGGCGGTGCAATGAAGTACGTACATGCGCACAACACCTGGCGGTGTGTGTAGCAGGGCCGGAGGGACTTGAACCCCCAACCGCCGGTTTTGGAGACCGGTGCTCTACCAATTGAGCTACGACCCTTTGTTGGTGTCCCTCAACGTACCGCATCGTGAGATGTGGTCGGTGCGGGCCAACGAGGAGTGAGCATACGTGGTCAGTGGCCCCCGCGTCGAACAGAAACCACGACCGACCTGCCGTCGGACGCGCGTACGACCGGGAATGACCGTTCCTGTCCGGTCCGTGAAACCTGTGTGCCGGGCCTTGATGAGGTCTGGGACGATGGGCCGTATGAGCGCTGCTACCCCTCCCACCGAGCGTCGGGTCTCCGCCCGCATCGGTGCGATCTCCGAGTCCGCCACCCTCGCCGTCGACGCCAAGGCCAAGGCCCTCAAGGCCGCCGGGCGCCCGGTGATCGGTTTCGGCGCGGGTGAGCCCGACTTCCCGACCCCGGACTACATCGTCGACGCGGCCGTCGAGGCCTGCAAGAACCCGAAGTACCACCGCTACACGCCGGCCGGCGGTCTGCCGGAGCTGAAGGCCGCCATCGCCGCCAAGACGCTGCGCGACTCCGGCTACGAGGTCGACCCCTCCCAGGTCCTGGTGACCAACGGCGGCAAGCAGGCGATCTACGAGGCGTTCGCCGCGATCCTCGACCCGGGCGACGAGGTCATCGTCCCGGCGCCGTACTGGACGACGTACCCGGAGTCGATCCGCCTCGCGGGCGGCGTCCCGGTGGACGTCGTCGCCGACGAGACCACCGGCTACCGGGTCTCGGTGGAGCAGCTGGAGGCGGCCCGTACGGAGAAGACCAAGGTCGTCCTCTTCGTCTCGCCGTCCAACCCGACCGGTGCGGTGTACTCCGAGGCCGACGCCGAGGCGATCGGCCGCTGGGCCGTCGAGCACGGCCTGTGGGTCCTCACCGACGAGATCTACGAGCACCTCGTCTACGGCGACGCGAAGTTCAGCTCGCTGCCGACGATCGTCCCCGAGCTGCGCGACAAGTGCATCGTGGTCAACGGTGTGGCGAAGACGTACGCGATGACGGGCTGGCGCGTCGGGTGGATCGTGGGCCCGAAGGACGTCGTGAAGGCCGCGACGAACCTGCAGTCGCACGCCACGTCCAACGTGAGCAACGTGGCGCAGATCGCCGCCCTCGCCGCCGTCTCGGGGAACCTGGACGCCGTCGCGGAGATGCGGACCGCCTTCGACCGCCGTCGCCAGACGATCGTGCGGATGCTCAACGAGATCGAGGGCGTCTACTGCCCGACGCCGGAGGGCGCGTTCTACGCGTACCCGTCGGTGAAGGCGCTGCTCGGCAAGGAGATCCGCGGCAAGCGCCCGCAGACCTCCGTCGAGCTGGCCGCGCTGATCCTGGACGAGGCCGAGGTCGCGGTCGTCCCGGGCGAGGCCTTCGGCACGCCGGGCTACCTGCGCCTGTCGTACGCGCTGGGTGACGAGGACCTGGTGGAGGGCGTGTCCCGCCTGCAGAAGCTCCTCGCCGAGGCGACCGACTGATCGCACTCCCGGCGGGCCCCTGGTTCTCGGACCAGGGGCCCGTTTTTGCGTTCTAGCAAGGTCCCGATCGGGGAAACGGGGTGTCGTCGTCCATTCGGGTGCGGCAGGATCAGCCGATGGAGCACGTTTACCGCGATCTCACCCAGCTGCCCAAGGCCCATCTGCACCTGCACTTCACCGGTTCGATGCGGCCCTCCACCCTGATCGAGCTGGCCGACAAGTACGGCGTGCACCTTCCCGAGGCGCTGAGCGGAGGTACCCCTCCGAAGCTGCGGGCGACCGACGAGCGCGGCTGGTTCCGCTTCCAGCGGCTGTACGACATCGCCCGCTCCTGTCTGCGCGCCCCCGAGGACATCCAGCGGCTCGTCCGCGAGGCGGCCCAGGAGGACGTCCGGGACGGCTCGGGCTGGCTGGAGATCCAGGTCGACCCCACCTCGTACGCCCCGCACCTCGGCGGGCTCATCCCCGCCCTGGAGATCATCCTCGACGCGGTCGACGCGGCCTCGCGCGAGACCGGGCTCGGGATGCGGGTCCTGGTCGCGGCCAACCGGATGAAGCACCCCCTGGAGGCGCGGACGCTGGCCCGGCTCGCGGTGCGGTTCGCCGACCGGGGCGTGGTCGGCTTCGGGCTCTCCAACGACGAGCGGCGCGGCCTGGCGCGGGACTTCGACCGGGCCTTCGCCATCGCGCGCGACGGCGGCCTCCTCGCGGCCCCGCACGGCGGCGAACTGACGGGTCCGGCGTCCGTACGGGACTGCCTGGACGATCTGCGGGCCTCCCGGGTCGGTCACGGGGTCCGCTCGGCGGAGGACCCGCGGCTGCTGCGCAAGCTCGCGGAGCGGGGGGTGACCTGCGAGGTCTGCCCGTCGTCCAACGTGGCCCTCGGGGTGTACGAGAAGCACGAGGACGTCCCGCTGCGGACGCTCTTCGACGCGGGGGTGCCGATGGCCCTCGGCGCGGACGACCCCCTGTTGTTCGGCTCCCGCCTGGCGGCGCAGTACGAGATCGCCCGCAGGCACCACGACTTCACGGACCCGGAACTGGCGGAACTGGCCCGGCAGTCGGTCCGGGGCTCGGCGGCGCCCGAGGACATCAGGGGGAAGCTGCTGGCCGGGATCGACGACTGGCTGGCCGCCTGAGCGGGGAGGGTGCGACATGAGGCTCACGGTCTTCGGCGCGACCGGCGGCATCGGCCGGGAGGTCGTGGCCCAGGCCCTGGCCTCCGGGCACGAGGTGACGGCGGTCGTACGGGACCCGGGGCGGCTCACGGCCTCCGGCACGGGGCTCACCGTGCTGCGTCGCTCCGACCTCTCCGATCCGGAGAGCCTGCGCGGCGCCCTCCGGGGCCGGGACGCGGTGCTGTCGGGCCTCGGGGCCCGGTCCCGCGCGGACGCGGGCGTGGCCGCCCGGCTGACCCGTTCGGTCCTCATGGCGATGGAGGCGGAGAAGGTACGCCGTCTCCTGGTGGTGAGCGCGGCCCCGCTCGGCCCGGTCCCGGACGGTCAGGGTGTCCTGGACAGAGCCGTCCTCGCGGTCGTCAACAGCGTCCTGAAGGACGTCTACGCCGATCTGCGGGTCATGGAGGCGGACCTCGCCGCGAGCGGCGCCGACTGGACCTCCGTACGCCCGCCCAGGCTGACGGACAAGCAGGTCACCGGCCGCTACCGCAGGGTCGTCGCCGGGACCCCGCCGCGGGGCCGCTCACTGGCCCGGGCGGACGTGGCGCACGCGATGCTGGCGATGATCGACGACCCGGCCACGGTCCGGCAGGGCGTGGGAGTCGCGTACTAGCCGCCCCTACAGACTGACGCCGACCGTCACGGGCTCGTTGACCAGCGTGATCCCGAACGCCTCGTGGACCCCGGCGACGACCTCGCGGGCCAGCGCGAGCAGGTCCTCGGTGGTGGCCTCGCCCCGGTTGGTCAGCGCGAGCGTGTGCTTGGTGGAGATCCGCGCGGGCCCGGAGCCGTACCCCTTGGTGAATCCGGCCCTGTCGATCAGCCAGGCGGCGGAGGTCTTCACCGCGCCGTCCTCGCCCGCGGGGAAGGCCGGCGGGGTGACGTCCGCGCCGAGGCGCCCGGCCACGCGGGTGAGGAAGGTCTCGTACTCCTCCGCCGTGAGGATCGGGTTGGTGAAGAAGGAGCCCGCGGACCAGGTGTCGTGGTCCGCCGGGTCCAGGACCATGCCCTTGCCGGCGCGCAGCCGCAGGACGGTCTCGCGGGTCCGCGCGAGCGGCACCCGGTCGCCGGCCTCGACGCCGAGGGCGCGGGCGGTCTCGGCGTACTTGACGGGCGCGGACAGTCCGTCCGCGTCCTCCAGCTCGAAGCGGACCCGGAGCACCACGTACCGCTCGGGGTGCTCCTTGAAGAGGCTGTGGCGGTACGAGAAGGCGCACTCGGCGTTGGTGAGGGTGACGGTCTCGTCGGCGCGCCGGTCGTAGGCGACGACCTCGGTCACGGTGGCGGAGACGTCCTGCCCGTAGGCGCCGACGTTCTGGATCGGGGTCGCGCCGGCCGAGCCGGGGATGCCGGCCAGGCATTCGATCCCGGCGAGCCCGGCCTCGACGGTGCGGGCGACGGCGTCCGTCCAGACCTCGCCGGCGGCGAGCTCCAGCCGCGTCCCGTCGAGGGCGAAGCCCCGGGTCGCGATCCGCAGGGCGGTGCCGTCGAAGCCCTTGTCGCCGATGACGAGGTTGGATCCGCCGCCGATGATCAGCAGCGGCGTCCCCGTGGCGTCGGCCTCGCGAACGGCGGCGACCACCTCGTCGTCCGTGGTGGCGGTGACGAGCCGGGCCGCGGGACCGCCGAGCCGGAAGGTGGTCAGGGGCGCGAGGGGGGCGTCGAGAAGAGGCTGCACGGGCTCAAGAGTACGGGGCTGTCCCGGGCTCGCTCACGCGGCGATGAGGTCCTTCGTGCCGGCCTCCTCCTCGGCCGCCCCCTCCGCCTTCCGTCGGGCCTCCTGGCGCCGCGACGGCGCGAACAGGACCGCCACCGCTCCCAGGGCCACCGCGCCCGCGCCGACCCACAGCGCGGGCAGCAGGCCGTCGACGAAGCTCTGGCCGGACCCGTAGCCGCCCTGGGCGGCGAAGATCGAGGCCATCACGGCGACGCCGAGCGCGCCGCCGACCTCGCGCAGCGCGTTGTTGGCGCCGGAGGCGATGCCCTGTTCGGACGGGCGGACGCTGGACATCACGAGGTTGGCCGCCGGTGCGAAGTACAGCGCCATCCCGATGCCGCTCACGACGAGGGCGGGGAGCTGGGCGGCGTACGAGGCGTCGGGGGTCAGGACGAGCGCGAACCAGGCGAGGCCGATCGCCTGGAGGGCGAGACCCGCGGCGACGACGGGGCGGCCGCCGATCCGGTCGGAGAGGGCACCCGCGAGCGGCGCGACGATCATCGGCATACCGGTCCAGGGCAGCATCCGCAGCCCGGCCTCGGTGGGCGAGTAGCCGAGGACGCCCTGCATGAACTGGCTGAGCAGGAAGATCGAGCCGAACATGCCGAGGAACATCAGCAGGCTGGCCGCGTTGATCCCGGCGAAGGCGCGGTTGCGGAAGAGCCGCATGGGCAGCATCGGTGCCTCGGCGCGGATGCCGTGGCGGACGAACGCGCCGACGAGCGCGGTGCCGGCGACCAGTCCGGTGAGGACGGTGAGGGAGGTCCAGCCGTCGATCGGGCCGCGGATCAGCCCGTACACGATGCCGAAGAGGCCGCCGCTGGCGAGGAGCGTGCCGGTGATGTCGAGGCGGGCTCCGGTGCCGTGCGACTCGGCGAGACGCAGCCGGGCGAGCGGCAGCAGGGCGAGGCCGAGCGGGACGTTCAGCCAGAAGATCCACTGCCAGGAGAGGTGTTCGGTGAGGACGCCGCCGATGAGGGGCCCCGAGGCGACGGCGAGTCCCTGGACGGCGCCCCAGATGCCGAAGGCCGTCCCGCGCTTGGCGGCCGGGACGGCCGCGGTGAGCAGGGTGAGGGTGAGCGGCATCATGATCGCGGCGCCGACGCCCTGGACGGCTCGGGCGGCGATCAGCGCGTCGATGCCGGGGGCGAGGGCGGCCGCTGCGGAGGCGCCGGTGAAGACGGTGAGTCCGACGAGGAAGAGGCGGCGGCGGCCGAAGCGGTCGCCGAGGGCGGCGCCGAACATGAGCAGGACGGCGAAGGTGAGGGTGTAGGCGCTCACCGTCCATTCGAGGTCGTGCAGTGCTCCGCCGAGGTCCTCGCGGATCGAGGGGAGGGCGGTGGTGACGACGAGGTTGTCGAGGGCCGCCATGAAGCCGGCGGCGCTGGTGATGACGAGTGCCCAGGCGGCGGAACCGCGGCGGGCTGCTGGCTGGTTCATGACTGCCCCTCAGATCTCAGGTTAGTTATTACTGACTAACTTTCGTGCCCATGAAAGAGCCGCCGCGTCCGGTGGGACACGTGAGGCCGGGCGGCGGCGCTACCCCTCCTGGCCGCCGGGGCGGCGGACGGAGGGGTAGAACCCCTCCCAGACCCGGTGCTCCGGCGGAAAGCCCATGGCGACGAGGGTGTTGATGAGCATCCCGTACGCCAGGAAGGTCGTGGTCTCGTCGGCGTCCGCGCCGAGCGCGAGGTGGACGGTCTCCCAGAGCGCCGTCCAGCCGGCCCGCACGGCCTCGCCGAACTCGTGGTCACCGGCCGCCTCGGCGGCGGCGACGGTCACGTACACCTGCATCTGCATGAGGAGCCGGTCGGGGTCCTCGGTGATGATCCGGGTGTACGCGGCGGCCATGGCATGCAGGGCCTCCTGGCCGGTCAGCCCCTTCGAGGCCTCTTCGAAGACCCGGATGGTGTCGCTGATGCAGCGCTCGGAGGCGGCCAGGAAGATGGCCTTCTTCCCAGGGAAGAGCCGGAAGAGATACGGCTGCGAGACGCCGACGCGCTTGGCGATCGCCTCGGTGGACGTGCCGTGGTACCCGCCGCGGCTGAACTCGCTCATCGCCGCGCGAACGACGCTCTCGCGCCGCTCCTCCGCACTCATCCTGACCATGCAAACAAAGTTAGTGCTCAATCACTAACCACGCAAGGGGAAAGAAGGGCGGCCGCTCTCCGCGGCCGCCCCTCTCCGATCGACGAGTGATCGGTGCGACTACGCGAGCCGGACCACGGCCCGGGACATGCCCAGGACCTTCTGGCCCGCGCACGTCGCGGTGAGGTCGACCCGCACCTGCTGGTCGTCCAGCTTCGCGGCGACCTTGGCGCTGACCTCGATCAGCGCGCCGGCCTCGTCGTTGGGGACGACGACGGGCTTGGTGAAACGGACGCCGTACTCGACGACGGCGGCGGGGTCGCCGGCCCAGTCGGTGACGACGCGGATCGCCTCGGCCATGGTGAACATGCCGTGGGCGATGACGTCGGGGAGGCCGACCTCCACCGCGAACTTCTCGTTCCAGTGGATGGGGTTGAAGTCCCCCGAGGCGCCGGCGTACCGGACGAGTGTGGCGCGGCTCACGGGGAAGCTCTGCGCGGGCAGCTCGGTGCCGACCTCGACCTCGTCGTAGGCGATCTTCGCGGTCATGGTCAGACCCCCTCGGGTGCGCGGGAGACGAGCTTCGTCCAGGCGGTCACGACATGCTCGCCGGACTCGTCGTGGACCTCGCCGCGGATGTCCAGGATGTCGTTGCCCGCCATGGACTTGATCGCCTCGATGGTGGAGGTCACCGAGAGCCGGTCACCGGCGCGCACGGGCCGGGTGTAGGCGAACTTCTGGTCGCCGTGGACGACCCGGCTGTAGTCGAGACCCAGCTGGGGGTCCTCGATGACCGCGCCCGCCGCCTTGAACGTGATGGCGAACACGAAGGTCGGCGGAGCGATCACATCGGGGTGCCCGAGCTCCTTGGCCGCTTCCTGATCGACGTAGGCCGGATTCGCGTCGCCGATCGCCTCGGCGAACTCGCGGATCTTCTCCCGGCCGACCTCGTAGGCAGGGGTGGGCGGATAGGTCCGGCCCACGAAGGACTGGTCGAGCGCCATGGGCTCGGTACCTCCTGGATCTGTTGCCGACAAACGACACGAGGCCGCCCCCGAGTGGGGACGGCCTCGTGTGCGAGCCTGATTAGCGCGTCTCGCGGTGTGCAGTGTGCGAGTTGCAGCGGGGGCAGTGCTTCTTCATCTCAAGACGGTCCGGGTTGTTACGCCGGTTCTTCTTGGTGATGTAGTTCCGCTCCTTGCACTCCACGCAGGCCAGCGTGATCTTCGGGCGGACGTCGGTGGCAGCCACGTGAGTGCTCCTTGGACGGATGGGACGGATGAACGCATAAAAGAGTAGCCGATCGAAGGACCGACCCCACAATCGGCTACCGTGTGTAGCGGTGACCGGACTTGAACCGGTGACACAGCGATTATGAGCCGCTTGCTCTACCGACTGAGCTACACCGCTTTGATGATCCGGATCCCGCCCGAGGGCGGGCCCTTCTCACCAGAGCCCCAATACGGAATCGAACCGTAGACCTTCTCCTTACCATGGAGACGCTCTACCGACTGAGCTATTGGGGCGAGCGAGGAAGACATTACACGGTCTCCGGCCCATCACCCAAATCCGTTTCCCGGTGCCCTCACAACGGCCCTCACCAGGCGTCCCGTACGCCACTCGTGGCCTCATCGGTACGACTATTGCGCTCCTCCTCGAAGCTCGGTCCGAGCGCCCCTAGGCTCTGCCCCACGCTTCGTGATCTTGATCTTGAGGAGCCTTGAGGAGCCCCGATGTCAGCCGACAGCAAGCAGCCCCAGCCGCCCGAGGACGGGGCCGCCACCACGGCCGACTCGACCTCTCTCCTGCTCTCCCACGCACGGCTCACCGACGGGCGGACCGTGGACGTACGGCTCGTCGGCGGCCGGATCGAGGCGGTCGGCACGGCCGGCAGCCTCACCGCCACGGGCGCGCGTGTGGACCTCGCCGGCTATCTGCTGCTGCCCGCCGCCGCCGAACCCCACGCCCACGCCGACACCGCGCTCTCCGGCGACTCCCCCGGACCCGTCTCGTACGCCCCCGAGGAGGTGCAGCGCCGGGCCACCGAGGCGGCGCTGCTCCAGCTCGGCCACGGCGCGACCGCGCAACGCGCGCACGTGCGGATCGGCGACGTCCACGGGCTCGGCCCGCTCGAGGCCGTCCTCCAGGCCCGGCGTTCGCTCCGCGGCCTCGTGGACCTCACCGCCGTCGCCGTCCCGAGGCTGCTCACCGGGGTGGCCGGCGCGGACGGACTGGCGCTGCTGCGGGACGCGGTGAAGATGGGCGCCGGGGTGGTGGGCGGCTGCCCGGACCTCGACCCGGACCCGGCGGGGTACGTCGAGGCGGTCCTGGAGGTCGCGGCCGAGCACGGCGTCCCCGTCGACCTGCACACCGACGGGGACGACCCGGCCCGGCTCGCCCGGCTCGCGGCGATGGCCGGCGGGCTGCGGCCCGGAGTGACGATCGGCCCCTGCGCGGGCCTCGGCCGGCTCCCCTCCGACGTGGCCCGGCGGGCGGCGGACGGGCTCGCGGCGGCCGGGGTGACCGTGGTGTGCCTGCCGCAGGGCGGCTGCGGGGGTACGGAGCTGCGCGGCGCGGCGCCGGTCCGGCTGCTGCGGGCGGCCGGGGTGCGGCTCGCCGCGGGCAGCGGGGCGATGCGGGACGTGGCCAACCCGGTGGGGCGCGGCGATCCGCTGGAGGCGGCGTACCTGCTGGCCTCGCTCGGCGGGCTGCCGCCGGAAGAGGCTTACGCGGCGGTGAGCGCCGAGGCGCGGGCCGTGATGGGGCTGCCGGAGGTGCGGGTCGAGGCCGGTTTCCCGGCGGAGCTGCTCGCGGTGCGCGGCGAGCGCCTGTCGGGCGTGCTGTCCCTCGCGTACAGCCGGATCGTGGTGCACCGGGGGCGGGTGGTGGCCCGGACGAGCGCGGTGCGCGAGTACTGCGACTCGGCGGCCGCGCTCGACCTGCCCCGTCAGGCGCGCCCGGAGCGGCCGCCCGAGCCGGGAAGCCCTCCGGCCGGTCCCGTCGTACGGTCGTGAGTATGCGCATCGTCATCGCTGGAGGACACGGTCAGATCGCCCTGCGCCTGGAGAGGCTGCTCTCGGCGCACGGGCACGAGGTCGCGGGCATCATCCGCAGACCGGAACAGTCCGGGGACCTGCGGGACGCGGGGGCCGAGCCCGTCGTCCTGGACCTGGAGTCGGCGTCGGTCGAGATGGTCGCCGCCGTGCTCCAGGGCGCCGACGCGGCCGTCTTCGCGGCCGGCGCGGGCCCGGGCAGCGGCGTGGACCGCAAGGACTCGGTGGACCGCGCGGCGGCGGTCCTGTTCGCCGACGCGGCCGAACGCGCGGGCGTACGCCGGTACATCGTCGTCTCGTCGATGGGCGCGGACGCCACGCACGCGGGGGACGAGGTCTTCGACGCCTATCTGCGCGCCAAGGGCGCGGCCGACGACGAGGTCCGCTCCCGCACGGCCCTGGACTGGACGATCCTGCGCCCCGGCAGCCTCACGGACGACGCGGGCACGGGCCTGGTCCGGCTGGAGGCCCGCACGGGCCGCGGCCCGGTCCCCCGCGACGACGTGGCGGCGGCGATCGCCGAACTCCTGGACACCCCGGCGACGTCCGGCCTGACCCTGGAACTCATCTCGGGCTCGACGCCGCTCTCGGTCGCGGTGAAGGACATGGCCGGAAACTGACGGGTCGGGCCCCGGCCACGGAAACGAAGGAAGGCCCCCGGTGCAAGCACCGGGGACCTTCCGTTTCGCGTGGCGACGCCAGGATTCGAACCTGGGTAGGCTAAGCCGACGGATTTACAGTCCGCTCCCATTGGCCACTCGGGCACATCGCCATGAGATCGCTGCCGTGGAGCCGCTTTTCGGCGGTGTTCCGTGGCAACGACGTAAACAATACCTGATCCCCGGGGGTGGTCCGCCACCGGATTGATCAGCGGTTCGGGCCGTGACTCACCCCCTAGGCTTTGGGCTGTACCCCCAGCATCCGAGCAAGGAGCCACGAGTCATGGCCGACTCCAGTTTCGACATCGTGTCCAAGGTCGAGCGGCAGGAGGTCGACAACGCCCTCAACCAGGCCGTGAAGGAGATCTCGCAGCGCTACGACTTCAAGGGAACCAACGCCTCGATCTCGTGGTCGGGCGAGAAGATCCTCATGCAGGCCAACGGCGAGGAGCGCGTCATGGCGATCCTCGACATCTTCCAGACCAAGCTGATCAAGCGGGGCATCTCGCTGAAGTCGCTGGACGTCGAGGGTGAACCGCAGCTGTCCGGCAAGGAGTACAAGCTCTTCGCGTCGGTCACCGAGGGCATCTCCCAGGAGAACGCCAAGAAGGTCGCGAAGGCCATCCGCGACGAGGGCCCCAAGGGCGTCAAGGCGCAGGTCCAGGGTGACGAGCTGCGGGTCAGCTCGAAGAGCCGGGACGACCTGCAGGCCGTGCAGGCGCTGCTCAAGGGCAAGGACTTCGACTTCGCGATCCAGTTCGTGAACTACCGCTGACCCGTCGAGGCTCGTGTCCGAATACCGCCAGCCCGAGGCACGGCGGTCCCCGCACACTGGACGTGGAAGACCCGTGCGGGGAGAGGAACCAGCCATGACCGTGTACGCGTACGTCGACGGCCCCCTGGGCGAGATGCTGCTGGTCGGGCAGCTCGCCGAAGGGGGCCGTGCCGTGCTGCGCTCGCTGTCCCTGCCGGGGCAGAAGGGCGCCGTCGAGGTCGAGGACGGGTGGACGCTCGCGCCCGAGGCCTTCGCCGAGGTCGCCGGGCAGCTCGACGAGTACTTCGCCGGGCGGCGCGACCGGTTCGACCTGCCGCTCGACGGCGGGGCCGGGACCGAGTTCCAGCGTCGCGTCTGGCGGGCCCTGGAGGAGATCCCGTACGGCACGACCGTCTCGTACGGGGAGATCGCCCGGCGCGTCGGCTCCCCGGGCGCCGGTGTTCGGGCCGTGGGGACCGCGATCGGGCGCAATCCGCTGCTCGTGGTGCGGCCCTGCCACCGGGTGATCGGGGCCGACGGCGGTCTGCGCGGCTATGCCGCGGGACTCGACCGCAAGGAGCGGCTCCTCGGCCTGGAGGGGGCCCCGGTGTGACCGAGGGCCTGTTCCCCCGCGAGCGGGCCACGATCGCGCCCGGCGCGGTGCACGTGCCCGCGTGGCTCGCGCCCGCGCGGCAGCGGGAGCTGGTGGACGTCTGCCGGGAGTGGGGACGCGGGCCGGTGCCGTACCGGCAGACCGTGCTGCCCGGTGGCGGGGTCATGTCGGTGCGGTCGCTGTGTCTGGGCCGGCAGTGGGTCCCGTACCGGTATCTCGACTCCGTCGGGGCGCCGTTGCCCGCGTGGCTCGTGCGCCTGGGCCGGGAGGCGCTCGCCGAGGCGTACGGGGACGACGGCGGGTTCACTCCCGACACCGCGCTGGTGAACTTCTACGCGCCGGGGGCGCGGATGGGGATGCACCAGGACCGCGAGGAGCGTTCGGGCGCGCCGGTGGTGTCGCTGAGTCTCGGGGACCGGTGCGTGTTCCGCTTCGGCAACGAGGAGAGCCGGGGGCGCCCTTACCAGGACGTCGAGCTGGCCTCCGGCGACCTGTTCGTGTTCGGCGGGGCCTCGCGGTGGGTCCATCACGGGGTGCCGAAGGTCTGGCCGGGGACGGCCGATCCCGCCCTCGGGCTCACCGGGCGGCTCAACATCACCCTGCGGGAGACGGGGCTGCGGGTGGACGGGGGAGGGCCTGACGCCGTGAGCCCGGCCTGATCGACAGGAAACCCCCCAGGGCCCGTCGTCACACTCCCGTCTGCCCCTCCGACGACGGGAGTGTGACGACAGGCCCTAGGCTGCGGCGCATGAGTGCTGAGCTGCGCCGGTCCCTCGGTGTCTTCGACGCGGTCGTGATCGGGCTCGGCGCCATGGTCGGGGCCGGGATCTTCGTCGCGCTCGGGCCGGCCGCGGGGGCCGCCGGGTCCGGGAGCGGCTTGCTCCTCGCGCTTGGGACCGCCGCCGTCGTCGCGTACTGCAACGCCATGGCCTCGGCCCGGCTCGCGGCCCGGTACCCCCGTTCGGGCGGCACCTATGTGTACGGTCGCGAATGCCTCGGATCGTTCTGGGGGTACCTCGCGGGCTGGGCGTTCGTGGTGGGCAAGACGGCCTCCTGCGCGGCGATGGCGCTGACCGTCGGCGCGTACCTGTGGCCGGAGCACTCGCACGCGGTGGCGGTGGCCGCCGTGGTGGCCCTGACCGCCGTCAACTACGGCGGAGTCCAGAAGTCGGCGCTGCTCACCCGGGTGATCGTCGGGTTCGTTCTCGCGGTCCTCGTCGCGGTCGTCGTGGTCGCCCTCGGGGCCGGCGGGACGCGCCCCGCCTCCCCCGGCGCGGGACTCACCACAGGCGGCGTTCTGCAGGCCGCTGGTTTGCTCTTCTTCGCATTCGCGGGGTACGCGCGCATCGCCACGCTCGGTGAGGAGGTCCGCGATCCGGCCCGCACCATCCCCCGCGCCGTACCCCTCGCACTCGGCATCGCGCTCGCCGTCTACGCGCTCGTCGCGATCGGCGTGCTCACCGTCCTCGGCCCCCAGGCCCTCGCCGACTCCCCCGCGCCGCTGACCGACACCGCCCGGGCGGCGGGCGCCGCGTGGCTGGTGCCGGTGGTCACGGTCGGCGCGGCCGCCGCCGCCCTCGGCTCGCTGCTCTCCCTGATCCTCGGCGTGTCCCGTACGGCCCTGGCGATGGCCCGGGACGCCTATCTGCCGACCGCGCTCGCGGCCGTCCACCCCCGCTTCCAGGTACCGCACCGGGCCGAGCTCGCGGTCGGCGCGGTGGTGGCCGTCGTCGCGGCGACGGCGGACGTGCGCGGCGCGATCGGCTTCTCGTCCTTCGGGGTGCTCGTCTACTACGGCATCGCGAACGCCTCCGCCTGGACGCTGGGGCCCGCGCACCGGCCGCTCGCCGCGCTCGGGCTCGCCGGGTGCGCGGCGCTCGCCTTCGCGCTGCCGCTGGGCGCCGTCCTCGCGGGGTCCGGGGTGGTGGCCGTGGGCGTGGTGGCGTGGGCGATCAGTCGAGGACGAGCCGTACCCCCGCCTTCGTGAGGGTGTCGGCCAGCTCCTGGAAGGTCACGTCCAGCGTGCCGAGCGGCGCGGTGCCCTCCACGAGCGCCTCGGTGACGGCCCGGGCCGGTTCCCCGCGCGGCTCGCAGCCACGGAGTTCGCAGCGCACGGGCGGCGAGTGCCTGGCGGGGGCTCCGCACCTAGCGGCTCGTGTAGCCGTAGGCCTGGTCCGTGGGGACGATCTCCTTGCCGAGCGGCAGGAGCGACACCGGGATCATCTTGAAGTTCGCGATGCCGAGCGGGATGCCGATGATCGTGATGCAGAGGGCGATGCCGGTGGTGATGTGGCCGAGGGCGAGCCACCAGCCGGCCAGGATCAGCCACAGGACGTTGCCCACGCAGGAGGGGGCTCCCGCGTCGCGGCGGTCCACGACGGTCTGCCCGAAGGGCCACAGCGCGTAGAGCCCGATGCGGAACGCGGCCAACCCGAAGGGGATGCCGATGATCGTGATGCAGAGCAGGACGCCCGCGAGCATGTAGCCCAGGAACATCCAGAATCCGCAGAGGATCAGCCAGATGATGTTGAGGATCGTCTTCACGGGCGTCGACCTGCCATCTGTTCGAGCCGGGCGATCCGCTCGGCCATCGGCGGGTGGGTGGAGAACATCTTGGACATGCCCTTTCCGGGGCCGAACGGGTTCGCGATCATCATGTGGCTCGCGGTCTCGATCCGCGGCTCGGCGGGCAGCGGCAGCTGCCTGGTGCCGGCGTCCAGCTTCCGCAGGGCACTGGCCAGGGCGAGCGGGTCGCCGGTGAGCTGCGCGCCGGAGGCGTCGGCCTCGTACTCGCGGGAGCGGGAGATGGCCAGCTGGATGACCGAGGCGGCGATCGGGCCCAGGATCATGACGAGGAGCATCCCGAGCAGCCCGGGACGGTCGTCGTCGCTGGACCGGCCGACCGGGATCAGCCAGGCGAAGTTGACCAGGAACATGATCACGGAGGCGAGCGCTCCGGCGACCGAGGAGATGAGGATGTCCCGGTTGTAGACATGGCTCAGCTCGTGGCCGATGACTCCGCGCAGCTCGCGCTCGTCGAGGATCGCGAGGATGCCCTCGGTGCAGCACACCGCGGCGTTGCGCGGGTTGCGGCCGGTCGCGAAGGCGTTGGGCGCCTGGGTCGGCGAGATGTAGAGCCGCGGCATGGGCTGGCGCGCCTGCGTGGAGAGCTCCCGCACCATCCGGTACAGGGCGGGGGCCTCGAACTCGCTGACCGGCCGGGCCCTCATGGCCCGCAGTGCCAGCTTGTCGCTGTTCCAGTACGCGTACGCGTTGGTGCCGAGCGCCACCAACAGCGCGACGATCAGCCCCGTACGGCCGAAGAAGCTGCCGATGACGATGATGAGGGCGGAGAGCCCTCCGAGGAGTACGGCGGTCCTCAGCCCGTTGTGCCGGCGGTGCACGGTACGCCCTCCAAGTGGTGCGGCAGGGGAACCCTTTGCGTCGTTGGTCGTCCACTCCCGGTCTTCGTCCGGGAGGGACCTCCAGGTCCAGTGGACCCTTCCGTACTGGTCAACGCCAGGCGGGAGGTTCGGGTTCCCCCGGCCGCTCCGGGGGCGCCGGTGGCGGGGTGTGGGCCGTTCGGGTGATCAGCGGGGCGTCGGGACGCCGAACTTCTCCAGGGTGACGGCCACGGGCTCGACCTCGCTGGTGCAGTGGGCGCAGCGGGAGGCGATGGCCGGGATCTCGGTGAAGCAGCGGGGGCAGTCGCGCTTCTCTGCCTTGGGGTCGGCCGCCTCCTCCTTCGCGAACTTCGCCTGGACCTTCGCCAGCGGGGCGACGATCAGGAAGTAGAGGACCGCGGCGGTGATGACGAACGCTATGGCGGCGGAGATCGCCAGACCGTAGGGGAAGACGGTCTTGCCGACGTGGAACTGCGCGTCGTTGAAGTTGCCGACGGAGCCGGTGGCGAGGCCGATGAGCGGGGTGATGAACGCCTTGCTGAACCCCGTGACGACCGCCGTGAACGCCGTTCCGACAGCCAGACCGATGGCCATCGAGATGACGTTTCCACGAAGTATGAAGTCCTTGAATCCGTTCAGCACGGGGTGATGCTCCTCGGTGATGCTCGTGTCGGCTCGTGGGGGGGATCAGAACAGGCTGGTCGCCGCGAACCGCAGGGCGAACTGCGGGTAACCCGACAGGACGACTCCGGCGACGGCGGTCAGCACGATCGCCAGGGTGATCGGCGCGGGGACCGCGTGGGGGACACGGCCCTTCACCGGCGCCTCCTCCTGCGCGCCTTCCGGCGTGCGGAACAGCAGCGCCGTCCAGCGGAGGTAGTAGTACAGCCCGATCACGACGTTCACGCCCATGATCACGGCCAGCCAGCCGAGGCCCGCGTCGACGGCCGCCGAGAAGACGGTCACCTTGGCGAAGAGGCCGATGATACCCGGGGGCAAACCGGCCAGATTCAGGAGGAAGAAGGCGAGCGCCAGCGCGGCGGCGGGGCTCGTCGCGTACAGGCCCCGGTAGTCCGCGAGCCGGTTCTCCGGGTGTCGGCGGGCGACGAGCGCGACGACCGCGAACGCGCCGAGGTTCACCACGGCGTACATCAGGGCGTACGCGACGGTGGCACCGATCTGGTCGTCGCTGGAGTACGCGGCGGCCGCGATCGGCACGAGCAGGTAGCCGGCCTGGGCGACCGAGGACCAGGCGAGCAGCCGGACCGCGCTCCACGCGCGCGTGGGCAGCTGCCGCAGGGCGGCGACGTTGCCGACGGTCATGGTCAGCGCGGCGAGGGCGGCGAGCGCCGGGCCCCACACGTCGGCGTACGAGGGGAAGGCGACGACCGTCACCAGGATGAGCCCGGTGAAGCCGACGGCCTTGCCGACGACCGACAGATAGGCGGCGACGGGCAGCGGGGCACCGACGTAGGTGTCCGGCACCCAGAAGTGGAAGGGGACGGCGGCCGTCTTGAACGCGAAGCCGACGAGGGTGAGGGCCACCCCCGCCCCGGCGAGCGTCTGGAGCTGGCCGGGGACCTCGTCGAGGGACTGGGCGAGCTCCGTGAGGTGGAGGGTGCCGGTCGCCGCGTACACGAAGCTGACGCCGAGCAGGGTGACGGCGGTCGCGGTCACGGAGGACAGGAAGAACTTGAGCGCGGCCTCGCCGGACATGCGGTCGCCGCGCTTGAGGCCGACGAGCGCGAAGGCGGGCAGTGAGGCCACCTCCAGGGCGACGACCAGGGTCGCGAGGTCCCGGGAGGCGGGCAGCAGCGCGGCTCCGGCGGCCGAGGACAGCAGCAGGAACCAGTACTCGCCGGCCGGGAGCCTCTCGCGGGTCTCGGTCACGGAGAGCAGCGCCGTCACGAGCGCGCCGCCGAGCACGAGCAGCTGGATGGCCAGGGTGAAGTGGTCGGCCGTGTAGCTGCACGCGTCGACCTGGGTGTCCGCGGTGAGACAGAAGGTGGAGCGGTCGCCGGCCCGCAGCGGCACGAGAAGGGCGAGGGCGGCGACCAGACCGGCGATCGCGGTCCAGCCGAGGAGCCGCTTGCGCTCCTCGGGGACGAACAGGTCGGCGACGAGCACGACGAGGGCGACCACGGCCGTGAGGGTGGGGGGCGCGATCGTCAGCCAGTCGACGGACTGGACGAGCGACTCGCCGGCGAGCGCCGTCAAGGGGGTCATCGGGTGCCTCCGGCGAGGAGCTGCTGGACGGCCGGGTCGGTGAGGCCGAGGAGGACCGCGGGCCAGAGTCCGGCGAGGACGGTGAGGGCGACGAGCGGGGTCCAGGCGGCGAACTCGTACCCCTGGACGTCGGCGATCGGCGTCTCGCCCGCGGGGCGGGGGCCGCCCATGCAGACGCGGCGGACGACGAGCAGGAGGTACGCGGCGGTGAGCAGGGTCCCGAAGGCGCCGATCGCCATGAACGTGAGGAACGCGGGCCGGCTGAGGCCCGGGGCCGGCTCGAAGGCCCCGAACAGGGCCAGCATCTCGCCCCAGAAGCCGGCCAGGCCGGGCAGACCGAGGGAGGCGACGGCGGCGAAGGCGAGGAGGGCGCCGAGACGCGGGGCGCGGCCGTAGAGGGCGGCGCCGGTGGCTCCCGCGAGGGTGTCGAGGTCGGCGGTGCCGTACCGGTCCTTGACCGCGCCGACCAGGAAGAAGAGCAGGCCGGTGACGAGGCCGTGGGCGACGTTGGCGAAGAGCGCGCCGTTGACGCCGGTGGGGGTCATGGTGGCGATGCCGAGGAGCACGAAGCCCATGTGGCCGACGGAGGAGTAGGCGATGAGGCGCTTGAGGTCGCCCTTGTTGCCGGGCCGTACGAGAGCGAGGCAGGCGAGCGATCCGTAGATGATCCCGGCGACGGCGAACGCGGCCAGGTAAGGGGCGAAGACCCGCATGCCGTCGGGGGCGATCGGCAGGACGATCCGGACGAAACCGTATGTGCCCATCTTGAGCAGGACGCCGGCGAGGAGGACCGAGCCGACCGTCGGGGCGGCGGTGTGGGCGTCCGGGAGCCAGCTGTGCAGCGGCCACATCGGGGTCTTCACCGCGAGCCCGAGACCGATCGCGAGAACGGCGATGACCTGCACGGATGTGGTCAGTCCCCGGCCGTTGTCAGTGGCCAGTGCCACCATGTCGAAGGTGCCCGCCTTCACTCCGATGAGGAGCAGGCCGAGCAGCATGACGACGGAGCCGAGCAGCGTGTAGAGGATGAACTTCCAGGCCGCGGCCTGCCTGGCCTCGCCGCCCCAGCGGGCGATGAGGAAGTACATCGGGACGAGGACCATCTCGAAGGCCAGGAAGAACAGGATCAGGTCGAGGACGGCGAAGGTGGCGAGGGTGCCGGACTCCAGGACGAGGAGCAGCGCCACGAAGCCCTTGGGGGAAGGGCCCGCGGGCATCTTGAAGTAGCTGTACAGCGCGCAGAGGAAGCTCAGGAGCGCGGTCAGGACCAGGAGGGGGAGGGAGATGCCGTCGACACCGAGGTGGATCCGCACGTCGAGTGCGTGGATCCAGCTGATGTCCGTCGTTGCCTGCATCCTCGACGGCTGGTCGTGGTCGAAGCCGAGCGCGAGGACGATCGCGGCCAGCAGGATCACCCCGGTGACCGTGACGCCGTGGCGGAGCACGGCCTGGTCCGGGGACTTCCCCTTCAGCCCCGGCGGGGCGGGGAGCAGGGCGGCGACCGCGCCGAGGAGCGGTCCGGCGACGATCAACGCCAGAAGGAACTGCATCACGGATTCGCTGATATCGATCACGGCTCACGCTCCGGCGACGGCGTTGGCGAGGGCGACGGCGACGATCGCCAGGACGACGGAGCCGGCGAGCAGGGCGCTGAGGTAGGTCTGCACGTTGCCGGTCTGGGCGCGGCGGACGAGCCAGCCGAGACCCTTGGCGGAGGTGCCCGCGGCGCGGACGTAGGTGTCGACGACCTCGCGGTCCAGGAAACGGACCAGGGACGCGGCGGCGAGGACGGGGCGGACGAACGCCGTCCGGTAGACGGCGTCCAGGTGGAAGCCGTCGGCGGCGGGACCGTGCAGCGGGCCGAGGAGGGCGCGGCCGGGGTCGGCCGGGTCCTCGGCGGGGTGCGGCAGGCGCAGCGCCTCGGCCTCGACGAGACCGGCGTCGGCGTCGGGGTGGGCCACGTGCGGGGCGGCGGCGGTCACCGGGGTCCGGGCGGCGAGGGTGCGCCAGACCGCGTACGTGATCACGGCTCCGGCGGCGGCGAGGCCGGTGCCGAGGACGGCCGTGGTCAGGGTCGGGGTGAGGTCGTTCCCGTCGAACCAGTCGTCGAGGTACGTGACCGTCAGTCCGAAGCCCACGGAGGGGATCGCGAGCACCCACAGGACGGACGTCATGGCGAGCGGCTGGCGTCCGTGGTCCGGGGCCTCGGCGCCCCGGCCGCGGAAGGTCCGCAGCCAGAGGCGGAGCGCGTACGCGGCGGTGAGCAGGGCGGTCAGCAGCCCGGCGACGAGGACGGTCCAGCCGGCCCCCGCGGGGGCGACCGTGCGGTCCCCGAGCGCGGTGTGCTCGGCGGCCACCAGCACGGCCTCCTTGGAGAAGAAGCCGGCGAAGGGCGGGATCGCGGCGAGCGCGAGCAGGGCGACGGTCATCGTCCAGTACGCGTCGGGGATGCGCTTCGCGAGGCCGCTCATGCGGGACATGGCGGTCAGCGAGTTCGTACCGGCGGCGTGGATGACCGTGCCGGCGGCGAGGAAGAGCAGGGCCTTGAAGGCGGCGTGCGAGAGGAGGTGGAAGACGGCGGACCCGCGGTCCCCGACGGCCAGGGCACCGGCCATGTAGCCGAGCTGACCGATCGTCGAGTAGGCGAGGACCCGCTTGATGTCGTCCTGGGCGAGCGCGGCGAGCGCCGAGCCGACCATCGTGATCGCGGCCATCACGGCGAGCACCGTCATCGCGGCGGCGGAGGCGGCGAAGACGGGCAGCAGCCGGGCCGTGAAGTAGATGCCGGCGGCGACCATCGTCGCCGCGTGGATGAGCGCGGAGACGGGGGTGGGGCCGGCCATGGCGTCCGGGAGCCAGGTGTGCAGCGGGAACTGGGCCGACTTGCCGGCCACACCGGCGAGCAGCAGCAGCGCGATCAGGGTGGGGTGGTCGAGGCCGCCGCTCACGACGGCGCCGAGGACACCCGTGATCCGGAACGTGCCCGCGTCGGCGGCGAGCGCGAAGAGACCGATGAGGAAGGGGACGTCACCGAGCTTGGTGACGAGGAAGGCCTTCAGGGAGGCGGCCCGCGCCTCGGGGGTCTCCCAGTAGTGGCCGACGAGGAAGTACGAGCAGATGCCCATGATCTCCCAGCCGACCAGCAGCACCATCAGGTCGCCGGAGTAGACGACGAGCAGCATCGCGGAGGTGAAGAGGGAGACGAGCGCGGCGTACGAGGGGTAGCGCGGGTCCTCGCGGAGGTATCCGGTCGAGTAGACCTGCACACAGGTGGCGACGACGCCGACGAGCACCGCGACGAGGGCCGCGAAACCGTCGATGTACAGGGCCAGGTCGATGGGGACCGAGCCGGTGGGGGTGAGCTCGGTGGCGGCCTCGATCGCCTTCCCGCCGCCCTGCCGTACGGCGACGAGCACGGCCAGGACCGTGGCGGCGAGGGCGGGCAGCACGGCCAGCGGGCGGACGTAGCCGGGGGCGGTGCGGCCCAGCAGGAGTCCGGCGACGGAGCCGAGGAAGGGGAGGACGGGGACGAGGACGGCGAGGGTCGTGGTGGTCACGCGGTGGCCTCGGCCTTCTCGCCGGTGGGCGTGTCGTCGGTGGTCGTGCCGTCCTCGGGCGCGCCGTCCCAGGGCTGCGGCGGCTCCGCCGTGTCACGGAGCCGGTCGATGTCCGAGGTGCCCTTGTTGCGGTGGACCATCAGGACGATCGCCAGACCGATGCCGATCTCCGCGGCGGCGATGGCGATGGTGAAGAGGGTGAGGGCCTGACCGGCGTGCAGGGTGTCGCGGAGCCAGACGTCGAAGGCGACCAGGTTGAGGTTGACGGCGTTGAGCATCAGCTCGACGGACATCAGGACCAGGATCGCGTTGCGGCGGGCGAGGACGCCGTACACGCCGATGGCGAAGAGGAGGGCGGCGAGGACGGCCGGGTAGGCGAGGTGCATCAGCGCTGCTCCTCCTTCTTCCTGCGGGAGAGCACGATGGCGCCGACCAGGGCGGCCAGCAGCAGCACGGACAGCGCCTCGAAGGGCAGCACCCAGTGCCGGAAGAGGATCTGGCCGGACACCTCGGTGGAGCCCTGCACGGCTCCGTCGAGGTCGATCCAGGTCGTACGGAACGCGTCGACGACCACCCAGACGAGCGCGCCCGCGGCGGCGAGGGCGACCGCCGCGGCGACCGGTCTGTTGCGGGAGTCGGCGTCCGGCGAGTGGCCGATGGGGGCCTTGGTGAGCATGAGCCCGAAGAGCAGGAGGACGACGACGGAACCGACGTAGATCAGGACCTGGACCCAGGCGATGAACTCGGCCGTCAGGAGCAGGTACTCGACGGCGAGCCCGCCCAGCGCCACGACCAGCCAGAGCGCGGCGTGGACGAGCTGGCGGGTGGTGACGGTGACGAGGGCGGCGCCGAGGGTGACGAGGCCCACGAGGAGGAAGGCGATCTCGACGCCGGTGGGCGAGAGGAAGCCATGGGTCTGCTGGTTCAGCACGGGCTGCGGGGCGGCCTGCTGGGCGGCGTGAGCGAGGTGCTGGGCGGCGGCGAGGATCACGGCTGGTCCCCCTCGGCCTGGGTCCGGGCCGCGGCCTCTGCCTCGGCCTGGGCCGCGGCGGCGGCCTTCTCGACCGCCTTGCGGGCTGCCGCGATCTCCTTCGGCTCCTCGGCGCGCGGATCGAGGGCGGGCGGTTCGGGAACCGTCCACATCCACTCGCGGAGCTTGTCGCGCTCGTGGGTCAGCTCGTGGATGTCGGTCTCCGCGTACTCGAACTCGGGCGACCAGAACAGCGCGTCGAACGGGCACACCTCGATGCAGATACCGCAGTACATGCAGAGGGAGAAGTCGATGGCGAAACGGTCGAGGACGTTCCGGCTGCGCTCGCGGCCACCGGGGGCGGCCGCCGGCACCGTCTCCTTGTGGGAGTCGATGTAGATGCACCAGTCGGGGCACTCACGGGCGCAGAGCATGCAGACCGTGCAGTTCTCCTCGAACAGCCCGATGACCCCGCGAGTGCGGGGCGGCAGCTCGGGCTGGACGTCCGGGTACTGCGCGGTGACGGTCTTCCTCGTCATCGTGCGGAGGGTGACGGCGAGGCCCTTGGCGAGGCCGGAGCCGGGAATGGCCATTACTGGATCGCCACCTTCATGATGCCGGTGAGCGCGATCTGCGCGAGCGCGAGCGGGACGAGGGTCGTCCAGGCGAGCTTCTGGAGCTGGTCCTCACGGAGGCGCGGGTAGCTCACCCGCAGCCAGATCACGACGAACGCGAGGATCGCGGTCTTGAGGAGGGTCCAGACCCAGCCGAGACCGTCCGCGCCGAAGGGCCCGTGCCAGCCGCCGAGGAACAGGACGGTGGTGAGGCTGCACAGGACGACGATGCCGGCGTACTCGGCGAGCAGGAAGAGCGCGAACCGGAGACCGGTGTACTCGGTGTACGCGCCGAAGATGATCTCCGAGTCGGCGACGGGCATGTCGAACGGCGGCCGCTGGAGCTCCGCCAGGCCCGCCACGAAGAAGACGAGCGCGCCGACGATCTGCCAGGGCACCCACCACCACTCGAAGGCGTTGAGGATGCCGGGGAGGGAGACCGTGCCGGCGGCCATCGCGACGGAGGCGGCGGCGAGGAGCATGGGGAGTTCGTACGCGAGGAGCTGGGCGGCGGTACGGAGCCCGCCGAGCAGCGAGAACTTGTTCGCGGAAGCCCAGCCGGCCATCAGGCTGCCGAGGACGCCGACGCCCATCACGGCCAGCACGAAGAAGATGCCGGCGTCGACGACCTGCCCGACGGCGCCCTCGCTCGGACCGATCGGGATCGCGACGAGAACGAGGAGGTACGGGAGAAGGGCGACGGCCGGCGCGAGCTGGAAGACCCGCCGGTCGGCGTCCTTGGGGACGATGTCCTCCTTCTGCGCGAACTTCACACCGTCGGCGACGAGCTGGGCCCAGCCGTGGAAGCCACCGGCGTACATGGGGCCGAGACGGCCCTGCATGTGGGCCATGACCTTGTGCTCGGTCTGGCCGACGACGAGCGGCAGGACGAGGAAGACGGCGAAGACGACGAGAAGCCGGAGGGCGACGTCGAGTACGTCGTTCACGCGGGATCGCCTCCGGCGGGGGTGGTGGGTTCGGCCGGACCGGTGGGGCCGGTGGGACTGGCGGGGCTGCTGGGGCCTGTGGGGTCTTCCGGACCGGTGGGGCCGGTGGGCCCGTCCTTGGGCGGGGCGCCGGGGGCCGGCGCCACGAGGGGGGCGTCGGCGTCGGGCTCGGGTGCGGCCGGGGTCTCCGGCTCGGGCTCGGCCCGGGTCTCCGGCTCGGGTGCTGCCTCGGGCTCGGGCGCCGTCGGCTCGTCTCCCGGCTCGGGTGCGTCCTCGGGCTCGGGCGCCGTCCGAGCCGCAGGCTCCGCCGGGGACGGCGGAGGCGTCGGCCCCTCGTCGAAGGCCGGGCGGGCGTGGTGCCAGGGAGCGTCCGCACTGCGGGTACGCGGCGGCGCGGCCTCCGCGCGGGGCGCGGAGCCGTCCGGGGCGGACGGGGCGGACGGGGCGTCCGGGGTCGACCGGCTCGCCGAGCCGTCGGCGGCCGAGCGGGTGCGACGTGGCGGGCGGGCCGCCGCGGGCGGAGTGTCGGCCGACGGCTCCGGGCTCGCGGCAGCCTGGCTCGCCGAGCCCTCCGACACCGAGCGCGAGCGGCGCGGCGGGCGGGTGGTGTCCGCCGGGGGCGTCGTCGGGGTCTCCGGCTCCACGGCCGACGGCTCCGCCTGGCTCGCCGAGCCCTCCGACACCGAGCGCGAGCGGCGCGGCGGGCGGGTGGTGTCCGCCGCGGGCGCCGTCGGGGTCTCCGGCTGGGTCGCCGAGCCCTCCGTCACCGAGCGGGTCCGGCGGGCCGGGCGGTCGCCCGCCGCCGCTCGGGCCGGACGCGCCGGCGCAGGGGGCAGCTGGCCCTTGAGGGGGCCCCATTCGTTGGGGTCCGGGACGCCCGGGGGGAGCATCTGGCGGCGCTTCGGGCCGCCCTCGTGCGACTCGCCCGGCTCCTTGGCGCCCGGCCACGCCTTCGCGACGCGGGCCGCGAGGACGAAGTCCTTGCGCAGCGGGTGGCCCTCGAAGTTCTCCGGGAGGAGCAGCGGCACCAGGTGCGGGTGACCGGTGAAGTCGACGCCGAACATCTCGTGGGTCTCGCGCTCGTGCCAGCCCGCGCCCGCGTACACACCGATCGCCGTGGGCAGGGCGGGAGCGGCGTGCGGGACCGTCGTCCGGAGCAGGAGGCGGCGCGGACGCCCCTCCCCCACCGCGGCCACGTGCGCGCAGACCCGGAAGCCCGTGCCCGGCTCGTCGACCGCGCTCAGCCAGTCGAAGTAGGTGCACCCGAGCGTGTCCCGGGCGGTCTCCAGCGCCGTGAGCCAGGAGCCCGGCGGGACGTCGACGGTCAGCAGGTCGTACGCCTGCTCCGCCGTCGCCTCCTCGCCGAAGACCTCCGTCACGGAGCCGGGGAGGGAGTCGTACGCCGTCATGCCTCGGCCCCCGGGCTCTCCGCCGGCGGGTTCCCGCCCGCCGGTCGCGTCGTCGACGGCCCCTCCACCAGCGGGCTCGTGAGCTGCGTGACCGACGGGCCGCCGGTGTTCGCGTACCGCTCCGCCAGGCTCTCCCGCGCGATCTTCTCCTGGAGCTTGAGGATGCCCTGGAGCAGCGCCTCGGGGCGCGGCGGGCATCCCGGCACGTACACGTCGACCGGGATGATCTGGTCGACGCCCTTGGTGACCGAGTACGAGTCCCAGTAGGGGCCGCCGCAGTTGGAGCAGGCGCCGAAGGAGATGACGTACTTCGGTTCCGGCATCTGCTCGTAGAGCCGCTTCACCGCCGGCGCCATCTTGTCCGTCACCGTGCCCGAGACGATCATCAGGTCGGCCTGGCGCGGGCCCGGCGCGAACGGGATCACGCCGAGCCGGATGAAGTCGTGCCGGGCCATCGACGCGGCGATGAACTCGATCGCGCAGCACGCGAGCCCGAAGTTGAAGACCCACAGGCTGTAGCGGCGGCCCCAGTTCAGGACCACCTTCATCGGCTCGGGGGCCAGGCGGGCCAGCGGCCCCAGCTTCGGGGCGGGCAGGGGTGTGGGCAGGGGTGTTACGTCCATGCCAGGACGCCCTTCCTGTACGCGTAGAGCAGCCCCACGGCCAGGAAGCCGAGGAAGACGAACATCTCGACCAGGGTCGTGGCGCCGTAACCGGGCGCGGCGAAGACCGTCGCCCAGGGGAAGAGGAAGATCGAGTCGACGGCGAAGACGACGTAGAGGAAGGCGTACACGTAGTAGCGGACCTGGGTGTGCGCCCAGCCCTCCCCCACGGGGTCGACACCGCACTCGTAGGTGAGGAGTTTCTCGGGCGTCGGCACGACAGGCCTCAGCAGTCGGCCCGCGCCGAACGCCACGGCGACGAAGAGCACGCCGACGACGGCGAGCAGGCCGACGACGGAGTACGTCTGGAAGTAGTCCGCCGCGCCCGTCGCTTCGGCCGCGACAACGGTCGGTTCCCGCACGTCCGTCCGCCCCTCGGTCTCGGTGTCTCATGAGTCACTTCTGTACGGACGCGAGTCTAGGCCCTGCTAAAGAGACCGTAAGCAGTCGCGTGAGCACGGTCCTCGCACGGCCCTCGCACGGTGCCCACACCGCGCGAGTACAGGGTTCCGGCGAGTTCTCGCACGGGCCCGGGCCACTCGCGTGCCGCCCTCGTACGGCCCCGTCGGAGAGCCGGGCAGGCCCCTGGTGGGGATATCCCCCCTGCCGCTCACCCACCTCCCCCATGGCGTCGCGCGGCCCCCGACCGGCAGGCTGGAGAGCATGACCGCCGATCTTGATCCCGCCCAGTCCTCCGTGGCCGCCGTCACCACGCCCCCGCGTCCCCGCCCGCCCCGGCGCACCGCCTACGGGAAGGAGACCTGGAAGGAGATCGTCTTCCTCCTCTCCAATCTCTTCACCGCGCTGGCCGGTTTCGTCTACGCGGTCGTGAGCGTGCTCCTCGGCGTCGGCCTGTCCGTCACCGTCATCGGGCTCCCGCTGCTCGCCCTCGGGCTCGGCGGCGCGCGCCTCATCGGCCGGTCGGAGCGGGCGCGGGCCCGGGGGCTGCTCGGGGTCGAGATCGCCGAACCGTCCCCGCTGCCGTCGCGCGGCGGCTTCTTCGGCTGGCTGTGGGGCACGCTCAAGGACCCGGTGGCCTGGCGGACGCAGCTGTACGGGCTGATCCGGCTGCCCTGGGGGATCGTGACGTTCACGATCGCGCTGGTCTCCCTGATCGTGCTCTGGCCCGTCCTGCCCTTCCTGTCGCGGGGCATGGCCAACGCCGACCGCGGCATGGTCCGCGGTCTCCTCTCCCCCTCCGACGAACTGGAGCGGCGGATCGCCGAGCTGGAGTCGGACCGGGGTGTCGTCGTCGACACCGCGGCGGCGGACCTGCGGCGCATCGAACGGGACCTGCACGACGGGGCGCAGGCGCGCCTCGTGGCGCTCGCGATGGGGCTCGGCCTCGCGAAGGAGAAGCTCCTCGACGATCCCGAGACGGCCGCCGCGATGGTCGACGAGGCGCACGGCGAGGTGAAGCTCGCGCTCCAGGAGCTGCGGGACCTCGCCCGGGGCATCCACCCGGCCGTCCTCACCGACCGCGGGCTGAGCGCCGCGCTGTCGTCGGTGTCGGCGCGCTGCACGGTGCCGGTGAAGGTGACGGTGGATCTGTCGGAGCGGCCGGCGGAGGCGATCGAGGGCATCGCGTACTTCACGGTCTCGGAGCTGCTCCAGAACGTCTCGAAGCACGCGCGGGCGCGGTCGGCGTCCGTGGAGGTGTGGCGGGCGAAGGACCGGCTGCTGCTCCAGGTTCGGGACGACGGGGCGGGCGGGGCCCGCTTCGACGGCGGCACGGGCCTCGCGGGTCTCGCGGAACGGCTCGGGGCGGTCGACGGCCTGCTCGTCCTGGACTCCCCGGCGGGCGGTCCGACGACGGTGACGGCGGAACTGCCGTGGCGGGCCCGCCCGGGGGCGTGACCGCCCGGGCCGCCGCGGGCACCTGGGCGGGGTGCGGGGCCGGACACGGGTGGCCGCGTGCGCGGGCCGGCGGGGGAGCGAACACCGTTCGCTCCCCCGCCGGCCCGTTCGGCGTGGCGGCCCGTCGCCGAGCCGGACCGCCCTGAGCGGGCACCGGACCTCGCGCATCCCGCGCCCGTACGCCGCGCCCGTACGCCGTTCCCGTACCCCGCGCCCGTACCCCGTTCCCGTACCCCCGGGGTAGGGAAAACCCCCGCACACGGACGCCCACCCGCCTCATGGTCCCGGGAGGCCCGAGGCGGAACCCTGGGATACGTACCGCCCGCCCCCTCCCTGAGCAGAGAAGGACCCAGCGATGGCCTCCCACCTCCCCGCCGCGATCCGCGCGCCGTTCGAGGGCCGCACGTGGCGTGCGCTGCTCTACGTCCTGATCGGGCTTCCGCTGAGCGTCTGCTGGTTCGCGCTCTCCATCGCCTTCGTCTCGGCAGGCGCCGGGCTGCTCATCACCTTCCTCGGCGTGCCGATCCTCGCCGGGGCGCTCGCCATGTGCCGGGGCTTCGGCGCCGTCGAGCGGGCCCGGGCACGTGCCCTGCTCGACGTCGACGTGCGGGCGCCCGAACCGGTGCGGGGCCGGACCGGCGGGGCCTTCTCCTGGATGGGTGCCATGTTGAAGAGCGGGGCGTCCTGGCGGCACCTGCTGTACGCGATCGTGCACATGCCGTGGGCGATCGTCTCGTTCTCCGTGACCGTGGCCTTCTGGGCCTGGGGCTGGAGCCTCTTCACGTATCCGCTGTGGAAGTGGACCTTCCCCGCGTACCTCGGGCAGGACGGGATCCAGCTGTACGGCGACGGGACCCACGACCTCTACCTCGACTCCCCCTTCGAGATCACCGTCACCAGTCTCGTCGGGCTGCTCTTCGTGATGGCCGGCCCCTGGCTCCTGCGCGGGTTCGTCGCCGTCGACCGCTTCCTCGTCGCCGGGCTCCTCGGCCCTTCCCGGCTCGCCTCCCGCGTCACCGAGCTGGAGTCGGACCGGGGCGTGGTCGTCGACACCGCGGCGGCGGACCTGCGGCGCATCGAACGCGATCTGCACGACGGGGCGCAGGCCCGGCTCGCCGCGCTCGCCATGGATCTCGGGCTCGCGAAGGAGAAGCTCGCGAAGGACCCGCAGGCGGCGGCGGTACTCGTCGACGAGGCGCACGGCGAGGTGAAGCTCGCGCTCCAGGAGCTGCGGGACCTCGCCCGGGGCATCCACCCCGCGGTCCTCACCGACCGGGGTCTGGACGCGGCGCTGTCGGCGGTGGCCTCGCGGTGCGTGGTCCCGGTGTCGGTGGACGTCGATCTGCCGGCGCGGCCGGTCGCCGCGATCGAGGGCATCGCGTACTTCACCGTCTCGGAGCTGCTGCGGAACGTCACGACGCACGCGCGGGCGCGGCGGGCCTGGGTGGACGTGTGGCGCACCGGCGACCGGCTGATGCTTCAGGTGCGGGACGACGGGGTCGGCGGGGCTCATGTCGTGACCGGGCGGAGCCTGTCCTCGCTCTCCGACCGGGTGGGGGCGGTCGACGGGGTGCTCGCCGTGGACTCGCCGGAGGGCGGTCCCACGACGGTGACGGTGGAGCTGCCCTGGCGGGCGTGAGGCCGCGCCGGGCTCGCCGCCCCGGGGCCCTGGGGCTCCGGGGCGCCGCCGTGCGCGGGGGCCCTCGGGCACCCGCGCACGGCGGCGTGCGCGGGTGGCGCGGGTGTGGGCGGCCTCCCGGGATGTGACAGGCCTCCTCCCGGATATGAGTACAACGCGAGGCGACCCTGCGATGCTGGCCGAGTCGTGGGAAGTACTCGGGCAAGAAGGCATGGGGGCTGTTGGGCGTGGGTGTGGATCAAGGGGTCGGGCGCGTGCGGGTGGTCATCGCGGAGGATTCCGTGCTGCTGCGGGAGGGACTGACCCGGCTGCTCACCGATCTCGGGCATGACGTGGTCGCCGGCGTGGGGGACGGTGAGGCGCTCGTCGAGACCGTGGCCGGGCTCGCCGCGGAGGGCGCGCTGCCGGATGTCGTCGTCGCCGACGTGCGGATGCCGCCGACGCACACGGACGAGGGGGTCCGCGCGGCCGTGCGGCTGCGCAAGGAGCATCCGGGACTCGGTGTGCTCGTGCTGTCGCAGTACGTGGAGGAGCAGTACGCCACCGAACTCCTGGCCGGTTCCAGCCGGGGGGTCGGGTATCTGCTGAAGGACCGGGTCGCGGAGGTCCGGGAGTTCGTGGACGCCGTGGTGCGGGTCGCCGGCGGCGGTACGGCGCTGGACCCCGAGGTCGTGCAGCAGCTGCTGGGGCGGAGCCGTCAGCAGGACGTGCTCGCGAACCTGACGCCGCGCGAGCGGGAGGTCCTGGGTCTGATGGCGGAGGGCCGGACCAACTCGGCGATCGCGAAGGCGCTGGTCGTGAGCGACGGCGCGGTGGAGAAGCACATCAGCAACATCTTCCTGAAGCTGGGTCTCTCACCGAGTGACGGCGATCACCGACGGGTACTGGCGGTGTTGACGTATCTGAAATCCTGATCATCTGACACCCTGTCAGATGACGTGGGAGCCGCCGTCCGGGAGTCGCACCCCGGATGGCGGCCGGTACGGGCCCTCCAGGGGCCCCAGGTCCAGAGAATGAGGCGGAATCCGGCTTTCCGGAACACTCCGGGTGGCGACAGAACGTGACAATTCAGGGCAAGAGGGCGTCTCAAAAAGAGGTCCATGATGTGAGAAGTCCCGGGAGGGCCCTCCTTACCGTCGTAGGGTGGGCCTCGGGACGGACGGTGATCGGCCGACCGCATCCCGAGCCTTCTCCCGCCTCCGGCGGAGAGTCCCCTTGCCGCGAGGGAGGTCCAGTTCAGTGACCAGCCAGGTCAGTAGCGAGGCCGGTGAGGCCCTGCTCGGGGAGCAGCGCAGCGCCCCGGCGAAGCCGCACCACGGCACCGAGAAGGAAGTACGCCGTCTCGATCGGGTGATCATCCGCTTCGCGGGTGACTCCGGTGACGGCATGCAGCTGACAGGTGACCGCTTCACCTCGGAGACGGCGTCCTTCGGGAACGACCTCTCCACGCTGCCGAACTTCCCGGCCGAGATCCGGGCACCCGCCGGAACCCTGCCGGGCGTCTCGTCCTTCCAGCTGCACTTCGCCGACCACGACATCCTGACGCCGGGCGACGCCCCGAACGTGCTGGTCGCGATGAACCCCGCCGCCCTCAAGGCCAACATCGGGGACGTGCCGCGCGGTGGCGAGATCATCGTCAACACCGACGAATTCGCCAAGCGCGCCATGGCGAAGGTCGGATACGCGACCTCGCCGCTCGAAGACGGTTCGCTGGACGGCTACCGGGTCCACCCGGTGCCGCTCACCACGCTGACCGTCGAGGCCCTCAAGGACTTCGGTCTCTCCCGGAAGGAGGCCGAGCGCTCCAAGAACATGTTCGCGCTCGGGCTGCTCTCCTGGATGTACCACCGGCCGACCGAGGGCACCGAGACCTTCCTGCGGCAGAAGTTCGCGAAGAAGCCCGCCATCGCGGAGGCGAACATCGTCGCCTTCCGGGCCGGCTGGAACTTCGGCGAGACCACCGAGGACTTCGCCGTCTCCTACGAGATCGCCCCCGCGACCCGGGCCTTCCCCACCGGCACGTACCGGAACATCTCCGGGAACCTGGCCCTCTCGTACGGCCTGATCGCCGCCGCACGCCAGGCGGACCTGCCGCTGTACCTGGGCTCGTACCCCATCACCCCGGCCTCGGACATCCTCCACGAGCTCAGCAAGCACAAGAACTTCGATGTCCGCACCTTCCAGGCCGAGGACGAGATCGCCGGCATCGGCGCCGCCCTGGGGGCCGCCTTCGGCGGCGCGCTCGGCGTGACGACCACCTCCGGACCCGGCGTGGCGCTCAAGTCCGAGACGATCGGGCTCGCGGTCTCCCTGGAGCTGCCGCTGCTGATCGTCGACATCCAGCGCGGCGGCCCGTCCACCGGCCTGCCCACCAAGACCGAGCAGGCCGACCTGCTCCAGGCGATGTACGGGCGCAACGGCGAGGCGCCGGTCCCGATCGTCGCCCCCAAGACGCCCGCCGACTGCTTCGACGCGGCGATCGAGGCGGCCCGGATCGCCCTCACGTACCGCACGCCGGTCTTCCTGCTCTCCGACGGCTACCTCGCCAACGGCTCCGAGCCCTGGCGCATCCCGGATGTCGACGAACTCCCCGACCTCCGGACGCGGTTCGCCACCGGACCGAACCACGAACTGGCCGACGGCACCGAGGTCTTCTGGCCGTACAAGCGCGACCCGGAGACCCTGGCCCGCCCGTGGGCCGTCCCCGGAACCCCCGGTCTCGAACACCGCATCGGCGGCATCGAGAAGCAGGACGGCACCGGCAACATCTCGTACGACCCCGCCAACCACGAGTTCATGGTCCGCACCCGGCAGGCCAAGGTCGACGGCGTCGACGTCCCCGACATCGAGGTCGACGACCCGGACGGCGCACGGACCCTCGTCCTCGGCTGGGGCTCCACCTACGGACCGATCACGGCGGCCGTCCGCCGCATCCGCCGGGAGAACGGCCACATCGCCCAGGCCCATCTGAGACACCTCAACCCCTTCCCGAAGAACCTCGGCGAGGTCCTGAAGCGGTACGACAAGGTCGTCGTGCCCGAGATGAACCTCGGCCAGCTCGCCACCCTCGTCCGGGCGAAGTACCTCGTCGACGCCCGCAGCCACACCCAGGTCAACGGCATGCCGTTCAAGGCCGAGCAGCTCGCCGCAGCTCTCAAGGAGGCCATCGATGAGTGAGTCCCTCCTCCACCTAGTCCCCAGGGCCGAGGCGCAGCAGTCCATGAAGGACTTCAAGTCGGACCAGGAGGTGCGGTGGTGCCCCGGCTGCGGTGATTACGCGGTCCTGGCCGCCGTCCAGGGCTTCATGCCCGAGCTGGGCCTGGCGAAGGAGAACATCGTCTTCGTCTCCGGCATCGGCTGCTCCTCCCGCTTCCCGTACTACATGAACACCTACGGGATGCACTCGATCCACGGCCGCGCCCCGGCCATCGCGACCGGCCTCGCCACCTCCCGCCGCGACCTGTCCGTCTGGGTCGTCACGGGCGACGGCGACGCCCTCTCCATCGGCGGCAACCACCTCATCCACGCCCTCCGGCGCAACGTCAACCTCAAGATCCTGCTGTTCAACAACCGGATCTACGGGCTGACCAAGGGCCAGTACAGCCCCACCTCCGAGGTCGGCAAGATCACCAAGTCGACGCCGATGGGCTCCCTGGACTCGCCCTTCAACCCGGTGTCGCTCGCCCTCGGCGCGGAGGCCTCCTTCGTGGCCCGCACGGTCGACTCCGACCGCAAGCACCTCACCGAGGTCCTGCGGCAGGCCGCCGACCACAACGGCACGGCGCTCGTCGAGATCTACCAGAACTGCAACATCTTCAACGACGGCGCCTTCGAGGTCCTCAAGGACAACGACCAGGCCAGGGAAGCGGTCATCCGCCTCGAACACGGGCAGCCGATCCGCTTCGGCGCCGAGAACGAGAAGGGCGTCCTCCGCGACCCGGTCACCGGCGACCTCCAGGTCGTCCTGGTCACCCCGGAGAACGCGTCGCGGATCCTGGTCCACGACGCCCACGCCGCGACTCCCACCACGGCCTTCGCCCTCTCCCGCCTGGCGGACCCGGACACCCTCCACCAGACGCCCATCGGGGTGTTCCGGTCGGTGGAACGGCCCGTGTACGACACCCTGATGGCGGACCAGCTGGAGACGGCCCTGGAACGGCACGGCAAGGGCGACCTGAGCCAGCTGCTGGCGGGCAACGACACGTGGACGGTCGTCGGCTAGAGCGATCGCGACGGGGCCCGGTCCGCACCGGCGGACCGGGCCCTCCGTGCGCTCCGGCCGCGTCACGTCCCCGCGCGTGCCGCCTCGTCGAAGGACCCGAGGAAGCGGGGCACCCCGCTCTTCACCTGCCAGAGGTACAGGCCCAGCAACGCGGTGGGCGTGTCCTTGTTCGCCTGGGCCGAGTACGTCTTGGCGAGCCCCTGGTACGGAGTCTGAAGCAGGCTGTTCCGGACGCCCGAGGTCACCGATTCGGCGTTGTTCGCGGCCGCCGTGCGCACCGCCTGGAACGTCCAGTTCGCGACGTCGTACGCCTCTGTGGCGAACCGGTCGACGGGTGCCGTACCGGCGAGACCCCAGCGTCTGCGGTACGCGACGGCGAACCGCTTCGCCTTCGGAAGCCCGTCGGGGTCGACATAGCCCGTACCGAAGTACCAGCCTTCGGCGGCCGCGCCGGCGACGGTGAGGAACTCCGGCTGGAGCACGTGCTCGACGCTGCCGCGGGGCCCCCGGTACCCCTGGTCGCGCAGCGCCCTGGCACACAGGGCGGCCCGGCGCGGTGACGTCCCCACGTACATCACGCCCTGCGGGTCGGTCGCGAGGGCGGCCCTCACGGCGGCGCCGAAGTCCTCGCTGTCCGCCTCGACGGCGTGGGCGGTCACGGCCCCGCCCTTCTCGCCCGACGGCGGGTACTCCTTCATGTTCTTGACGGCGAACCAGCTGTACTCGCCCCCGGCCCGGTCCTCCACGACGGCGGTCCGCACCGCCCCGTGTTCGGTGAGGTAGCGGCCGAAGGGGACCGTCATCATGTCCTGGATCGTGCGCGGCTGGATGTAGTTGGTCTTCGTCTCCTGACCCTTGATCTGACCGGCCGGGACGTCGGCGACCACGCTCGCCAACGGCACCCCGCTGAAAGCGAGTTCGTCTCCCGCGGCGACGGCGGTCGGTGTGAGCGTCGGCCCCAGGACCGCGACCAGCCCGGGGACCTTCAGCAGGGCGAGGGCCCCGGCCTTGGCGCGGTCCCGTTTCCCGGCGTCGTCCTCGACCCGCAGGCGCACGTCGAAGGGGCGGTCGCGGAGGGCGTTGAACTCCTCCACGGCCAGCCGGATTCCGCGTTCCTGCCCGCGGCCGTCGGCCTTGGTGGGGCCGCTCAGGTCCGTGAGGACGCCGATCGTGTACGTGGCGAGCGGGGCGGCGGTGCCGCCCGTTCCCGGGCCGGCGCCGCCCGATGTGCGGCTCAGCAGCCAGGCGGTCAGACCGCCGGCTCCCGCCACCGCGGCGGCCGATCCCGCGACGAGGACGCGCCGCCGCGACATCGCCCGGGGCTGCCCGGGGTCCACCAGCATGGTCGGCTCGGCGACGGGTAGGTCCAGGACCCGTGAGGAGCGCTGGGCGATGAGGGCGGGCAGGCCGGGCGGCAGCCAGTCCCCCGCCGGGCCGTCCCCGCCGCCCAGCGAGGCCCGTACCTCGGCCGCCGTGGGCCGGTCCGCCGGGTCCTTGACGAGGCAGGCGCCGACCAGCGGGAGAAGCGCGGACGGTACGCCGTCGAGGTCGGGTTCCTCGTGGACGGTGCGGTAGACGACGGCCGCCACCCCGCCCGTACCGAAGGGCCGCTCACCGGTCAGCGTGTACGCGAGGACGCAGCCGAGCGAGAAGACGTCGCTGGCGGGCCCGACCTCGCCCGCCCCGGCGGCCCTGGCCTGCTCGGGGGCGAGGAAGCCGGGCGTGCCGATCATGGCGTCGGTGGCGGTCAGCGCGGTCGCCCCGGCGGTCCTGGCGATGCCGAAGTCGATGAGGCGGGGACCGTCGAGGGCGAGGAGGACGTTCCCGGGCTTGACGTCCCGGTGGACGAGCCCGGCCCCGTGCATGTCGTCGAGCGCGGACGCCAGCCGGGCGCCCAGGGCCCGTACGGTCGGCTCGGGCAGGGCACCGTGCAGCGCGACGGCCTCGGCGAGCGAGGGGCCCGGCACGAACTCGGTCGCCAGCCACGGCTCCCGGGCCTCCGGATCGGAGCCGAGGACGCGGACGACCCAGCGGCCGGTGATCCGCTCGGCGGCCACGGCCTCGCGACGGAACCTCTCCCGGAAACCGGGGTCCGCGGCGTGCTCGGCCCGGATGAGCTTGAGCGCGGAGAGCGTCCCGCCGGCGGTACGGGCGAGGTAGACCACGCCCATGCCGCCGGCGCCGAGACGGCCGAGGAGCCGGTATCCGGCGATCGTCGACGGGTCGGCCTTGCGCAGCGGTTGCACGAGTTCAGGCCTTCTCGTCGTTCTTCTCGGGCTTGTGCGGCAGCAGGGGCGCGGAGCCGATCGCCTTGTACGCGCCGTTCTGCACCGCGAAGACGAAGGTGCCCCCCATGCCCAGATCGCCCGACTCGGTGAAGTTGTAACCACCCATGGCGCCCTTGTAGTTCTGCTTGCGCAGCGCGGCCCACAGCCCCTTGCGCGCGGGCTTGCCGCCGGCCTTCGCCTGGGCCGTCAGCTGCGCGATGGTCATCGTGACCACGTCGTACGACTCGCCCGCGTAGTACGCGGGGGCCGCGCCGTACCGCTTGCGATGGGCGGCGCTGAAGGCTGCGGCCGTCTTCTGTACGGCCGGGTCGGCGACGGGCGCGCACACGAACCATCCCTCGGCGGCGGCCCCGGCCTGCCGGAGGAAATCCTGGCCGAAGACAGCCTGCCCGGTGAACCTCGGGCCGGTGAAGCCGAGTTCGTTGAGCGCACGGGCGGCGAGGACGGCGGTCTCGGTGACACCGCAGTGGATGTAGGCGTCGATGCCCGCGTCGATCATCTCGCCGAGCACGCGGCGGTACGCGCGCGCGTGGGCCGGGACGACCCGGTAGTGCGGGGTGATGCCGGCCTGCCCGAAGCCGAAGCGCACGCCGCCGGTGACCTGCCAGCTGTAGTGGTCCTCGGTCCGGTCCTCCAGCACCCCGGGGCGGCGGATCCGGGGCAGCAGCGTGACCGCGAAGGCGAGGTGGGTGCCCGCGCTGATGTGGTTCGGGATGGCGCGCAGGACCGTCTCGTTCTGCGCGGTGCCCGCTCGGAGGGTGAGCAGGTTGTATCCGGCCGAGACCGTGATCAGGGGGATCCCGGCCTCCTCGAAGGCGGGGACGACGGCCTGGGCGACGGCATCGGTGGTGGGACCGAGGACGGCGAGCACCCCGGGGTCGGTGGTGAGGGCTCTGGCGGTCGCCAGGGCCCGGGCCGAGTCGCCCCGGTCGTCGACGACCTTGAGGCCGAGGGTGAAGGGCTTGTCCTTGCGGGCGTTGAACTGCTCCACGGCCAGGCGGGCGCCGCGTTCCTGGGCCCGGCCGATGTCCTTGGCCGGGCCGGACAGGTCGGCGAGGACGCCGATGGTCCAGCTGGTGCGGGGCGGGGCGGCCGTCTTGCCGCCGTTCTTGCCGTCCGGCTCGTCGTCGCGCCCCGCCCAGACGGCCGCCGCGCCGCCGCCGACGGCCAGGACGGCGGCGCCCGAGGCGAGCAGCAGGAAGCCGCGTCTGCTCTTCTCCGGGGCGGCCTGGCCTGTGCTGCCGCCCGACTCGGTGACGTCGATCTCCGGCAGGGCGAGCATCCGGGCGGAGCGTTCGGCGATGGTCCGGACGACGGGGGCGGGCAGCCAGTCGACGCCGTCGCCGGGGCTGTCCTCCACGAGCCGGACGCCGATCTCGGCCGCGGTGGGCCGGGCGCCCGGGTCCTTGGCCAGGCAGGCCCGGACGAGGTCGAGCAGCTCGTCGGGGACACCGGTGAGGTCGGGCTCGTCGTGGACGGTCCGGTACATCAGGGCGTCGACCGCGCCGGTGCCGAAGGGCGGGCGGCCCGTGGCCGCGTACCCGAGGAGGCAGCCGAGCGCGAAGACGTCGGCGGCCGGGCCGATCGCGTCGACGCGGGCCTCGGCCTGCTCGGGGGCGAGGAAGCCGGGGGTGCCGACGATCATGTCGGTGGCGGTGAGCGCGGTCTCCCCGGTGGCGCGGGCGATGCCGAAGTCGATGAGGCGCGGGCCGTCGACGGCGAGGAGGACGTTTCCGGGCTTGACGTCCCGGTGGACGAGCCCGGCCGCGTGGACGGCGGCGAGGGCGCGGGCGACGGACCAGCCGAGCAGGCGGACGCTCCGCTCGGGCAGCGGGCCGTGCGCGGTGACGGCCTCGCCGAGGGAGGGTCCCGCGACGAAGGCGGTGGCCATCCACGGCTCGGGGGCGTCCGGGTCGGCACCGATGACGGGTACGGCCCAGGGGCTGGAGACCCGGCGGGCGGCCTCGACCTCGCGGCGGAACCGGGCCCGGAAGTCGGGCTGGTCGGCCTGGTCGGCGTGGGTGACCTTGACGGCGGCGAGTTCGCCGACGGCGGTCCGGCCGAGGTAGACCACGCCCATGCCGCCGGCACCGAGGCGGCCGAGGAGCCGGTATCCGGCGATCGCCGACGGATCGGAGGGCAGCAGTGGCTGGAGGGCGCCGGGCTCGGGCCGGGACTGCGGGGCGGTGGGGCTCACGACTGGACCTCCAGCTCATCCTTGGCGCGTTCGAGCATGGTGACGAGCGCCCGGACCTGCGCCTGGCTCGTGCCGGTGGTCGTGCCGTCGTTCATCTCGCGGTAGCCGGGGGCTCCCTTGACGACGGTGGCGACGGTGACCTGTCCGATCCGGGACTGGTACCAGCTGTAGAACTGCTTGCCCTTCACCGCGTCGTTGACGTAGGAGCCGCCTTCCCGGAGGGAGTCGTCGGCGGTGGCGTTGCCCCCGACGCCGAAGGGGTTGCCGAGCGACATGAGCTCGGTGATCCGTTCGCCGTCGCGGAGTTTCTGATCGGGGCAGCGCAGCGCCTCTTCGAGGGTCGAGGCCATCTCCCAGTCGGCGTCGGACTCGGTGCGGTGCACGGTGACGGTGGCGGCGACCCGCAGGACACCCTTGCCGCCGACGGCGGGGAGCTCGCTGTACGCGGTCACACTGGCGAGGACGTCGGCCGGCCGGGTCCCGGTCTCCCAGGAGCAGGTGTCGCCGAGGACGGGCCAGTAGTCCGGGTCGCTGAGGTGAGGGGTGCGCTTGACGTAGCCCGGGGCCCAGGCGTCGGGCCCCGCGACGACGGCCAGGGCGATGCGTCTGGCCTCCGCCTCGGTCTTCGGCGCTCGCTTCGGGTCCGGCGTGAAGTCGAGCTCGGTCGGTGCGGCCGTCACGGTCGGTGCGGTGGTCGGGGCCTTGGTCGGGGCCGCCGTCTTTCCCGTACTCCCCTTGCCGTCGGGTTTCTCCCCGCCGCTGGTGCAGCCGGCGGCCATCAGTCCGCCCACCAGTACGACACAGCAGGCACGCCACAGTCTTCGGTCCCCGTACGCCACAGTTCCCCCACGGTCCCTCACGGTTTCCCCACGAACGGTGAGCAGATCGTACGGCCCGGCACCGACAACTCGCCGCGCTTACAACATCATTGGGACGGATTCGTGGCGGGCTCGCGACGTGACGCGTCGTACCGGACGCGGGCTTCCTCGACCTCCACGACCCTGCGCTCCGACCAGCGGGCCAGTTCCCAGACCTGGTGGGCCGCGCCGGTGCCGAGTTCGGTGAGGCTGTAGTCGACGCGGGGCGGGATGACGGGCTTGGCGTCGCGGTGGACGAAGCCGTCGCGCTCCAGGGTCTGGAGCGTCTGGGCGAGCATCTTCTCGCTGACGCCGCCGATGTGCCGGCGCAGCTCGCTGAAACGGTACGAGCGCTCCAGGAGGGCAGCCAGGACCAGGACGCCCCAGCGGCTGGTGACGTGCTCCAGGACGAGCCGCGAGGGGCACATCTGCTGGTTCACGTCGGGCTTCTCGGCTCGCGCACTTACTGCCATGCCAGTACCTTACCTCAAAGTGGGTACTTTCTTTTGGTTAGCGCCCGACGTACGGTGAGTGCATCGCCCATCGCACCCCACGGGAAAAGGACGCACCATGAGCATCGTCGTCACCGGAGCCACCGGCCAGCTCGGCCGTCTCGTCATCGACGCCCTCCTCTCGAACCCCACCGTCCCCACCGAGTCCGTCGTCGCCGTCGTCCGCGACAAGGCGAAGGCCGCCGACCTCGCGGAGCGCGGTGTAGAGCTGCGGATCGCGGACTACAGCAAGCCGGAGACCCTGGCCGGGGCCTTCGAGACCGGCGACCGGGTGCTCCTCATCTCCGGCAGCGAGGTCGGGCAGCGCGTCGCCCAGCACACCGCCGTGATCGACGCCGCCAAGGCGGCGGGCGTGGCCCAGCTCGCGTACACCGGCATCCTCGGCGGCGACGAGGCCGACTTCGACCTGGCCGCCGAGCACAAGGTCACCGAGCGGCTGATCCTCGGCTCCGGACTGCCGTACACCTTCCTCCGCAACGGCTGGTACACCGAGAACTACACCGCGAACCTCGCCCCCGTCCTGGCCCACGGCGCCGTCGTCGCCAACGCCGGCGAGGGCCGGATCGCCTCCGCCACCCGCGCCGACTACGCCGCCGCCGCGGCCGCCGTCCTGGCCGGCCCCGCCGAGGAGCACCTGAACAAGGCGTACGAGCTGAGCGGCGACACCGCCTGGTCCTTCGCCGAGTACGCGGCCGAGATCGCCGCCCAGTCCGGCCAGGAGATCACGTACAGCAACGTGCCCGCCGAGGCGCACCTCGCGATCCTCACCGGCGCCGGCGTCCCGGCCCCCTTCGCCGAGATCCTGGTCGACGTCGACCGGGCCGTCGAGCACGGCGCGCTCGCCCGCCGGACGGGCGACCTGGCCCGCCTGATCGGCCGCCCGACCACCCCGATCGCCGTGACGATCAAGGAAGCCCTGACCCGCTCCTGACCGCCACCTCCCGCGGTCATGACCGTATAGCGGTACGGGCATGACAACCCGCCCCGTGCGGCGCTACCTTCGACAGGACAGCGCGGCACAGGGCGGGAGGTCCGGTGAAGACGGAGAACGAGGAACGAGCAGGATTGCTCTACGGGATCGGCGCCTACGGAATGTGGGGTCTGGTCCCGCTCTTCTGGCCCCTTCTCAAGCCCGCCGGATCGGTCGAGATCCTCGCCCACCGCATGGTGTGGTCCCTGGTCTTCGTCGGCGTCGCCCTGCTCGCGGTGCGCCGCTGGGGCTGGATCCGCGAGCTCGTCCGCAGCCCGCGCAAGCTCGCCCTGATCACCGTCGCCGCCGCCGTCATCACGGTGAACTGGGGCCTCTACATCTGGTCCGTCAACACGGGCCATGTCGTCGAGGCGTCCCTCGGCTACTTCATCAACCCGCTCGTCACCATCGCCCTCGGCGTCCTCGTCCTCCAGGAACGACTGCGCCCCGCGCAGTGGGCGGCCGTCGGCATCGGCTTCGCCGCCGTCCTCGTCCTGGCGATCGGATACGGGCAGCCACCCTGGATCTCCCTGACCCTCGCCTTCTCCTTCGCGGTCTACGGCCTGGTGAAGAAGAAGGTCAACATCGGCGGCCTGGAGTCGCTCGCCGCCGAGACCGCCGTCCAGTTCCTGCCGGCCCTCGGCTACCTCGTCTGGCTCGGCAGCCAGGGCACCCTCGCCTTCGGCTCCCACGGCGGCGGACACACGGCCCTGCTCGCCGCCACCGGCATCGTCACCGCGGTGCCACTCGTCTGCTTCGGGGCGGCAGCGATCCGCGTACCGCTGTCGACGCTCGGCCTCCTCCAGTACCTGGCGCCGACCTTCCAGTTCCTCCTCGGGGTCCTCTACTTCCACGAGGAGATGCCGCCGGAGCGCTGGGCGGGCTTCTCCCTCGTATGGCTGGCCCTGACCATCCTCACCTGGGACGCCCTGCGCACGGCCCGCCGGAGCAGGGCGGCGATGGAGGCGGCGAAGGCGACAGCCGAGGCGGTGGCGGTGGCGGAACCCGGAACGGTCGGGGCCGAAGCGGTCGGGGCCGAAGCGGTCGAGCCCGCCGCGGCACCCGCGGCGGGGACCCCCGCCCGGCAGGCACCCTGACCTCAGGCGTCCAGCAGGTCGTGCTCCCGGATCAGCCAGCAGACCGCCGTCAGACGGAGGGTCGCGAAGTCGTGGCCGACGGGTTCGGTCCAGTCGGCCCCGGTCAGCCAGTCGGTGAACCCGAGGACGTAGTCGGCCAGCTCCTCCCGCCGGACGGTCCGGGCCCTCGGCCCCCGCTGGGCCGGGATCAGGGCGTCGCACACGGCGGCGGCGTGCTGGTCGACGGCGGCCGCGAGCCCCGGCTCGGAGGTCATCTCCGAGAGCCGGGGCAGATACGTGGCGGCGACCTCGAACAGCGGGCAGCCGGGCGAATCGTTCATCCCTCCACATTAGGTGCGTACGGGGGCATCCAGGCCGTGACCTTGGTCGCAGCGTCCAGGACGTCCGGGGCCTCCGAAAGTCCCACGGGGGTGGCCGGATACCGACCCAGGAGGTCGGTTCCTTCTTGTGACCGACCCCACCCTGCGGAACCATCGGGTGCCATGCGAGAAGCCACGTCGAAGCCGCCGAGTCACTGCACGGGCACGTACGGGGACGACGGGGATCCCGACCCCTTCCAGTGGGACACACGGGAGGACTGCGAGGTACGGCAGATCCTCGACCGGGTCGCCGACAAGTGGTCGCTCCTCGTCATCGCCCTCCTCGACCGCCGGGTGCTGCGCTTCACCGAACTCAAGCGCGCGATCGACGGCGTCAGCCAGCGCATGCTGACCGTGACCCTGCGCCAGCTGGAACGCGACGGCCTCGTGAAGCGCACCGTCCACCCGGTCGTCCCGCCCCGCGTCGAGTACGAGCTGACGCCCCTGGGCCGCACGCTGCACACCACGATCCGCTCCCTCGTCACCTGGACCGAGCAGCACCAGAACGAGGTCGCGGCGGCACGGGAGGAGTACGACACCCGCGAGGCGGCGGCGGTGTCCTGAGGGGCCCGTACGCAGCGGCCCCGGCCCGCGGATAACCAGTGGCACCGCCCACGGCCATCGCCCATCCTCGTGGCATGGAAGAGACGAAGTCGGCCATCGACGAGCCGAAGTACCGGATCCGCGCGCTCCACACCGACCGTACGGTCACCGTCTACCAGGCGTACCGGCCCGAGATCGGCCTGCCCGCCGCCCGCGAGGGACGGTTTCCGGCCGTCTGGAAGCGGGACCGCATGACATGGATCAAGCCGTCGTTCCTGTGGATGATGTACCGCTCGGGCTGGGGCGAGAAAGAGGGCCAGGAGACCGTCCTCGCCGTGGAGATCACCCGCGAGGGCTTCGAATGGGCCCTGCGGAACGCCTGCCTCTCCCACTACGAGCGCGGGTTCCACCCCGACCAGGCCACCTGGAAGAGGGAGTTGCGGCAGTCACCGGCCCGGGTCCAGTGGGACCCGGAGCGCGATCCGCACCTCCGGGCACTCCCGTACCGCTCGCTCCAGCTCGGCCTTACGGGCGAGGCGTCCCGCCGGTACGCGGACGAGTGGACGGTCTCCGTACGCGACGTGACCCCCCTCGCGCACCGGGTCCATGAACGGGTCCGCTCGGGCGACCTGGAAGCGGCCCGGCTCCTGCTCCCGCGCGAGGAGCCGTACCCGGAGCCCGCGGGCCTGCTGGACCACCTGCGCGGACAGCGTCCGCAGGAGATCAGGCGGTAGGTGCCGGGGCCGGCGCGGTGACGACCGAGAAGTTGAAGTCGCCGGTGCCGAGCATCCCGTAGAGCCGCAGCCAGAGCTGCACGAGCTGCTCGGTGGCGCGGGCACTCGTCAGGTCGCCGAGGTCGAGGATCCGGTCCGGGGACCAGCCGAAGGAGCCGAGCAGACCGGCGACGACGGCCTTGGCGTCCTCGTCGTCGCCGCTGAGGAAGACGTTGTGGTGGCCGGGGACACGACCGGGCTCGACCATGACCGTGTTGGTCATGGTGTTCAGCGACTTCACGACCCGCGTCTCGGGGAAGGCACGCTGGAGCTGCTCGGCCACGCTGACGCCGTCGGGGGTGACGACCTTGGGCGGGAAGCCCTCGGAGAAGTCGAGCCCGTTGGACACGTCGAGAAGGACCTTGCCGCGCAGCCTGTCCGCGCCCACGGACTGCAGGACGGTCAGGGAGACGAGACCGCCGGTGGCGTTGACGACGAGCTCGGCGGGCCCGGCGACATCGGCGAAGGTGCCGTGCCCGCCGCGCTCGCCGCCGAACTCGTCGGCCCACTTGACGGCCTCGGCGTTGTCGGCGGTACGGGAGCCGAGGGCGACCTCGTGGCCGAGGGAGGCGAACCTGGTGGCGAGTCGGCGGCCGACTTCGCCGGTGCCGAGGACGGCGATCTTCATGAGGGACGTTCCTCCGAGGGAGACGGCGGCCGGGATGCCGACCCTACGCCGGACGACTCGCGACCGCCGCCCTCTTCACCCCCTCGGGGAAGGTCAGCCGCCGGACGGGTCGCGGGGCGCGCGCCGCATGGCCCAGAGGGTGGGGCCACCGCCGGGCAGGGAGGCCTCGCCGAGGACGGCGAAGCCGAAGTGCCCGTAGACGGGGAGGTTGTCCGGATTGGAGGACTCCAGGTAGACGGGCATGTCGGCGGCGTCGGCCCGGGCGAGGCCGGAACGCAGCAGCGCGGAGCCGTGGCCCTGGCCACGCGCGGCGGGGTCGGCGCCGATGACGGCGAGGTACCAGTGGGGCTCGGGGGGCGTGTGCCCGGCGGCGGCCTCGACGGCCTGCCGGAACAGGTCGGCGCGGTCACCGAGGATCGCCTGCAGCTCCTGGACGGTTTCGGCGTCGGGGACGGCCTTGTCCTGCCCTTCGGGAGCCACCCAGAAGGCGGCGGCCGAATCGGTGCGCTCGCAGACGCCGTGCAGGCCGTACTGGCGGGTGAAGAGGGTGGTGAAGTACCGCCCGAGCCCGGCCTCACGCGAGGCGTCGTGGGGGAAGAACCAGCGCATCATCGGGTCGTCGCCGAAGGCACGCGCCAGGACGCCGCTGACCATCGGGGCGTCGTCGATTATTGCCGCTTTCGGAGTGTTCGAGGTAGGCATACGGGTCATTCTGCACGTCGGATGATCTTGATGGAGGGGTGGGGTGGAGTAGTGGGGGTGGAGTGGTGGTGCGGGTGTTGGGTCCTGGGGGTGGGCCGGGTGGGTTGGCTTCTGGTGGGACCGCCCTCTTTCCGAGAGTCGCTCCTTCCGGCGGCGCGTCAAGGGCGCTCCCTGCGGTCGCGTCGCTGCGCGATGGCCTTCGGCCACCCTTGACCCACCACCTCCAGGAGCGAAGACACTCTCGGAGGGCGGTCCGGGGGACGGGGTCCACGCCGGGCTTCGGGTAGTGGCCACTCACCGTGGGCGCCTTGCGGCCCGGTGGGGTGGGGCTGGGTTCGCGGCCGGGGCCGGTGGGGATCCGCCGACTCGTACGGGGTGCGCGGTCGTTGAATGGGGCGGCCGGGCGGCGCTCAGCGACGAAAAGCCGGTTGATGGCGGGGCTTCAAGCCCCGCTGGTCACTCCCGGCGGGTCGAAGCGCAAGTAACTCGACATTACTCCGAGTAACCCACCGGGGAGGGACGGGTGAATGGGGTGAATCGCCCTTATCGGGCGATGAAGTGCAGGAAACTCTCGCCACCCGCTCCCACCACCCACCGGACAGCGACCAGCGGGGCCTGAACCCCACCCGACGACGGTGGGCAGTCGCCAAGCCAAGCCGGGCCGCCCCACTCAACAACGCGCACCACGCACGAGTCGACGGAATCCCGTCCACCCCGACCGCGAACCCAGCCCCACCCCACCGGCCCGCAAGGCGCCCACGGCGCGTGGCCACTGCCCGGACCCCCCGCGCGGCCCCGCCCCCGGCCGCCCTCCGAGTGTGAAAAGGCGGCCTGCACCACCGGGTCAAGGGTGGGCACAGCCCATCGCGCAGCGACGCCGAAGGCGCCCTTGACGCGGTGGTGCAGGACGCCACACTCGGAAAGAGGGCGGCCGCACCCGAGACCCACGAACCCGGCCCACCCCCGACACCCCACCCCAGCACCCCCGTCAGGCCGTCGCAGACGTACGTGTTCGGTGAGCGAACGTGTCTGACCGGTTTCCGCTCTTGACGCGGAGTCAAAATCTCACTGAACATTCAGCACGCACAACAGAACATCTGAACACCCGGACAACTGAAAACCGTACAAGCACTCGCACAGCTCCAGCGCCTCGTGGCACCCAAGCCCGAGGCGTCTCGCACGTTCCGTCCCATCCCCGTTCGGAATCCGGAGCCCCCACAGATGAACATCTCCGTGCCCAGACGTATCACCAAAGCCACCGCGGTCGCCGCTGTCGCGGCGCTCGCCCTCGCCGGGCTCACCGGCACCACCGCCTCGGCCAACCCGGCCGCGGCCGTCGCCGCCCCCGACATCCCGCTGGCCAACGTCAAGCAGCACTTGACGGACCTCCAGTCGATCGCCACCGCCAACGGCGGCAACCGCGCCCACGGCCGTACCGGCTACAAGGCGTCCATCGACTTCGTGAAGGCCAAGCTGGACGCGGCCGGATACACCACCACCGTCCAGCAGTTCACCTCCAGCGGTTCCACCGGCTACAACCTGATAGCCGACTGGCCCGGCGGTGACCCGAACCAGGTCCTGATGGCCGGTTCGCACCTGGACTCCGTGACCTCGGGTCCCGGCATCAACGACAACGGCTCAGGCTCCGCGGCCGTCCTCGAGACCGCCCTCGCCGTCGCCCGCTCCGGCTACCAGCCCACCAAGCACCTGCGTTTCGGCTGGTGGGGCGCAGAGGAGCTCGGTCTCGTCGGCTCGAAGTACTACGTGGCGCAGCTGCCCACCACCGAGCGCGCCAAGCTCTCCGGGTACCTGAACTTCGACATGATCGGCTCGCCGAACCCGGGCTACTTCGTCTACGACGACGACCCGACGATCGAGACGACGTTCAAGAACTACTTCGCCGGTCTGGGCGTCCCGACAGAGATCGAGACGGAGGGCGACGGCCGCTCCGACCACGCCTCCTTCAAGAACGTCGGCGTCCCCGTCGGGGGCCTGTTCACGGGCGCGAGCCGGGTCAAGTCCAGTGCGCAGGTGCAGAAGTGGGGCGGTACGGCCACGGCCTTCGACCGCTGCTACCACTCTTCCTGCGACACGACGGCGAACATCAACGACACCGCTCTCGACCGCAACAGCGACGCGATCGCGCACGCGATCTGGACGCTGTCCGCCGGCACGACCACGCCGCCCACCGGCAAGGTCTTCGAGAACACGGCCGACGTGTCCGTCCCGGACAACGGCGCCGCGGTGACCTCGACGGTCAACGTCACGGGTGTCACGGGCAACGCCCCGAGCAACCTCGCCGTCGGCGTGGACATCGTCCACACCTACCGCGGTGACCTGGTCGTCGACCTCGTCGCCCCGGACGGCTCGGTCTACAGCCTGTCCAACCGGTCGGGCGGCAGCGCCGACAACATCGTCCAGACCTTCACCGTGAACGCCTCCTCCGAGGTCGCCAACGGTGCCTGGAAGCTCCGCGTCCAGGACAAGGCCTCGGCCGACACCGGCTACATCAGCGGCTTCAAGCTGACGTTCCCGTAAGGCCGTAGCGCCGCGGCCCCGGGGCCGTAGCGCCTCGGGCCGGACGCACAAGAACGCCCGGGCGGGTCGGTGAACATCGCCCCCGACCCGCCCGGGGTCCCAACTGTCTTACGTGAAGCTCTACTTGCCGGCGTTCGCCGCGTTCACCAGCGCGTCCTGCGTGACCGCGCCGACGTAGACCTTGCCGTCGTCGGTGAGGAGCGCGTTCACGATCTTCGTCTTGAAGACGGTGCCCGAGCCGAACTTTCCGGTGACCTTGTCGCCGAGGGAGTCCAGGAGCCCCTGGAACTCCTTCGGCGCTTCGTCGGTCCGGGGCGCCGGCGCCCCGGAGTCGATCTTCGCGATCGTGGTCCAGCCCTCGCCGATGACGTTCACGCCGCCCTTGTCGGAGCCCGTGCCGGGGCCCGTGCCGGGGCCGAAGCCGCCGAACACGTCCTCGAGGCCCGGCGGCAGCTGGCCGCCGAACGGATCGCCCTTCTCGCCCGCCGCCTTCTCCGCGCCGCCCTCGGTCACCTTCGCGCCCTCCGGCGCCTTGAAGGTGAAGTCGGAGGCCGCCGGCTTCGAGAAGTCGACCTTCGTGAAGCCCGCGTCGACGACGGGCTTGCCGCCCTCGACCGAGGCGAGGGTGAACTTCAGCGGGGTGCCGTTCGCCGCGTCCACCGCGATCTTGATCGACTGGACCGTCGAACCGGACTGCTTCGGCTTGATCACCAGCTGGTACGCGTCCCGGCCGGCCACCTTCGCCGTCCCGTCGACGGTGATCGACGTGGTGTCGCCCGCTGCCTTCAGGACCTCGTCCGCGAGCTGCTTGGGCGTGCCCGGCAGCTCCTTGTCCTTCGGGCCGTCGTGGGCGCCGGGGGCGTCCGCGTCCGCCGGGGCCTTCTCGTGGAAGACCTCCTTGGACTTGCTGTCGTACGCCCAGACGTCGTCGCCGTTGTGGATCAGGCTGTACTCGTCGGAGCCGTCGAGCAGCGTCAGCTTCTGGCGCTCCGGGCCGTCCGCGGACACCCGCAGGGTGTGGCTGCCGGAGACGAGCTGGGTCAGCCGCTCGGAGGGGTCGACGGACGCGCCGCCGCCGGCACCGCCGCCCATGCCCCCGGCGAGGCCGCCGAGGCCGGACGTCAGGCCCTCCAGGGGCAGCCCCAGGTCGGTGGAGATCCGGAACGTGCCGGAGAGCGTCTGCGTGTCGGAGGCGGCGATCTTCTCGATGAGCTGCTGGGCGGTGATCTCCGGCAGATCGGGGTCGCCGGACGCCGCCAGCGCCGGGACAAGGCCGATGGTCGCCGCGGCAACTCCTGCCACCGCGACCGGGACGATGTACCGGCTCGCCTTACGGGACTCTGCCATGGTCTCCCCTACCTCCGTGCCCTTCACGGGCCCTCGTGGTCGATGTCTCCATCTCACCAAAAGGGAGGGGCGGAAGCGTCAGCCCCGGGGATCAACCTCACGTACTGCTTCGGGATGACCCGACCCCGAGACGGGCCGCCGTACGGCGGACCGCGCCGGCCCCGCCCGCACATCACTCCGGGGGCCTCAGCCCGCCCGGTGCACCACCGCGTCGCACATCTCCGCGAGCGCCGCCTTGGCGTACCCGTCGGGCAGCGGCGCGAGCATCGCGCGGGCCTCCTCCGCGTACCGCACGGTGTCCTTGCGGGCCTGCTCCAGGGCCGGGTGGGCGCGCAGGCGGCGCAGGACCTCGGCGTGGCGGTCGTCGTCGGTGAGGTCGCCGTCGACGAGCTCGACGAGCTCCAGGTCCTCGGGGCGGCCGTGCGCGGCGGCCGCGGCCCGCAGGTGCAGGACGGGCAGGGTGGGGATGCCCTCGCGGAGGTCGGTGCCGGGGGTCTTGCCGGACTCGTGGGAGTCGGAGGCGATGTCGAGGACGTCGTCGGCGAGCTGGAAGGCGACGCCGAGCCGTTCGCCGTACTGGGTGAGGATGTCGACGACGCTCTCGTCGGCGCCGGACATCATCGAACCGAAGCGGCAGGAGACGGCGACGAGGGAGCCGGTCTTGCCGCCGAGGACGTCGAGGTAGTGGTCGACCGGGTCGCGGCCCTCCTGCGGGCCCGCGGTCTCCAGGATCTGACCGGTGACGAGCCGTTCGAACGCCTCGGACTGGATGCGTACGGCCTCGGGACCGAGATCCGCGAGCGTGTGCGAGGCGCGGGCGAAGAGGAAGTCACCCGTGAGGACGGCGATCGAGTTGCCCCAGCGGGTGTTGGCGCTGTCGACGCCGCGCCGGACGTCGGCCTCGTCCATGACGTCGTCGTGGTAGAGCGTGGCCAGGTGGGTGAGTTCGACGACGACGGCGGAGGGCACGACGCCGGGCGCGTAGGGGTCTCCGAACTGGGCGGAGAGCATCACGAGCAGGGGGCGGAACCGCTTGCCACCGGCCAGGACGAGGTGCTGCGCGGCCTCCGTGATGAAGGGGACATCGCTCTTGGTGGCGTCGAGGAGGCCCGCCTCCACTGCCGCCAAACCGGTCTGGACATCGGCCTCAAGAGCCTGGTCCCGCACGCTAAGACCGAACGGCCCGACGACGGTCACGAGGGGGTCTCCTGTCTGCTGACGCCTGCTGACGTTCCCACGAATCGGTCACACGGATTGCCGGCGATCACGCTGACGATCACATGGATTGTCGATGTGTCGCTCGATTCACTCAAGCCAGCGTATCCGGTCACCTTTCGATCACCGTGGGCGCCTTCCCGTCACCCCCGGTATGTTCGGGATCAGCTCATACGACCAGGAGTATGCCCTTTGTCCCGAACAATGATCGACTCCGATACGAACAGCGAGCAGCCGCCCCCCGAGGACGACCGCGCCTTCTTCGGGCACCCCCGGGGCCTGCTGACCCTTTCGGGCCTGGAGGTCTGGGAACGGTTCTCGTTCCTGGGCATGCAGGCGATCCTCGTCCTCTACTTCGCCGCGGCCGTCTCCGACGGCGGCCTCGGCATGGCGTCGGGCACCGCGGCCTCGGTCTCGGCCGCGTACGGCACGCTCGTCTACCTGGTCTCGGTGGCCGGCGGCTGGCTCGCGGACCGCATCCTCGGCTCGTACCGCGCGGTCCTCTGGGGCGGCATCCTGATCGCCTGCGGCCACTACGCGATGGCCGTGCCGACGGCCGCCATGACCTGGGTGGGCCTCGGCCTGATCAGCGCGGGTACCGGACTGCTCAAGCCGAACGTGGCGACCATGGTCGGCAAGCTGTACCGGACGGACGACGACCGCCGGGACGCCGGTTTCGCGCTCTACTACATGGCGATCAACATCGGCGCGTTCGCCGGCCCGCTGATCACCGGCTGGCTCGCCGACCACAAGGGCTACCACTGGGGCTTCTCGGCCGCCGCGCTCGGCATGACGCTCGGCCTGATCCAGTACGTGGCGGGCCGCCGTCACCTGGCCGGCCGCAAGCACTCCGCCGAGTTCGCGCTGGCCCCCGAGGCCATGCGGAAGGCGGTCCGGCTGATGATCGCCGGCGCGGTCGTCGTGGCCGCCGTCGCCACCGTCCTCGCGCTCGTGGGCTGGCTGACCATGGACCGCTTCGTGGACGTGCTGACCGTGATCTCGGTGATCGCGCCGGTCGTCTACTTCTGGGTCATGTTCACGAGCCCCCGGGTCACCGCGGAGGAACGGGGCCGCCTCAGGCCGTACATCGTGCTCTTCCTGGCCTCGGTCGTCTTCAACTTCATCCTCTTCCAGGCGTACTCGACGATGATCCTGCTGGCGTCCACCAACGCCCGTACGACCATCCTCGGCTTCGACTTCCCGGCGAGCTGGTACGCCTCCGCGCTCGGCGCCTTCGAGGTGGCCCTGGCGCCCGTCGTGGCCGCCGTCTGGGCCCGGATGGGGCACAAGCAGCCGCACGCCTCCAACAAGATCGCCTTCGGTGTGATCCTCGGCGGCCTGTCGTTCCTACTGATGGTCCTGCCCACCTCCGGGCACGCCGACGACACGTACCAGATGGCCGCCTGGTGGATCGTCGGCTCGTACCTCCTCCTCGGCCTCGGTGACGTGCTCCTGGAGACCTCCGGGATGTCCGCCACCAGCAAGCTCGCACCGAAGGCCTTCTCCAGCCAGACCATGTCGCTCTGGTTCCTCTCCCTCGCGCTCGCCAACGGAATCCAGGCGCAGACCGTGAAGCTCTACGACGACGTCTCCAAGCCCGTCTACTTCGGCGTGAACGGCGCCGTGGCCGTGGCCGTCGGCCTCGTCGTGATCGCCCTGGCGCCCTGGCTGCGCCGCACCATGCACCCCGTCCACTGAGGACCGCCCGCCCGTCCCTTGAGGTGACCTGATGACGAAGATCCGTACCGACTTCCCGTACGAGACCCGCCACGAGGACCTCCGCATCCCTCTGCCTGACGGAACCCAGCTGTACGCGCGCGTGTGGCGGCCGCTCACCGACGAGCCCGTCCCGGCGCTCCTGGAGTACCTGCCGTACCGGCTCACCGACTGGACGGCGCCCCGGGACTGGCAGCGCCACCCCTGGTACGCGGGGCACGGCTACGCGTCCGTACGGGTCGACGTCCGCGGCCACGGCAACAGCGAGGGCCTGCCCGGCGACGAGTACGACCCGGTCGAGCTCGCCGACGGCGTGGCCGTCGTGAACTGGCTCGCCGAGCAGCCGTGGTGCACCGGCAAGGTCGGCATGTTCGGCATCTCCTGGGGTGGCTTCAACTCCCTCCAGATCGCCGCGCTGGCCCCCGAGCCGCTCAAGGCGATCGTGACGGTCTGCTCCACCGACGACCGCTACGACAACGACGTCCACTACATGGGCGGCTCGGTCCTCGCCGTCGACATGCACGCCTGGGCCGCCACCATGCTCGCCTTCGTCTGCCGCCCGCCCGACCCGCTGCACGTGGGCGAGGAGTGGCGCGCGATGTGGCTCGAGCGCCTGGAGGCCGTGGAACCATTCCTGCACACCTGGCTCTCCCATCAGACCCGCGACGCGTACTGGCGGCACGGCAGCGTCTGCGAGGACTACGGCGCGATCCGGGCCGCCGTCCTCGCCGTCGGCGGCTGGCACGACCCGTACCGCGACACCGTCCTGCGGCTCGCCCAGCACCTCCCCCAGGACCGGGTGCGCGGCATCATCGGCCCCTGGTCGCACCAGTACCCGGACCGCGGCCTGCCGCCCGGACCGGCCATCGGCTTCCTCCAGGAGACCCTGCGCTGGTGGGACCACCACCTCAAGGACGCCGACAACGACGTGATGGCCGAGCCGCTGCTCCGCTCCTGGATCAGCGACTCGCACCTGCCGGCGACGGTGTACGACGAGCTGCCCGGGCGCTGGGTCACCGACCCCGCCTGGCCCTCCCCGCACGTCACCCCCGTGACGTACGCCTTCCAGGGCGTGCCGGTCGTGGTCGACTCGCCGCAGCAGACCGGGCTCGACGCGGGCCGTTTCTTCCCCTTCGGCAACGACGCCGACCTGCCGCCCGACCAGCGCGACGAGGACGCCCACTCGGCCTGCTTCGACTTCCCCGTCCCGGAGGACGGCGGCCCCCTGGAGATCCTCGGCCGCCCGTCGGTGAGCCTCGCCCTGCGGACGGCCGCCCCGACCGGACAGGTCGTCGCCCGGCTCTGCGACATCGCCCCCGACGGCTCCTCCACCCTGGTCACCCGGGGCGTGCTGAACTTCTCCGCCCGCTACGGCCGTGACCGGGCCGTGGAGGCGCAGATCGGCGAGACGGAGAGCTTCGTGCTGGAGCTGAACGGCATCGGCCACGCCTTCGCTCCGGGCCACCGGGTGCGTCTCGCGGTCTCGTCCACGTACTGGCCGTGGATCTGGCCGCAGCCGGACGCGGCGGGTTTCACCCTCGACCCGGCGGGCTCCTCGCTGACCCTTCCGGTCCGCCGCCCCACGCAGGACTCCGTCACCTGGGAGGAGCCGGAGCAGTCGGAGCCGCTCGGCGTGGTCTTCCCGCGCACCCTGGAGGAACCGCGCCCGGAGCGGGTGGTGGTCAGGGACGTGGCGAAGGGCGAATGGACTCTGGAGGTCGACCCGAAGTACGGCGGCACGCGCGTGTACCCGGACGGCCTGGAGTTCACGGAGGACGCGGTCGAGACGTACACGATCGACGAGAGCGGCCCGCTGTCCGCCCGTACGCGCTCGGAGTGGACCATCCGCCTCCACCGCCCGGAGCTGGCCTGGGACGTCACGGTCGACACCCGCTCGGAGATCACCTGCGACGCGGACGCGTTCTTCACGACGAACGAGGTGGTGTGCAAGGAGGGCGGGGAGGTCGTCTTCCACCGGACGTGGGAGAAGACGATCCCCCGTACGGCGGGCTGAGCACACGCCGTACGGGGGGAACGGGGGGGTTACGCGCTCGCGCCGGCCTTGCGGCGGCGGGCGATCACCAGCGCGCCGGCGCCGAGGGCGACGGTCGCGGCGGCCGCGAGGCCGAGCTGGGTGAGGTTCTCGTTCGCGCCGGTGGCGGCGAGGTTGCCCTTCACCGGGGTGTTCGAGGAACCGCCCTGCTGGGCGGTGTTGCCGTTGCCACCGCTGGTGGGCGCCGGGGTGGGCGTCGCGGTGGTCTCCGACGGGGTCGGCTTGGGCTCCGGCTTCGGCTTGTCGGTCTTGGCCGCGAGGATGTCGAAGTCCGCGCTCGCGTACTCCTCACCGATGCCGCAGGTCTTGTCGTTGTTCTCGTACGCGCCGACGGCGAAGGCGACACCGGGGCCGACCGGGGTCTTGGCGTCGAGCGTGAGGCGCAGCTTCACGTCGGCGTGGCCGCCCTTGGCGATCGTGCCGACCTCGATGGTGTCGAACTCCTCGTTGATCGGCGTCCAGTGCGGGTTGCCGGCGCCGGTCCACTCGACGTCGATGTACCGCTCGAAGAAGCCGTCGTCGTCGATCGGCGCCTCACCGTCCGGGAGGGCGGCCGCGGCGGCGTAGGCGCCGACCTGGTCCAGGACCCGGTCGGCGTTGTTGGTGATGCGCAGGGAGAAGACGGCGCTCGTGCCGACGGTGACCGTCTTGGGACCGGAGAGCGCGACCTTGACGGCGTCGTCCTCCTTGCAGTCCCCGAAGCCGCCGTCCTCGAACTCCTCCAGGGCCTTCTCGGCGGCGGCGAGCTCCTCCTTCGCCGTCTTCAGTTCCTTGTCGATGCGGCCGAGCTGACGGAAGAGCTCCACCTCGGCGTCGTCGTAGGCCTCGTCGGCGGCGTCGAACCGGAGCTGCGCGGCGGTCTTGGCGGCCTCGGCGGCCTCGACGGCCTTCTTCGCGTCGGCGACGGCCTTCTCGGCGTCCGCCTTCTGCTGCTCGGTGGGCGGCTCCTGGCCCTCGGCCGGGGTCTCCAGGAGCTTCTTCAGCGCCTCTTCGGCCTTGGCCAGCGTCTCGTCGGCCGCGGTCTTGGCGGCCTTGGCGGCCTCAAGGGCCTTCTTCGCCTCGGCCAGCTCGGTCTTGACGGCCTCGCCGACGTCTTCGGCGTCGATCTTCTTCTCGACGGCTTCGCGCTGCTTCTCCAGGCCCTCGACCTTCGCCTCCGCCTTCGCGACGGCGGCGACGAGCTTCTCGTACTCGTCGAAGTCGGGGTCTTCGTCACCCGGCGTGGTCTTCTGCGTCGACGCGGGCGTCGGCTTCGTGTCGGCGAAGGCGGGCGCGGCCGAGAGGAACACGACCGGTGTGGTCACAGCGGCGGCCACGGCGGTCGCGAGGATGCGACGAATCTTCACAGTGCGGGACCTTTTTCCTGGTCAGGGAAGGATGAAGAAATACGGGGTGTGCGCCTGCGGTACCTTCACGCGGCGCGCCACCACCGTGATCGTATGGCGGGAAACCACAGATGGGGAGACCTGTTCTCGCAGCTCGGATCGGGGCCGGACGCCCCCGGGAGACGTAAAGCGGATCAAGCCGGACAGTTGCCCACGGAGGCCGCACTTTCTGTGTGATCCATGTCATCCACGCCCGACAGCGCGCCCCGTAACGTGTCCCCCACACCCGTGGAAAGCGAGGCACGTACCGATGTCCGAGCACAGCCCGCTCGACCTGGCCGAAGGCGATCCCTTCGGCCCGCACAACCTCCCGTACGGCGTCTTCTCCACCGCCGACGAGCCCGACCGGCGCCGGCTCGGCGTCCGGATCGGCGGGCACGTGCTGGACGCGGGTGCCGCGGCGCACGCGCTCGGCTCCCCGTACGCGGCACTCCTCGACCGGCCGAGCCTCAACCCGCTGCTCGCGGCCGGGCGGACCACCTGGCGTGACGTCCGCCGGGCGCTCACCGCCTGGGTGACGGTGCCCGCGCACCGGGCGGACATCGAGCCGCTGCTGCACCCGCTCGACGCCGTGACGCTGCATCTGCCGTACGAGGTCGCGGACTACGTCGACTTCTACGCGAGCGAGCACCACGCGACGAACGTGGGCAGGATCTTCCGCCCCGACGGCGACGCGCTGACCCCCAACTGGAAGCACCTGCCGATCGGTTACCACGGTCGCGCGGGCACGGTCGTGGTCTCCGGCACCGATGTCGTACGCCCTTCGGGGCAGCGGAAGGCCCCGTCGGACCCGGCGCCGGTCTTCGGCCCTTCCGTCAAGCTGGACATCGAGGCGGAGGTCGGCTTCCTGGTCGGCACCCCGTCGGAGCTGGGGACACCGGTCGCGCTCGCCGACTTCCGGGAGCACGTCTTCGGTCTGACGCTGCTCAACGACTGGTCGGCGCGGGACGTGCAGGCCTGGGAGTACGTGCCGCTCGGCCCGTTCCTGGGCAAGTCGTTCCAGACCTCGGTGGCGGCGTGGGTGACGCCCCTGGAGGCGCTGGACGCCGCCCGGACCGCCCCGCCCGCGCGGGACTTCCCGCTCCTTCCGTACCTGGACGACGCGGGTGAGGAGGAGCCGGGCGGCTTCGACGTGCGGATCACGGTGGAGATCAACGGCGAGCGGGTGGCCGAGCCGCCGTTCTCCACCATGTACTGGACGGCCGCGCAGCAGCTCGCCCACATGACGGTGAACGGCGCCTCGCTGCGCACGGGTGACCTGTACGGCTCGGGGACGGTCTCCGGGCCCGAGGTGGACCAGCGCGGTTCGCTGCTCGAACTCACCTGGAACGGCCGGGACGCGATCGAACTCGCCGGTGGCAAGCGGACGTTCCTGGAGGACGGCGACGAGGTCGTCATGACGGCCTGGGCGCCGGGCCCGGACGGCACGCGGGTGGGGCTGGGCGAGGTCCGGGGCCGGATCGTCCCCTCGGCCTGACCGGCCCGCCTACACGGCCCGCCAGAGCGCGGGCACGTTCGGCGGCTCCCAGCCGGCCTGGCCCGTGTGTGCCTGCAGGCACACGTAGGCCGGGCCGCCGTACGTGACCCGGTCCCCCGCCCGGTAGGCGGTCCCGGCGGCCCAGCTCCCGCCGGGCGGCTGGGTGGTGGCGGTGGCCGTCGGCGTCGGTCCGGGGGTCTGCGGCACGTTCAGGACGAAGTCGAAGGCCGCCTCCTTGGCCGCGCCCGCGTCCCGCACGGTCATCAGGAGCCGGGCGTCGAAGATGCTGTCGGTGTTGTTGCGGGGCTCACCCGGGAAGTAGAGCTGCGAGGTGAGCACCGGGCGGCCGGGCGCCTGCACCTTGACGTGGAGGTGCCGGGTGCGGCCCGGGTAGAGGCCGGGCACGATCGTGGTCAGCCTGAACGCGCCCTGGGCGTCGGTGAACTGGTGCCCGCGGAACCGGAAGCCGGTGTTGTCGTAGGCGCCGTTGGTATCGGCCTGCCAGAAGTCGAGCAGGACGCCGGCTATCGGCCGGCAGGCGAGCCCGAAGACGTAGCCGCTCACCGTCAGACGGACGCCGACCGTGCCCGACTCCAACAGGCTCGTGCGCAGCGGCGAGTTGGGCTTGAAGTACGGGCCCTCGGTCTGCGGCACCGTCGGGTCGTCGCCGTCGTCGCACTCCGGGGTGAGCGCGGGCGCCGCCTCTCCCGCGGTGAGGGTACGGGCGAGCGCCGGTACGCCCATGAGGACCGTGGGCGCCGCGATGCCGGCCGCGAGCGCGGCCCGCAGCACCGCCTTACGGGTGACGTGCCCGGTACTGGTCTCGTTGTCCATGCCTGCCTGCTCCTCGCGTGGGGGCTGAGGGGGGTCGGCATCGAACCTAGGCGGACCGTGCGCCGCCTTCGATGGACGGATCACGGCGGTCGTGGTGTTTCCGACCGCGGTGCTTCCGCTGGTGCTCCTGCCGGTCGCCGTGCTTGTGCTCGTGTGACCTCCGGAAGTCCCCGGGGCTGAGTCCCGTCTCGCGGCGGAAGAAGCGGCAGAAGTACGCGGGGTCGTCGAAACCGACCCGGTCCGCGACCTGGCGGATCGACAGCCCGGTGCCGACGAGCAGCCGCTGGGCCTCCCTGGAGCGCGCCTCGCGGAGCAGCGCGCCGGGGGTGCGGCCCGTGGCGGTCCTGACGGCCTCGGCGAGGTAGCCCGGGGTGACCCCGATCAGCTCGGCGCACTCCCGTACGGTCAGCCCTTCCCTTCCGGTACGGGCGAGCAGGCGGCCGAACTCCCCGGCGACGGCCGCGGGTCGGCCCTGTGGGGCCGCGTGGGTGCCGGGGCCGCGCAGTCTCGCCGTACGGACCAGGAGGACGTGCAGCAGGGAGCGCAGGACGGTCGCGAAGCCGTCGGCGCCGTGTCCGTACTCCTCGACGAGTTCGCCCATCAGACGGCCGGTCCGCGCGTGCGCGGGTCCGTCGAGGGTGAGCCAGGGACGCTCGCCGAGACGGCGGAGGAGGTCCCGGTCGCCGGGGTGGTCGAGGAGGAAGTCGTCGGTGAAGAGGACGACGGTGCCGTCCAGGCCCCGGGCGTCCTCCCAGTGGTGCAGCTGTCCGGGGAGGATGAGGCCCAGGTGGGGCGGGTGGAGCTCCCAGCGGGCGAGGTCCACGACGTGGGTGCCGGTCCCGGCGGTGACGTGGACGATCTCGTAGAAGGTGTGCCGGTGCGGGAAGGCGGCCCGGGACATGGGGCCGATGGTGTCGAAGGTCCCCACGGCGAAGGGCACCTGGTCGGGCAGCCGGACCTCCAGGCGGTGCATGGGCGGGTCGCCGGGCCTGGGGGTGGTGCAGGGGGTCCCGGGTAAGGCGGTCGTGCCGCTCATGGCGCGGCTCCCCTCTCCTCTACTGGTACAGACCACTGGGGCGGTTCCACGATGGCACGGACACCTCCCCGGGTCACCCCCGCGTACGACGAAGGGCCCGGCTCGCCCCCGAGCCGGGCCCTTCACGCGTACGGCCGGAGCTACCGGACGAACACGCTCGCCTGGTTCGCGAGATCCAGGAAGTACTGCGGCGCGAAGCCGAGCACCAGCGTGACCGCCACACCCGCCGTGATCGTGACCGTCGTCAGGGCCGAGGGCACCGCGACCGTGGGGCCGTCCGCCTTCGGCTCGCTGAAGAACATGAGCACGATGACCCGGATGTAGAAGAACGCGGCGATCGCCGAGGAGATCACACCGACCACGACGAGCGCGCCGGCGCCGCCTTCCGCCGCCGCCTTGAAGACCGCGAACTTCCCGGAGAAGCCCGAGGTCAGCGGGATGCCGGCGAAGGCGAGCAGGAACACCGCGAAGACCGCCGCGACGAGCGGCGAACGACGCCCGAGACCGGCCCACTTGGAGAGGTGGGTGGCCTCGCCGCCCGCGTCCCTGACGAGGGTGACGACCGCGAAGGCGCCGATGGTCACGAAGGAGTAGGCGCCCAGGTAGAAGAGGACGGACGAGATGCCGCTGGGGGTGGCGGCGATGACACCGGCGAGCAGGAAGCCCGCGTGGGCGATCGACGAGTAGGCGAGGAGCCGCTTGATGTCGGTCTGGGTGATGGCGACGATCGCACCGCCCAGCATGGTGACGATGGCGACGCCCCACATGACCGGCCGCCAGTCCCAGGTGAGGCCCGGCAGCACCACGTACAGCAGACGGAGCAGCGCGCCGAAGGCGGCGACCTTGGTCGCGGCGGCCATGAAGCCGGTGACCGGGGTCGGGGCGCCCTGGTAGACGTCCGGGGTCCACATGTGGAACGGCACGGCGCCGACCTTGAAGAGGAGCCCGGTGAGGACCATGGCGAAGCCGATGAGCAGCAGTGCGTCGTTGCCCATGGTGTCGGCGAGCGCCGGGTTGACGGTGGCGATCGAGCCGTCGACGACCTGCGCGATGGTGGCGTACGAGACGGAGCCCGCGTAGCCGTAGAGCAGGGCGATTCCGAAGAGCAGGAAGGCCGAGGAGAAGGCGCCGAGCAGGAAGTACTTGACGGCCGCCTCCTGCGACATCAGCCGCTTGCGGCGGGCGACGGCGCAGAGCAGGTAGAGCGGGAGGGAGAAGACCTCCAGGGCGACGAAGAGCGTCAGGAGGTCGTTGGCGGCCGGGAAGACGAGCATGCCGGCGATGGCGAAGAGGGCGAGCGGGAAGACCTCGGTGGTGGTGAACCCGGCCTTGACGGCGGCCTTCTCGTGGTCGCTGCCGGGGACTGCGGCGGCCTCGGCGGCGAAGGAGTCGACCCGGTGGCCGTGGTCGGCCGGGTCGAGCCTGCGCTCGGCGAAGGTGAAGATCGCGACGACGGAGGCGAGGAGAATGGTGCCCTGGAGGAAGAGGGCGGGTCCGTCGACGGCGATGGCGCCCATGGCCGCGATGTGGGCCTTGGTGGAGCCGTAGCCGCCGGCCGCGAGGCCGACGATGGCGGCGAAGGCGGCGACGAGCGCCACGACGCTGAGGAAGACCTGGCTGTAGTAGCGGGCCTTGCGGGGAACGAAGGCCTCGACGAGGACGCTGACGATCGCGGCGCCGAGCACGATGAGGACGGGCGAGAGCTGGACGTACTCGATGTGCGGTGCCGGGATCTTGTCCAGCGGTTCGGCGGCGGTCGTCCACAGGCTGTGGACAGAGGATGCGACGGCGATCGAACTCACTTGGCCGCCTCCACTTCTGGCTGGGGGTCCTTCTGCTGGACGTCGGACATGGTGTGCTGCACGGCGGGGTTGACGACGTCCGTCAGCGGCTTCGGGAAGACCCCGAGGAAGATCAGGAGCGCGATCAGCGGCACGACCACGGCGAGTTCGCGCACCCGCAGGTCGGGAAGCTCCCGCACCTCCTCCTTCACCGGCCCGGTCATCGTCCGCTGGTACAGGACGAGGGTGTAGAGCGCGGCGAGGACGATGCCGGTGGTGGCGATGACACCGGCCACCGGGTAGCGGGCGTACGTGCCGACCAGGACGAGGAACTCGCTGACGAACGGCGCCAGTCCGGGCAGCGACAGGGTCGCCAGACCACCGATGAGGAAGGTGCCGGCGAGCACCGGGGCGACCTTCTGCACCCCGCCGTAGTCGGCGATGAGCCGCGAGCCGCGCCGGGAGATCAGGAAGCCGGCGACGAGCATCAGGGCGGCCGTCGAGATGCCGTGGTTCACCATGTAGAGCGTGGCGCCCGACTGGCCCTGGGTGGTCATCGCGAAGATGCCCAGGATGATGAAGCCGAAGTGCGAGATCGACGCGTAGGCGACCAGGCGCTTGATGTCCCGCTGGCCCACGGCGAGCAGCGCGCCGTACACGATGCTGATGAGGGCCAGGACGACGATCGCCGGGGTTGCCCACTTGCTCGCCTCGGGGAAGAGCCCGAGGCAGAAGCGGAGCATCGCGAAGGTGCCGACCTTGTCGACGACGGCGGTGATGAGGACGGAGACCGGGGCGGTCGCCTCCCCCATCGCGTTCGGCAGCCAGGTGTGCAGCGGCCAGAGCGGGGCCTTCACCGCGAAGGCGAAGAAGAAGCCGAGGAACAGCCAGCGTTCCGTGCTGGTCGCCATCTCCAGCGAGCCGTTGGCCCGGGCCTCGGCGATCTCGGTGAGCGAGAAGTTCCCCGCGACCACGTAGAGCCCGATGACGGCGGCCAGCATGATGAGGCCGCCGACCAGGTTGTAGAGGAGGAACTTGACGGCCGCGTACGAGCGCTGGGCCGCCGCGTTCTCGTCGGAGCCGCTGTGGGCCCGGTCGCCGAAGCCGCCGATGAGGAAGTACATCGGGATGAGCATGGCTTCGAACAGGATGTAGAAGAGGAAGACGTCAGTGGCCTCGAAGGAGAGGATCACCATCGCCTCGACCATGAGGATCAGCGCGAAGAAGCCCTGGGTGGGCCGCCACCGCTTGGAGGAGGTCTCCAGGGGGTCGGCGTCGTGCCAGCCGGCGAGCACGATGAACGGGATCAGCAGCGCGGTCAGCGCGATGAGCGCGACCCCGATGCCGTCGACCCCGAGCTCGTAGCGGACCCCGAAGTCCTTGATCCAGGAGTGCGATTCGGTCATCTGGTACCGCTCGCCGCCGGGCTCGAACCGTGCGAAGACGACGGCGGCGAGCACGAGGGTGGCGAGCGAGACCAGCAGCGCCAGCCACTTGGCGGCGGTGCGGCGGGCGGCGGGGACGGCGGCGGTGAGGATCGCACCGACCGCCGGAACCGCTGCCGTGACCGTAAGGAGCGGGAAGGACATGGAAGTTACACCGCCCTCATCAGCAGGGTCGCGGCGATCAGCACCGCCGTACCTCCGAACATGGAGACCGCGTACGTGCGGGCGTAGCCGTTCTGGAGCTTGCGCAGCCGGCCGGAGAGTCCGCCGACGGAGGCCGCGGTGCCGTTGACCACGCCGTCGACCAGGGTGTGGTCGACGTAGACGAGCGAGCGGGTCAGGTGGGTGCCGCCGCGGACGAAGACGGCGTGGTTGAGGTCGTCCTGGAGGAGGTCGCGGCGGGCGGCCCGGGTGAGGAGCGAGCCGCGCGGGGCGACGGCCGGGACGGGCTTGCGCCCGTACTGGACGTACGCGAGGCCGACGCCGATCACCATGACGACGACGGTGGCGGTGGTGACGGCCGCGGCGCTGAGGGGCGAGTGCCCGTGGGCGTATCCGGTGACCGGCTCCAGCCATTCGACGAACCCGGCGAACTCGAAGATCGCGCCCGCGGCGACGGAGCCGACGGCGAGCAGGACCATGGGGATGACCATGGACCTGGGCGACTCGTGCGGGTGCGGCGGGTTGCCGTCCGCGTCGGGCTCCCAGCGCTTCTCGCCGAAGAAGGTCATCAGCATCACGCGGGTCATGTAGTACGCGGTGATGGCGGCGCCGAGCAGGGTGACCGCGCCGAGGATCCAGCCCTCGGTGCCGCCCTTGGCGAAGGCCGCCTCGATGATCTTGTCCTTGGAGAAGAAGCCGGACAGGCCGGGGAAGCCGATGATCGCGAGGTAGCCGAGGCCGAAGGTGATGAAGGTGACCGGCATGTACTTCCGCAGGCCGCCGTACTTCCGCATGTCGACCTCGTCGTTCATGCCGTGCATGACCGAACCGGCGCCGAGGAACAGCCCGGCCTTGAAGAAGCCGTGGGTCACCAGGTGCATGATCGCGAAGACGTAGCCGATGGGGCCGAGGCCGGCGGCCAGGATCATGTAGCCGATCTGCGACATCGTCGAGCCGGCGAGGGCCTTCTTGATGTCGTCCTTCGCGCAACCGACGATCGCACCGAAGAGGAGCGTGACGGCGCCGACCACGGTGACGACGAGCTGGGCGTCGGGGGCCGCGTTGAAGATGTCGGCGGAGCGGACGATCAGATAGACACCGGCGGTCACCATCGTCGCCGCGTGGATGAGGGCCGAGACCGGGGTCGGGCCCTCCATCGCGTCTCCGAGCCAGGACTGCAGCGGCACCTGGGCCGACTTGCCGCAAGCGGCGAGGAGCAGCATCAGACCGATCGCGGTCAGCTTGCCCTCGCTGGTCTCGCCGGTCGCCCCGAGCACCGGTCCGAAGGCGAAGGTGCCGAAGGTGGTGAACATGATCAGGATGGCGATGGAGAGGCCCATGTCGCCGACCCGGTTGACCAGGAAGGCCTTCTTCGCGGCGGTCGCCGCGGTGGGCTTGTGCTGCCAGAAACCGATCAGGAGGTACGAGGCGAGGCCGACGCCCTCCCAGCCGAAGTACAGGAGCAGGTAGTTGTCGGCGAGGACGAGCAGGAGCATCGCCGCGACGAACAGGTTGAGATAGCCGAAGAAGCGGCGGCGGCGCTCGTCGTGCTCCATGTACCCGATGGAGTAGACGTGGATGAGCGTGCCGACGCCGCTGATCAGCAGGACGAAGGTCATCGACAGCTGGTCGAGCTGGAAGGCCATGTCCGCCTGGAAGCCCTCGACGGGGATCCAGGTGTAGAGCCGCTGGTGCAGGGCCCGGTCGTCGGCGCTCCTGCCGAGCATGTCGGCGAAGAGCGCGAGGCCGATGGCGAAGGAGGCGCCCGCGAGGAGCGTGCCGATCCAGTGCCCGACCTTGTCGAGCCGGCGTCCGCCCAGGAGCAGGACGGCCGCGCCGAGCAGGGGTGCCCCGATGAGCAGCGCAATGAGATTTTCCACGGTCAGCCCCTCACAGCTTCATCAGGCTGGCGTCGTCGACCGAGGCCGAGTGGCGGGCACGGAAGACGGACACGATGATCGCGAGCCCGACGACGACCTCCGCGGCGGCGACGACCATCGTGAAGAAGGCGATGATCTGGCCGTCGAGGTTTCCGTGCATGCGGGAGAAGGTGACGAACGCGAGGTTGCAGGCGTTGAGCATGAGCTCCACGCACATGAAGACCACGATCGCGTTGCGCCGGATCAGCACCCCGGCCGCACCGATGGTGAACAGCAGAGCGGCGAGGTACAGGTAGTTGACGGGATTCACCGGGTGGCCTCCTCTTCGTCCCGGTCCCGGCCGAGCCGCTCCTCGGAGCGCTGCTCCAGGGCCTTGAGGTCGGCGAGGGCCTCGGTGGACACGTCCCGGATCTGGCCCCGCTTGCGCAGGGTCTGCATGACGGTGAGCTCCGCCGGGGTGCCGTCGGGCAGCAGACCGGCGATGTCCACGGCGTTGTGCCGGGCGTAGACGCCGGGCGCGGGGAGCGGCGGGAGGTGCTTGCCTTCCCGCACGCGCTGCTCGGCCAGCTCGCGCTGGGTGGCGGCCCGCTCGGTGCGCTCGCGGTGGGTGAGCACCATCGCGCCGACGGCGGCGGTGATGAGGAGCGCGCCGGTGATCTCGAAGGCGAAGACGTACTTGGTGAAGATGAGGGCGGCGAGGCCCTCGACGTTCCCGCCGTGGGCGCTGTTGGCGGCGCCGAGTCCGGCGAACTCCTTCAGCGAGGCGTTGCCGATGCCGGCGGCGAGCAGGATGCCGAAGCCGAGGCCGCAGGCGACGGCCCACCAGCGCTGTCCCTTGATGGTCTCCTTCAGCGAGTCCGCGGCCGTGACACCGACCAGCATGACGACGAAGAGGAAGAGCATCATGATCGCGCCGGTGTAGACGACGATCTGCACGATGCCGAGGAAGTACGCCCCGTTGGCCAGGTAGAAGACCGCCAGGATGATCATGGTTCCGGCGAGGCAGAGGGCCGAGTGCACGGCCCGCCTCATCAGGATCGTGCCGAGGGCGCCGATGACGGCGACGATGCCGAGGACCCAGAACTGGAAGGCCTCGCCCGAAGAGGTCGCGTAGGCCGCGAGGTTGCTCATGAGTCCGCCCCCTCCGGCTCGCCCTTCTCCCCCTTGGACACGGCGACCTGACGGACGGTCCCGGGTGCGGCCCCTTCGACCAGGCCCAGGTAGTAGTCCTGCTCCGTCATGCCCGGGAAGATCGCGTGCGGCGAGTCGACCATGGTGTCCTCGAGGCCCGCGAGAAGCTGCTCCTTGGTGTAGATCAGGTTCTCGCGGGAGGAGTCGGCCAGTTCGAACTCGTTGGTCATCGTCAGCGCCCGGGTGGGGCAGGCTTCGATGCAGAGTCCGCAGAGGATGCAGCGGGCGTAGTTGATCTGGTAGACGCGGCCGTACCGCTCGCCCGGGGAGTAGCGCTCCTCTTCCGTGTTGTCCGCGCCCTCGACGTAGATCGCGTCGGCGGGACAGGCCCAGGCGCACAGCTCGCAGCCGACGCACTTCTCCAGACCGTCGGGATGACGGTTGAGCTGGTGCCGGCCGTGGAAGCGGGGCGCGGTCGTCTTCTGCTGCTCCGGGTACTGCTCGGTCAGCCGCTTCTTGAACATGGCCTTGAAGGTCACGCCGAAGCCGGCCACCGGATTCTGGAAATCAGACACCGTCCGTCTCCTTTCCATCACTCGCAGGAGCTGTATCGGGGGCGCCGCTGACAACGAGGTCCCGGTCCTGCCGTGGCCTGCGCCGGGGCACGGGCGGCAGGGACTGTCCGGGCTTGGGCGGTACGGGGAAGCCGCCGGCCATCGGGTCGAAGGAGCGGGTGTCCTCCGGCGGGGGCGCCGCGGCCTTGGCCTTCCGGTCGCGGAACACATCGACGACGAAGGAGAGCAGCAGCAGTCCGAGGACGGCTCCGGCGACGTAGAGGACGATGTTGCCGAAGGCGATGTTCTCGTTCCGCAGCGCCCGGACGGTGGCGACCAGCATCAGCCAGACCACGGAGACCGGGATGAGGACCTTCCAGCCGAGCTTCATCAGCTGGTCGTAGCGGACGCGGGGCAGCGTGCCGCGGAGCCAGATGAAGAAGAAGAGCAGCAGCTGCACCTTGATGACGAACCAGAGCATCGGCCACCAGCCGTGGTTCGCGCCCTCCCAGAAGGTGGAGACCGGGTACGGGGCCCGCCAGCCGCCCAGGAAGAGCGTCACCGACACGGCCGAGACCGTCACCATGTTCACGTACTCGGCGAGCATGAACAGCGCGAACTTGATGGACGAGTACTCGGTGTTGAAGCCGCCGACGAGGTCGCCCTCGGACTCCGGCATGTCGAACGGGGCGCGGTTCGTCTCACCGACCATCGTGACGATGTAGATGATGAACGAGACCGGCAGCAGGATCACGAACCAGCGGTCCGCCTGCGCCTCGACGATCGCCGAGGTCGACATCGACCCGGAGTAGAGGAAGACGGAGGCGAAGGCCGCACCCATCGCGATCTCGTACGAGATCATCTGCGCGCAGGAGCGCAGGCCGCCGAGCAGCGGGTACGTGGAACCGGATGACCAGCCGGCGAGGACGATGCCGTAGATGCCGACGGAGGCGACCGCGAGGACGTACAGCATCGCGATCGGCAGGTCGGTGAGCTGCATCGAGGTGCGCTGGCCGAAGATCGAGACCTCGTTGCCGGCCGGGCCGAAGGGGATCACGGCGATCGCCATGAACGCCGGGATGGCCGCGATGATCGGTGCGAGGACGTAGACGACCTTGTCGGCCTTCTTGACGATCACGTCCTCCTTGAGCATCAGCTTGACGCCGTCCGCGAGGGACTGGAGGAGGCCCCAGGGGCCGTGCCGGTTGGGGCCGATGCGCAGCTGCATCCAGGCGACGACCTTGCGCTCCCACACGATGGAGAACAGCACGGTGATCATCAGGAAGGCGAAGCAGAAGACGGCCTTGATCAGGACGAGCCACCAGGGGTCCGTACCGAACATGGACAGGTCTTCGGCGGCGAGCGGCGTGGTCATGCCTGCACCTCCGTGGCATCGACGGGGCTCGGGGTCGCCGGGCCGATGCGGACCAGGTCGCCGGGGTGGGCACCGGTGTCGGAGAGGACGCCGCGCCCGGCTGAGTTCAGCGGGAGCCAGACGACGCGGTCGGGCATCTCGGTGACCCGGAGCGGGAAGACGACGGAGCCCGCGGGGCCGGTGACTTCGAGGGTGTCGCCGTCCTTGACGCCGGTGTCGGCGGCGGTGGCGGCGGAGAGCCGGGCGACGGCCGCGTGCCGGGTGCCCGCGAGGGCGGTGTCACCCTCCTGGAGCCGGCCGAGGTCGAGCAGCATCCGGTGTCCGGCGAGGACGGCCTCGCCGTCGCCGGGACGGGGCGCGGCCTGGCCGGGCTCGACGGGCTCGGAGGCCCGCTCCTCCGTCCAGCCGCCGAGCCGGTCGAGTTCCCGGCGTACGGCCCTGAGGTCGGGCAGCGCCAGGTGGGCGTCGAGGGCGTCGGCGAGCATGTGGAGCACGCGCGCGTCGGCCGGGGCCAGCGGGCGGGTCATCTGCTCGGGCTTGAGCGCGGCCTCGAACATCCGGGCCCTGCCTTCCCAGTTGAGGAAGGTGCCGGGCTTCTCGGCGACGGCGGCGACCGGGAGGACGACGTCGGCGCGGGCGGTGACCTCGCTGGGCCGCAGCTCCAGGGAGACGACGAAGGCCGCGTCGAGGGCCTCCCGGGCGCGGGCCGGGTCCGGGAGGTCGGAGACCTCCACGGCGCCGACGAGCAGGGCGGCGAGTTCGCCGGTGGCGGCGGCCTCCACGATCTGGCCGGTGTCGCGGCCGTAGCCGTGCGGGAGTTCGCGGACGCCCCAGGCGGCGGCGACCTCCTCGCGCGCGCGGGGGCTGGTCGCGGGACGGCCGCCGGGCAGCAGCGCGGGGAGCGCTCCGGCCTCGACGGCTCCGCGTTCGCCGGAGCGGCGCGGGATCCACACGAGCCGGGCGCCGGTGGCGGCGGAGGCGCGCAGGGCGGCGGTCAGGGCGCCGGGGACGCCGGCGAGGCGCTCGCCGACGACGAGGACCGCGCCGTCCTGGCGGAGGGCCTCGGCGGCGGCGAGTCCGTCGCCTTCGAGACCGACCCGGGAGGTGAGCGCGTCGAGCCACTCGGTCTCGGTGCCGGGGGCGGCGGGCAGCAGGGTGCCGCCCGACTTCTCCAGGCCGCGGGTGGCGAAGGCGGCGACTGCGTAGGTCTTCTGGCCGTGCTTGCGCCAGGCCTTGCGGAGCCGCAGGAAGACGCCGGGGGCCTCCTCCTCGGACTCCAGGCCGACGAGGAGGACGGCCGGGGCGCCTTCGAGCGAGGTGTAGGTGACGCCTGTGCCGTCCAGATCGCGGCCGCGGCCGGCGACGGCGGAGGCCAGGAAGTCGGCCTCCTCGCCGGAGTGGATCCGGGCCCGGAAGTCGATGTCGTTGGTGTCGAGGGCGACGCGGGCGAACTTGGCGTACGCGTAGGAGTCCTCGACGGTCAGCCTGCCGCCGGTGAGGACGCCGGTGCGGCCGCGGACGAGACCGCGGGCGGCCGCCTCCAGGGCCTCGGGCCAGGACGCGGTCTCCAGTTCACCGGTGTCGGCGTTGCGGACCAGCGGGGTGGTGAGCCGGTCGCGCTGCTGGGCGTACCGGAAGCCGAAGCGGCCCTTGTCGCAGATCCACTCCTCGTTGACCTCCGGGTCGTCGGCGGCGAGCCGCCGCATGACCTTGCCGCGCCGGTGGTCGGTGCGGGTGGCGCAGCCGCCGGCGCACTGCTCGCAGACGGACGGCGAGGAGACGAGGTCGAAGGGGCGGGAGCGGAAGCGGTAGGCGGCCGAGGTGAGGGCGCCGACCGGGCAGATCTGGATGGTGTTGCCGGAGAAGTACGACTCGAAGGGGTCGCCCTCTCCGGTGCCGACCTGCTGGAGGGCGCCGCGCTCGATGAGTTCGATCATCGGGTCGCCCGCGACCTGGTTGGAGAAGCGGGTGCAGCGGGCGCACAGGACGCAGCGCTCCCGGTCGAGCAGCACCTGGGTGGAGATCGGGACCGGCTTCTCGTAGGTGCGCTTGACGCCCTCGAAGCGGGACTCGGCCTGCCCGTGGGACATGGCCTGGTTCTGCAGGGGGCACTCGCCGCCCTTGTCGCAGACCGGGCAGTCGAGGGGGTGGTTGACGAGCAGCAGCTCCATCACCCCGTGCTGGGCCTTCTCGGCGACGGGGCTGGTCAGCTGCGACTTCACCACCATGCCGTCGGTGCAGGTGATGGTGCAGGAGGCCATCGGCTTGCGCTGGCCCTCGACCTCGACGATGCACTGGCGGCAGGCGCCGGCGGGGTCGAGGAGGGGGTGGTCGCAGAAGCGGGGGATCTCGATGCCGAGCTGTTCGGCGGCGCGGATGACCAGGGTCCCCTTGGGGACGGAGATCTCGATGCCGTCGATCGTCAGCGAGACGAGATCCTCCCGTGGTACGACCGGGTTGCCGCCGCCGGCGGGCTGGGGCGTGGTGACGGTCATGCGGTCACCTCCTTGTGGTTGTCCGCCCAGGCGGTCGACTTGGCCGGGTCGAAGGGGCAGCCGCGGCCGGTGATGTGCTGCTCGTACTCCTCGCGGAAGTACTTGAGCGAGGAGAAGATCGGCGAGGCAGCGCCGTCGCCGAGGGCGCAGAACGACTTGCCGTTGATGTTGTCGGCGATGTCGTTGAGCTTGTCGAGGTCGGACAGCTTGCCCTTGCCGGCCTCGATGTCACGGAGCAGCTGGACCAGCCAGTACGTGCCTTCGCGGCAGGGTGTGCACTTGCCGCAGGACTCGTGGGCGTAGAACTCGGTCCAGCGGGTGACGGCCCGGACGACGCAGGTGGTCTCGTCGAAGCACTGGAGCGCCTTGGTGCCGAGCATCGATCCGGCGGCGCCGACGCCCTCGTAGTCGAGGGGCACGTCGAGGTGCTCGTCGGTGAACATCGGGGTGGAGGAGCCGCCGGGCGTCCAGAACTTGAGCCGGTGGCCGGGGCGCATGCCGCCGCTCATGTCGAGGAGCTGGCGCAGGGTGATGCCGAGGGGGGCCTCGTACTGGCCGGGCGAGGAGACGTGCCCGGAGAGCGAGTACAGCGTGAAGCCCGGGGACTTCTCGCTGCCCATCGAGGTGAACCACTCCTTGCCCCGGTTGAGGATCGCGGGAACGGACGCGATGGACTCGACGTTGTTCACCACGGTGGGGCAGGCGTACAGACCGGCGACCGCGGGGAAGGGCGGGCGCAGCCGGGGCTGGCCGCGGCGCCCTTCGAGCGAGTCGAGCAGTGCGGTCTCCTCACCGCAGATGTACGCGCCCGCGCCGGCGTGCACGGTGATGTCCAGGTTCAGCCCGCTGCCGAGGACGTCCCGGCCGAGGTAACCGGCGGCGTACGCCTCGCGCACCGCTTCGTGGAGGCGGCGCAGGACGGGGACGACCTCGCCGCGCAGATAGATGAACGCGTGCTCGGAGCGGATCGCGTAGCAGGCGATGATCATTCCCTCGATGAGGGAGTGCGGGTTGGCGAAGAGGAGCGGGATGTCCTTGCAGGTGCCGGGCTCGGACTCGTCGGCGTTGACGACGAGGTAGTGCGGCTTGCCGTCGCCCTGCGGGATGAACTGCCACTTCATGCCGGTGGGGAAGCCGGCGCCGCCGCGTCCGCGGAGGCCGGATTCCTTCACGTACGCGATGAGGGCGTCGGGGCTCATCGCGAGGGCCCGCCTGAGCCCCTGGTATCCCTCGTGCCGCTCGTACGTCTCCAGTGTCCAGGAGTCGGGCTGGTCCCAGAAGGCGGAGAGGACGGGCGACAGGAGCTTCTCGGGGCTGCTGTTGTTGATCTCGGCGGCCAAGGTCATCACTCCCCCTCCTGACCGGAGGTCTCACCGCGCGGGTGGACGATTCGGTGGTGCGGCTGCTCGCCCTTGGCGAGTCGGAGGCCCACGAGCGAGGCGGGGCCCGCGCCGCCGGTGGCCTCGACGGCGCCGGGACGCTCGTCGGGGAAGCCGGCGAGGATGCGGGCCGTCTCCTTGAAGGTGCAGAGCGGGGCGCCGCGGGTGGGTTCGACGGTCCGGCCGGCCCGCAGGTCGTCCACCATCGCCTTGGCGGACTCGGGGGTCTGGTTGTCGAAGAACTCCCAGTTGACCATCACCACGGGGGCGAAGTCGCAGGCCGCGTTGCACTCGATGTGCTCGAGCGTGATCTTGCCGTCGTCGGTGGTCTCGTTGTTGCCGACGGCGAGGTGCTCCTTGAGCTCCTCGAAGATGGCGTCGCCGCCCATGACCGCGCAGAGCGTGTTCGTGCAGACGCCGACCTGGTAGTCGCCGGAGGGCTTGCGCCGGTACATCGTGTAGAAGGTGGCGACGGCGGTGACCTCGGCGGTGGTCAGACCGAGGGTCTCGGCGCAGAACGCCATGCCGGTACGGGTGACATGCCCCTCCTCCGCCTGCACCAGGTGCAGCATCGGCAGGAGCGCGGAGCGGGAGTCCGGGTAGCGGTCGATGATCGCCCGCGCGTCCTCGGTCAGGCGGGCGTGGACCTCCGCCGGGTACGCGGGGGCGGGGAGCTGGGGCATGCCCAGACTGATCTGGTCGGTCATCGGTCGACGCCTCCCATCACGGGGTCGATGGAGGCGACGGCGACGATGACGTCGGCGACCTGGCCGCCCTCGCACATCGCGGCCATGGCCTGGAGGTTGGTGAAGGACGGGTCGCGGAAGTGGACCCGGAAGGGGCGGGTGCCGCCGTCGGAGACGACGTGCACGCCGAGCTCGCCCTTGGGCGACTCGACGGCCGCGTACGCCTGCCCGGCCGGGACCCGGAAGCCCTCGGTGACCAGCTTGAAGTGGTGGATCAGGGCCTCCATGGAGGTGCCCATGATCTTCGCGATATGGTCCATCGAGTTGCCGAGGCCGTCGGCGCCGAGCGCGAGCTGCGCGGGCCAGGCGATCTTCTTGTCGCCGACCATGACGTCGCCCGGCTCCAGCCGGTCGAGGCACTGCTCGACGATCCGGAGGGACTGCCGCATCTCCTCCAGGCGGACGAGGAAGCGTCCGTAGGAGTCGCACGTGTCGGCGGTGGGGACCTCGAACTCGTAGTTCTCGTAGCCGCAGTACGGGTCGGTCTTGCGCAGGTCGTGCGGGAGGCCCGCCGAGCGCAGGATCGGTCCGGTGGCGCCGAGCGCCATGCAGCCGGTGAGGTCGAGGTAGCCGACGTCCTGCATGCGGGCCTTGAAGATGGGGTTGCCGGTGGCGAGCTTGTCGTACTCCGGCAGGTTCTTCTTCATGGTCTTCACGAACTCGCGCACGGCGTCGACGGCGCCGGGCGGGAGGTCCTGGGCGAGGCCGCCGGGGCGGATGAACGCGTGGTTCATACGCAGGCCGGTGATCAGCTCGTACAGGTCCAGGATCATCTCGCGGTCCCGGAAGCCGTAGATCATGATCGTGGTGGCGCCGAGCTCCATGCCTCCGGTGGCGATGCACACCAGGTGGGAGGAGAGCCGGTTGAGCTCCATCAGCAGGACGCGGATGACGCTCGCCCGGTCCGGGATCTGGTCGGTGATGCCGAGCAGCTTCTCGACGCCCAGGCAGTACGCCGTCTCGTTGTAGAACGAGGTGAGGTAGTCCATGCGCGTGACGAAGGTGGTGCCCTGCGTCCAGGTCCGGTACTCGAGGTTCTTCTCGATGCCGGTGTGGAGGTAGCCGATGCCGCAGCGGGCCTCGGTGACGGTCTCGCCGTCGATCTCCAGGATGAGCCGGAGCACACCGTGGGTGGACGGGTGCTGGGGGCCCATGTTGACGATGATGCGCTCGTCGTCGGCCTTCGCGGCGGACTGAACGACCTCTTCCCAGTCGCCGCCGGTCACCGTGTAGACGGCGCCTTCTGTCGTCTCGCGAGGAGACGCGTGGGAAGTGCTCACGAGTACGACCTCCGCTGGTCCGGAGCCGGGATCTGGGCGCCCTTGTACTCGATGGCGATGCCACCGAGGGGGTAGTCCTTGCGCTGCGGGTGGCCCTGCCAGTCGTCCGGCATCATGATCCGGGTGAGGGCGGGGTGGCCGTCGAAGACGATGCCGAAGAAGTCGTACGTCTCGCGCTCGTGCCAGTCGTTCGTCGGGTAGACCGCGACGAGCGACGGCACGTGCGGGTCGGTGTCCGGCGCGGACGTCTCCAGCCGGATCAGCCGGCCGTGGGTGAGCGAGCGCAGGTGGTAGACGGCGTGCAGCTCGCGGCCCTTGTCGCCCGGGTAGTGGACGCCCGAGACGCCGGTGCACAGCTCGAAGCGGAGCGCCGGGTCGTCGCGGAGGGTCCGGGCCACGCGGACGAGGTGCTCCCGCTCGATGTGGAAGGTGAGCTCGTCCCGGTCGACGACCGTCTTCTCGATGGCGTTCCCGGGGAGCAGGCCCTGCTCCTCCAGTGCGCCCTCGAGTTCGTCGGCCACCTCGTCGAACCAGCCGCCGTAGGGGCGGGAGGCCGGTCCGGGGAGCCGGATCGAGCGGACGAGTCCGCCGTAGCCGGAGGTGTCGCCGCCCTTGTCGGCGCCGAACATGCCGCGCTGGACGCGGACCTCCTCGCCGTGCTCCCCCCGCTGCCCCGGCAGGTTCTGCGCGCTGAGGTCCTTCTCGGGATTGGGTGTCTCGTCGCTCACTGTGCTGCCCTGTTCCCTTCTCCGCCCACGCGGCGCGGAGGTGCGGCCGTCGTCGCCTTCTGCGGCCCGGCGGCCGCGCGTGCGTCGGTCACCTCAGCAGACCCTTCAGTTCGATCGTCGGCAGCGCCTTGAGCGCCGCCTCCTCCGCCTCCCGGGCCGCTTCCTCGGCGTTCACGCCGAGCTTGGAGCCCTGGATCTTCTGGTGGAGCTTGAGGATCGCGTCGAGCAGCATCTCCGGGCGCGGCGGACAGCCGGGCAGGTAGATGTCGACCGGCACGATGTGGTCGACGCCCTGGACGATCGCGTAGTTGTTGAACATGCCGCCCGAGGAGGCGCAGACGCCCATGGAGATGACCCACTTGGGGTTGGGCATCTGGTCGTAGACCTGCCTCAGGACCGGCGCCATCTTCTGGCTGACCCGGCCGGCCACGATCATCAGGTCGGCCTGGCGCGGTGAGCCGCGGAAGACCTCCATGCCGAAGCGGGCCAGGTCGTACCGGCCGGCTCCGGTGGTCATCATCTCGATGGCGCAGCAGGCGAGGCCGAAGGTCGCGGGGAACACGGACGCCTTGCGCACCCAGCCCGCGGCCTGTTCGACCGTCGTCAGCAGAAAGCCGCTCGGGAGTTTCTCTTCGAGTCCCATAGGTGCCCCTCAGCCCCTCAGTCCCATTCCAGGCCGCCGCGACGCCACACATACGCGTAGGCGACGAAGACGGTGAGCACGAAGAGCAGCATCTCCACGAGCCCGAAAAGCCCCAGGGCGTCGAACGTGACGGCCCAGGGGTAGAGGAAGACGATCTCGATGTCGAAGACGATGAAGAGCATCGCCGTCAGGTAGTACTTGATCGGGAAGCGGCCGCCTCCGGCGGGAGTGGGTGTCGGCTCGATGCCGCACTCGTACGCCTCAAGTTTTGCCCTGTTGTACCGCTTTGGCCCGATAAGCGTGGCCATGACCACGGAGAAGATCGCAAACCCCGCACCCAGGGCACCGAGCACGAGGACGGGCGCGTACGCATTCACGCTCCTCGCTCCTTCCAGTCGTCCTTGACCGTTGGACCGCACGGCCGGACCGTGAAAGATCGCCCCCATGTGAGGCAGTTCACAAGCCCGGCTGCCCCGCATCTTATGCCCGCCCCTCTGTGATCTGCGACACGGGGTACAGCAACGACTTTGTGATCTCCACCACCTGACGAAGGATCATGAAGTCGGATGAGCGGTGATCTTGTTGCGCGAAGCGCCCAGGTGATCACCAGATGTGACATCCGGACCGGAAATCGCTGCTCGGAGGGGGTGTCGCACTATCAAGTGATGGTCACTACAGGCAAATTGGCGATGGACGCATCCGGGTGATAAAGACAGCGCCCGTCGCCCGGTCGGGGGGTCCGGCGTACGACGGTGGACGCGTGCGCCCGTTCACGAGCGTTCGTGAGACGGATCTGTGACGTGCGCCACACCCCGAAGCTCTCGAAAACATGGGGCTTGGCCATGCGCGTCAAGAGGTGGTAAGCGTCGGGCAATTCGGGCGTTTCATTGAAAACCCGTGATCAAGGGCCAGATGAGCCGTGCCCGATTTGCCCGTTACGGCGTCAATAAGGGCGCCACGGAAGCGGATTAGGAGATTCCGAACGTAACTGTGGCGCAACCCACGTTTCTTGAAGGGAACCGTGAAGCCCTGATAGCGGTTGTCCTCATGTCCCACACCGCTCACATACCCAGCCACCGGAAGCCCCGCCGCAGCGCCTCGAAGCTCGCGCTGCGAGCCGGAGTTGCCGGTGGCGTCCTCGGCACCATCGCGGTGGCCGGTGCTGCCGGGCCGGCGAATGCCGAGCCGGTGACCGAGACCATCGAAATGCCCACCCTGGGCTCCCTCGAGGCCGGCACCGGTCTCGCCTCCGCCGTCGCCGCCTCCGCCGAGGCCTCCCAGCAGGAGGCTCTCGACCAGAGCCTCCAGACGCAGGAGAACCTGGCGCTGCAGAAGGCCGCCCAGGAGGCCAAGACGGCCAAGGCCCAGGCCGACCGCAAGGCCGCGGCCGAGAAGGCCGAGAAGGCCCGCCTCAAGGCCGAGGCGGACGCCAAGGCCGAGCAGGAGCGCAAGGAAGCGCAGGAGCGCGCCTCCCGCACGAGCGAGCGCACCCAGCTCGCCGCCACGTCCGCGAGCGACGGCTCCTCGGACTCCGGCTCCTCGGCCGGTTCCGGCGACTCCCAGACGCAGGCCCCCTCCGGCTCCGCCGCCGCGATCGTGGCCTTCGCCCGCGCCCAGGTCGGCGACTCGTACGTCACCGGCGGCACCGGCCCCAACTCGTGGGACTGCTCCGGTCTCGTCCAGGCCGCCTACCGCGAGGCCGGCATCGACCTGCCCCGCATCTCGTACGACCAGTCGAGCATGGGCACCTCCGTCTCCCTGAGCAACCTCCAGCCGGGCGACATCCTGTACTGGGGCAGCCGCAGCGGCTCGTACCACGTCGCGATCTACGTGGGCGGCGGCAACTACGTCGGCGCGCAGAACTCGTCGACCGGTGTCGTCGAGCGCTCCCTGGACTGGGACATGCCCTCCGGCGCGGTCCGTCTCCTCTGACCGACCCGCACCTCACGGCACGCGAAAGCCGTCACTCCTCGGGGGAGTGACGGCTTTTCCCTGTGCCGTCCCGGTCCGCCCGGTGGTCAGGCCTTCGGGGCGACCTTCGACAGACCGTTGATGATGCGGTCCATGGCGTCGCCGCCCGTGGGGTCGGTGAGGTTCGCCAGCATCTTCAGCGTGAACTTCATCAGCATCGGGTGGGTCAGACCCCGCTGGGTCGCGATCTTCATGACCTTCGGGTTGCCGATGAGCTTCACGAAGGCGCGGCCGAGCGTGTAGTACCCGCCGTAGGTGTCCTTGAGGACCTGCGGGTAGTTCCGCAGGGCGAGTTCGCGCTGGGCGGGGGTCGCGCGGGCGTGTGCCTGGACGATGACGTCGGCCGCGATCTGGCCGGACTCCATGGCGTACGCGATGCCCTCGCCGTTGAACGGGTTGACGAGGCCGCCGGCGTCACCGACGAGCAGCAGGCCCTTGGTGTAGTGCGGCTGACGGTTGAAGGCCATCGGGAGGGCGGCGCCGCGGATCGGCATCGTCATGTTCTCCGGGGTGAAGCCCCAGTCCTCCGGCATCGAGGCGCACCAGGCCTTGAGGACCTCGCGCCAGTCCAGCTCGCGGAAGGCCTTCGAGGAGTTGAGGATGCCGAGGCCGACGTTGGACGTGCCGTCGCCCATGCCGAAGATCCAGCCGTAGCCGGGCAGGAGCCGGTCCTGCGGACCGCGCCGGTCCCACAGCTCCAGCCAGGACTCCAGGTAGTCGTCGTCGTGCCGGGGGCTCGTGAAGTACGTCCGTACGGCCACGCCCATGGGCCGGTCCTCGCGCCGGTGCAGGCCCATCGCCAGGGAGATCCGGGTGGAGTTTCCGTCGGCGGCGACGACGAGCGGGGCGTGGAAGGTGACCTCGCGCTTCTCGTCGCCGAGCTTGGCGTGGACACCGGTGATCCGGCCCGTACGGTCGTCGATGATCGGGGCGCCCACGTTGCAGCGCTCGTAGAGGCGCGCGCCGGCCTTCTGGGCCTGGCGGGCGAGCTGCTCGTCGAAGTCGTCGCGCTTGCGGACGAGTCCGTAGTCCGGGAACGAGGCGAGTTCCGGCCAGTCGAGCTCCAGGCGGACGCCGCCGCCGATGATCCGCAGGCCCTTGTTCCGCAGCCAGCCGGCCTCTTCGGAGATGTCGATGCCCATGGAGACGAGCTGCTTGGTGGCGCGGGGGGTGAGGCCGTCGCCGCAGACCTTCTCGCGGGGGAACGCCGTCTTCTCCAGGAGGAGGACGTCCAGTCCGGCCTTGGCGAGGTAGTACGCGGTGGTCGAGCCGGCCGGGCCCGCCCCGACGACGATCACATCTGCGCTGTGCTCGGAGAGGGGCTGCTCGGTCACGGCGGATTCTCCCGAAGACTCGACGGTAGGGGGCGGTACGGACGTACCGGGGCAGTCTATGGGGGCGGGTCGCGGACCGTCCGGAGGGCCACCCGAAGGACCGTGCGGGCCGAGGGAGACGGAGCGGGATTCGTGCGTCCGCACCACGACGGGACGCCCGTGCACCCGGACGTGGCGGACGCCGTGTACACGGGCGTGGGCGGCCACGGGCTCCACGTGAAGTAGCGCCCGGCCGGACGCGCCAGGGGTCAGGCGGGCTTGAAGCCCCGGTGGAGGGCGACGATGCCGCCGGTCAGGTTCCGCCAGGCCACCCGCGACCAGCCGGCCTTCTGGAGCAGGCCCGCCAGGGTCGGCTGGTCGGGCCAGGAGCGGATCGACTCGGCCAGGTACACGTACGCGTCCGGGTTCGAGGAGACCGCGCGGGCCACCGGCGGCAGGGCGCGCATCAGGTACTCCTCGTACACCGTGCGGAACGGCGCCCAGGTGGCGTGCGAGAACTCGCTGATGACGACCCGGCCTCCGGGCTTGGTCACGCGGTACATCTCGCGCAGCGCCTGCTCGGTGTCCTGGATGTTCCGCAGGCCGAAGGAGATAGTGACCGCGTCGAACACGTCGTCGCGGAACGGCAGCTTCGTGCCGTCACCGGCCGTGAACGGCATCCACGGGTGGTTCTTCTTGCCGACCCGGAGCATCCCGAGGGAGAAGTCGCAGGGCACGACGTACGCGCCCGCGCGGGCGAAGGGCTGCGAGGAGGTGGCCGTGCCGGCGGCCAGGTCCAGGATCTTCTGCGCGGGGCGCGCGTCGACCGCCTTCGCGACCTCCTTGCGCCAGCGTCGGTCCTGGCCCAGGGAGAGCACGTCGTTCGTGAGGTCGTAGTTCTCCGCCACGTCGTCGAACATCGAGGCGACTTCGTGCGGCTGCTTGTCCAGGGAAGCTCGGGTCACCCGGCCATTGTGGCAGCCGCCCGAATTCGTCCTGGTACCGCTTCGACCTTTCGGACCCGAACGCGCTCAAGGACGGGGTGAGTGCATGACAGCCGCCGGCGCACGCCGGCGAGGAAGGCAGGGGTGCGATGGCGATACCGACCGAGGCGAGACCGGGACCCGCGCCCGGGGCGGGGCCCGGCGCCGCATCCGGGGCGGGGCCCGGCCCGGCGGACGGCCCGGCCGGCCCGGCACCGGACGGGACGGCCCACGGACGGGCGGACGGACCGGCCGGCGGATCATCCCGCGGGACGACCCCGACGGCCTGTCCGGGTCGGAGCGCGAGCGCCTCGCCGCCCACCAGCAGCGGGTGGCGGCCCTGCTCGGTCAGGTGCGAGGCCGTGACGTTCGACGGGGACCGTCCGGCGCAGCTGCGCTCGGTGCCGGTCAACGCGTTGGAGACGCCGGGGTCGTACGTGACCTTCCTGTACGGCGGGAGCCGCGTCCGGCTCTCCGTCGAACCCGAGAACGTGTCGGCGCCGGTGACACCGCGACAACTGCTGGCCGTCGCCGAGGCCCCGCGACGGCGCGGCTACCGCTGCCGGAACACCAGCCGCCCGCCGATGACGGTGGCGACGCAGGTGGACGGGCCCAGGCGGACCAGGCCGGCCCGGTCGGGGACGTCGAAGACGGCGAAGCGCGCGGGGCCGCCCGGGATCAGACCGGGCAGGAGGATCAGCGGCGACGGCGAGAAGGACGGGCCGCCGTGCAGCCGCTCCGGGCGCCGGCCGACGGCGAGACCGGCCCGGCGCACCGCGTCGACGGCGGCCCGGCCCCGCAGCTCGCCGGCGACGGCGACCGTCCCGTGGGCCAGGAGCCGCTGCACACCGCGCCGCGCGGAGGCGGCGCGGCGCGACGGGTCGGCACGGAAGATCCGCTGCGCCCGCTCGCCGGGGATCGGCTCGGTGCCGAAGCCCTCGGCCTCCCGGGGGTCCGGGTGGTACATGCCTTCGAGCAGCTCGGGGCCGTACGGGTTGAGGAGTCCGGGCGTGAGGATGCCGGGCCACCGGCGCACCCGGGCCTCGGGCCTGACGGCGACCAGGTCGTCGTACGGGCCGACGGCGGCGATGTGGTCGGCGTCGACCAGGACGGCCGTCTCGGGCGACGCCTCGGCGACGTGGATGGTCAGCACGGGCGCGTCAGTTGGCGTCGAGGAGCTTCAGCTCGGGGTGTGCCGTGCCGCCCTCGATCGCCGTGGACGAGATGTGGGAGGCGACGCGCTCGTCGACCGGGTCGTTCGCCGGGTCGTCGTGGACGACGATGTGCTCGTACGTCGTGGTGCGCTGCGCCGGGACGCGGTCCGCCGTACGGATCATGTCGATCATCTCGCGCAGGTTGGAGCGGTGCTTGGCGCCGGCCGAGGAGACGACGTTCTCCTCCAACATGATCGAGCCGAGGTCGTCCGCGCCGTAGTGCAGGGTGAGCTGGCCGATCTCCTTGCCCGTGGTGAGCCAGGAGCCCTGGATGTGTGCGACGTTGTCGAGGAACAGCCGGCCGATGGCGATCATGCGCAGGTACTCGAGGAGCGTGGCCTGCGTGCGGCCCTTGAGGTGGTTGTTCTCGGGCTGGTACGTGTACGGGATGAAGGCCCGGAAGCCTCCCGTCCGGTCCTGCACGTCGCGGATCATCCGCAGGTGCTCGATCCGCTCGGCGTTGGTCTCGCCGGTGCCCATCAGCATGGTGGACGTCGACTCGACCCCGAGGTTGTGCGCGATCTCCATGATCTCCAGCCAGCGCTCGCCGCTCTCCTTGAGCGGGGCGATGGCCTTGCGCGGCCGCTCCGGCAGGAGCTCGGCGCCGGCGCCGGCGAAGGAGTCGAGGCCCGCCGCGTGGATGCGGGTGATGGCCTCCTCGACGGAGACCCCGCTGATCCGGGCCATGTGCTCGACCTCGGACGCGCCGAGGGAGTGGATGACCAGCTGCGGGAACTCGGCCTTGATGGCGGCGAAGTGCTTCTCGTAGTACTCGACGCCGTAGTCCGGGTGGTGGCCGCCCTGGAACATGATCTGGGTGCCGCCGAGCTCCACGGTCTCCGCGCAGCGGCGCAGGATGTCGTCGAGGTCGCGGCTCCAGCCCTTCTTCGTGTCCTTGGGGGCCGCGTAGAAGGCGCAGAACTTGCACGCCGTCACGCAGACGTTCGTGTAGTTGATGTTCCGCTCGATGATGTACGTCGCGATGTGCTCGGTCCCCGCGTACCGGCGGCGGCGCACGGCGTCGGCGGCGGAGCCGAGGGCGTGCAGGGGCGCCGAGCGGTAGAGGTCGAGCGCCTCCTCGGGGGTGATCCGGCCACCCGCGGCAGCGCGGTCGAGAACAGACTGGAGTTCGGCCTTCTCGGTCACCGGGTGTGTCCCTTTCGGAGGGGTTCTGTCGACCGAACCAGCCTACGCCAGCGCTCCTCACCGCTTCCGTCGGGTGGTGTGCGGGGGCGTGGCGGTAATACGGACGGTCCGGACATGGATAAAGGGGTGAATTGCCGAACGGAGACGCGACGGCGAATTCCGGGAGACCCGTGGAAGACCACCGGGAGATCGACGGAAGGGCTCCCGGAAGGGCGGCGGGAGCCGAATCGGGAACCGGGAACGGGGCCCGGAACGCGCGCGCCCCGCTAATCCCGTGCGGGCGGCAGCAGTTCGACGGTGACGTCGGCCGGGAAGCCGGTCGTGGGGCCGGTCCTGCGGGCGAACTCACGGACCCCGGCGAGCTGCTCGGGACCGAAGCGGAAGTCGAGCGTACGGAAGTACCGCTCCAGCAGTTCGGCGTCGAAGGTCTCCCAGCGGGCGGCCTGCTCGGCGACCTTGGCGACCTCCTCCAGCGAGAGGTCACGGGAGGCCAGGAACGCCTGGTGCACCTCGTGGACGGTCTCCGGCTCGCGCGCCAGGAAGTCCTTGCGCGCCGCCCACACGGCGAAGACGAACGGGAGGCCCGTCCAGTCCTTCCACATGAGGCCGAGGTCGTGGACCTGGAGGCCGAGCCGGGGCGCGTCGTGCAGCGAGGCGCGGAGCGCGGCGTCGCCGATGAGGACGGCCGCCTCGGCCTCCTGCATCATCAGGCCCAGGTCAGGGGGGCAGGTGTAGTAGTCCGGCGCCACCCCGAACCGCTCGGCGAGGAGGAGCTGGGCGAGCCGTACGGAGGTGCGGGAGGTGGAGCCGAGTGCGACGCGCGCCCCGTCCAGCTCCTCCAGGGGCCGCTGCGAGACGATCACGCAGGACATGACGGGCCCGTCGCAGCCGACGGCGATGTCGGGGAGCGCGACCAGGTCCGACGCGTTGCGGAGGTATTCGACGAGGGTGATGGGGCCGATGTCCAGATCGCCCCGCACGAGCCGCTCGCTGAGCTTCTCGGGGGTGTCCTTGGTCAGCTCGAGGTCGAGGAGCGTTCCGGTCCTGGCCAGGCCCCAGTACAGGGGGAGGCAGTTCAGGAACTGGATGTGCCCGACGCGGGGCCGGCTGCGCTGCTGGTCGTCGGTTGCATTGTCCACATCGTGAGGCTAGACCCGTCTCGTACTGTGGGCATCGCCGGGGCACGCGCGTCAGCACACGGAGCGAGATCAAACATGCGAGTGAAGTGATCTTTCCCTCTACCGTCCCGGGCGGCCTGCGTGCTACGCTCAACGCAAGTTGCAGTTTGGTTTCCCTTGCAGTACAGAGCCTGCGGAGCATGTGACCCGCAGGCTTTTGTAGTTTTCAGACTTGTTTGCAGGTTCTGGAGCAGGGCGACCCTTTGGCCCATAGGAGGGCTCATGGCTACCGGAACCGTGAAGTGGTTCAACGCTGAAAAGGGCTTCGGCTTCATCGCCCAGGACGGCGGCGGCCCGGATGTCTTCGTCCACTACTCCGCGATCAACGCGAACGGCTTCCGTTCGCTCGAGGAGAACCAGCTCGTGACCTTCGACGTCACGCAGGGCCCGAAGGGCCCGCAGGCGGAGAACGTCTCCCCGGCCTAAGGTGCCTGGGTCGGCGAAGCACGACTAGAGCAGTACCCAAGGAGCCCCGCTCCGTGCCCTCGGGCACGAGCGGGGCTCCTGCCCTTTGTCCGGGGCTCGCCCGTCCACGAGCGGGAGCCCCGCTCGTCCGAGGGCCCTGCGGCGGCCCTCAGCAGTTCGGGATCACGGTGCCGTTGTTGTCGCGGGCCTCGTCGTTGCCCCAGCGGGACAGGTAGTACGCGGAGACGTACGCCCCGCGCCCGTTCTTCCCGGCGTACACGGTGTCCAGGTCGGTCTTCAGCCACCAGTGGTTGACGTTCCCGGCGGCGTCCCGGATCTCCTGGCCCCAGACCTTGCAGTAGACGTAGTTCGTGCCCCGGTTCAGAACGCCCTGGGCCGCGGTGGTGTTCGCCTGGGCGTAGCCGGTGGCGTTCGCGAAGGTGTCGACCCAGTACTTCCCGCCTCCCCCGCCCGAGCAGCCGTTGTCGCTGTTCAGGGACTTGGAGCCGTACGAGCCGGGGTAGGGCGCGAGCGAGGAGCCGTTGATCACGATGGACTGGCCGACGCCGTTGTAGAGCTGCTCGTAGTGGATGTGGGCGCCGGAGCTGTTGCCCGTGCTGCCGGTGGTGCCGATCTGCTGGCCCTGGGAGACCGCGGCGCCGTCGGCCACCCCGTACGTGTTCAGGTGGAAGTAGTACGTCTTCCAGCCGCCGCCGTGGTCGACCACGACGTAGTTGCCCGCGCCGGACGGCTGGGAGTAGCGGTACGCCGTCCCGGACGCCGAGGCCAGGACCGGGGTGCCGGCGGTCGTGCCGCCGTCGGACCGGACGAAGTCGAGGGCCTGGCGGACCTCGGCCGAGTGATGGCTGTACGTCCAGGTCTGGCCGCACGGGAAGGGCGCCTTGAAGAGCGGCGCGGCCTGGGCCGGGGTGGTGGTGACGAGCGCGGTGAGCAGGCCCGCGACGAGCGCGAGCAGGGTGCCGAGGGGGGTGATCCGGGCACGCATGCGTCCTCCGGTACGTGGGGGTTGGGGTCCTGGGGACAGGGGTCGACGCGCGTTGACCAAGAGGGAACGGACCACAGCGTGCCGGAAGATCGCGTCTCGCAGAAGACGGCGAAGACCACACCCGTACCGCGGGGCTTACGTAGTCTGGACACATGACCGAACGCAAGCCGCCCGGAGTCAGCTTCGAGTCGTTCGTGGACAAGCAGATCCGCGAGGCGTCGGAGCGTGGCGAGTTCAGCCGCCTTTCGGGCTTCGGAAAGCCGCTCCCCGACGACTCGGCACCGTACGACGAGCTGTGGTGGATCAAGGGGAAGATGCACCGCGAGGGCGCGTCCGTGCTCCCGCCCTCACTGGCCCTGCGCAAGGCCGCCGAGGACGCCGAGGAAGCGGTGGCCGCGGCCGTCTCGGAGAGCCAGGTCCGCCGGATCCTCGGCGAGATCAACACCAGGATCGCGGAGGCACTGCTCCGCCCGCCGGCCGGTCCGCCGCTCCACCTCAAGCCCTTCGACGTCGAGGCGACGGTCGAGCGGTGGCGGGCGGGGCGGAGCGCGTAGCCCTGTTCGGCGTAGCCCGTCCTCCCCGCTCACTCGCCGTCGAGAGGAGCCCCTCATGTCCCCCATGAACAGCGCCGGCCTGCTGGCCGACTCGTTCGGCCGGATCCGGGACGCCGTCCACGAGGCCGTGGAGGGCCTCACCGAGGACGAGCTCGCCGCCCGGGTCGATCCGGACGCCAACTCGATCGCCTGGCTCGTCTGGCACCTCACCCGGATCCAGGACGATCACCTCGCGGGCGCCTTCGGCACGGACCAGCTGTGGGACACGGACGGCTGGCGGGACCGCTTCGGGCTGCCCTTCGGGAAGGGGGCGACCGGGTACGGCCAGACGAGTGCCCAGGTGGGCGCGGTGCGCGCCCCGGCCGAGCTGCTGCTCGGCCACTACGACGCGGTGCACGCGCGCACCCTCGACCTGGTGCGGCCCGTGACGAACGCGGACCTGGACCGGGTCGTCGACGCCGCCTGGGACCCGCCGGTCACGCTCGGCGTGCGCCTGGTGTCGGTGATCGCGGAGGACCTCCAGCACGCGGGTCAGGCCGCGTTCGTCCGGGGCGTGGTGGAGCGGCGGTAGCACGGGACCGGCCGGCCCCGCACAACCATCGGTGTCGATCATGAGTCCAACCGGTGTGCGGCGACCGCCGCAGCCGGTTGTTCTTGGGGGGAATCCACCGTGCAGTACCGCTCGTCCACCCGTCTTCTCGCCGCCGTCACCGCCGCCCTCGCCGTCACGGCGGGAACGGCGCTGGCAGCGGTGCCCGCGACCGCCGCCCCGGTGACCGCCGTCCGGGCCCCGGCCCAGGCGGCCGCCGTGATCACGCTGCCCCACCCCACGGAGATCGTCAGCGCCGGAGCGACGGGCTACCTCACCCGCGCCGTGTACCCGTCCGGCACCGAGTACCGCTGGACCCAGTACAACGACGGTCCCACCAGGTTCCTGACCGAGCCCCGCACCACTTTCACGGGCGGCCAGTCGGACATCGTCTTCTCCCGCAAGGAGACGGAGTCCACCTACTGGATCAACGACATGAACCGCACCGACACCGGCATCCGGTACGGGCTGTCCCACAACGACCAGCGCTACGTGCTCCGCGGCACAGCCGGCGAGACCCTGGTCATGTCGTACACCGACGAGGACACCGGTGTGCTCGACGTGAACCTGGTCAGCCGCACGACGGGCACGACCACCATCCGCGACGTCACCGTCATCCCCGGCAACGCCCGGCTGGGCCGCGTCTGGGCCAGCACCCCCGGCGTCGCACTGATCCAGTACTCCACCGGTACCGGCACCGGCCTGCGCACCTTCCTCGTCGCCGTCGACACCGCCACCGGCCAGGCGGTGGACAGTCCGCGCCAGACCCACTCCGAGCAGACCGGCGCCGACGCCTTCGTCTCCCGTACCCACTGGGCCTGGATCGAGCGCACCACCTCCCACCGCGTCCGGCTGGTGACGACCCTCCGCGGCATCGACGCCCCGGAGGTCACCACGGACCTCGGCCAGGCCTCGACCGGCGCCGACATCGACGTCAACCTGGTGGGGAACTGGGTCACCACCAGCGAGCTCAACGGCGGCACCGCCCCCGTCGCCTCGGCCCTCTTCCCGCTGACCGCCCGCTCCCTGGCCGACCCCCGCACCACGGTCAAGCTCCTCGACCACGTCTCCAGTACGGCCACCGCCCCCAACGGCGACCTCTACGCGCGCGGTGGCACGGTCGCCCTGGGCGAGGGCATCTACCACATCCTCCCCGGCGACAACGGCATACCGGTCGCCGCCCTGGTGGCCAGTACCGAGGCCCCCACCTACCTGGCCCTCACCTCCACCGACGTCCCGTCCACGGTCGACCTGGACAAGAACGGCGGCAAGGTCGTCCTCGGGTGGCAGCTGTCCCGCCAGAACGCCAGCGGCAAGGTCACCCTGCGCCACGTCCGCACCGGCAGGACCCTGGAGTTCCCGTTCGAGAACCAGGCCGGGGTCCGCCGCGAGTGGCAGGGCACCCTGGCCGACGGCGTCCCCGCCCCCAACGGCGACTACACCTGGCAGCTCGACGCCAAGCCGCTCAACGGCGTGGGCCCGGACCTCAAGAAGACGGGCACCTTCAAGGTGACCCGCGCGGCGGGCCTGCACGACTACGACGACAACGGCGCCCCGGACCTGCTCTCCCGCGACGCCTCCGGCCGGCTGTGGCGCGACGAGGTCAGGAAGACCTCGTCCTCCTCCGACTACTGGTCGCTGGAGAGCAAGCTCGTCGGCCCCGGCTGGAACGGCTACGACCAGATCGAGGCCGTCGGCAACGTCGCGGGCGCCCCCGCCCCCGACATGGTCGCGCGGGACACCTCCGGCGTCCTCTGGCTGTACCTCGGCAAGGGCGACGGCACCTTCGCCGGCCGCACCAGGATCGGCGCCGGCTGGAACGGCTACAACAAGATCACCGGCGGCAGCGACCTGAACGGTGACGGCTGGTCCGACCTGCTCGCCACCGACGCGTCCGGCGTCCTCTGGGCCTACCAGGGCACGGGCAGCTGGTCCTCGCCCTTCCGGGGCCGGGTCAAGGTCGGCGGGGGCTGGGGCGCGATGAACCAGATCACCGCCGTCGGCGACATCGCCGGTACGCCGCAGGGCGACCTCCTCGCCCGGGACACCGCGGGCGTCCTCTGGCTCTACCAGGGCGCGACCGGCTCCTCGTTCGCCGCCCGGGTCAGGGTCGGCTCGGGCTGGGGCGCGTACACCCATCTCGTCGGCATGGGGGACGTGGACCGCGACGGGCACGGCGACCTGTTCGCCTACGGCAAGGGCGGCTCGTTCGTCTACCGGGGCACGGGCACCGCGGAGGCGCCGTTCGGCCCGCGCGAGACCAGCTCCGTCTACCCCGCGACGCCGACCCCGCGTCACCCGATCGTCTGACGCGTGAGGGCGGGGCCACCGATCCCCCGGCCGTCCGACGTGTTGCCACCGGCCACCGGCGGCCCCGCCCGAAGGAGGGACGACCGATGGAGTCGATCACCACGACCCTCCCGGCGGAGTTCTGGACCGTCCGGTACGTGGGCTCCCGCTACCCGGGTGCCGCCGCCGTGGCCGCCCGGCCGGGGCTCGCGGCCGGGGCCAACTGCCAGCTGTTCGCGTACGAGGTGCTCAGGCACCACGGTCTGATCCCCCCTGAGCTGCGCTCCTCCGAACTGTGGAGCGACACCGCGGCCACGGTCCACGCGCCGGTGGCACGGCCGCTGGACCTGGTCCTGTTCAACTCCACGGCCGTCGCGTACGGGGCCCATGTCGGCGTCCACGTCGGGGACGACGCGATCCTCCACCTCTGCGCGGAGGTCGGGCACCCGGTGGTGTGGAGGGCTGCGGACTTCGCGGCCCGCGAGCGGTACGCCGTCCGGCTCGGCGCCAAGAGGCTGCGGAACACGCCGGATCCGCCCGAGACGGGCGGGCCGTCCGGCGGTCCGGAGCGCCGGACGGATCCGGAGCACCGAGAAACAGATCGACAGGGACGAGGTGATCGGGGACGCTACGTGCGATGACAAGAATCCACGACACCCCGTCCGCGTGGGACGAGCGCACCCAGCTCACCACGTTCCTCGACTACGCGCGGGACACCGTCCGCGCCAAGTGCGAGGGCGTCTCCGCGGAGAACGCCCGCAGGGCACCCCTGCCGGGCTCCCCCCTGATGACCTTGAGCGGAGTGGTCAACCACCTCCGCTGGGTCGAGTACTACTGGTTCCAGATGGTCTTCCTCGGCGAGGAGGACAAGGGTCCCTGGACCGAGGAGGACCCCGACCGCGAGATGCGGATCGCGGTGGACTTCCCCCTCGCGCAACTGCTCGACGAATACGCCGAACAGAGCGCCCGCTACCGCGAGCTCGTCGCCGGGAACGACCTGGACACCCGGGCCGAGCGAGCCATCCGCGACGGCCGGCACGTCGACCTCCGCTGGATCCTCCTCCACCTCGTCGAGGAGACCGCCCGCCACAACGGGCATCTGGACATCCTGCGCGAGCTGGTGGACGGCACGACCGGGTCCTAGCATCAGACGCATGACCAGGACCTTCGTTCTCTTCGACGTCGACGGCACCCTCATGGACGCCGTCGCCAACCAGCGCCGCGTCTGGCACGAGTGGGCCGCGCGGTACGGCGTCGACGGGGACGAGGTGTACGCCGTCGCGCTCCGGACGCGGCCCGTCGAGACGTTCGCGGCCGTGGTCCCGGGCCGGGACCCGGCCGAGTGCCTCGCCCTGCTGCACGCGCTGGAGGACGAGGACGTCCGGACGGGCTCGTACGCGGCCTTCGACGGGGCCGCCGAGCTGCTGAACGCCCTTCCGGCGGGCCGATGGGCGCTCGTCACCTCGAACTACGAGCACCGGGTGCGGGGTCGGTTCGAGCGGACCGGCCTTCCCATGCCGGGGCTGATCGTGGACGCGGCGTCGGTGGCCGAGGGGAAGCCGTCCCCGGTGCCGTACCTGCTCGCGGCCGAGAAGCTGGGCGCGGACCCGGCGGACTGCCTGGTGATCGAGGACGCACCGTCCGGAGTCCGCTCGGGCCTCGCGGCCGGGATGACGGTCTGGACGGTCAACACGGAGGCCCCGCACCCCGGGGCCCACCGGCACTTCCGGACCCTGGCGGAGGCCGCACCCCACATCGTGGACGCACTGGAAGGCCGAGGAAGTGGCCTGCCGGAAAGGGCAGTTCACGCCTGAGCGGAGTTCCGGGAGCGGGCACTCGGAGCACATGATGCGGGTATGAAGATTCCCGACCGACGGATCGAACTGTTCAGCGGCGCCGAGAGCGGGCACCGTTTCGGCGGGCCTGCGACGGGCGACGAGAAGACCATGCTCGTGGCCATGCTGGACGCCCAGCGAGCCACGCTGAAACTGAAGTGCTCCGGGCTGACGGCGGAGTTGGCCGTGCGCTCGGTGCCGCCTTCCTCACTGTCCCTGCTCGGCCTCGTGCGGCACCTCGCCGACGTGGAGCGCCGCTGGTTCCGGTCCGTGCTCGCCGGGCACGACGTCGAACTGCGTTTCTCCTCCGTCGAAGCCCCCGAGGGCGACTTCGACGGCTCCGACCCCGAGCCCGGGACCGTCGCGGAGTCCTGGGCGGCCTGGGAGGCCGAAGTCGCCTTCGCGGAGGCCTTCGTGGCCGAGGCTCCGCGCCTCGACGCCGAGGGGTACGACGCGTGGCGGGGGACGGTCTCCCTGCGCTGGGTGCTCATCCACATGATCGAGGAGTACGCCCGTCACAACGGTCACGCCGACCTGATCCGCGAACGGATCGACGGAGCGGTCGGGGTGTGATCCACAGCGTGCGCCGGCCGCCTCGGGCCGGTCTCTCAGGGCGGGCCGGGTGGGTGAGTGGCGGGTGGGACCGCCCTCTCTCCGAGAGTCGCTCCTTCCGGCGGCGCGTCAAGGGCGCTCCCTGCGGTCGCGTCGGCTTCGCCGATTCCGCTGCGCTCCACCCTTGACCCACCACCTCCAGAAGCGAAGACACTCTCGGAGGGCGGTCCGGGGGCCGGGTCCACGCCGGGCCCCGGGCAGTGGCCACTCACCGTGGGCGGGCGTGGGGCCGGTGGGGTGGGGCTGGGTTCGCGGCCGGGGCGAGTGGGGATCCGCCGGTGGGTTCGGGGTGCGCGGTCGTTGAATGGGGCGGCCGGGCGGCGCTCAGCGACGAAAAGCCGGTTGATGGCGGGGCTTCAAGCCCCGCTGGTCACTCCCGGCGGGTCGGGGCGTGAGTAACTCGACATTACTCCGAGTAACTCACCCGGGAGGGAAGGGCGAATGGGGTGAATCGCTCTTATCGGGCGATGAAAGTGCAGGAAACTCTCGCCCACCGCTCCCACCACCCACGCACAGCGACCAGCGGGGCCTGAATCCCCACCCGACGACGACGGGCAGCCGCTAAGCGCCGCCGGGCTGCCCCATTCAACGACCGCGCACCCCGAAGCAAGGGAAAGCGGCCCGCCCCGCCCCGCCGCGAACCCAGCCCCACCCCACCGGCTGGCACCCGCCCACGCCGACCCCGGCCACTACCCGGACCCCCGCGCGGCCCCGCCCCCGGCCGCCCTCCGAGTGTGAAAAGGCGGCCTGCGCCGCCGGGTCAAGGGTGGGCACAGCCCATCGCGCAGCGACGCGACGAAGGAGCGCCCTTGACCCGGCGGTGCAGGACGCCACACTCGGAAAGAGGGCGGCCGCACCCGAGACCCACGAACCCGGCCCACCCCCGACACCCCACCCCGTTCACCCCCCATTCGAACTCAAGTTGGTTCCCGTACAACCCCCCTGACTGCTCGTAGGTCTCTTGAGGTGCGGCGCGCGAAGCGCCCGCAATCTCGACAATCGGGGGGATACCACCATGCCTCGTGCAGCCCGCACCCTGGCAGCCGCCGTCACCACCGCGCTCGCGCTGACCGCGGGAGCGTTCGCCACCGTGCCCGCGACCGCCGTCCCTGCGGCCGGTACCGCGCACGCTGTCTTCGGCGCAGACGCGCAGGCCACACTGTCCTTCCCCGCCAAGAGCGAGATCGTCAGCGCGGGGCCGCACGGTTTCCTCACCAAGGGTGAGAAGTACCAAGACCTCCTCTGGACGCGCTACTCCGACGGCTCCACCACCCAGCTCACCGGGACCCCGCTCGGCAACACCAGGTCGGACGTCGTCGTCGTGCGGTCGGCACCGGACGTCTACCGGATCCACGACATGGCCGGGGGCGGCGACCCCGTGACCATCGACCTGTCCGGCCGCGGCGTCGTCTACGACTTCCTGGCGCTCAGCGGCTCGACGCTCGTCATGTGGTCCGACGGCGCCTTCCACCTGGTCAGTACCTCGGGCGGCCGGATCGTGGACCGCAGGGTGTCGGGCGTGCCCGCGGGCACGGTCGTGGAGGCCACACCCGAGACGGTCCTGATCAGGGGTCGGCAGGCCGGCGACACGTCGAACTACACCGTCGTGGACGTCGCCACCGGCACCGTCACCGGGACCGTCACCGGCACGACCGCGGTGCCGTATCCGGGCCCCGAGGTCGCTTCCTCGGCCACCACCCTCGCGACCACCCGATGGATGGCCGACCAGCGCTACGGACTCGTCCTCGTCGACCGGGCCACCGGCGCGGCCACGACCAAGCCGCTGGGAACGGGCGACCGCGTCCAGGTCCAGATCATCGGTGACTGGGCCCTCACGGCGGACCCGCTCGGCCTCGCCCGGGCCGTCTCCCCCGACCTGGTCCCGCTGACCGCGCACCACGTCAGGGACGGACGGACGATCCGCCTGCTCGACCACCGCTCGTCCTCGGTCGTCGCCCCCGACGGGACCCTGCTGATGCGCGGCGGCACCGCGGCGCACGGTGAGGGTCTCTACCGGATCTCGGTCGGCTCCGACGGCGTCCCTTCCGCCGAACTCGTCGCGAGCAGCGGCGAGTCCACCGCTCTCAGCCTGCTGGAGTCCAAGGTCCCCGAAGCCATCGCCCTCGGCGGCAAGGACGGCTACAACACGACGTTCCAGTGGCGCCTGTCGCGGGAGAACGTGCGTCTCGATCTCGTCCTGCGTCACACCGCGACGGGTCTGACCCTGCGTCACGGGAACCCGTACGGCCTGTACTACCAGTGGAACGGCAACCTGGACAGCGCACCCGGCCCCAAGGGCGCCTACACGTGGGAGATGACCGCCACGCCGCTCAACGGCATCGGCGCAGCCCTCCGTACCTCGGGTGCGTTCGTCTTCTCCCGCTCCGCTTCCCCGCACGACTTCAATGACGACGGTTCGCCGGACGTCCTCGCCCGGGACGCCGCCGGCCGGCTGTGGCGCGACGACACGTACCTCACGAACGGCACGTTGAAGCCCCTGCGGCGCACCCTGCTGGGCGGCGGCTGGCAGGTGTACGACCGGATCGAGGCGACCGGCGACCTCGCGGGCTCCTCCGTCGGCGATCTGCTGGCCCGGGACAAGGCCGGTGCGCTCTGGTTCTACCGGGGCAAGGGGGACGGCGGCTTCACGGGCAGGGCGAGGATCGGGACCGGCTGGGGGATCTACGACAAGATCACCGGCGGCAGTGACCTGACCGGCGACGGCAGGGCCGATGTGCTCGCCACCGACAGGTCCGGCGGCCTCTGGCTCTACCCCGCCACCGGGAACGTCAACGCCCCGCTCGCCGACCGGAAGAAGATCGGCAGCGGCTGGGGCGTCTACAACAAGATCGTCGCCACCGGAAACCTCGCCGGAGCCCCGGCCGGAGACCTCGTCGCCGTCGACGGCGCCGGCGTCCTCTGGTCGTACCTCGGCAAGGGCGACGGCACGTTCGCCCCACGGACCAGGATCCGCGACGGCTGGAACAAGTTCACCCATCTCGTCGCCGTCGGCCCCCTCCACCCCGGGCTCCCGAACAACCTGCTCGGCATCGGTCCGGCCGGCACGAGCTCGCACACCGCCACGGATTCGTGGGACTGGCCGCTCACCACCGAGAACCCCGAACCGCTCTACGCGGGCGAGACCGCGAAGTTCGACGACTACTCCTGACACGCGTCCTGACGCGCGGTCCGCAGGTCCGGCGGTCGCCCGTGACCGGCCTTCTGGAAGGAACCGACCTTGTCCCCCGTACGACCCGCCCGCTCCCGTCGTCTGACCGCAGCGGTCACCGCCGCCCTCGCCGTCACCGCCGGAACCCTGGCGGCGGCTCCCGCCGCGCTCGCCGCCACCACCGTCTCCGCGCCCGCCGCGCCCGCGGAGGTGATCCCGTTCCCTCTCGGCTCCGAGATCGTCAGCGCCGGTGCCACCGGCTTCCTCAGCAGGAACACCGCCGGTGGGTACCGCTGGACCCGCCTTGCGGACGGCGCCTCCTCCGTCGTCGCCTCCCAGGCTCCCGTCCTGGCCGGCGCCTCCGACATCCTGGTCACCACCACCGGTGACCGCGTCCTGCACGTCCAGGACATGGCCTCCGGCGCGGCCCCCGTCGCCATCGACCTCAAGGCGCTCACCGACGGCGTCCACACCGCCTTCGGCGCGGTCGGCGCGACCGTCCTCACCAGCGTGACCACCCCCACCGGGGCCGTGGAACCGCATCTGGTGGGCTCCGCCGCCGACGGCGCGGTGTCGAACCGTCCCGTCACCGGACTGCCCGCCGGCTCGGGTTCGTTCACCCTGGTGTCGGCCGTGAAGGGCACGGCGCTGGTCGGCTTCCAGGCCGACGGCAAGTCCCGCCTCGCGGTGATCGACCTCGCGACGAGCACGGTCACCGAGACGTACGAGAACCCGCGTCCTTCGGCCGACTCCCCGACCGCCGCCCTCTCCGCCACCCACGTGGCCTGGGTCGAACGCCAGCGGACCGACTACCAGGAGGTGGTCGTCACCGACCGGTCGACCGGTGCGGTCCAGCGCTTCGCCGCCAACCCCTACGGACGCGTCGACATCGGGCTGACCGGCTCCTGGCTGGTCCACGAGACCCGGCGGAACGCCCAGTCGGCCTTCGACGCCAAGTCCCTGGCCACCGAACCCGCGAAGCAGATCCTGACCCACGCGACGAGTCTGGCCACCGCCCCGGACGGCACCCTCCTGGTGCGCGGCGGCTCCCTGGCGGAGGGCGAAGGCGAAGGGCTGTACCGGGTCGCCGCCGACGCCGACGGCGACATCACCCGGCAGCTCGTGGCCCGCACCGGCGAGCCGACCGGGGTCGTGGTGAGGGGGCACAACATTCCGCAGGTGCTGGACCTCGACAAGAACCGGGGCGTGGTCCCGTTCACCATCGACGTGAGCAGGGCGGCCACGGTCCGGCTCTCCCTTGTTCCCGGCGACAACGCGTATTGCGGGGACTTCGGGTCATCCGCCTGGAGCGCGAGCGGTTCCACGGCCGGTGCCGGAAGCGTGACCATGACCTGGGAGGGCAGTTTCCGCTACCCCGACGGGGGTTGGCTCTCGTCCGGCGCGGCACGGAACGGCACGTGGACGTGGTGCACCAGCGTCTCCCCGCTCGACGGCGTGGGTCCCCCGGCGGAGCAGAAGGGCACCTTCACCGTCACCCGCAGGCCTCACCCGCACGATTTCAGCGACAACGGGTCTGCCGACCCGCTCATGGTGGACGACAAGGGTGTCCTGCGGTCGGCGGACGGTGACCACTCCCCGTCCGCGGGCTGGGTCACGTGGGGTGACTCCGCGCACGAGGTGCGGGGGACGGGGTGGAACATCTACGACCGTTTCACGGTCCCCGGCGATCTCGGCGGCACCGCCGAACCCGATGTCGTCACCCGGGACAGGAGCGGCGGTCTGTGGCTCTATCCCGGTGACAGGAACGTCCCCGCCCAGCTCGGCGGCCGCAAGAGGATCGGCACGAACTGGGGTGTCTACGACAAGATCAGCGGCACTTCCGACGTGACCGGGGACGGAAAGCCCGACCTCCTGGCCGCCGACAGGTCGGGCGACCTCTGGCTGTACCCCGGCACCGGGAACATCGACGCCCCGCTCGGTGGCCGTAAGAAGATCGGCGGTGGCTGGGGCGTCTACAACCAGATCGCCGCCACCGGAAACCTCGCCGGAGCGCCCGCCGGAGACCTCGTCGCCCGTGACGGGGCCGGTGTCCTCTGGCTGTACCTCGGCAAGGGCGACGGCACCTTCGCCTCCCGGGTGAGGATCGGCGGCGGCTGGAACGAGTACTCCCGGTTCATCACCCTCGGCGACGTGACCCGCGACGGCCGAGCCGACCTGGTCGTGTCCTTCCCCGACCCGGGGGCCTACGGGGGTGAGGGCGGCTACCTGTACGAGAGCACCGGTGACTGGCGCGAGCCGTTCAAGCCCCGCCGGAATGCCTACACCCCCGGAAGCGCCGGGGACATCGCCGTCTTCTGACGCACCGGAACTGCGTTATCAGAGGCTGCAGTTGACGCCGGGCCCTCGCCGTCTGACCGCCATTCAGATCGACAGAGGGCTCGGCTACTGTGTGGCCCATGCAGGGGGAACTGGAAAACAATCCGAATGCGGGCAGTCTTGACGGCAGCGGGGCCATGCCGCTGGAACCGGGTGATCCCCGGCAGATCGGCGCGTTCAGGCTGCTCGGTGTCCTCGGGTCCGGGGGGATGGGGAGGGTCTATCTCGGCGCCGTGCCCGGGAAGTTCGCCGCCGTGAAGCGGGTTCTTCCGGTGCTCGCCGAGGACGCCGACTTCCTCAGTCACTTCGGACACGAGCTCGACAACCTGGCCCGGCTCCCGGCCGGTGCCAACACCAAGCTGCTCGCCAGCGACCGCACGGCCAGACCACCGTGGTTCGCCACCGAGTACATCCCGGGCATCACCCTCAACGAAGCGATCCGGCTGCACGGCGGCCCGCTTCCCGGCGCCGCCCTCTGGCGGCTCCTCCGTGAGGCCGCGGCCGGGCTCGGTGTGGTCCACGGCGCCGACATGGTGCACCGCGACCTCAAGCCCTCCAACGTCATGCTCACCTCCTCGGGCCTCTCCCTCATCGACTTCGGCGTCGCGCGCGCCGCCGACCAGAGCCGGCTCACGAAGACCGGCATGGTCATCGGCACCCCCGCCTACATGGCCCCCGAGCAGGCCGTCGCCGACCGCAGGCTCACCGGCGCCGCCGATGTCTTCGCCCTCGGCAGCCTGCTCCTCTACGCGGCGAACGGCCGACCGCCCTTCGGCGACGGCTCCGGGCCCGATCTGCTCTACCGCGTCGTCCACGCCGAGCCCGAGTTCGGCCGCCTCACGGAGACCGAGCCCGAACTCGCCGACCTCATCCGCACCTGCCTCGCCAAGGACCCGGCGGACCGGCCCACGGCCCCCGCGCTCGTCGAGCTCACGAGCGAGCGCGCCGCGGGCGCCCTCTGGCCCTCCGCCGTCGGCGAGCGCATAGCCGAGCGGGCCGCCTTCGCCGCCGGGGCGCCGACCGCCGGGCACCTGGCGAAGCTCGCGAAGGCCGAGCCCGCCGAGGACGTCGCCACCGCCTCCCTCACTCCGCAGGCGGGCGCGAAGGAACCTTCCACCGCCGCTCCCGATCCCCTCGCCGTCACGGGTTCCGGTGCGCGCGGGCCGCGGGAGAAGCGGCGCAACCGGCTCGTCATGTTCGCCGTGCCCGTCGTCGTGGCGGCCGGCACGACCCTGACCGTGGCCCTCGGCCCGTACCAGGTGGGTCAGCTCGGCGCGGGCCCCGGGCCCGCGTCGTCGCCGTCCGCCGTGGCCTCGCAGCCGGCGAACGTGGCGCTGCCGCCGACCGCGCCCGGCTCGCCTTCCGCCACGACCCCGCCCGGCTCCGAGCCGCCGTCGTCCAAGCCGCCTGCGTCCTCGCCCGGCGCTCCCCCGCCCGCCGACGGCGGCGCGGGGGGCGGCGCGGGGGGCGGTGGTGTCGTCGGCGGTACCGGCACCCGGCCGGGGGGTGGTGGTGGTTCCGGCAGCGGCTCCGGCGGTGGATCCGTCGATCCTTCCGGTGGCGGCTCGAACCCGACGACCCCCGGCGGTGGCGGCACCACGACCCCTCCTCCGGCCACGCAGCCGCCGCGGACGACGAAGCCCGCGCCGCCGCCGGCCTCCGGCGGCGGCACTCCCTCGGGAACGTACTCGCTGGAGAACGCGACCACCGGCAACTGCCTGGCGGAGTACAACGCGGGCTTCGGCGATCTCGTCACGTCCGCAGCGTGCGGATCGACGGGCAACGGCGGCAGCACGTACTGGTTCTCCTGGACCTACTCGCCCGGCGCCGACGGCACGTTCCGGCTGAAGAACCGGCATTCCGGCCGCTGCCTCCAGCCGGCGGGGAACACCACCGTCACCACCGCCGCGTGCACCGGCTCCTCGGCCCAGTCCTGGAAGGTCGTCTCCTCGACGTCCGCCGGGCGGATGTTCAGGAACGCGAGCGACGGGCGGTGCCTGACGGCCGGGTCGTTCGCCATGACGTACACCTGCGGCTCCGGCCAGAGCGAGCAGGTCTGGCGGAACATCTCAGCCCTCTGACCGCGGGCCGAAGACGGGGACCACCACCTCCCCCTCGTGGCGGAAGGCGACCTCCAGTTCCATCCCGATCCGGAGGTCCGCCTCCGCCACGTCCACGACCTCCGTCATCATCCGCGGCCCCTCCGCCAGGTCCACGACCGCCGCCACGTACGGGACGCGCTCGCCGAAGGGCGGGAGGTCGTTCCGGTGGACGACCGACCAGGTGTAGAGGGTCGCGCGGCCGCTCGCGCGCTCCCAGGTCACGTCCTCGCTCCAGCAGTGCGGGCAGAACTCGCGCGGGTAGTGGTGGACGCGGTCGCAGGCCGCGCAGCGGCGCAGCAGGAGGCGGCTCTCGGCGGCGGCGTCCCAGTACGGCCGGGTGAAGGTGTCGATGTCGGGGTCGGCAGCCGTCATCAGAAGAGTCCGATCGCGTGGTCGAGGGACCAGGTCTGCCAGGAGAGGGCGAGGAGCGCGACGAGCGAGATGAGCGCCATCATCGCGTTCTGCCCCTGCTCGGCCCAGTCGTGGATCACGAGGACGAGGTAGAGAAGGTTCAGGAGGAGGCCGCCGATCAGGGCGACCGGGGTCAGGAATCCGGCCACCAGGCCGAGCCCGAGGGCCAGTTCGGCGTAGACGACGACGTACGCCATGAGCTTGGGGCGCGGTGCGACGATCACCTCGAAGCCCTTCTTGACCTGCGGCCACTTGTGCCTGCCCGCCACGTCGGCGGCCCAGGCGATGCCGGTGCCGCGCTCGAACCAGCCCTTCTTGTCCTTGTGGCGCCAGCTCTCCAGCCACCACAGGCCGAGGCCGATGCGGAGGACGGCGAGCCATTCGGCGCCGGTGAGCCAGACGGTCTGCATGCGCGCTCCCCCTCGTGGGACACCACTGGATCTGACGGTACGTCAGTTCAGCGCAGCCCGGCCTTCCGCGCAAGAGGCGGGCGACGGGCGCCGGGGGCGGGTGATCGGCGTGACCGATTCGCAACCGAAATCCCTCTTGACCGAGACCCACAGCGTGTACACGTCATTACGCTCAGCATTCATGGCCACCACCCCCCTTGCACTCTCTCCACAGGCTGACCACCCCGTGTACGTGATCGGCGCGGGCCCCGGCGGACTCGCGGTCGCCGCCGCCCTGCGCGCCCGGGGCGTCCGGGCCGTCGTCCTGGAGAAGTCCGACGCCGTCGGCGCCTCCTGGCGCGCCCACTACGACCGGCTGCGGCTGCACACCACCCGGCGGCTCTCCGCCCTCCCCGGCCTCAGGATCCCCCGATCCTTCGGACGCTGGGTCGCCCGCGCGGACGTGGTGCGCTACCTGGAGAAGTACGCGGAGAAGCACGAGCTGGAGATCGTGACGGGCGTCGAGGTCTTCCGGGTCGAACGCGCCGGCGCGGACTGGGTCCTGCACGCGACCGGCGGGCGCCGGCTCACCGGGCGGGCGGTCGTCGTGGCCACCGGCCACAACCACACCCCGCGCCTCCCCGACTGGCCCGGCCGCGACGCGTACAAGGGGCGCCTCGACCACGCCCGGGCCTACCGCAACCCGGAGCCGTACGCCGGGAAGGACGTCCTCGTCGTCGGCATCGGCAACACCGGCGCCGAGATCGCGGCCGACCTCGCCGACGGCGGCGCCGCCCGGGTGCGGCTCGCCGTGCGGACGGTCCCGCACATCGTGAAGCGCACCACCGCCGGCTGGCCCGCCCAGCGCTCCGGCATCCTCGTCCGCCGTCTGCCGGCGGCCCTCGTCGACCGGCTGGGCGCCCTGACGGCCCGGGTCGGGACGCCCGACCTCTCGGCGTACGGGCTGCCCCGGCCGGAGAAGGGCCTCGCGACACGGGTGCGCGAGGGCGCGATCCCGGTGCAGGACGTGGGTCTGATCGACGCGGTGCGGACGGGGAAGGTCGAGGTCGTCGCGGCCGTGGAGGCCTTCGAGGACGGCGAGGTCGTCCTCGCCGACGGCACCCGGATCGCCCCTGACGCGGTGATCGCGGCGACCGGCTACCGGCGCGCCCTGGAGCCCCTCGTCGGGCATCTGGACGTGCTCGACGAGCGCGGGCATCCGGTGGTGCACGGGGCGCGCTGCCCGCGCGAGGCACCCGGCCTGTACTTCACGGGGTTCACGAACCCCATCAGCGGGATGTTCCGTGAGCTGGCGATCGACGCGGAGAAGATCGCGCGGCGCATCGCGAAGTGACGCGCCGGGGACCGGGGGCGGGGGTGCGGGGGCGGGGGCGGGGGTGCGGCTGTGCCCGCGCCGGGGCCGAGGCCGCGCCCGCCCCACCCCAGCCCGAGGCCGTGCGCGCCCCCGGTCTCCGCCGGGGCGGCCCGCGCCCGCCCTCCTCACACCCGCCGCCTCACACCTATTCCTGACTGGCCGTCAGTTCTGTAATCTGACTGGGCGTCAGGTGTATACGGATGGGTGAAGGGCGGGCGGAACACATGCTTGGATCGACTCACGGCACCTTCACCACCGATCTCCGCGCCCGCGTGGTCGCCTGCGGGGAGTCACCCCGCACCGCCGTGCACGGCGTCACCGCCGCACCCGGGGACCAGGACGTCAGCGGGCGTCCGCTGCACGCCGCCGTGCCCGACCTCGACCGCTTCTTCCGTCCCGAGTCCGTCGCCGTCGTCGGCGCCTCCGACGCCGAGGGCCGGCCCAACACCGGCATCACCCGGCAGCTGCTCGCCTGGGCCGAGCGGGTCGGCGCCCGGCTCGTGCCCGTGCACCCGACCCGTACCAGCGTGTTCGGGATCGACTGCGTGCCCTCCGTCGGCGCGCTCACCGAACCCGTCGACCTCGCCGTCCTCCTCGTCGCCGACCCGCTCCCCGTCATCGAGGAACTCGCCGAGACCAAGGTGAAGTTCGCGGTCGCCTTCGCCTCCGGCTTCGCCGAGACCGGCGAGGCCGGGGCCGCCGCGCAGGAACGTCTCGCCGCCGCCGTACGCCGCTCCGGACTCCGCCTCCTCGGCCCCAACACCAACCTCAACGCCTTCGAGCGCTTCCGTGAGGACCTCGAAGGCCCCGCCGTCGCCCTCATCACCCAGTCCGGCCACCAGGGGCGGCCCGTCTTCACCCTCCAGGAGCTGGGCGTCCGCCTCTCCCACTGGGCTCCCACGGGCAACGAGGCCGACCTGGAGACCTCCGACTTCATCTCGTACTTCGCCGGACGGCCCGAGGTCGGCGCCATCGCCTGTTACGTCGAGGGCCTCAAGGACGGCCGCTCCTTCCTCCTCGCCGCCGACCGGGCCGCCCGCCACGGCGTCCCGGTCGTCGCCGTGAAGGTCGGCCGCACGGAGACGGGGGCCCGTACGGCCGCCTCCCACACCGGCAAGCTCACCGGCGCCGACCAGGTCGTCGACGCGGCCATGCGCCAGTTCGGGGTGATCCGGGTCGACGGGCTCGACCAGCTCCAGGACACCGCGACCCTGCTCGCCCGCGCCCGCCGCCCGCAGGCCGACGGCGTCGTCGTCTACTCCATATCCGGCGGTACGGGTGCCCACTTCGCCGACCTGGCCACCGAGGCGGGCCTCCAGCTGCCGACCCTGTCGCAGGCCAAGCAGGACGAACTGCACGAGTGGATCCCCGCGTACCTCTCCGTCGCCAACCCCGTCGACAACGGCGGACACCCGGTGGGCGACTGGCGCGGCCGGAAGATCATCGACGCGATCCTCGCGGACCCGTCGGTCGGCGTGCTGATCTGTCCGATCACCGGGCCGTTCCCGCCCATGAGCGACAAGCTCGCCCAGGACCTCGTCGACGCCGCGGAGGCGACGGACAAGCTGGTGTGCGTGGTGTGGGGATCCCCGGTCGGCACGGAGGACGCGTACCGCACGACCCTGCTCGGCTCCTCGCGCGTCGCCACCTTCCGTACGTTCGCCAACTGCATCGGCGCCGTGAAGGCCTATCTCGACCACCACCGCTTCACCACCGCCTACCGCTCCCCCTTCGACGAGGCCCCCCGCGTCCCCTCCCCCTCCTTCCGCAAGGCCCAGGCGCTCATGCGGCCCGGCCGACGGCTCAGCGAGCACGCGGCGAAGCAGCTCCTGCGGGCGTACGGGATCCGGGTACCGCGCGAGCAGCTCGTCACCAGCGCCGCGGCGGCCGTCCGGGCCGCCGGGCTCGTCGGCTACCCGGTCGTGATGAAGGCCTCGGGCGCGCAGCTCGCCCACAAGACCGAACTGGGCCTGGTGAAGGTCGGGCTGACCTCCGCGAGCCAGGTCAGGGACGCGTACCGCGAACTCACCGACATCGCCCGCTTCGAGTCGATCGACCTCGACGGGATCCTCGTCTGCCAGATGGTCGGGCGCGGGGTCGAGATGGTGGTGGGCGTGACCCGCGACGACCTGTTCGGCCCGACCGTGACGGTCGGGCTCGGCGGGGTCCTGGTGGAGGTCCTGAACGACACGGCCGTCCGGGTCCCGCCCTTCGGGGAGGCCGAGGCGCGCTCGATGCTCGGCGAACTGCGCGGCCGGGCCCTGCTCGACGGGGTGCGGGGTGCGCCGCCGGCCGACGTGGACGCGCTCGTCGAGGTGGTGCTGCGGGTGCAGCGGATGGCCCTGGAACTCGACGGGGACCTCGCCGAGCTCGACATCAACCCGCTGATGGTGCTGCCGCGGGGACAGGGCGCGGTGGCCCTGGACGCCCTCGCGGTCTGTCGCTAGCCAACACCTCCTGGGAGCTCTTGTGACCGACGTGCCGGATGTCCTCCACACCGTCGAGAACGGCGTCTCGTGGATCACCCTCAACCGCCCCGAGGCGATGAACGCGGTCACCTGGGACCAGCGGGAACGCATCATGGCCCTGCTCGACGCGGCCTCCGCCGACCCGGACGTCCGGGCGGTGGTGGTGACGGCGACCGGCCGGGGCTTCTGCGCGGGGGCGGACCTGCGGGGCGCACCGGCGGTCACGGAGACCGTCCCGGGGGACGTGGCGCGCACCATCCGGCGTGGGGCGCAGCGGTTCATCGGGGCCGTCATGGACTGCGAGAAGCCGGTGATCGCGGCGGTGAACGGGACGGCGGCGGGGATCGGGGCGCATCTCGCGTTCGCGTGCGATCTGGTCCTGGCGTCCGAATCGGCCCGCTTCATCGAGGTGTTCGTACGCCGGGGGCTCGTCCCGGACGGGGGCGGGGCGTATCTGCTCCCCCGGCTGATCGGGCCGCAGCGGGCGAAGGAGCTGATGTTCTTCGGGGACGCCGTGTCGGCGGCGGAGGCGTACGGCATGGGCCTGGTGAACCGGGTCGTGCCGGCCGAGGAGCTGCCGAAGACGGCCCGGGAGTGGGCGGAACGACTGGCGCAGGGCCCGACACGAGCCCTCGCACTGACGAAGCAGCTGGTGAACGCGTCCCTGGACGTGGACCGCGCCGCAGCCTTCGCGGCGGAGGCGGCGGCGCAGGAGATCAACATGACGACGCAGGACGCGAAGGAGGGCGTGGCGAGCTTCGTGGAGCGCCGGGAGGCGCGGTACGAGGGGCGGTAGCGGTACCTGTCGTACCGGGGCTTTAGGGTGTGAGCCGCATATGCCACACACTGCCGCTCCGGGGGGAACGGAATGCCCAACTCCGCGCGCTCGCGCGATGAATCCGAAGGATCTGGAAGATCCGGTAGACCCGGAAGATCCGGAAGATCCAGCACGTCCCGTAGATCTCTTCTGCTCGTCCCGGTACTGCTGACGGCCCTCCTGGGCCCGCTGCTCCCGACGGGCACGGCGCTGGCGGCGACACCGCCGGCGGCGGTGCCCCCGGTGAGCGCGGCTCCGGCAGGGGACCCGGCGGTGCCGCAGCAGGCCCCGACACCGTCCGTGCCCGAGCCGTCCGCGACGACGGACCCGACGCCCGCGCCGTCGCCGACCGTCGAACCGTCACCGAACCCGACGGAGCCGACGGAGCCGACGGAGCCGACGGCCGATCCGACGCCCGGCACGGAACCCACCGCCGACCCCTGCCCCGCTCTCCCGCTCGCCCCGCTGGGGGACCCGGGCGACGCGGTCCGCCGGGTCACGCTGGAGCCGAACAGCACCACCTGCTTCACCGTCACCGTGGTGAAGCCGGGCCTGCACCGGGTGGTCATGGCCGGCGGTGTCCCGACTCTCACGCTCTCCTCCGGCGGGACGCCCGTCGCCTGCCCCCTGCTGGACGAGCGCCCCTGCGAGCTGGCCGCGGGCACGTACACGCTCGGCCTGTCCACCGCCGGCTACCCCCTGCATGACTCGCTGATCGCCGTCGTCCCGCTGATGGCGGGCCCGGGCTGCCCGGACCCCGCCGACACCGGCTTCGGTACGGCCGCGACGACGGGCACGGCCGGCGAAGTCGGCATCGTCTGTCACCCCTTCACCGCCGCACCGGGCGAGCTGGTCACTTCGGAGATCCAGCCCCAAGCGCCCGCCAACGTCAGCGCGTGGATCACCGACGGCACGGGCAAGCGTCTCTGCAGTGTCGGCTACGAGTGCGTGCTGCCCGCGGGAACCGGCGGCTACCGCGTCCTCGCGCAGCTCAACCCCTCGGCCGGCCTCTACCCCGTCCCGTACACCCTGAAGGTCCGGCAGATCTCCCACCCCGTGGGCTGCGCGACCGTCGGGGTGAACGCCTACGGCACGGCGCCGACACGGGTCTCGCCGCCGACCGGGTGCAAGACGTTCACGCCGGCCGCGACCGGCGGGTACGACGTACGGGCCATCCAGCCGTCCGGCTTCACCGGCGCGCTCACGTTGTACGCGCCGGGCGGCCGGATCTGCGAGTACCTGACCTCCTGCCGGCTCCTCGCGGGCGTCACGTACACCCTGGTCGCCGACCAGGACGTGCGGATCCTCGACCGGAGGTCCGCCGCCGAGGGCTGCGAGACCGTGGTACTCGGGCAGCCCCTCCGGGCCGGGCTCGGCGTGCCCGGCGAGGTCGACTGCCTGAACCTGCCGGTGCCGCAGGGCTCCCAGGTGGCCGTCCTGTCGGCTTCCGAGAACGACGGCGTGCGGCCCGACCTCTCGGTGATCGACGCCACCGGCACCCTTCTCTGCTGGACCGAGGAGCAGCTGTCCTCGGGCACCTGCGGCCTGGACGGCACCGCCCCCTACAGCCTTCTGGTGGAGCGTGGACCCGCGGGTGGGGCCACCGGCGGCTACGGGCTCACCGTGCACCGGACGGACGTGGCGAGCGACTGCCGCGTCTTCCCGGCCGGCGACTTCACCGCGCGGCCGGCCGCGGCCACCGTGCGGACCGGCGACGGCGTCTTCGGCGAGTGCCTGACCATCCCGGCGGGCGACCACTCCGCCCGCGAGCTGATCAGGGTCGAGAGTCCGCAGCCCCTCGGTATCACCGTGCTCGACGAGCACGGTGAGAGGGTCTGCGGCACCAACGGCTGGGGGGAGACCGAGGAGGACTGCGCCCTGACGCCCGGACTCTCGTACACGGTCCTCGTCCCCGGCGACGCCGGAGCCACACCCACCGAGCACACCCTCGTCCGCCGTGACGTCACCGCCACCGCGCGCGGCTGTGTCACGACCCCGGCGACGAAGGTCGGCGCCGCGTCGGCCGCCGGTGTCACGGCCGAGGACGGCACCCTCGTGTGCCACCGGGTGACCACTCCGGACGCACGGGACACCCTGCACCTCGCCGCCCGGTACACGGCGGCGGCGGGCGCGATCGGACTCGGGGTGTACGACGCCCGCGGCGAAGCCGCGTGTCCGTCCTTCGGCCCCGGTTGCGCCGTCTCCGGCTCCGCGGGCTACCAGGCGATCGTCCGGGTCGGGTACGGCGGCACCACCACCCCCGCCTACCGCCTCGACGCCGCCCGCATCGCCACGGCGGCCGGGCCCGCGCCGGAGTGCGTGCGCGTCCCGGACATCACGTACGGCTTCGGTCCGCTCGTCGACACGCTGTCCGAGCAGAGGTCCACGCTCTGCGCGGTGCTTCCGACGGCGGCGAACGACGTGGTGAGGCTGTCGTTCACGCCGGCGCAGGAGCTCCGCAGGACGCCCACGCCCCGGCTGTACGACGAGACCCGCTCGGATCTCTGCGACGGGAGCAGCCGCGGGTACTACGACTGCCAGGTCCCCGGCGAGAGCTACACGAACGACTCCCGGCCGACCACCCTCGTGATCGGGCTGCCGTCCGTTCCCGCCCAGGCGCCCACCGAGGTGCGGGCCACGGCGTTCTGCCCGTCCGTCTGTGGCACCGTGACCCGGGCCGTCACCGCCGTGAGTCCCGGCACCGTCGGCGCCGGGAAGGTCACCATGACGGTCACCGGTGCGGCGCTGCACGAGAAGGACGTCGTCGAGGTGTCCGGTGGCGGCTTCCGTGCCCGCTCGACCACGGTCTCCGTCGCTCCCGACCGGCGGAGCATGAGCGTCGCGCTGGATCTGACGAACGCTCCGCGCACCGCGCTGAACCTGAACGTGGTCACGCACGACGGCGACACGTACGCGCGGGGCCGGGTCACCGTCGTCGCCCCCCTCCGCGCCACCGCCGCCCCCGGCATCACCGGCACCGTCGTCGTCGGCGGCAAGGTGACGGCGACGGCCGGGGCTTGGACGCCGGCCGCCGAGGGGTACACGTACCAGTGGCGGGCGAACGGGGTCGCGATCGCGGGGGCGACGGCCTCCACGTACACGATTCCCGCCGCGCTCCAGGGCCGGCAGCTGTCCCTGGCGGTGACGGCGCGGAAGGCCGGACATCCACAGGTGACCGCGACGAGCGGCGCGCCGGTGGTGAAGGGCGTCGCGCCCCGAGCCACCAGACTGCCGTACGTCTCCGGCTCCCCGCGGGTCGGCAACCGGATGACCGCCGTGGTCGGCACCTGGTCGCCCGCGCCGACCTCGTACGCCTACCAGTGGCGGGCCAACGGCGTCGCGATCTCCGGCGCGACCGCGTCGACGTACGTCATCGGCGGCGCCGTCGCCGGGAAGAAGCTCTCGGTGACCGTGACGGCTCACCGCACCGGGCACCTGAGCGGGGCGTACACGACCGTCGGGTACACCGTCGCGTACGGATACGCGCCGAAGGCGACCAGTGCGCCCTCCGTCACCGGCACGGTCAAGGTCGGGCGGACGCTCGGCCTGAACCGGGGCACGTGGACGCCGGCGCCGACCTCGTACGCCTACCAGTGGTACGCGAACGGACGGGCGATCGGCGGGGCCACCCGCGCCACGTTCACGCCCGCCAAGGCTCAGCGCGGGACGCGGATCACCGTCAGGGTGACCGCTCTCCGCACCGGGCACTCCTCGGGTGTCGCCTGGACCCGGGCGACGGGTGCGGTCGTCGGCTGACCTCCCGTTCGGACGGTTGAAGAGCCCCTGGGGTGACGGTCCGGCCGTCGCCCCGGGGGCTCTCGCGTGCGGCCCGCCCGCCGGGTCTCCACACCGCCCGCCCCTTCTCATCTGACGAACCGTCAGGTTCAATGGGCGGTGTGATGGGACACGCGGGGATGGCGGCCACCGTCGTCCGACACCTGAGAGCGGCCGGTTCGCCGACGGCCGTGGAACCACTGCCCCGGCCGGTACTGCGCGCGGTACGGGAGGACGAGCGACCGCCCGTCGACCCGGCCGAATTCCGCCGCGTCCTCGGCCACTTCGCGAGCGGGGTCACCGTCGTGACCGCGCTCGACGCGGAAGGACCGGCCGGGTTCGCCTGCCAGTCCTTCGCCTCCCTCTCCCTCGACCCGCCCCTGGTCGCCTTCATGGTCGCCCGTACGTCGACGACCTGGCCCCGGATCGCGGCCGCGGGCACCTTCTGCGTCAACATCCTCGGAGCCGACCAGGGCCCGCTGTGCCGGTCGTTCGCGGTCAGCGGTGCGGACAAGTTCGCCGGAGTCGACTGGACCCCGGCCCCGGTCACGGGCTCCCCCCGGCTCGCCGGCGCGCCCGCCTGGATCGACTGCGCGATCACCACCGTGCACACCGGCGGCGACCATCTGATCGTGGTGGGACGGGTGGAGTCGCTGGGCGCGGCGGAGGACGGGGGGCCCTCACCGCTGCTGTTCCACCGGGGGAGGTTCGGGCGGCTGAGTTCCTAGGGCGGCCGGGTGCCCAGGCCCGGCCGGGGCCCTGGGCGGAGTCCGACTCAGGCCCCGGTCACGCCCGCGTACACCACCGCGCCTCCCAGCAGGAACACCGTCAGCACCGCGACGGTCCCCCAGACCAGCAGGGCCACGAAGGAGCCCCGTCGCGCGTGGCGCGTGACGAGGACAGCCGCGGCCAGGCACACCGTGGCCACCAGCCAGCCCGGCCCGCCCGCGAGCGGCCACGACAGGGCCCCGGCGGCGGTCGACAGGAGCAGCTGCCAGCCGGTCGGACGCCCGCCCAGGCGGCGCGTCAGGCCCTCGCCGAGGAGCACGACCGGCAGCACGAGCACGGCGGAGACCGCGAACGTCGGGATCAGGCCCACCACCGCGAGGAGCGGGAGCGCGAGGAGGGTCAGGGCGCTGAGGCGCTCCTCGCCCGGCTCGGGCTGCCCGGCGTCGCCGAACACCACGAGCAGGATCAGGGCGATCGCCCCCTCCAGGAGCAGGGCCAGCACCGAGACCCACAGCATCCGGCCGTACGTACGGCCCTCGCCCCGCTCCTCCGGTTCCCTTGCGCTCCCGTCCCGGTCGCGCACGTGCCGGACGCCCGGCACCCGCACACCCATGTCCCGGCCGCTCATGCGATCACCCCCGCCGGCCATCATGCTCCCGCCAGGGACACCGCCCCCGTCCGGGGTCGGCGGATCACGAGGGCCATCAGGGCCGCCGCCGCGCACAGCGCGCCCGAGGCGTACCAGACGAGGTCGTACGAGCCGAAGACGTCACGGGCCACTCCGCCGGCGAACGCGACGGCGGCCGCGCCCACCTGGTGGGAGGCGAGGACCCAGCCGAAGACGATCGCCGAGTCCTCGCCGTAGTGCTCACGGCACAGGGCGATCGTCGGCGGGACCGTGGCCACCCAGTCCAGGCCGTAGAACACGATGAAGAACAGCATGGGCGGGTGCACGGACGGCGCGAGCAGCATCGGCAGGAAGAGGAGCGAGACGCCGCGGAGCGCGTAGTAGACCGCGAGGAGCCGGCGGGCCTCGAAGCGGTCGGTGAACCAGCCCGAGGCGATCGTGCCGACGACGTCGAAGACCCCGATGACCGCGAGCAGTCCCGCCGCGGCCGTCACCGGCATCCCGTGGTCGTGGGCCGCTGGTACGAAGTGGGTCTTCACCAGGCCGTTCGTCGACGCGCCGCAGATCGCGAACGTTCCCGCCAGGAGCCAGAACGGGCCTGTGCGGGCCGCCTTGAACAGCACCGTGACCGCACGCCGGGCCGCGCCCGTGACGGGCGCCGGCTTCTCCGCGTACTCCCCGCCGTACGGGGCGAGTCCGACGTCCGCAGGGTGGTCCCGGAGCAGCAGCCACACGAACGGGACCACCGCGAGCGCGGCGAGCGCCACGGTCACGGCCGCCGGGCGCCAGCCGTGGTGCTCGACCAGCCAGGACAGCAGCGGCAGGAACACCAGCTGCCCGGACGCGCCGGCCGCCGTGAGGATGCCCGTCACCAGGCCCCGGCGGGCGACGAACCAGCGGTTGGTGACGGTCGCCGCGAACGCGAGGGCCATCGAGCCGCTGCCGAGCCCGACGAGCACGCCCCAGAAGAGGACGAGCTGCCAGGCCGCCGTCATCCACACCGTGAGCACCGAGCCCAGCGCGATGACGGACAGCGCCACCGCCACGATCCGGCGGATGCCGAAGCGGTCCATGAGGGCGGCGGCGAAGGGGGCCGTGAGGCCGTAGAGGGCGAGGTTGACCGAGACGGCGAAGCCGATCGTGCCCCGCGACCAGTCGAACTCCTGGTGCAGCGGCTCGATCAGCAGGCCGGGGAGCGACGCGAACGCGGCCGCGCCGATGATCGTGACGAAGGTGACCGCCGCGACGAACCAGGCCCGGTGGAGGCGGGGAGTGCGGGGCGGGCGCGGGCCGCCGTGCGGGGCGGATGCGGCGGGAGCGGCGGGGCTGCGGGGAGCCCGCCCGTCGGGCGTATCGGCGGGCGGCGTCTCGGTTGTCTGGGCCATGCCACTGAGCATCCCTGTCCGCCCCCGTACCCGACCATTGGCCCGGATGACAGCTTTCGAACGGATCGGGACACGGATCGGGACATGCTCCGGGCCACGGACCGGGACATGAACCGTGACATGCACCGGGCCACGGACCGGAGACCGCGCCGCCCGCTCACACCCTCGGCAGTGTCCTGATCGGCCGTACCGCGAGGAGCGCACCCACCACGAGCACCGCGATCCCCGCCCCCGTCAGCAGGACCTCCTCCGTGCCGACCGCCGCCGCCACCGGCCCCGACAGGGTGCGCCCGACGCCCATCATCAGGAGCGAGCCGGCCACGTCGTACGCGTGCATCCGGTTCAGGGCCTCCTGCGGTACGTGCGTCTGCACGGCCGTCGACCACATCACCAGCCAGAACGCGAAGGCCGCGCCCCCGATGAACTGGCCCGCGCCGAGCAGCGCCACGGGCGCGCCCAGGCCGAGCAGCGCGAGGTTCACGGGGAGGCCGAGGAGGGCGACCGCGCCCGCCGCGAGGGGCGTGCGCGGGCGCAGCCGGAGGGCGAGCAGGCCACCGACGGCGCTGCCCGCGCCGTTGACGGCCATGAGCACGCCGTACGCGGCCGAGCCGTGGTCCCCGGTGACCAGGCTCGCGGTGAGCGGCACCATGGGGCCGGCCACGGTGAGCCCGTACACGGTCCAGATGGCGATGACGCCCCAGAGCCAGTTCCGCGCCCTGAACTCCGTCCAGCCGCCGACGAGTTCAGCGCCGAGTGAGTCCCGCCGCAGGGAGTCGGAGGGGATCGGGGCGATCCGCATCAGGGTGAGGCAGAGGGCGCTGACCGCGAAGGTCGCGCCGTTGACGGCGAAGGCGGCGCCCGCGTTCCACACGGCGACGAGCACGCCCGCGGCCGCCGGACCCGCCATGATCATGAGGGCCTCGACGACCCGGAGGACGGCGTTGGCGCGCTGCACGTCGGGGGCGATGCGCGGGATGGTCGAGGCGACGCCCGGCTGGAAGAGGGCGGCGCCGACGCCGCTGAGGACGGAGAGGGTGTAGACCGCCCAGAGGGGCGGGCCGCCGAGGGTGAAGGTGACGGCGAGGACGGCCGCTCCGGGGAGCCGCAGCAGGTCCGCGAGGATCATCATGCGCCGGGCGGTGAAGCGGTCGGCGAGGACTCCGCCGAAGAGGACGAAGAGCGCGAAGGCGGCGGTCCAGCCGCCGAGCGCGTAGCCGACGGTGGCGCCGGAGTGGCCGGCGCCGAGGAGTCCGGCGGCGAAGGCGACCGGAACCATGCCCTCGCCGAAGACGGCGACGGCCCGGGCGGCGAAGAAGAGCCGGAAGTTACGGTTCCACAGTGCGGGCGGCTCGGCCGGGGCGGGAATCCGCTCGGCGGCCTCAGACTTGTACGTGTTGTCCGTCACGGAGAGGTAGACCTATCACCATGTGGTCTACACCACCACTGAATTCCGACCGGTCTCCGGAGGGAGCACCGCCCGTGCCGCCGTCGCCCGAACCGCCCCCGCACCGCGTCGCCGTGCTCGCGCTGCCCGGCCTCCTCCCCTTCGAGCTGGGCATTCCGCACCGCATCTTCGGCCGCGCCCGCACGCCCGGGGGACGGCTGTTGTACGAGATAGTCACCTGCGCGACGGCCGCGGGCCCGGTGCCGACGGACGCCGACTTCTCGATCCACGTCGAACACGGCCCGGAGGCCCTCGCCACCGCCGACACCGTCGTCGTCCCCGCCTCGTACGAGCTGGGCCCGGTCTACGACGAGGGACGGCTCACCGACGAACTGGCCGCCGCGCTCGCCCACATCCGGCCCGGCACCCGGCTCGTCTCCATCTGCACCGGCGGGTACGTGCTCGCCGCCGCCGGGTACCTGGACGGGCGCCCGGCCACCACCCACTGGTCCTCGGCCGAGCACTTCCAGCGGCTCTTCCCGCGCGTGCGGGTCGACGCGGACGTGCTGTTCGTCGACGACGGCGACGTCCTCACCTCGGCGGGCGTGGCCGCCGGGATCGACCTGTGCCTGCACATCGTGCGCCGCGACCACGGCACGGCCGTCGCCAACGACGTCGCCCGCAGGACCGTCGTACCGCCGCACCGGGACGGCGGCCAGGCCCAGTACATCGAGCGGCCCCTGCCGGAGGCCGGGACCCACACCACGACCACCGCGCGGGCATGGGCGCTCGCCCACCTCCACGAGCCGATCCAGCTGCGGGACCTGGCCGAGAAGGAGGCGATGAGCGTACGGACGTTCACCCGCCGCTTCCGTGACGAGGTGGGCGTCAGCCCCGGCCAGTGGCTGACCCAGCAGCGGGTCGAACGCGCCCGGCACCTCCTGGAGTCCACGGGCCTGCCCGTCGACCGGGTCGCGCAGGACGCCGGATTCGGCACGGCGCAGTCGCTGCGGGTGCACCTGATGAGCGCGATCGGGGTGACACCGACGTCCTACCGGCGGACGTTCCGCACGTCCGCGTCCGCGGGGAACGCCTCGGAGGCCGTCTCCGAGGCGGCTTCGGAGGTCGTCCCGGAGGCCGCTTCCTGAGCTTCCGGGGCCTCCCGCAGGAGCCGCCGCTCCCCCACCGCGGCGACCGCGGTGAGGAGCACCGTCAGGGCGACCCCGCAGAGGATCGCCGTCGACGGCGCGACGACCTTGAGCAGGCCGCCCGCCAGGGTGCCGCTCGCCGCGTAACCGGCGCCCACGGCCGCGTACATCACCGAGTACCCGGCGGCGAGCGCGGACGGCGGCAGGAGCTGCCGCAGGGCCAGGTTCCGGGTGAGCATGGCGGGGGCCTGGAGGAGCCCGGCGGCGACCAGGGCCACGGCGATGGCCGCCGTCCACGGCAGGAGGGCCACCAGGGCGACGCCCGAGGCCACGGCCAGGACCAGGAGGAGGGACTGGACGGCGAGGGGGCCCGGCCAGTGCCCCCGCAGGCCGTACACGAACGCGCCGACCGCCGAGCCGATCGAGAACCCGGCGAGCAGCGGTCCCGCCCAGCCGATGCCGATCCCGCGCTGTTCGAGCAGGGCGGGCAGGATCAGTTCGGCGAGCGCGAGCAGGGTCAGGCTCGCCGCCCCCAGGACGTACACCGGCCAGACCCGCAGCAGCGCCCGTCGCAGCGTCGTGCCGTCCTCCCTGGCCTCCTGCTGCCAGCCCGGCGGGAGCGCCCACAGCCCGGCGACGGACAGGCCCATGAGGACGCCCATGAGCAGCAGGGGAACGGCGGGGTCGACGCCGAGCGCGAGGCCGGTGGCGAGGGCGGGAGCGGCGGCCCAGATGCCGAAGGTCAGCACCGACTCCATGCTCATCGCCTGGGTCACGGCCCGCTCGGGGACGAGGCTGGTGAGGAGGGCGCGCAGGCCGCCGGGAACGGCGGCCGGTCCGGCGCCGGCGAGCAGCGCGAGGGCGGCGAGCACGGCGGGGTGCGCCCCGGGCACGAGCCCGAGGCCCGCGAACCCGGCGGCCCCGACGGCGAGTCCGGCGACGAGCTGGGGCCGCGCGCGCTCGGCGTTCAGCCGCAGGCCGAGGACGGGCGCGGCGACGATCTCCCCGAGGACGTACGCGGCGGCGAGGACGGCGCCGAGCGAGTACCCGCCGGGCCGTTCCCGGACGAGGAAGACGAGGGCGAGCGGGGCCATGGCCACGGGGAGCCGACCGGCGACGGTGACGGCGGACCAGGCGAGAACGGGGCGGGTGGCGAGCTCGCGATAGGACATGCTCAGGACCGTAACGAGGCACGCCCCCCGAGGCCCAGCTCGTTTTCCCTCCCGCCGGCCATCGCCCCCGCCGGACGGCCGGACGGCGGCGGCGTACCGCGGGCCGGACCGCCGGACCGCGGCGGCGTGTCGCACCCTCAGAAAGTGAGGACCCCCCGGGCCACCTTGCCCGCCTCCGCGTCCTCCACCGCCCTCGCGAACTCCTCCACCGGGTACGTGGCAGTGACGAGTTCGTCGAGGAGGAGGCGGCCCGAGCGGTACAACTCGGCGTAGAGGGGGATGTCGCGCTGCGGGCGGGAGGAGCCGTACCGGCAGCCCAGCACCGACTTGTCCAGGAACATCGCGGCGGGCAGGAAGCGGGCCTCCGCCTTCGGCGCGGTCATGCCGAGGAGGATCGCCTGCCCGTGCCGGTCGAGGAGGTCGATCGCGGTCCGGACGAGACCGGTGTGCCCGACGCATTCGAAGACGTGGTCGGCGCCGGTGGGAAGGATGCCCCGCACCCCGTCGGTGGAGGTCAGGAAGTGGCTCGCCCCGAACTGCCGGGCCACCGCCTCCTTGGCCGGGTTCGTGTCCACGGCCACGATCGTCAGCGCGCCGGCGATCCGCGCGCCCTGGAGGACGTTGAGCCCGATCCCGCCGGTGCCGATGACGACGACCGTCTCGCCCCGCCCGACCTTCGCCCGGTTCAGGACGGCCCCGACGCCGGTGAGGACGCCGCAGCCCATCAGGGCGGCCGAGGTCAGCGGGATGTCCCGCGGGATCTTCACCGCCTGGACCGCCTTCACGACGGTCCGCTCGGCGAAGGACGAGTTCGAAGCGAACTGGTAGAGCGGCCGTCCGCCCCGCGAGAACGGCTGTCCTGGCATGCCGATGGCCTTCCGGCACATGGTGGGCCGCCCGCGGTCGCAGTCCGCGCAGGCTCCGCAGTTGGCGAGGGTCGACAGGGCCACGTGGTCACCCGGGACCACGTGGGTGACTCCCGGGCCGACCGCCTCGACGACGCCCGCGCCCTCGTGTCCGAGGACCACGGGAGGGGGGAAGGGGATGGTTCCGTCGACGACCGACAGATCGCTGTGGCACAGTCCGGCCGCCGCGATCCCCACGAGCACCTCCCCCGGTCCGGGGTCCCGCACCTCCAGGTCGTCGACGACCTGGACCTGCTTCCCGTCGAACACCACGCCCCTCATGAGCGGTTCTCCGTCCCGGTGTCGGCCGCGCCTCCGTCGGGGCCCGCCCCCTCGTTCGTCCCGGAGCGGGCTCCCGCGTTGGGGCGGTCGCCCGCCGCCGCGGCCCGGGCCATCTCCTCCAGGCGGGCGAGCATCGGCATCGGGTCCACCCCGACCGTCCCCGGCAGGAAGTCCGCGATCCGTTCCGGGGTCCAGGCGCCGCCCTCGGCGTATCCCGCCCGCAGCTCCCTGGGCTGCGCCCAGACCGCGATCTTCGGGCCGGCGATCGTGTAGACCTGGCCGGTGATCTTCTCCTCGCGGGCCCGCTCGGAGAGCAGATAGACCACGAGGGCCGCCACGTCCTCCGGCTCCCCGATCTCCTTGAGCTCCATCGGGACGTTCGCCGACATCCGGGTCCGCGCCACCGGGGCCACCGCGTTCGCCGTGACCCCGTACTTGTGGAGGCCGAGCGCCGCCGACCGTACGAGGGAGATGATCCCGCCCTTCGCGGCCGAGTAGTTGGCCTGCGCCACCGAGCCCTGGTGGTTGCCGCTGGTGAAGCCGATCAGCGTCCCGGTCCCCTGGCGCCGCATGATCGCCGAGGCCGCCCGGAAGACCGTGAACGTGCCCTTCAGATGTGTCGCGACGACCGGGTCCCACTCCTCCTCGGACATGTTGAAGAGCATCCGCTCGCGCAGGATGCCCGCCACGCACACGACCCCGTCGAGGCGGCCGTACTCGGCGAGGGCGACGTCGACGACGCGCTGCCCGCCCGCCATCGTCGAGATGTCGTCGGCGACCGCGACCGCCGTGCCGCCTCCCGCCTCGATCTCCTTCACCACCGACAGCGCGATCTCCGAGGCCGGTTCCCCGCCCTCGATCGACACGCCGTAGTCGTTGACGACGACCTTCGCGCCCTCCGCCGCGCACGCGAGGGCCACGGCGCGGCCGATGCCCCGCCCCGCGCCCGTCACGGCGACGACCTTGCCAGCCAAGAAGTTCCCCACGTCCGGCCCCTCCCGCAGTTTCTGACGGTCCGTTAGATTCATTCGTCGTCAGGATTCTACGGTCCGTCAGATACCGGAAAACAAGACCCCGGAGGCCCCGATGTCTCTGCCCGCCGCATTCCACGAGATCGCCAAGCGCGTCAACAACTGGGGACGTTGGGGCCAGGACGACGAGATCGGCACCCTCAACCTCGTCACCGACGAGGTCGTACGGGAGGCCGTCGCCACCGTCCGCACCGGCCACCGCGTCCCCCTCGCCGTCGACCTGAAGCAGGACGGCGTCCAGACCGGCATGATCCCCGGGCGGGTCAATCCGCTCCACGTCATGGTCCAGATCAACCAGGAGCTCTTCGGCCCCGGCACGGTCGCCACCAGCGATGACGCCGTGACCCTCGGCCTCCAGGCGGGCACCCACTGGGATGCCCTGACCCATGTCTCCCACTCGGGCCACCTCTACAACGGCCGCCCCGCCACCACCATCACCCCGCACGGCCGCTCCGAGTTCAGCGGCATCCACACCGCCCGCCATCTCGTGAGCCGCGGGGTCCTGCTCGACGTGGCCGCCGCCAAGGGCCTGGACCGGCTGCCGGGCGACCACGCCGTCACGCCCGAGGACCTGGACGAGGCCGCCGACTTCGGCGGGGTGACCGTACGGTCGGGCGACATCGTGCTCGTACGGACGGGCCAGATGCGGTCGTACCTGGCCGGCGACCGGCACGGATACGCCTTCCCGTCACCGGGGCTCTCGATCCGTACGCCGGAGTGGTTCCACGCCCGGGACGTCGCGGCCGTCGCCAACGACACCCTCACCTTCGAGATCTTCCCGCCGGAGGTCGAGGACCTGTGGCTGCCCGTGCACGCCCTCGACCTGGTCGAGATGGGCATGCTCCAGGGGCAGAACTGGAATCTGGAAGCTCTGTCCACAGCCTGTGCACAAGAGCGGCGCTACGCCTTCCTGCTCTCCGCCATGCCCGAGCCCTTCGTGGGCGGTACGGGCACACCGGTCGCACCGGTCGCCGTCCTCTGAGCACCGGTACGTCGACGGGTGGCGGCGCGCACGGCTCGGCCGCCGCCGTCCGCCACCCGGCCGCCAACCGTCAGCAGCGCACCCGGCCGGGCGTCACCGACGTCCCCGGTCCCGCGCCGGGGACGTGCCCCGAGCCATGTCCCGCGCCGTGCCCCGGACCCGGCGAAGGCGCGGCCGGATCCCGGTCGACCTCGCACCAGATGCTCTTGCCGGCGCCCTCGGGCTGCCAGCCCCACCGGTCCGCGAGGCCGTCGACCAGCTCCAGGCCGCGCCCGTTGGTGTCGTCGCCCTCCGCGTGCCGGGGCCGCGGCGGACGGTCGCTCGCGTCCGCCACCTCGACGCGCACCCCGCCCTCCGCCGCGAACAGCATCCGCAGGACGGCCGGACAGCCGGTGTGCACCACCGCGTTGGTCACGAGCTCGGAGATGAGCAGCACCAGCGTCTCGGCCAGCGGCTCGTCATCGCCTATGCCCGAACCGGCGAGTCGCGACCGGGCCCACCTCCGGGCTCGCCCCACCTCCGCCGGGTCGGGCCCGACCTCCAACTGAACCTGAAGCACCTGCACCGCTCACACCATCCGAACCGGCGGACACATCGCCTCGCGCCTCACAGCCATCGACGCCCTTACGGAACGTGATTCCCTTGTGAGACAGCATGGTTGACGTACAGTCACCGCAACAAGCGCTTCGGGCATATTCCAGCGCGAAGGAGTACGCGTAGTCCATACTGTGCGACGCGCGCTGCGGGGAGTCGAACAGGAGCGCGCGGGGCGCCTCCTCGGGGCGCGAGCGGCGCGCATTCCCGGGCCCGGAGTCACCTCAGGGGCGACACCGGGACGATCCGGGCCAACGAGCACTCGCATCCCACGGAGCGTACCGGAGGCGGAGGCCGACTCCGGGCCGTGACGGCCGCGCCGAAGGACACAACCAGATTTCAACCGTCCGTGACCCGGTGGGAGCGGAGAGCGATGCCGGGAGTCACAGTCCGGCGGCCACCGCCTCCTCGGCGCGAGCGGCGGGCAGCCGCAGCCCGGCCCGCACCCAGGCGCGCTTCAGATGGAGGTGGACGTCGGCCTCCCAGGTGAAGCCCATGCCGCCGTGGACCTGGAGGCAGTCGCGGGCGTTGGCGGTCGCCGCCTCGTCGGCGAGGAGCTTGGCGCCGGCGATCTCGACGGGGTCGACGGTGAGGGAGGCGGCGCGGACGGCGGCGCGGGCGAGCTCCGTCCGGACGAGCATCCCGGCGCAGAGGTGCTTGACGGCCTGGAACCCGCCGATGACCTGACCGAACTGCTCCCGTCGGCGGGCGTAGGAGACGGCCTCCGCGGTGGTCCGCCCGGCACTGCCCACCTGCTCGGCGGCGGTGAGCAGGACGGCCTCGGGGCTCGTCTCCTCCCCGCCGGGAGCGGGTGGGGGCAGGGGCACGCGGTGCAGGGGCGTCAGCGGGTCGACCGACCGCACCGGTACGGCGCCGGAGGCATCCCCCACCACCACGTCCGCCGCGTCCAGCCACGGCACCAGCCCCTCGGCCACCTCCGTGACGACGACGTCCCCCTCCGCGGCGCCCGGCACGGAGCCCGCCGCCAGGTGCGTCGCCACGAGCGGCCCCGGGAGCAGCGCCCGGCCCGCCTCCTCGAAGACGAGGACCGCCTCCGGAAGGCCGAGTCCCACGCCTCCCGCCTCCTCCGGCAGGCGCAGGGCGAAGAATCCGGCGGCGCCGAGCCCGCGCCACAGGTCGCGGTCCAGCGCGCCGCCGGAGTCGACCGCCGCCCGCAGCGCCTCCCGGCCGAAGCGGCCTTCGAGGAGGTCCCGTACACCGCGCCGCAGGGCCTGCTGGTCCTCGGTGAGTCGGAAGTCCATGGCGGGGGTCACCGGCCCTTCGGCAGGCCGAGGATGCGCTCGGCGACGATGTTGCGCTGGATCTGGGAGGTGCCGGCCGCGATCGTGTACGAGAGCGAGGAGAGCCGGTCGAGGGTCCAGTCGCGCCCGAGGTCGAGCGCGTCGGGGCCGAGGACGGCGGCTGCGGCCTCGTACAGCTCCTGGCGGGCGTGCGAGTAGTGCAGTTTGAAGACGGAGCCGCCCGCGCCGGGCACCCCGCCGGTCGCCTGGGCCTCGCTGACGTTGGCCTGGACGATCCGCCACAGGGCCTGGAACTCGGCGGAGAGCCGGCCGAGGCGGCGGCGCAGCACGGCGTCGTCCCAGGTGCCGTTCTTGCGTGCGGCGCGGGCGAGTTCGCCGAGGAGCCGGCGGCAGGCGACGACCTCGCCGACGAACGCGGTGCCGCGTTCGAAGGAGAGGGTGACCATGGTGACCCGCCAGCCGTCGTTCTCCTCGCCGACCCGGTTCTCGACGGGCACCCGCACCTCGTCGAGGAAGACCTCGGCGAACTCCGTGGAGCCGGCGAGGGTCCGCAGCGGCCGTACCGTGACGCCGGGGGCGTCCATGGGCATCGCGAGCCAGGTGATGCCCCGGTGCCTGGAGGGCGCGTCCGGGTCCGTGCGGACGAGCAGCTCGCACCAGTCGGCGACCTCCGCGTGCGAGGTCCAGATCTTCTGTCCGGTGACGACGTACGCGTCCCCGTCCCGTACCGCCTTGGTCCGCAGCGAGGCGAGGTCGGAGCCGGCGTCGGGCTCGCTGAAGCCCTGGCACCAGACCTCGTCGCCGCGCAGGACCGGCGGCAGCCAGCGGGCGCGCTGTGCGGGCGTGCCCTCGGCGGCGATGGTCGGTCCGGCGTGGAGGAGGCCGACGAAGTTGGCGCCGACGTAGGGGGCGCCGGCGAGTTCGGTCTCCTCCAGGAAGATCAGCCGCTGTGTCGGGGAGGCGTCCCAGTGCACGTCGGCGTACCCGGCGTCGTACAGCCGGCGCTGCCAGCCGCAGTCGTAGGCCCGGCGGGCGGGCCAGTCGAGCGGGTCGGGTCGCGGCGGGAGTCCTGGCAGCGTCGCGGCGAGCCAGGCCGCGAGCCGGGCCCGGAACTCCTCCTCCTCGTCGGTGCAGGAGAGGTCCATCAGGCGCTGCCCCACCCGAAGTCGACGCCCCGGTCGAAGTCGAGGCCGAGCATGCGGATGGCGTTGCCGCGCATGAGCTTGTAGATCGTCTCGTCGTCGAGGCCCTGGACGTGGTCGAGGGCGACCTCCTTGGTGTGCGGGAAGGTCGAGTCGACGTGCGGGTAGTCGGTCTCGAAGGTGGCGTTGTCGCGTCCCACCACGTCCAGGGAGGCGATCCCGTGCTTGTCGCGGAAGAAGCAGCAGAAGATCTGCCGGTAGTAGTACGTGGACGGCGGCTCGGGGATGAGGTCGCGGACGCCGCCCCAGGCGCGGTGCTCCTCCCAGACGTCGTCGGCGCGCTCCAGGGCGTAGGGGATCCATCCCATCTGGCCCTCGCTGTAGGCGAGCTTGAGCCGGGGGAACTTCACGAGGACCCCGCTGAAGAGGAAGTCCATCATCGAGGCCATCGCGTTGTTGAAGCTGAGGGAGGCCTGGACGGCGGGCGGGGCGTCCGGCGAGGCGGCGGGCATCTGGCTGCTGGAGCCGATGTGCATGTTGACCACCGTGCCGGTCTCCTGGCAGACGGCGAAGAAGGGGTCCCAGTAGCCGGAGTGGATCGACGGCAGGCCGAGGTGGGTGGGGATCTCGGAGAAGGTGACGGCCTTGACGCCGCGTGCGGCGTTGCGCCGGATCTCGGCGACGGCGAGGTCGATGTCCCAGAGCGGGATGATGCAGAGCGGGATGAGCCGGCCGCCGCTGTCGCCGCACCACTCCTCGACCATCCAGTCGTTGTAGGCGCGCACGCAGGCGAGGGCGACCTCCTTGTCGTGGGCCTCGGCGAAGGTCTGGCCGCAGAAGCGGGGGAAGGTCGGGAAGCAGAGCGAGGCCTCGACGTGGTTGAGGTCCATGTCGGCGAGGCGTGCCTTGGGGTCCCAGCAGCCGCGCCGCATCTCGGCGCGGGTGATGCCCTCCAGGGTCATGTCGTCGCGGTCGAAGCCGACGGCGGCGATGTTGCGCTTGTACGGGAACTTGAGGTCCTCGTAGATCCACCAGTCGGTCGGCGGGCCGTCCGGGTCCATCGTGATCTGGTACTTGCCGGCGACGTAGGCGAGCTCTCCGATGCCGGCCGTGAGGGGCTGGGGTCCGCGGTCGCGGTACTTCTTCGGGAGCCAGGTCTCGAAGAGGTGGGCGGGCTCGATCACGTGGTCGTCGACGCTGATGACGCGGGGCAGTTCCGTCATGACCCCTCCATGTTTCTGATGGACCGTCAGATCTGACGGCATCAGGCTAGCCCCGCACCCCTGGACCGACAAGCGCCCGGCCTCTACGCTCACCGCACGATCTGACGGTACGTCAGCCAAGAGGAGTCCGGTCATGGATCAGACCGCACACGCCCTGGGCGCGGCCCGCACGCTCTGGGAGCTCGTCGAGCGCCGCGCCGCCCTCACCCCCGACCGGCCCGTCCTCCTCCAGGGCGACCGGGTCCTCACCTTCGGCGGGCTGCGCGAGCGCGCCGAGCGCTGCGCCGCGGGGCTCCACGCCATGGGGGTGCGCCCCGGCACGGTCGTCGCCTGGCAGCTGCCCACCCGCATCGAGACCGCGGTGCTCTCCTTCGCGCTCGCCCGCATCGGAGCCGTACAGACGCCCGTGATCCCCTTCTACCGGGACAAGGAGGTCGGCTTCGCGCTGCGCGAGTCCAAGGCCGAGTACTTCGCCGTCCCCGGAATCTGGCGCGGATTCGACCATACGGAGATGGCCCGGCGACTCGGCGCGCACGGGATCTTCGAGGCCTACGGACCCGATTCCCTGCCCGACGGAGACCCGGCGACGCTGCCCCCGCCGCCCTCCTCCGGGACCGACGTCCGCTGGATCTACTGGACCTCCGGCACGACCTCCGACCCCAAGGGCGTCCTGCACACCGACCGCTCACTCCTCGCGGGCGGCTCCTGCCTCGCCCACGCGCTGCGGCTCACCGCGTCCGACGTCGGCTCGATGGCCTTCCCGTACGCCCACATCGCCGGGCCCGACTACACGGTGATGCTGCTGCTGTACGGATTCCCGGCCGTCATGTTCGAACAGTTCGCGCTGCCCGAGGCACTCGCCGAATACCGGCGGCACGGGGTGACCGTCGCCGGCGGCTCCACCGCCTTCTACTCGATGTTCCTCGCCGAACAGCGGAAACAGCCCGGCGAGCCGGTCATCCCCACCCTGCGGCTGCTCGCGGGCGGCGGCGCCCCGAAGCCGCCGGAGATCTACCACGCCGTACGGAAGGAACTGGGCTGCCAGCTCACCCACGGGTACGGCATGACCGAGGTCCCCATGATCACCATGGGCGCGCCCGACGACACCCCGGAGAACCTCGCCACCACCGAGGGCCGCCCGCCGGCCGGCATGGAGATCCGGATCACCGGCTCCGGCGAGGTGCGGCTCCGCGGGGAGGCGGTCTGCCGGGGCTATCTCGACCCGGCGCAGACGGCCGCCGCCTTCGACGAGGACGGCTTCCTCGTCACCGGCGACGTCGGGCACCTCACCCCGAGCGGGCACCTGGTCCTGACCGGCCGCATCAAGGACATCATCATCCGCAAGGGAGAGAACATCTCGGCCAAGGAGATCGAGGACCTCCTGCACCGGCACCCGGACGTGGGCGACGCCGCCGTGATAGGACTCCCGGACACCGAGCGCGGCGAGCGCGTCTGCGCCGTCGTCGAACAGCCCCCGGGAGCCGCCCCGCTGACCCTTCCGCTGGTGACGGCCTTCCTGCGGGAGGCGGGCCTCTCGGTCCACAAGCTGCCGGAGCAGCTGGAGGTGGTGGCCGCGCTCCCCCGCAACGAGGCGCTGCGGAAGGTGCTGAAGTACCGGCTCAGGGAGCGATTCGGTCGGTGACCTGCTGCCCGGGGAGGGTCACGTCGGGGCGTTCCGCCGCCCCTGTCAGCGCTCCCCGCACATCCTCGTACACCTCGAAGAGGCGCCGGACCCCGAGCGCGGTGAGGACCCGGCCGACGTGGCCCTCCCGGTCCTCGGGAAGGATCAGGCGCAGCCGGCCGCCGCAGGAGCGGAGGAGCCGGCGGGACGCGATCAGCACCCCCACCCCGCTGGAGTCGCAGAAACGGACGGCGGACAGATCGATCACCAGGTCGTGACGGCCACCCGCCACGGCGTCGTGGACGCGGCGGCGTATCCGGGGGGAGGTGACCAGATCCATTTCGCCCCGTACACGGAACACCGTCCAGGAGCCGTACTCGTTCTCGTCGACCTCGATCGTCGTCACGGTCGGCGCCTGCCCCACCGGCGGGCCGCGAAACCCCTGAGCGCGAGGATGACGCTTTCCTTACCATCCGAGTCCGCGTCAAGGGCGCACTTGCGGCAAACATGGGTGCGTTGTCGGAGCGGCGCACTACTTTGGAGTAGACACGGAGTGCCGCCGCAGCCGGGAGGGGCGAGGGTCGGATGGCGATGGACACACCACCGCGCTGGGACCGCAGGATGCAGCAGCGGCTGGCGCGCGGTGAGGCGGCCGCGCTCGGCGAGCTGTACGACCGGTTCGCGGCACTGGTGCACAGCCTCGCCCACCGGGTCCTCGACGACGACGACGCGGCCGACCAGATCACCCGCGAGGTCTTCGGCTACATCTGGGAGAACCCGGACGCGTACGACCCCAAGCAGGGGAACCTGCGCTCGTGGGTGGCCAAGCTGACGCAGCGGCAGGCCGTCCACCGGCTGCGGCAGGCCGAGACGACGGCGTACGCGGAGACCGGCCGGGGTTCGGCGGAGGAGCTGGAGCAGAAGGTCCGGCGGGCCTCGGTCGCGGCCCGCGCCGACTACATCGTGACGTCCATGCCGACCCCGCTCCGGGCCGCGCTCGAACTGGCGTACTTCCAGCGGCGGGACTACCGGCAGACCGCCGCCGACCTCGGCGTCACCGAGGACGAGGCGCGGCGGCGCCTGCGCCTCGGGCTCCAGCTGCTCTCCTCGGCGAACCGGCCCTTCTCCGAGGGCGGCGGTCCGCCCGGCTACGGACGGGCGCGGTGACCCGGGCGAACGGCGACGACGGGGACGACGTCGCACGCGCCCCGTGGATACCGGGGCCGCGCCGGGCGGCGGACGACCACGCGGATCTGACGGCCGGCCCGGGTGGGGCGCCGGAGGAGGAGAAGCCCGGGGCGGAACCCGAGCCCGACGTACCCGTCCTGACGCACGGGGTGCTCAAGTCCCTCCTCGGGGCCTGGGCGCTCTCGGCGTGTTCGCCCGGGGAGACGCAGGCCGTCGAGGACCATCTGACGGCCTGCGCGCCGTGCGCGGACGAGGCGCTGCGGCTGCGGGACGCGGTGGCGCTGCTGCACGAGGACCGGGATCTGGACCTCGACCCGCTCCTGCGGTCCCGGGTGCTGGAGAACTGCCTGGGCCGGCGCCCGGCGCGCATCCCGGTGCCGGAGTGGGTCACGCCGTACGACGCGGAGACCGCGCGGCTCGACGCCCTGCTCCGGGACATCGGCGAGTCGGAGTGGCACGCGCCGGTCCGGCTCAAGTGGTACGAGGAGGACCGGATCGTGCGCCGGAAGGCGACGGTCGCCGGGGTCATGGGCCATCTCCTCGCGGTGGACGGGCTCGTGTCGTCGGCGCTCGGCCTGGACGACCCGCTGGGCGCGGGGACCCCGGAGCTGTCGCCCACGGAGCGGACGGACGCGTTCTGGTCGAGCCAGGACCGGCCGCCGAACCGCTCGATCCGCGCCCCGTGGCGGGACCAGAGCCACACGCTGATCCGGACCGTGTCGTTCGCGGGGCGGGGCGTGGCGGACCTGACGGTCACGTACAAGGACTTCGCGCTGCCGCTGCGGGACTCGCTGCTGGAGCGGGCCTTCGAGTGCTGGGTGCACGCGGACGACATCGCGAACGCGGTGGCGTACCCGTACGCGGCGCCGAGCGGGGCGCATCTGCACAGCATGATCGACCTGGCGGCGCGACTGCTTCCGGGCGCCCTGGCGAACCGGCGCCGTGCGGGGCTCGCGTCGCCCGCCCGTCATCTGGTCGCGGCGGGCGCGCCGGGCCGCTCGCTGCACCTGGAGGTGGAGGGCGCGGGCGGCGGCCACTGGTACATCGCGCTGGACTCCCCGGCGGCGCTCGGCTCGCCGGAGCAGGTGGTGGCGCAGGTGGCGATGGACGGGGTGGAGTTCTGCCAGCTGGTCGCGGGGCACATCTCCCCGCAGGAGGCTGCTGCGGGACAGGACGGCGACCGCGAGGCGATCAGGGACGTCCTGTCGGCCGCGGCGGCGCTGAGCCGGCTGTAGGCCGCGCGGCCCGGTTCGTCCGGGCAGCCCGTCCCGAGCGCCGGTTCGTCCGCGCCGCGGGCGCGCGAAGGTGACGGAGGCGACCTCCGCGTGCCGGGGCGGCGGTGTCAGGCGAAGACCACCGTGCGGCGGCCGTTCAGCAGGATGCGGTGTTCCGCGTGCCACTTCACCGCGCGGGCCAGCGCCTGGCACTCCACGTCGCGGCCGATCGCGACCAGCTGGTCCGGGGTCACGTCGTGGGCGACGCGCTCGACCTCCTGCTCGATGATCGGGCCCTCGTCGAGGTCGGCCGTCACGTAGTGCGCGGTCGCGCCGATCAGCTTCACACCGCGCGCGTGCGCCTGGTGGTAGGGCTTGGCGCCCTTGAAGCTCGGGAGGAAGGAGTGGTGGATGTTGATGATCCGGCCGGAGAGCTGCTTGCAGAGGTCGTCGGAGAGGACCTGCATGTAGCGGGCGAGGACGACCAGCTCGACGTTCTCCTCGCGGACCAGGTCGAGAAGCTCGGTCTCGGCCTCCGCCTTGGTGTCCTTGGTGACGGGGATGTGCCGGAAGGGCAGCCCGTACGAGCCGACGAGTTCCTGGAAGTCGGTGTGGTTGGAGACCACGGCCACGATCTCGACCGGCAGCGCGCCGAGCCGCGAGCGGAACAGCAGGTCGTTCAGGCAGTGGCCGAACTTCGACACCATGAGGACGACCCGCATGCGCTGGTCGGCGCGGTGGATCTGCCAGTCCATCTCGAACGAGTCGCCGACGGCGACGAAGCTGGCGCGCAGCTTGTCGACGTTCACCGGAGCCTCGGCCGAGAAGTGGACCCGCATGAAGAACAGTCCGGTGTCGCGGTCTCCGAACTGCTGACTGTCCTCGATGTTGCACCCGGTGATGAAGAGGTAGCTCGACACGGCGTGCACGATGCCCTGCTTGTCGGGGCACGAGAGGGTGAGGACGTACTGGTCGGTCATCCCGTCAGCCTGCCATACCCGGAGGTGCGCGGTGAGCCACCGTCCGTCAGGCGGACCCCGTCATGATGTGCAGCACGTCGAGGGAGCGCGGCGGCGTGTCCGGGTCCTCCCCGTCGGCCTGCGCGAGGTGTACGTGGGCCTCGCGGGCGGCCCGTACGGCCTCCGGCCACCCGGGGTGCTGGAGGTAGGCGGAGACGGGGGCGTCGGGGCCCACCTGGTGCATGATGCGCAGCACCCGGAGGACGGCGACGTCGACGAGGGCGGCCTCGCCGGTGTCGCGGAAGATCGAACCGACGTACTTCTCGGCGGACCAGTTGTCGAGCCAGGTGTCCTCGACCAGGCGGTAGACGGCGTCGGTGACGTCGCCGTACCCGTCGAGGCCGGCCAGCCAGGTGGTCTCGTGGAACCCGGGATCGGAGAGCATGTGCAGCGCCGAGCGCACGTTGCTGCGCCAGCGCCACCACGGCATGTCGTTGAGCGGCATGCCGCCCATGGTGGAGGAGCGACGGCCGCGACGGGAAGAGTTAACCGAACCGGAGACTGGACTGGACACGTTTCGATCGTACGTTCCCTTGTCCGGTAACCGGAGCCGCCCCCTCGCAGCCCCCGTAATTCACCTTCACGTCACCCCGCGTTGAACCATGCTCACTCCCGCGTTACCCGTGAGGCGGAAATGTGCGTGTCCATGACCGGACGGCGACTGACCTCACTCCTCGCGTACGTCACGACCGCGACGGCCGGAGCCTCGTTGCTCACCGGTTGTGGCGTGCTCCCTGGAACCACGGGGGGTTCCAGGGAGCCCGTCACCGTCATGACGTGGGCTCCCGACCAGACCCGTGCCACCAATATGCCCGGAATGCCCGCCATGGCCCAGACGTTCGCCCGCTGGGTCAACTCCCAGGGCGGCATCGACGGCCACGAGCTGCGCATCCTCACCTGCAACGAGCACAACACCACCACCGGCGCGGCCGCCTGCGCCCGCCGTGCCGTCCGCGAGAAGGCCGTCGCCGTCGTCGGCTCGTACAGCCAGAACGGGCGTGCCTTCATGGCCCCCCTGGAGGCCGCGGGCATCCCGTACATCGGCGGCTACGGCATTTCCGAGGACGAGTTCACCAGCCCGCTCTCGTACCCCGTCAACGGCGGCCAGGCCTCGCTCATCGCCGGTCACGGCATGCAGCTCGCCGCGTCCTGCCGCAGGGTCTCCCTCGTCCGGCCCGACACCCTCGCCGGCGACAAGCTCCCCGAACTCCTCAACTCGGGCCTGCGCAAGGCGAGTCACCGCAGCGCCGTCGACATCCCCGCCGTCGAGGACGCCGCCGAGTACACCGAGTCCGCCGTCAAGGCCCGCGAGAAGGCCGGTGACGAGGCCGGCTGCGTCACGGCCGTGCTCGGCGAGCGCACCCAGACCTTCTTCGACTCCTTCCGCCGCCTCCCGGAGGAGGAGCGCGGCGGGAACGGCGACGGCTCGGGCGACGGCTCCGGTGACGGCTCCGGCGGGAAGAAGGACGGTGTGCGGATCTCGTCCGTCCTCGGCAGCGTCGGGCAGCCCGTGATCGACCGCACCGGCGGCGCCCACAGCCCCTTCGAGGGCGCGTTCGTCACCGGCTGGTACCCGGAGGCGTCCGACAAGAGCTGGGCCCCGATGCGGAAGGTCATCCAGGAGCACGCCTTCGCCGACAACCGGGTGGACCCGGCCGACGCGGGCGTCCAGACCACCTGGATCGCCTACACGGTCCTCAAGGAGGTCGTCGAGTCCCTCGACACCGACAAGGTCACGGCCACCCAGATCGCGTACGCCCTCGACCGGGGCGCGCGGATCGACACCGGCGGTCTGACCCCGGCCCTGCGCTGGAAGTACGAGGACCTGCTCGGCGCCCCCGGCTTCCCCCGGATCGTCAACCACGAGGTGACGTTCCAGGTGGTCCGCAAGGGCCGGCTGGTGGCCCAGCGGCCCGGCTTCGTCGACGTCGGCGAGACCGTGCTGACCGCCCCCTGAGCCCCTCCCCGCTGTGGCCATGACCACAGCGGGGGCGCGGCCGGGGCTACAGCTGGGTGTACGTCCGCTTCTCCAGGCCGTACTTCGTGGCCGTCGGGTTCCACAGCGAGGCCGCCTGCTTCTTGGCCGCGGTGGCCTCGCCGCTCTTGTTGTTCGCGGCGAGGAAGTGGTTGGTCGAGCGGGCCTTGCCGCCCTTGCAGGCCTTCTTGTCCTTCATCTGGTCGCCCCAGGCCGCGTAGTGGTCGTCGGCGGACGCCGAGGCCTCCCAGGCCTTGATGAGCGAGGCCGTCAGGGCCGGGTTGTCCGGGATCTTGTCGACCGACAGCGACTGGAGCTTGGTGACCAGGCTCCGGCGCTGCTCGGCGGCGCCCCGCAGATCGCTCGCGGCCTTGTCCAGGTTCTTGCACTGCTTGATGGACTCGACCGAGCTGATCACCGTGTCACGGCTGTTGCTGCTGGTCGCGAGCAGCTTGCTCAGCTCCTGCGCCTGCGGCTCCGCCGGGTCGGCCGCCTTCTCGGTGGGCGCGGCCGACGTCTCCCCGGACGGGGCGGCGGAGCTCTCCGCCACGTTCTGCGAGCCCTTCTTGGGGTCCTTGTCCTCGTCGCCCCCGCTGAGCAGCGCGCCGGCCCCGAGGCCGACGACCGCGCAGCCGACGACCACGGCGGCGATCAGCGCGACCGGGGACTTGCGGCGCGGGGGCTCGGGGTCTCCGCCGTCGTCGTAGTAGGCACCCTCGTACGCGTACTGCTGCGGGGGCGCGGGCGGCTGGTGCTGCTGGTGCTGCGGCGGCTGATGCTGCTGCTGGTACGGAGCCGGGGCGGGCTGCTGGTACGCCTGCGCGTGCGGCTGCCGCGGGGCCTGCGGGGCCTGCGGGGCCTCCGTGCGGAAGAGGTTGTCGAACTCGGCGGGCGGCTGCCGCTCACCGGGCTCCTGCGCCGGTACGGGGGCGATGTACTGGGTGGCGTCCGAGGCGCCCGCGGGCCCGGGGCCCTGCGCCTGGAGGGGCCCGGTGCCCAGGAACTGGGTCTGCCCGCCCTGCTGCGACGGGACGGGGGCGATGTGCTGGGTGGCCTGCATGTCCCCGGCCGGCGGCGGATAGCCGTACCCGGGCGCCTGGCCGGGCTGCGGCATCCCGCCCGGCCCCTGCTGCGGGTACCCGTAGCCCGGCTGCTGCCCCTGCGCCTGCGGCATCCCGCCCTGGACCGGGGACACCGGCGGCATCCCGCCCGGGACCGGCGCTATGTGCTGGGTCGCCTGCATGTCGGGGCCGCCCGGGGCGCCCTGCGGCGGGTAGCCGTAGCCGGGCTGCGGCGCGCCCTGCGGGGGGTAGCCGTAGCCGGGCTGCGGCCCGCCCTGCGGCGGGACCGGCGGCAGGTACTGGGTGGACTGCATGTCGGCGGCGCCCCCCGGCGCCGCCTCCGGAGGCAGGGGCTGCGCGGGCGGCAGGGGCTGCCCGCCCGGCGCCGCGCCGGCGGGACCCCAGGCGCCACCGTACGGCTGTGCTCCCCCTTGGGCGTTCTGCGCGGGGGGCACCGCCGGGTACTGCGGCTCCGGACCCTGTCCGTTCTGCGTCACCGGGACTCCTACTGGTGGACCTACGGAATCGTCGGCTCACGCTACCGGGTGCGCCCGGGGCTCCGCACATACGTGTGAGCCCGGTTACACAACCTTCTCGAACGGCACCGCCCCCGGCGGGGACTAGGCGGCATGGAGCTCCATGCGCGCCCCGAACTCCCGTACCACCGCCTCCCCCGCGTACGGCTCCAGACGCTCCCGCAGGTCGTCCAGGTACTCCGCGCCCCTCGACGACCGCAGCGTGCCGAGCAGTTCGAGCGCCCGCGTGCCCGTGCGGCAGGCCTGCTCGACCTCACGCTGCTGGACCTGTGCCGAGGCGAGCAGGGCGAGGCCGATCGCCCGGCGTCGCGCGCGCGTCTCGGGATGTCCGGCGATCGACTCCTCCGCCGCCCGCGCCGCCGCGTCCGCCCGCCCCAGATCCCGGTAGCAGTGCGCCAGTTCGTCCGCCAGGTACGCCTGGTCGAAGTGGGCGATCCACGCCGGGTCGTCACCCGACTCCGGATCGGCCTGCTCCAGGGCGCGCACGGCCCGGCCCGCCGCCGTCTCGAAGGCGCTGAGGTCACCCAGCAGAGCGTGCCCGCGCGCCTCGGCCGCCTGGAACATCGCCTCCGCGCGCGGCGGCACCTTCCCCCGCGCCCCCTCCTGCGCGGCCCGTGCCAACTGGGCGATCTCCCGGGGGTTTCCGAGCTGCGCGGCGAGGTGGCTCATGGAGGCGGCGAGGACATAGCCGCCGTAGCCCCGGTCACCGGCGGCCTGCGCGAGCCGCAGCGCCTGGATGTAGTACCGCTGGGCGAGGCCCGGTTCGCCGGTGTCGACCGCCATGTACCCGGCGAGTTCGGTGAGCCGGGCGACCGCGGCGAACAACTGCCGCCCGACCGACTCCCGGTACGAGCCGGACAGCATCCCCGACACCACGCTGTTGAGGTAGTGGACGACCACCGGACGCACGTGCCCGCTGCCGAACCGCCGGTCGAGGTCGACGAGCGCCGCCGTCATCTCCCGCACGGCCGCCACGTCCGCGACCCCGACGCGCGCCCCGGCCATCCGGGCCACGTGCGAGTCCGGGCCCGTGATCAACCAGTCCCGGCTGGGCTCGACGAGCGCGGAGGCCGCGACCGTGGAGCCGGCGAGGAAGTCGCGGCGGCCCACGTCGCTGCGCCACAGCTCGCAGACCTGCTCGATCGCGCCGGGCACGGTCGGCGCGAACTGGAGCCCCACCCCGGCCGCGAGGTTGCGGCCGTTGGCCATGCCGACCTCGTCGATCGTGACCGTACGGCCCAGCTTGCGGCCGAGGGCCTCGGCGATGATCCCCGGCGCGCGCCCCCGCGGCTGCTGCCCGCGCAGCCAGCGCGCCACCGACGTCTTGTCGTACCGCAGGTCGAGTCCGCGCTCCGCGCCGACCATGTTGACCCTGCGGGCGAGGCCGGCGTTGGAGCAGCCGGCCTCCTGGATGAGCGCCTGGAGCCGTTCGTTGAGCTGACGCGGAACGAGTGGCCTGGCTGCCATGAGTACCCCCTGAGGCCGTGCGGTGATCACCGAAGGAGGGATCACTGCCCGGTGAATATCCGGTCAATGCCGATGTGAACACGCGAAACCGGACACGTCGGCCGCGGCTTCGCCACCGGCGCCCCCACCTGTCCGTACCCACCCCAGCTCCCCGGCCCTCCGCGCGCCCCCGCTCGTGCACCGATGCGCCCCGCGTGCAGGATCGATGCCTCACACCGCTCCGCGCCCTGGCCGTAACCCCAGGTGACGGGGGAAGTTGTGTTCCACGTGGAAGAGACCATGGGAGTCACGGAAGCCGCACCGATCCCCAAGCAGCGCGGCGAGCAGCTGCTGGACAGTGCCGTGCGGTACGCGGAAGAGCGGCACTGGGACGTGTTTCCCGGGACCTGGCTGGAGGCCGTCGAAGGCCGGGAGCGCTGCTCCTGCGGGGCGGAGGCGTGCGCCGTGCCCGGCGCCCACGCGGTCAGGCCCGACTGGTCGACCCAGGCGACCGGCAGCGGGGTCGGAGCCCGGCGCATGTGGTCGAAGCAGCCCAAATCGTCGATCCTGCTGCCGACGGGCCGTACGTTCGACGCCATCGAGGTACCCGAGTCGGCGGGGTTCCTGGCGCTCGCCCGGATGGAGCGGATGGAGCTGACGCTCGGCCCCGTCACCTGCACCCCGGACCGCCGCATGTTCTTCTTCGTCCTCCCCGGCGCCGCGACCAAGGTGCCCGACCTCGTCCGCAAGCTCGGCTGGGTCCCGGCCTCCATCGACCTCACCACCCGCGGCGAGGGCCACTACGTGGCGGCCCCGCCCACCCGCATCGGCGGCAGCGGCGCGGTCCAGTGGGCCAGGCGCCCCACCCCGGCGAACCGCTGGCTCCCCGACGCCGAGGAGCTGATCAGCGCCCTCGCCTACGCCTGTGGCCGGGAAGCCGCGGAGGCGCGAAGCCGCACGTCATGACCCTGGGTCCCCGCGGGCCCCGCCCTTAGGGTGGGCCCGTAAGACACACGGGGACTGACGAGGGGCAGACAGACCATGCCTGACCAGGCATTTGACGGAACGTTCGACACGGCGGGCGCCGCACCGGGGGATGGTGCGGCGCCTGCCGTGCGCATCGAGGGCCTGTGGAAGCGGTTCGGCCAGCAGATCGCGGTGAACGGCATCGACCTGGTGCTGCCCGCGGGCAAGTTCATCGGGCTCGTGGGGCCCAACGGCGCCGGCAAGACCACCACCCTCTCGATGATCACCGGGCTGCTCCGTCCCGACCAGGGGCGCATCCAGGTCGCCGGGCACGACGTCTGGGCCGACCCCGATTCGGTCGCCCAGGTCAAGGCCCGGATCGGCATCCTGCCCGAGGGCCTGCGGCTCTTCGAGCGCCTCTCCGGCCGAGAACTCCTCGCGTACAGCGGCCGGCTGCGGGGGCTGCCCGGTGCCGAGGTCGACAAGCGGGCCGCGCAGCTCCTCGACGTCCTGGACCTCACCGGCTCGCAGAACAAGCTGGTCGTCGACTACTCGACGGGTATGCGGAAGAAGATCGGCCTCGCGGCGGCGCTCCTCCACAACCCCGAGGTGCTCTTCCTCGACGAGCCCTTCGAGGGCGTCGACCCGGTCTCCGCGCAGACCATCCGCGGCGTCCTGGAGCGCTACACCTCCTCCGGCGCCACCGTCGTCTTCTCCAGCCACGTGATGGAGCTCGTCGAGTCGCTCTGCGACTGGGTCGCCGTGATGGCGGCGGGCCGGATCCGCGCCCAGGGCACGCTCGCCGAGGTACGGGGCGACGCGCCCTCGCTGCAGGCGGCGTTCCTGGAGCTCGTCGGCGCGAACGGGCGCGCGGCGGCCGGTGACTCGCTGGACTGGCTGGGCGGCGGGACGGGCGCCGCCGGAGTCCCGGGCGGCGCCGGTGCTCCGGACGCGCGCGGTGCTTCGGACGAGGCCGGTGCTTCGGGCGGGTCGCAGCGATGAGTGCCTTCCCGACCACGACCACCGCCGGCACCGCCACCGCGGCCGGCCCCGTCCCCTCCCTCACCTCCGTCTTCGTACGGCTCAAGCTGAGCCTGCTGCGCAACGGGCTGAAGCAGTCCGGCGGACGGACGGCCGCGTACATCGTGTCCATCGTCTTCGGCGCGGTCTTCGCCGCGGCTCTCGTACTGGCCTTCGCGCTCATGCGGGGCAACGCCGACGCCGCCAGCGTGGCGATCCTCCTCACGGGCTCGCTCGCGCTCTCCTGGACCGTGATGCCGCTGTTCATCCCGAGCGGTGACGAGACCCTCGACCCGTCGCGGCTCGTCATGCTGCCGCTGCGGCCGCGGCCGCTGGTCCGGGCGCTGCTCGTGGCCTCCCTCGTGGGTGTCGGCCCCGTCCTCACCTTCGTCCTGGCCCTGGGCGCCGCGCTGTCCGTCGCGCACGGCGCGGCCGGCGTCGTCCTCGCCGTCCTCGGCGTACCGCTGACGGCCGTGACGTGCGTGGCGCTGTCCCGGGCGGTGGCCGCCGCCAACGTCCGGCTCCTCACCTCCCGCAAGGGCCGGGACCTGGCCCTGCTCAGCGGCCTGATCATCGCCGTCGGCATGCAGGTGGTGAACTTCGGCGCCCAGCGCCTGGGCGAGGCCGGCGGCCTGGAGTCGCTGGAACCGGCGGCGGCCGTCGTCGGCTGGCTGCCGCCTGCCGCCGCGATCGGCGCGGTCGACTCCGCGAGCCAGGGCGACTACGGGGTGGCGGCCGCCCGGCTGCTGCTCACGGCGGCCGCGCTCGCCGCGCTCCTGTACTGGTGGCAGCGGAGCCTCGTGCGGCTGATGGTCGAGCCGGACGGTTCCACGATCGGCGCGGCCTCCGACGCGGGCGTCCGTGACAAGGCCGACGGCAAGGGGCGGCTCGCCCGGATCCTGCCGGACGGGCGCACGGGCGCGGTCATGGAACGCAGCCTGCGTTACCTGTGGCGTGACCCGAAGACCAAGGCCGGGGCTGTCACCTCGCTGGCCCTCGGTCTGATCGTCCCGCTCGTGAACGCCCTCCAGGGCACGGGCTCGATCTACTGGGCGTGCTTCGCCTCCGGCATGCTCGGCATGCTGATGTACAACCAGTTCGGCCAGGACACCTCGTCGTTCTGGATGGTCGCCCAGACCATCTCGACGACGGCCGACGCGTTCGCCGAACTCCGGGCCCGGACCCTGGCCCTGCTCATGGTCACCCTCCCGTACGCGGTCTTCGTCACGGTCCTCACGGTCGCCGTCCTCGGTGACTGGGAGCGGCTCCCGGACGCCCTCGGTCTGGCGCTCGGCCTGCTCGGCGCCATGCTGGCGACGGGCTCGGTGGCCTCGGCGGTCTTCCCGTACTCGATCCCGCAGGACAGCGGCTACAAGAACGTGGCGCCGGGGCAGGGCGCCCTGGCGTGGATCTCGATCCTCGGCGGCATGCTCACGGCCCCGCTGCTGTGCGCCCCGCTGATCGGCGCGACGATCTACCTCCACGTCTCCGACCAGCAGTCCCTGCTCTGGCTGCTGTTCCCGGCCGGCACGCTCTACGGCGCGCTCCTGATCTGGGTGGGTCTGAAGGTGGCGGCGCCGCGGACGGCGAGGCGGCTGCCGGAGATCCTGGCGGCGGTCAGCAAGGGATAGTCGCCGACTGCCGTCCCCCGGGGACACGTCGACGGCCCGCCCGGTACGTCCGGGCGGGCCGTCGGCGTTCCCTCCGCGCGTGCGGGCGGTCGACGTTCCCTCCGCGCGTGCGGGCGGTCGGCGTACCCGCGGCGCGTCCGGGCGGTGGTCGTCGCGGTGGGCGCGGGCGCGGGGCGGGCCTTCCGCTACGGCCGGTAGTACGCCTCGATCGGCGCGCGCGCCTCGTCGAACAGGGCCGGGCCGTCCTGCGCGACCGCCGGCCAGTCGCCCGACCGCGGGTTCAGCTCGATCAGTTGCTCGGTGGCGAGCGCGTAGACGACCCGGCCGAGGCCCGAGCGCACGATGCCGCCCGCGCACATTCCGCACGGCTGACAGCTGGTGTAGAGGGTGGTACGCGCGGCGGTGTCCGGGGCGAGCTCGCGGGCGGCCCAGCGGGCGAGCTTCAGTTCCGGGTGGGCGGTGATGTCGTCGTCGCGCCGCACCGTGTTGTGGGCCTCGGCGAGGATCTCGCCGTTCGGGCCGGCGAGCAGGGAGCCGTACGGCGCGTCCCCGAGGGTGACCGCGTGGGCGGCGAGGCCGATGGCGCGCCGCAGGAGCGTCTCGTCGGCGGCGGTGATCATGAGCGGGTCCTCCAGTGGGTGGCCACGGTGGCGAGGGCCCGCCAGGCCTCGTGGGGCCTGCGGGTCTCCTCCGGATCTCCGTGGTACGGGTCGAGCACGACGGTGTCGGCGCCGAGCAGGCGGAGTCGGTCGAGGTCGTCGACGATCTGCTCGATGGTGCCGACCCCGGCGGGCCGTTCGGGGTCGGTGACGGGAGCGGCTGTCAGGCGCAGGGCGATACGGGGCGCGAAACCGGGCAGCGTGTGCTCCGCCAGTACCGCGCTCATCCGGTCCATGGGCATGCGCAGCGGGTGCCAGGCGTCACCGAACCTGACGGCCCGCCGGATCCCCGCCTCGCTGTTGCCGCCGACCCACACGGGGAGGGGGCCGAGGCCGGTGGCATCGCCCGCGGCGGTCTCGCGCGACGCACGCCACGTGTCCCGAAGCGTGCCCAGGTACTCGTCGGTCAGCCTGCCGCGCGCGGTGAACGGCACGTCGAGCGCGTCGAATTCCTGGCGCGACCAGCCGACGCCGACCCCGAGGACGAAGCGGCCGCCGCTGAGCTGATGGAGGTTGGTCGCCATGCGCGCCACGAGGCGCGGATGGCGGTACGGCAGGACGAGCACGGTGGTGCCGAGCCGCAGCCGGGTCGTCATGCCGGCGAACCAGGACAGCGTGGTGAAGGGTTCGTAGAACGGCTCCGGATACCGCTCGGCGACGTCCGGTGTGACGGCCACGTGGTCCGACACCATGAGCAGGTCGAAGCCGAGGCCCTCCACCGTCCGCGCCCACTCGCGCAGCACGCCGGGATCCGTTCCGGGTCCGAAGTTCGGGACGTTGACGCCACATCGCATGCGTCGAGGCTATCCCTGCGATCAGGGGATACGGAACGAAACCCTCCCGGTGATACCGGACTTCTCCCGTGCTTCTGCCGGTAGAATCGTCGTATGGCCGTGAACCTCGACGCACTCGACTGGGCGATCATCGAGCAGCTGCAGCAGGACGCCCGCATCTCCCTCAGCGAGCTGGGCCGGCGCGTGAACCTCAGCTCCTCGGCCACCACGGAGCGGGTGCGGAACCTGGAGTCGCAGGGCGTCGTCACCGGCTATCAGGCCGTGGTGGACCTGGCCAAGGTCGGCTATCCCGTCCTCGCCGTCGTCCGGCTGAAGTACCCGGGCAACCAGCACCAGCCGCTGCGCCGCCTGCTGGCCGAGCGGCGGGAGATCCTCGAGTGCCTGCGGACCACCGGCGACGACTGCTACACGCTGAAGGTGGCCGCGACCTCCATGGAGCACCTGGAGACCCTGGTGGACGAGCTGGCGGGGTTCGGCAGCACGACCACCAGCGTCGTCTACAGCCGGACGCTCCCCCATCGCGGCCCCGCCCGCCCCTGAACGCCCGGCCCGGCCCGCTCCCCCTCCGCAGCGGGCCGTACCGCGCCGCAAATTCGGGTGCGCCTGGGCCCGCCGGGTGCGATCCTCGCGCACTGTGACCCCTGACGACCTTGACATACGGCGTGCCGTCGACTCCGACGCGACCGCGACCGCCGATCTCTGGCTGCGCTCCTTCACCGCCGCGCTGCCGACCGTACGCCGCGCCCACGACGACGACGCGGTACGGGGCTGGTTCACCCATGTCGTCGTACCGCACCACGAGACCTGGGTCGCGGTCTCCGGGGAGGCCGGCGTGGTCGGGCTCCTCGTGCTCGACGGCGGGGACCTGGAGCAGCTCTACCTCGATCCGTCGTGGCGCGGCCGCGGCCTGGGCGACCGCTTCGTGGAACTGGCCAAGCGGCAGCGGCCGGAGGGCCTCGGCCTGTGGACGTTCCAGGTCAACGCGCCGGCGCAGAGGTTCTACGAGCGGCACGGCTTCGTCGAGGCGGAGCGGACGGACGGGCGGCGCAACGAGGAGCGCGAGCCGGACGTCCGCTACGTGTGGCGGCCCGAGAAGGACTGATGCGGCGGGTCAGGTGCCGGAGCCGCCGGATCGTTCCCTGCGGATCCGGGAGAAGAGCACCGCGTCGCGCCATTGCCCGGCGAGCCACACCGCCGAGCGCAGCACGCCCTCCTTGGCGAAGCCCGCCTTCTCCAGCGCGCGCTGCTCGGCGACGTTGTCGATGTCCGTCCAGGCCTGGATCCGTTCGGCCCTCGTGTGGTCGAAGAGGTACTCCGTCACCAGGCGCTGGGCCTCGGTGCCCGTCCCCCGGCCGCGCGCGCCCGGCACCAGCTGGATCGCCAGGCTCCAGTTGGCCATGTCGGGGCCCCAACTGCCCGGGTACCACTTGACCCTGCCCACCGTCACTCCGCCCTCGGCGACCGCGAGGGTCCCTCCGTCGTGACCGAGCAGGCCGTTCTCCGCGAAGCGGCGGCGGAGGTCCGCCGTCGATCCGTAGCCGGACCACGCGTGCGGGCCGCTGCCCTCGGGGCCGCTCAACTCCCGCTCGAACAGGTCGAGATCCTCGACGGTGACGGGGCGCAGTGTGATCTCGTCCGACACGGAACAGCTCCTGGTCCTCGGCAATGGCATGACTCCTGTCGGGACGTACTCCGACCGGGTTCCAGTTCCGTCGCGCGTCGACGACGCCGCGCGGAGGCGCCCGTCTCCTCCTCGCTTCCGAATGGCGGGCGGAGACCTCCGGTGACCTGTACGGCGAAGGCCCCCGTCCCCGGGTGATCCGGGGGCGGGGGCCTTCGCCGTCAGGGGCGGTGGGTCAGAACGCGCCGTTCAGGTGCCACCAGGTGTCGGTCTCCAGCGAGCCGGCGCCGAGCGTGCCCGTGCCCGTGCCCGCGTACATGACCAGCGCGCCCGCTCCCCGGTGCTGGGGGGAGACGTAGGTGCTGCTCGTGGTCGCGGACAGGTCGTTGCGGCCGTCACCGTTGTGGTCGCCGACGGCCAGCAGCGAGGCCATGGCGTTCCAGCCGGTGCCCATGAGCGTGCGGGCGCCGAAGCCGTTCGTCCTGCCCGGGTAGAGCCACAGCTTGCCCGTGGACGCCTCGCGGGCGATCAGGTCGGCCTTGCCGTCGCCGTTCATGTCGCCCGGCGCGGTCAGGGCGTTCATGGAGTTCCATCCGCCCGAGCCGAGGAGCGTCCGCGCGCCGAGCGTGCCCGTGGACGTGCCCGGGTACAGCCACAGCTTGCCCGTGGACTTCTCGACCGCGAGGACGTCCGAGCGGCCGTCGCCGGACAGGTCGCCGAAGGCGGTGACGCTGTTCATCACGTTCCAGCCGCCCGAGCCGATCAGCTTGCGGGCGCCGAGCACTCCGGTGGAGGTGGCGGGGTACAGCCACAGCTTGCCGCTGACCGTCTCCCGGGCGATGACGTCCTCTCGGCCGTCGCCGCTGAGGTCCCCGTGCCGGGTGAGGAGGTTCATGACGTTCCAGCCGCCGGCGCCGATCAGCTTGCCGGAACCGTCGCCGGGCAGGAACCAGAGACGGCCGGCCATGTCGCGGACGAGGACGTCGGAGGTCCGGTCGCCGTTCAGGTCGCCGAAGCCGCCGGCCTTGGGGGCCTGGGCCGCGTACCACTCCGGGTACGGGTCCATGGCGCACTCGCGCTCGGTGGGGACGAACTTCACCGAGCTGACGGAATTGCTGCCGGGGCCGCCCCATTCGGTGCCCGAGGGGTTCGGGTCCATGACGCCGATGCCGCCGTCGAGGCCGTGGTTGGCATCGTCGTAGAGGCAGGCGAACTTGTTCGTGCGGTTCATCACCGACCGGAACGTGTTGTCCCAGGTCCCGAGCGTCGCCACGCTCGCGTTGGTCTTGTACATCGTGCCGGAGCCGTTGTCGGTCTTCCACGCACAGAAGTAGCCCGACGGACAGTCGCCGAGAGCGGCCTGAGCGGGCGCCGCGCCCGCGCCGAGGAGCCCGGCCGAGCTGAGCCCCAGCGCCGTGGCCACCGTGGCCAGGCGCCGCAGCAGTGAAGTGCGCATGCATTTCCTCCCTGAAGCGGCGCGGAGAAGACCTCGAACGCGCCGCGACAGGGAACGTACCGTGTCCCGCGCGTGCGCCCGACAGGAGGGTGGCCTCTCGCCGCGGGCGCCCGCCGAATCCCCTTTCCTACGAGGTCAGGACGCCGTTCAGGAAGGGGCCGACCGCCTCGCGCCAGGCGTCCGGGTGCTCGTAGTGGAGGAGGTGCCCGGCGTCGGGGATCTCCGCGTACGCGCCGTGCGGCAGGACGCGGACCATCTCCTGCGCCTCGGCTCTGCCCAGCTCGCCGTCCAGGCCGCGGACGACCAGCGTGGGGCAGCGGACCTGGGCCAGGGACTCCCAGTGGGCGTCGTGCACCCAGGTCTCGCGGGAGGTCAGCATCTGCTCCGGGTCGAAGACCGGACGCCAGCCGTCCGGGTGCTCGGCCATCACCTCGGCGAAGAAGGCGCCCCGGGCGGGGCGGGGGCGCTCGACCCAGGGGTCCTCCTCGCCGAACCAGCGGCGGGCGGCGTCGAGCGACGGGAACGGGGTCGGCCAGCGGCGGAACCAGTCGCGCCACTCGCGCTGCGAGGCCGCGCCGAGCGCCGAGGCGCGCATGTCGCAGATGACCAGGGCGTGGACGAGCTCGGGGCGCTCGGCGGCCAGCTGCCAGGCGGTGAGGGCGCCCATGGAGTGGCCGATCAGGGTGACCGGGCCGAGGCCGAGCTGCTCGACGGCGGCGGCCGCGTCCGCCACGTAGGCCTCGCGGGTGAAGGAGGCGGCGGGGGGCTTGGCGCTGTGCCCGTGGCCCCGCTGGTCGAGGGCGACGATGCGGGGGCGGTGGTGCGGATGGGAGCTCGCGTCGGGGCGGGCCGCCGCTTCCGTGAGGCGGCTGATCGCCGGGGACCAGTGGGCCGCGTGGCCCATCAGGCCGTGGAGGAGTAAGACCCCGGGGCCGGCCTGCGGGGCGGTCCCGGGCGTGAAGTCCCAGGCCGCCAGCCGTACGCCGTCGGCCCCGGTGACGTCGAGTCGTCGCGCCATCCCTGGCACCCCCTCTGCTTGCCGTCGAACCACGCCAGACTATCGAACTCGCATTCGAAAATGCGCTCCTGCCGCGCAACACCCCTCGTTCGAGTGACAGGCCTCAAGGATTGACGGCCGCTGCCGAGGGGAGATCTTGAACGGGAGGCGGACCGCTCGGGGAAAACGGTCCGAGGGGATTGACCTTGAGAGCTCGGGGCTCCAGGTCAGCACAGGGGAGGACAGGCCCCGGCGCCGCGAGGCGCCGGGGTCCTCTGCTGTCCGGGGCGCGCGGACCGCCCGCGCGGGCGGCATCCGGCGCACGGCTTCCGCTCGCTGCACAGCCCCCACCCCTCCCCGGTATCGCACCCTGTCGCCCCAGCGTGGCACGGCGAGGGCGCGGGCGTAGCCATTCCGGCGTAAACCGGGGCGCACAAGGGCCGTTGAACCGGAAGCGGCACTCGAACGTGTCCTGTTCCGGCGCAACCGGACGGAGAACGCCGAAGGGCGCCCCACCGGTCGCGTACGACGACCGGTGGGGCACCCTTCCCGCGAATGCGGTGTCAGCCGGGGTGTGGAGTCAGCGCGTCAGCGCTTCGCCACGAACACATGGGACGCGACGTCCGCGTCCAGTTCGGCCGCCTCGCCGCTGCTGCCGACCAGGATGCCGCCCGCGGACTCCGTCACGGACACCACGGAGCCGGGCTGCACGCCCGCGCGCCGCAGCGTGTACATCAGCTGGGCGTCCGTCTGGATCGGCTCGCCGATCCGGCGGACGACCACCGTCTTGCCCTCGCTCGCGTCCAGCTCGGCGAGCGACACCATCGAGTCGTCGAGGAAGGCCTCGGCCTCCGCCTTCTCGCCGAGCTCCTCCAGACCGGGGATCGGGTTCCCGTACGGCGACTCCGTCGGGTGACGCAGCAGCTCCAGGACCCGCCGCTCCACGGCCTCGCTCATCACGTGCTCCCAGCGGCAGGCCTCGGCGTGCACCTGCTCCCACTCCAGGCCGATCACGTCGACGAGCAGGCACTCCGCCAGGCGGTGCTTGCGCATGACGCGGGTGGCGAGGCGGCGGCCCTCGTCGGTCAGCTCCAGGTGCCGGTCGCTGGCGACGGCCACCAGGCCGTCGCGCTCCATCCGGGCCACCGTCTGGCTCACCGTTGGGCCGCTCTGGTCGAGCCGCTCGGCGATCCGGGCACGCATGGGGACCACACCTTCCTCCTCAAGCTCGAGGATGGTGCGGAGATACATCTCCGTTGTGTCGATCAGTCCGGACATACGTGCCCCTCGATGAGTCGTGCGCTGGCCCTGCACCAATTCTGACGCATCACGCCGACAACCGGGCCTCACCGTCCCAAGGCGGTATTGACAGAGCAATGGTCCAGACCGCACCGTGATCGGCGACCGGGGCAGGACCAGGGCACGACCACGACATGACGCGACGACGCGACGGCGACGAGAAGGAGCTTCTGGAATGGGCGACAGCGCGGGCGAGAGCAAGCTGGCCGGACAGTTCTTCGACGCCGCGATCGGCCTGCTCCAGCAGGTGCGCGACGGCGACTCGGCCGAGATCGCGGCGGCCGGCGCCGCGATCGCCGAGGCCGTCGCCAACGGCAACCGGCTCTTCGCCTTCGGCGCCGGCCACTCCTCGCTCGCCGCGCAGGACGTCGTCTACCGGGCCGGCGGACTCGCCCTCATGAACCTGCTCGTCGTCCCCGGCGTCGTCGGCGTCGACGTCATGCCGGCCACCCTCGGCTCCGCCCTCGAACGCGTCGACGGCCTCGCCGGGGCGGTCCTGGACTCCTCCCCCGCCACCGCCGGGGACGTCCTGATCATCATCTCGCTCTCCGGGCGCAACGCCCTGCCCGTCGAGATGGCCATGAACGCCCGCGCGCTCGGCCTCACCGTCATCGGCGTCACCTCGGTGGCGTACGCGACGGAGACCAGGTCCCGGCACGTCTCGGGGACCTATCTCAAGGACCACTGCGACATCGTCCTCGACTCCCGGATCGCCGTCGGCGACGCCGAACTCACCCACGAGGGCATCGAGGCCCCCTTCGCGCCCGCCTCCACCGTCGTCACCAGCGCCCTCATGCAGGCCACGCTGGCCGCCGCCGCCGAGGACCTCGTCCGCCGCGGCATCGAGCCCCCGCTGCTGCGCTCCGGGAACGTCGACGGCGGCCACGAGTGGAACGGCCGTGTGATGACGGAGTACGGCGACCGGATCTTCTACCGGCACTAGGGCGCCCGGGTCCGCGACGACCCGCGACGAGGCGACGACCCGCGACGAAGCGACGCCGCGTGGGGCAGGACCACCGGGCGCCCCTACGCGGAACGCCCGGGGGCCTCCTGGACCGCGTCCGTCCGCTCCCCCAGGTCCAGCGCCGACGCCACCCTCGACGCCACCGCTTCCGCGAAGACCACGTCCTCGCGCTCGAACGGACGGCGGCACGCGGCCCGCAGGAAGGTCACCACGCCCAGCGTGCGGCCCCGGGACCGCAGCGTCACACAGACCGCGTGGGCCGCGTCGGCGGGCCACTGATGGGCCTCCGCCCACACCTCGGCCGTGCGGCCCGCGCTCGCGCGGACCGTGCCCACCCGGTCCCAGGCCTGCAGCGCCGGGTGCCTCGGGCCGTACCGCAGCGGGATGCCGCCGCCCACCACCGGTGACGCCGGGCCGGGCGCGCCCGCCGGGGTCGCCAGGGCACGGGTCAGCCGCCGCTCGCCCGCGACCCGGTCGACCAGGGCGTGGTCCGCGAACCCGGCGAGCGCGAAGTCGAGCAGCACCGCCGCCGCCTCCGCCGGGTCCTCGCACTCCGCGGCGGCCGCGCCGGCCCGGTGCAGCTGGCTCCACCGGAACCGCAGCCGGTCCGCCTCGCGCGCCGCGAGCCGCTCCTCCGTGACGTCCTGGAAGAGCCAGGCCACCCCCAGCGGCACCGGCTCCTCCGCCATCGGCGAGGACAGCAGCAGGAAGCCGCTGCGCCAGCACCGGCGCCGCTCCCCGGTGGAGGTCCGCAGCGTCACCCACACCTCGGCGGGCGCCGGTGGCGTGCCCTCCGCCAGGACGTGCTGGAGGGCGGCCTCCAGCTCCTCCGCGCCGTGCACGACGACATCGCCCAGGGGGCGCCCCAGCAGGGCCGTACGCCCCGTTCCGAAGGCGCGGGCGGCGTGGCCGTTGACCATGGCGGGGCGCAGGTCGGCGTCCACGAGGACGACGCCCCAGGACGCGTCCTCGAAGAGCGCCTCGCTGAGCGCCACCGAGCGCTCCAGGTCGAGCTGGACGTGGACCTCGCTGAACGCGCAGTACACCCCCGCCGGGCTGCCGTCCGCCCCTCGTACGCCGGCGGCCTGGCTGCGGACCAGCACCCGGCCGCCGTCCTTGCGGAGCAGCGCCAGTTCGTGGACCTGCCGGCCGGGGCCGCTCATGGCCCCCATCAGCCGCCGCAGGGTCTCCTCGGCGTCGGCGCTGCGCGCCGCCCAGCCCTCGAACCCGCGCCGGCCGACCGCCTCGGCGGCGGACCAGCCGAGGATCCGCTCGGCCTCGCGGTTCCAGTGCGTGACCGTCCCGTCGGCGTCGAACGCGCAGAGCGCCGCATCCATCCCGTCGAGCAGCGCGGCCAGCAGATCGGCCCCTGCCCCGGGAACGGAAGCGGTCGCGCTCGCGGACCCCGTGAAAGCACTCATCCCGGCACCCCCCATGCTGCCGCCATTCAACTGGAACGTGACGCAGAGCACATCACCTTCACCGAAATCGTTGCCTCGTGGAAACGCATCCGGAAACGGGGGGCGCGGGCGGGTGCGCGGCCGGGTGCGGGAGGGCGTACGCCAGCGGCATGTGCGCCGGTCAGGGCGCCAGGCGCTCCACCCGCCAGGTCTCGCCCTCCGAGCCCGGTGAGCCCGGTGAGCCCGGTGAGCCGTTCGGGGCCTCCGGGCCGTCCTCGCGGACGTACCGCAGCCGGTCGTGGAGCCGGTTCTCGTGTCCCTGCCAGAACTCGACCGCGTCCGGCACGACCCGGACGCCGCCCCACTCCGGCGGGACCGGCACCTGCGCGTCGCCGGGGTAGCGGGCGGCCAGCTCCCCGTACCGGGCGAGGAGTTCCGCGCGCGACGCGATCACCGAGGACTGCCGGCTCGCCCAGGCGCCCAGCTGGGAGCCGTGCGGGCGGGTGCGGAAGTAGGCGACCGTCTCGTCGCGGCCGATGCGCTCGGCACGGCCCGTGACGATGACCTGGCGGGCCAGCGGGTGCCAGGGGAAGAGCAGCGAGACGTACGGGTTGGCCGCCAGCTCCACGCCCTTGCGGGAGTCGTAGTTGGTGAAGAAGACGAAGCCGGCCCGGTCGTAGTGCTTGAGGAGCACCGTGCGCGAGGACGGGCGGCCGTCGGGGGTGGCCGTGGAGACGATCATCGCGTTCGGCTCGTGGATCGCCGGATTCGCGGCGGTCTCCTTGAACCAGCGGGTGAACTGCGCGATCGGTTCGGGCGCGAGGTCGGCGGCCGACAGCTCGGTGGTGCGGTACTGCTCGCGCATGTCCGCGGGATCCAGGGCGTCGTTCACAGGATCGGTCACGGGGCCATCCTGCCGCAGCGCCTCAGTTTGCCCGGCACCGCGTGCCGCCAATCCTTACTCGCCGGATCGGCGCAGTGTGCCGGATGTCACGCTTCCCCGCATCATCGGAACCGTACAGACTCTTGGGCTGGACGACTGTTGAATCCCCACCATCGACCACCATTCAGTTGATCGATCATCGATAGAGGAGCCGCCTGATGTCCGACTTCGTACCCGGGCTCGAAGGAGTCGTCGCGTTCGAGACGGAGATCGCCGAACCCGACAAGGAAGGCGGCGCCCTCCGGTACCGCGGCGTCGACATCGAGGACCTGGTCGGTCACGTCTCGTTCGGCAACGTCTGGGGGCTGCTCGTCGACGGCGCCTTCAACCCCGGCCTGCCGGCCGCCGAGCCGTTCCCCATCCCCGTGCACTCCGGCGACATCCGCGTCGACGTGCAGTCCGCCCTCGCGATGCTCGCGCCCGTGTGGGGCCTCAAACCGCTTCTCGACATCTCCGCCGAGCAGGCCCGTGACGACCTCGCGCGCGCCGCCGTCATGGCGCTCTCGTACGTCGCCCAGTCCGCCCGCGGCCAGGGCCTCCCCATGGTCCCGCAGAGCGAGATCGACAAGGCCGAGTCCGTCGTCGAGCGCTTCATGATCCGCTGGCGCGGCGAGCCCGACCCGAAGCACGTCAAGGCCGTCGACGCCTACTGGACCTCCGCCGCCGAGCACGGCATGAACGCCTCCACGTTCACCGCGCGCGTCATCGCCTCCACCGGCGCCGACGTGGCCGCCTCGCTCTCCGGCGCGGTCGGCGCCATGTCGGGCCCGCTGCACGGAGGCGCGCCCTCCCGCGTCCTCGGCATGATCGAGGAGATCGAGCGGACCGGCGACGCCACCGCGTACGTGAAGCAGGCCCTCGACAAGGGCGAGCGCCTCATGGGCTTCGGCCACCGCGTCTACCGCGCCGAGGACCCCCGCGCGCGCGTGCTGCGCCGGACGGCCAAGGAGCTGGACGCCCCGCGCTACGAGGTGGCCGCCGCGCTGGAGAAGGCCGCTCTGGAGGAGCTGCACAACCGGCGCCCCGACCGCGTCCTGGCGACGAACGTCGAGTTCTGGGCGGCCATCGTCCTGGACTTCGCCGAGGTCCCGGCGCACATGTTCACGTCGATGTTCACGTGCGCGCGTACGGCCGGCTGGTCGGCGCACATCCTGGAGCAGAAGCGCACGGGCCGGCTCGTCCGCCCGTCGGCCCGCTACACGGGGCCGGGTCAGCGCAACCCGCGCGAGATCGAGGGATACGCGGACATCGCGGGCTGAGCGGAAGCGCGGACCGCGTGACCCGGTCCGAGCCTCCGAGCCCGTCCGTACGGTGACGGCCCGACCCGCACAGTCATGGCCGTCGCCGAAACCGGGGTCGTACCGGCCGGGAGGGCGTACCGGCCGGGACACCGCCTAGGACGACAGCGCCGGCTGCGCCTCCGGGTGCAGCAGCAGGTCCGCGTGGTGGCGGGCCGTCGTCAGCGGGTGGGCCCGCAGCTTGCCCTTGAGCTCGTTGCGCCCGTACTCGGCGAACAGCGGGTTCGCGGGGTCGGCCGTGACGCCGGGCGCGGTCTCCGCGTACGGGAAGGCCAGCGGGGTGATCCGGGCGTCGAGCCGCGGGTTGTAGAAGAACGGCACCGAGTAGCGCTCCGTCGCCGAGGGCGGCGAGACGACCCGGTGGTTGGTGGCGATCAGATAGCCGTCGGTCGCCACTTCGAGGAGCTCGCCGAGGTTCACGACGAACGCTCCCGGCAGCGGCGGCACGTCGTGGAAGTTCCCGTCCTCCCGCTGGACCTGGAGCCCGCCCACCTGGTCCTGGAGGAGCAGGGTGAGGAAGCCGTAGTCCTTGTGCGCGCCGACTCCCTGGTCGTCGCCCTCGCCGCTGCTGCCCGGGTAGCGCACCAGCTTGAGGTGCGGGTGGGCGCGCGGTCCGAAGATGTCGTCGTAGAAGTCCGCGGACGCGCCGATCGAGGCGAGCAGCTCGTGCAGCAGCCGTTCGGCGACCCCGCTGAGCCGCTCGATCCAGTGCAGGGCCGCGGTCCGCAGCTCGGGGAGGGCCTCGGGCCACTGGTTGGGGCCTTCGAGCCACCAGTACGGGGCTTCCCAGGGCGCGGGGGTCCGCGCGGGGTGCTCGGCGCCGATGTCGAGCTGGTCGCGCCAGTCGCGTGCGCCGGCGGTGCGCTCGTCGCCGATGCGGGTGTAGCCGCGGAAGTGCGGCGAGTTGATGTTGTCGAGGGCGAGCCGGTCGGCCTCGGGCAGCGCGAAGAAGGCGTGCATCGCGGAGGTCAGGGCCCGCGTCTCGGCCTCGGTCACCCCGTGCCCGATCAGCTGGAAGAACCCGACGTCGTGTGCGGCCGAGTGGAGCTGGGCGTGGAGGAGGCGCCGGGCCTGGGGGTCACGGTCTGCGGCGGAGAGGTCGACGATGGGGAGCTGCGAGGAGTACGAGCTGCGAGTCATGGGTGCGTCCGCGGGGTCTACGGGTGCCCGGGGCGGCCGCCGAGGGTGGGGCGGGGGCCACGGGTGCCGGTCGGCTTGGGCTCTGAACGAGGGACCCGTCGGGGGGCGCTGGTGGTGCCCCTCGGGGGTCAGGCGGAGCGGCGACAGCTCATGGACGTGACGCGGACGAAGTCCACGTGGCGACGGCGTACGAGCGTAGGCATGCGACCAGAGTACTGCGGTGGGCAGGGATGGACTGTGGTGCGGGTCACGTACCACGGGAGGACGTGCGGCCATGACGGGACCGGGAAGGAAGATTCCCAGGTGGAGGCCTCGGGAGGGCCCGAATCTTTACGCCGGTGTTTCGGGTGGGCCCGAATCGGCCCGATTCCCCGTCACGCCAGCGCCTCGTCGAGCAGGAGCGCCCACTGGGCGACCACGCGTTCGCGGCGGGCGCGGTCGTCGGTGAGGAGGGTGGCGAGGCCGAGGCCGCGGGCCATGTCGAGGAGGCCCTGGACGGTCTCGCGGACACCGGGGCGGGACTCGTCGGCGCCGAGCACCTCGACGGCGATGCGGTGGGACTCGCGGCCGACGCGGGCCTCCAGCTCGGTCACGCGCGCGCGGAGCTGGTCCTCGCCGGAGGCGGCGACCCACAGGTGGAGGGCGGCTCGGAAGAGGGGGCCGGTGAAGAGGTCGACGAGCGCGGCGACGGCCTCGTGGCGGTCGCGGGAGGGCAGGTTCCGCAGCGCGTTCGAGCGCTCCTCGGCGACGTACTCGACGGCGGCCGTGAACAGGTCCTCGCGGGTCGGGAAGTGGTGCTGGGCGGCGCCCCTGGAGACGCCGGCCCGTTCCGCGACGACGGCGACCGTGGAGCCCGCCCAGCCGTGTTCGGCCAGGCAGGACACGGCCGCCTCCAGGAGCCGCTGCCGGGTGGCGCGGCTCCTGTCCTGCTTGGGTGCGGTCACAGCCGCCATGCGGGGTCCCGTCGTTCGAGGAAGGCCGTCATCCCCTCGCGCGCCTCGGTGGAGGCGAAGAGCGTGGCCGACCTCTGCACCAGGTCCTCCGCGTCGCGTTCGAAGGTCTCCAGGACTCTAGCGGTGACCAGCCGCTTCGCCTCGCGCAGGCCCTGCGGGGAGGCGGCGCGGAGGGCGTCGAGGATGCCGGGCAGGGCGTCCTCCCGGTCCGTGGCGAGCCCCATGGCGATCGCCTCCGGCACTCCGAACCGCTCGCCCGTCAGGTAGTGGCGGGCCGCCGCGCGGGGCTCCAGCTTCGGGAGGAGGGTGAGGGAGATGACGGCCGGGGCGACCCCGATCCGTACCTCCGTGAGCGCGAAGTCGGCCCCCTCCCCCGCCACGACGATGTCGGCGGCCCCGAGCAGGCCGAGGCCGCCGGCCCGGGTGCGGCTGCCCGCGGTGACGTGGGCGACGACCGGTTTCGGCAGCTCGACGAGCTGCCGGAGCAGATCGACGAAGGCGTACGGGCTCGGCGGCGCCTTGAGGTCGGCGCCCGCGCTGAACGTGGTGCCGGTGTGGGTGAGCACCACCGCCCGGACCGCGGCGTCCTTGCCGCAGGCGGTGAGCGCGTCGGCGAGCTCGGCGACGAGCGCCGCGGAGAGCGCGTTGCGGGTGGCCGGGGAGTCGAGGGCGAGGGTGGTGATCCCCCGCTCCTCGGTGACGTCGACCAGGGTCATGTGCGGTCCCTCAACTCTCGGTCTGGGAGCTCTCGGTCGCGGGCCTCACGGTCCCGGTCGCGGAGTTCTCGGCGGAGGATCTTCCCGGACGCTGCCCGGGGCACCGCCTCGACGAACTCGACGTCGCGGACCTTCTTGTACGGGGAGACCCGGGCGGCGACGTGCGCCATGACGTCCTCGGCGGTGAGGCCGGGGGCGGCGGCCTGGCGTACGACGTAGGCCTTGGGGATCTCGGTGCCGTCCGCGTCCGTGACGCCGATGACGGCGGCGTCGGCGACGCCCTCGTGGGTGAGGAGCAGTGCTTCGAGTTCGGCGGGGGCGACCTGGAAGCCCTTGTACTTGATGAGTTCCTTGACGCGGTCGACGACGAACAGCCAGCCGTCGTCGTCGACCCGGCCGATGTCGCCGGTGTGCACCCAGCCGTCGGCGTCGATCATGGCGGCGGTGGCGTCGGGCCGTCCGAGGTAGCCCTTCATGACCTGCGGTCCCCTGATGGCGACCTCGCCCTCCTCGCCGGGCGCCGCGTCCTTCGACGGGTCGTCGAGGGACAGGATCCGCATCTCCGTGGAGGGCAGCAGCTTGCCGACGGTGCCGGGCGGGGGGTTCCGGGCGGTGAGCGGGACGACGTGGGTCCCCGGGGACAGCTCCGTCATGCCGTACGCCTGGAGGACCGGCGGCAGTCCGAGCCGCGCCGAACAGGCTTCGGCGAGGGCCGCGTCGAGCGGGGCGGCGGCGCTGACGATGTACTCCAGGGAGGACAGGTCGTAGTCGGCGACGGCCGGGTGCTTGGCGAGGGCGAGCACGATCGGCGGGGCGACGTAGAGGCCGTTGATGCGGTGCTTCTGGATGGCGCCGAGGAAGGTGTCGAGCTCGAAGCGGGGCAGGACGACGACGGTGGCGCCCTGCCGGAGGGGCGCGTTCATGAGGGCGGTGAGCCCGTAGATGTGGAAGAACGGGAGGATCGCCAGGATCCGGTCGCCGGGCCCCATGGGGATGACCGGGTCGAGCTGGGCGAGGTTGGTGGCGATCGAGGCGTGGGTGAGCATCACGCCTTTGGGGACGCCGGTGGTGCCGGAGGAGTACGGGAGCGCGGCGACGTCCACGTCGGGGTCGACCTCGATCTCGGGCACCGGGCCGGTGGAGCCGAGGAAGGACTGCAGGGAGCGGGCGCCGTCCCGTGCCTCGTCGCAGACGAGGATCTCCTCGATTCCGCCCGCGAGTTCGGCCGCCGCGCGGGCGGCGGGCAGCAGCGGGGAGACGGTGACGATCCAGCGGGCGGAGGAGTCACGGAGCTGCTTGGCGAACTCCTCGGGGGTGGCCAGCGGGTGCACGGTGGTGACGGCGGCACCCGCGCGCGTGGCGGCGTAGAAGGCGACGGGGAAGAGCACGGTGTTGGGGCTGTGCAGCGCGAGCACGTCCCCCTTCCGCACCCCGGCCTCGGCGAGTCCGGCGGCGACCCGCCGGTGGAAGGCGTCGACCTGTCCGTACGTGAGGGTGAACTCCCCCGTTCCGTCGATCAGCGCGGGGGTGTCGCCCCGCTCGGCCGCGCGGCCGAGGACCACGTCGTGGATGGGCCGGGAGACGGTCGGAACGGCCTCGTACTCGCTGCGGAACACCATGCAAGCCCCCTGGAGAGGTGGGAGAGGTGGAAGGTGGTCGCCAGGATCGCGTGTGGGGGTACGGCTTGGGGAGACCTTGTCAGCACTCCGGGGAAACAATCAAGCATGCATGCATGATTCGCGGGAAGCGCGCCGCCCGCCCCCGTGTGCGGGGACGGGCGGTGCGTCGTGCCCTCGTGTCAGCTCTCGCAGCCGACGCCGTCGCCGTCGCGGTCGAGGTGGCGGCCGTAACCCGGGTCACCCACGTGGATGGGGGCGGCACCGGCCTCGCGGACGGCCGTGCAGTTGCGGTAGGAGACGCTGCCGCCGGAGGACGAGTCGTCCTCGGTGGGCTCGGGCGTCGGCTCCTGCGTCGGAACCGGCACCTGGGTGGGCTTCGGCTTCGGCCGCTGGGTGGTCGGCGCGGGCTTCGGGGCCGGCTTGTGGAGCACCTCGCCGGGGGCCTTCGGGCAGGGCGTGCCCGGCGCCGTCAGATGCACCACCGGCACCGCTGAGGAGACCGGCGCACCGGCCCGGGGGTTCTGGAAGCAGACGGTCCAGGTGCCGTACGCGGCGGGCAGTTCCACGTCCCCGTAGGCGGCCTCGGCCCGGCCCTGGTTGTCGGTGAGGAGCTGCTCGGCGTCCGCGTAGCTCCCGCCGACGAGCGAGGGCATCGCCGGGGTCTCCTCCGTCGGCGAGGGAGTGGGGGACGGGGTCGCGGTGGCGGCCGGCGCGGTGGCCGTCGCCGTGGCCGTCGGCTTCGCCGCGTCCTTCGCGTCGTTCTTCGCGTCGTCCGGGGAGTCGCTGAGGAGCAGCAGCAGGAACCACAGGGCGCCGAGGACGGTCGCGACGACCTTCTTGTTCTGGCTCCACCGGCTCGTCCAGGTCAGGGCTATGCCCACCGGAGGGAGGAAGACCAGGAGGCAGATGATCAGGGCGGGGTGCTGCCACCAGCGCCGTGCGGGCAGCGGGGCCGGAACGGGCTGGAACGGCGGTGGAGGCGAGTACACGTGCGTCTCCCGGAGGCTGTGAGCGTGTGCGACGTGCACGGATCGTACACAGAATGTTCACAACCGGTAGCCCTTCGTACGGAGGGTGAAACACGATCGGAACCGGCACTCCGTGCCGTGACCGGACTTCCCGGAGCCCGAACTTCCGCCTCTTGCAGGGTCATCGGGCGGTTAGCCTGCGCCCATGGTCTTCAAGCGCCTTCTGGGCATGGGCGGCATACCGCTCGAGATCGACACCGTCGTGCAGTCCGAACCGGCCCTGCCGGGCGGCATCCTGAGCGGGGAACTGGTCCTGCGCGCCGACCGTCGCATCGAGGTCAGGTCGATCTGGCTGAAACTCGTCACCGACGCGCCGGTCGCGCACAAGGGCGACGGAGACGGATACAGCGGCGACACCTTCGACTACCCGACGGCCAGCGGCCACTTCACCCTGGAGAAGGGCGAGGAGAAGCGGCTCCCCATCCGCCACCGGCTCAAGTGGGAGACCCCGCTGACCGAGGTGAAGGGGCAGCGCCTCGGGGTCCGTCTGGGCATCCACACCGAGGTCGAGGCCGAGGGCGTGAAGGCCCAGACGGACGACGACCCCGTCCACATCACCGCGCTGCCCCTGCACGAGGCCGTCCTCGACGCCTTCGCCGCCGAGGGATACGCCCTCCGGACCTCGCGCGTCCACAGCGGGAACATCCCCCGCACCGAATACCACGTCTACCGGGCCCAGGGACTCCTGCTCGTCGACGAGCGACCCGGGGGGAACCGCCCGGAGGAGCTGGAACTGCACTTCCACACCAACGCGGTCGGCTGCGAGATCTTCCTCCGCGAGGCGAAGCTCGACGAGCGCTACTGGACGAAGAAGCCGCCGGCCCGCCGCTTCGTGGCCGCCCACCACGAGGTCGGCCACGTGGACTTCACCGAGGCCGTCCGCCGCTGGACCGGCGAGGTCGGCCGGGTGGACGGAAGCCACCCGACCGGCGACCACGACGACTGAGCGCGCGTCCGGCACGGCCGGTGGCGAGCCGCCACCGGCCGACGGCACTCCGCGCCCGGTCAGTACGACTTGGGCAGCCCCAGCGTCTGGTGCGACACGTAGTTGAGGATCATCTCCCGGCTGACCGGGGCGATCCGGGCCACCCGCGCCGCCGTGACGAGCCGGGCCAGGCCGAACTCCTTGGTCAGACCGTTGCCGCCGAGGGTGTGGACCGCCTGGTCGACGGCCTTCACACAGGCCTCCGCCGCCGCGTACTTCGCCATGTTGGCGGCCTCGCCCGCGCCCATGTCGTCACCCGCGTCGTAGAGGTGCGCGGCCTTCGCCATCATCAGACGGGCCAGCTCCAGCTCGATGTGCGCCTGGGCGAGCGGGTGTGCGACGGCCTGGTGGGCGCCGATCGGGGCCTTCCACACCTGGCGCTCCTTCGCGTACTTCACTGCCTGCGCGAGCGCGTACCGGCCCATGCCGATCGCGAACGCGGCCGTCATGATCCGCTCCGGGTTGAGGCCCGCGAAGAGCTGGAGCAGCCCCGCGTCCTCGTCGCCGACGAGCGCGTCGGCCGGCAGGTGCACCTCGTCGAGCGTCAGCTCGAACTGCTTCTCGTTCGCATCGAGTTCCATCTCGATGTGCCGCCGCTGGAAGCCGGGGGCGTCGCGCGGGACGATGAAGAGACAGGGCTTGAGGCTGCCCGTGCGGGCGTCCGACGTACGGCCCACGATCAGCGTCGCGTCGGCGATGTCGACCCCCGACACGAACACCTTCCGCCCGTTGAGGACCCAGCCCTCCTCGGTACGGGTCGCGGTCGTCGTGATCCGGTGCGAGTTCGAGCCCGCGTCGGGCTCCGTGATGCCGAACGCCATCGTCCGGGAGCCGTCCGCAAGACCCGGCAGCCAGGCCCGCTTCTGCTCCTCGGTGCCGAAGCGGGCGATGACCGTGCCGCAGATCGCGGGCGAGACCACCATCATCAGGAGCGGCGCGCCGGCCGCGCCGGCCTCCTCCAGGACGATGGACAACTCGGCCATGCCGCCGCCCCCGCCGCCGTACTCCTCGGGCAGGTTGACCCCCAGATAGCCGAGCTTGCCGGCCTCCGCCCACAGGGCCGCCCGGTCGAAGCCGGGGCCGTGCCGGTGGCCGAGCGCGGAGACGGCGGCGCGGAGCGCGGTGAGCTCTTCACTCTCGATCATGGTGCTCATACGGTCTGGTCCTCCTGTGCTGCTTCGGTCGTGGCGTCGTCCGAGACGACGGCGAGCAGGGCACCTACCTCGACCTGGCGGCCGGGGGCGGCGTGGAGCGCGGTGAGCGTGCCGGAGGCGGGGGCGATGACGCGGTGCTCCATCTTCATGGCCTCCAGCCAGAGGAGCGGCTGCCCGGCGGTGACGCGGTCGCCGACGGCGAGGCCGTCCGCGACCCGGACGACGGTGCCGGGCATGGGGGCGAGCAGGGAGCCGGGCGCCGTCTGCTCACGGGGGTCGGTGAAGCGGGGGCGGACGGCGAGCCGGTGCGGTCCGGCGTGCACCAGGCCGTCCCCGTACGCCGCGACGCCGAAGTCCCGTACGACACCGCCGACGTCGAGGCGCACCCGGCCGGGGGTCACCGAGACCACCCGGACGCCTTCGGGGGCGGTGACCTCGTACCCGCCGTCCCGCGTCGGCCGGTAGCGGACCTCATGACCGCCGTAGGTCCGCGTCTCGTCCTGGGAGCGGAGGTTGCGCCAGCCACCGCCGAAGCGGCTCGGGCGGGTGGACGCCTCGGCGAGGGCGGCGGCGACGGCCGCGTACGCCTCGCCGTCCCGGGGCTCCGTCAGCACGTCCAGGTTCCGGTCGTAGAACCCGGTGTCCAGCAGCCCCGGATCCCCGAACTCCGGGTGCCGGAGGGAGGCCACCAGGAGGTCCCGGTTGGTGACCGGGCCGTGGATCCCGGCCCGCTCCAGGGCGTGGGCCAGCTTGCGGATCGCCTCCGCGCGCGTCGGGGCGTGGACGATCACCTTGGCGAGCATCGGGTCGTAGTGGACCCCGATCGTGTCCCCGGAGGCGTACCCGGTGTCGAGGCGGGTCCGGCCCTCCCCGGGCAGCTCGAAGCGGTGCAGGACGCCCGTCTGCGGGGCCCAGGCACGCGCAGGGTCCTCCGCGTACAGGCGGGCCTCGATCGCGTGGCCGCGGGGGGCCGGGGGCTCCGGCGGCAGGGCGCGGCCCTCGGCGACGGCGAGCTGGAGGGCGACGAGATCGACCCCGAACACCTCCTCCGTCACCGGGTGTTCGACCTGGAGGCGGGTGTTCATCTCCAGGAAGTGCGCCCTGGGGGTCCCCCCGGCCCGAGCGGAACCGAGAGCTCGGGGGGCGTCGGCCACCAGGAACTCGACCGTGCCCGCGCCGACGTAGCCGACGGCCTTCGCCGCCCGGACGGCCGTGTCCAGGAGGGACGCTTCGAGCGCGGCGGGCAGCCCGGGCGCCGGCGCCTCCTCGACGACCTTCTGGTGGCGCCGCTGGAGCGAGCAGTCACGGGTGCCGAGTGCCCAGGCGGTGCCGTGGGTGTCACAGAGGAGCTGGACCTCGACGTGCCGCCCGTTCTCGACGTACGGCTCGACGAAGACCTCGCCGTCCCCGAAGGCGCTGAGCGCCTCGGCCGAGGCAGCCGTCAACTCCTCCGGAAGCCGGTCGAGTTCCCGCACGATCCGCATGCCACGGCCGCCGCCGCCCGCCGCCGCCTTCACCAGGACGGGCAGGTCGGCCTCGGTCACGTCCGTCAGGGGCGCGATGCCGAGGAGCTCCTTGGCGCGGGTCTTGGACGCCATCGCCTCGATCGCCTCCGGCGGCGGACCGATCCACACCAGGCCGGCGTCGGTCACCTGCCGGGCGAAGCCGGCGTTCTCGGAGAGGAATCCGTAGCCGGGGTGGACGGCGTCGGCGCCGGCGGCGAGCGCGGCCTTCACCACCAGGTCGCCGCGGAGGTACGTCTCCGAGGGCGTCGCCCCCGGCAGCCGTACCGCCGTGTCCGCCTCCCGGACGTGCAGGGCGTCGGCGTCCGCGTCGGAGTACACGGCGACGGTCGAGATGCCCAGCTCACGGCAGGTGCGGAAGACCCGGCAGGCGATCTCGCCCCGGTTCGCGACCAGGACGGAGGTGATCATCGAGGGCTCGGTCATGGGGAGGTGCCTCACATTCGGAAGACGCCGAAGCCGCCGCGCGCGCCCTCGACCGGTGCCGTGTGGATCGCGGAGAGGCACAGCCCGAGGACCGTGCGGGTGTCGCGGGGGTCGATGACCCCGTCGTCGTAGAGCCGGCCGGAGAGGAACATCGGCAGGGACTCGGACTCGATCTGCGCCTCGACGAGCGCCCGGAGACCGGCGTCGGCCTCCTCGTCGTACGGCTGCCCCTTCGCGACGGCGCTCGCCCGCGCCACGATGGAGAGGACTCCGGCGAGCTGCTGCGGGCCCATGACGGCGGACTTGGCGCTGGGCCAGGCGAAGAGGAAGCGCGGGTCGTACGCCCGGCCGCACATGCCGTAGTGCCCGGCGCCGTAACTCGCCCCCATGAGGACGGACAGATGGGGCACGCGGGAGTTCGACACCGCGTTGATCATCATCGCGCCGTGCTTGATGATGCCGCCCTGCTCGTACTCCTTGCCGACCATGTAGCCGGTGGTGTTGTGGAGGAAGACCAGCGGGATGTCGCGCTGGTTGGCGAGCTGGATGAACTGCGCGGCCTTCTGCGACTCCGGGCCGAAGAGGACTCCCTGCGCGTTGGCCAGGATGCCGACCGGGTAGCCGTGCAGGCTCGCCCAGCCGGTCACCAGGCTCGGCCCGTACAGCGGCTTGAACTCGTCGAAGTCGGAGCCGTCGACGATCCGGGCGATCACCTCGCGCGGGTCGAAGGGCGTCTTGAGGTCCCCGGGCACGATCCCCAGCAGCTCGTCCTCGTCGTACGTCGGCGGCTCGGCGGGCGTGACGGGATCGGGGTGGGCCTTGCGGTGGTTCAGCCGGGCCACGATCCGGCGGGCCTGGCGGAGCGCGTCCGCCTCGTCGACGGCGTAGTGGTCGGCGAGCCCGGACGTCCGCGCGTGCATCTCGGCGCCGCCCAGGGACTCGTCGTCGCTCTCCTCGCCCGTCGCCATCTTCACCAGCGGCGGACCGCCGAGGAACACCTTCGACCGCTCCCGGATCATCACGGCGTGGTCGGACATGCCGGGGACGTACGCGCCACCGGCCGTCGAGTTGCCGAAGACGACCGCGACCGTGGGAATGCCGGCGGCGGAGAGCCGGGTGAGGTCGCGGAAGAGCGCCCCGCCCGGGATGAAGATCTCCTTCTGGGAGGGGAGATCGGCGCCGCCGGACTCGACGAGCGAGATCACCGGCAGACGGTTGGCGAACGCGATCTCGTTGGCCCGGAGGGCCTTCTTCAGCGTCCAGGGGTTGGAGGCGCCGCCGCGCACGGTCGGGTCGTTGGCGGTGATCAGGCACTCGACGCCCTCGACGACCCCGATGCCGGTGATCAGGGAGGCGCCGACCGCGTAGTCGCTGCCCCAGGCGGCGAGCGGCGACAGCTCCAGGAAGGGGGTGTCCGGGTCGACGAGCAGCTCGATCCGCTCGCGGGCGAGCATCTTGCCGCGCTTGCGGTGCCGCGCGACGTACTTCTCGCCGCCGCCCGCGAGCGCCTTGGCGTGCTCGGCCTCCAGCGCGATCAGCTTGTCGATCATGGCGGCGCGGTGGGCCCGGTAGTCGGATCCGCCGGTGTCGAGGGCGGAGGCGAGGACGGTCACAGGAGTCCCTCCGGGATGTCTGTTGCGCGGGAGCGGAGCCACTCGCCGAGGGCCTTGGCCTGAGGGTCGAAGCGGGCCTGGGAGGCGACGCCCTCGCCGAGGATCCCGGCGAAGGTGAAGTTGAGCGCGCGGAGCCGCGGAAGGACGTGCCGGGTGATGTCCGTGCCGGCCGTCTCGGGGAGGAGTTCCCGCACCCGCTCGACGGTCAGGGCGTGCGCGAGCCACCGCCACTCCTCCTCCGTGCGTGCCCAGACGCCGACGTTGGCGTCGCCGCCCTTGTCGCCGCTGCGGGCGCCGGCGATCCGGCCGAGGGGAGCCCGCCGGGCGGGCCCCGGCGGGAACGGCTCCGGGAGGGCCGGCTCGGGGACGGGCTCCAGTTCCCGCGTCCGCTGCGGTACGGGGACGGGGACGCGGGCCCCGTCCGGGAGGACGGCCGTGTGGGGGACGTCGCCGACCGGGACGTACGCGCTCTCGAAGACCCCGTAGGGGGCGCCCTTCCCGGGCGGCGCGGTGACATGGAAACCGGGGTAGCTGGCGAGGGCGAGTTCGATGGCGGCGCCGGTCAGGGCCCGGCCGACGGCCTCCGGGGCGGAGTCCCGGACGACGAGCCGGAGGAGGGCGCTCGCGGTCTCCTCCGTGTCGGCGTCGGGCCGGTCGGTCCGCACGAGCTCCCACCGGACCTCGCGGGGGCGGCCGCCCGCGAACGCGTCCTCGATCTGCCCCCGCACGAGGGCGGCCTTCTCCTCGATGTCGAGACCGGTCAGGACGAACACGACCTCGTTGCGGAAGCCCCCGAGCCGGCTGAGCCCGACCTTGACCGTCGGGGGCGGCGCCTCGCCCCGTACGCCGTCGATCCGGACCCGGTCGGGGCCTTCCTGGGTGAGCCGGACGGTGTCCAGGCGGGCGGTGACATCGGGCCCTGGGTAGCGGGCGCCGGCCGTCTCGTACAGGAGTTGGGCCGTGACCGTGCCGATGTCGACGAGGCCGCCGGTGCCGGGGTGCTTGGTGATGACGGCGCTGCCGTCCTCGTGGAGCTCGGCGATCGGGAAGCCGGGGCGGCGGAAGAGCGCCGGGTCGTGCTCACGGAAGAAGGCGTAGTTGCCGCCGGTGGCCTGGGTGCCGCATTCGAGGACGTGCCCGGCGACGACCGCGCCCGCGAGCCTGTCGTACTCCTCGGGCCCCCAGCCGAAGTGCCACTGCGCGGGCCCGGTGACGAGGGCGGCGTCGGTGACCCGGCCGGTGACGACGACGTCGGCGCCGGCGGCGAGGCAGGCGGCGATCCCGGCGCCCCCGAGATAGGCGTTGGCGGCCAGAGCGCCGTCGACGGCCGGAAGCCGGTCACCCTCCACGTGCGCGACCCGCGTGGGCAGGCCGAGCTTGGCGGCGAGGACGCGCAGGGCGTCGGCGAGACCGGCGGGGTTGAGACCGCCGGCATTGGTGACGATCCGGACCCCGCGGTCGTGGGCGAGGCCCAGGCCCTCCTCCATCTGGCGCAGGAAGGTCTTCGCGTACCCGGAGGCCGGGTCCTTGAGCTGGTCGCGGCCGAGGATGAGCATGGTGAGCTCGGCGAGGTAGTCACCGGTGAGGACGTCGAGCGCCCCCTCGGGCCCGCCGCCGGTGAGCATCTCGCGGACGGCGTCGAACCGGTCGCCGTAGAAGCCGGAGGCGTTGCCGATACGGAGGACCATCAGCGGGCTCCTTCGGCGGGCCGGGCCCCTTCGGCGGGCCGGCCCGGACCCGCCGGTCCGGCGAAGGCCTGGGCGATGGTGAGCCAGTGCGCGGCGTCCGGTCCGACGGCGACCAGGGAGGTGTCGTCGCGGTGCACGCGCTGGGTGACGAGCAGACAGAACTCCAGAGCCGGCCCGGTCACGGACTGCGCGGCGTCCTCGGGCCCGTAGACCCACAACTCCCCGCTCGGTGCGACGAGTTCCACCCGGACGGGCTCGGCGGGAACGGGCAGACCCCGCACCAGATAGGCGTAGCCCCGGGCACGGTGACCGATCCAGGCGACGTGCCGGATGCGGTCGGTCGGCGTACGGACGACTCCGAGGGCGTCGGCGACGTCCTGACCGTGCGCCCAGGTCTCCATGAGCCGGGCCGTGGCCATGGCGGGGGCGCTCATGGGCGGCCCGTACCAGGGGAACCGCGCCCCGGCCGGAACCGCCCGGAGGGCCTCCTGCAGCAGCTCACGCCCCTCGCGCCAGTGAGCGAGCAGCTCTCCGGGCGCCAGCTTCGCGCCCTCCTCGGCCCCCTCGTCGACGAAACGCTCGGGCGCGGCGAGGGCCTTGGCGGTCTCGGCGGCGAAGCCGTCGGGGTCGGTGGCGGCGAGCAGCGCGGCCCGGTCGGTCCAGGCGAGGTGCGCGATCTGATGGGCGACGGTCCAGCCGGGGGCGGGGGTGGGCGCGGCCCACTGCTCCTCGCTCACCTCGCCCACGAGCCGGTCGAGTGCGTCACTCTCGGCACGCAGGTCGTCGAGGACGACGACGGGGTCGGACACGGTGCGCTCCCCTCGGGGACGGGCGTTCACGGGCCTTCGCGAGGAGCATGACAGCGGCGACAGAAACAATCAAGCGTGCTTGCTTTAGATTCGGGGCGGGCCGGGAAGCGTCCCGTGGGGCCCTCGGACCGCGCCGCGCACTCGCCCGACGGCGCCGCTACCCGGCCACCCGCCGAGGCCGCGCCACCAGCTCGCCCCCGCAGTTGGGGCAGACGTCGTCCATCGCGTCGGCGCACGGCACGCAGAAGCTGCACTCGTACGAACAGATCCTTGCGGGCCCCTCCGCCACCAGCACCGCCGTCTCGCACCGCTCGCACCGCTCACGCATCTCCAGGGCCATGACGCCCCCCTCTCCTCGCACCTCGGACGACAGCCCCATCGTCCGAGGCGCCCCTTGGCCCCCGAAACAGCCCGGAGGTCAGGGGGCGACAGGATCGGGCCACGGCCGGCGGCGGCCGACCTCCGGACTCAGTGGCGGACCAGGCAGAACGGATGCCCCGCCGGGTCCGCGTAGACGCGCCAGCCACGGTCACCCCCGCCCGCGTCCAGGAGCGTCGCGCCCAGGGCGAGAACCTGCTCCTGCGCCTCCTCCAGGTCCCTCACCGCGAAGTCGAGATGCGACTGCTGGGGACGCTCGGGGGTCGGCCACGTCGGGGGGCGGTGGTCCGTGACGCCCTGGAAGCAGAGGACGAGCCCGCCGGGGGTGTGCAGGGTGGACCACATCCCGTCGAGGGACCACCGGGCGTCCGGGCGGTCGACCTCGCCGCCCAGCACCGAGCGGTAGAAGGCGGCGAGTTCGGCGGGGGCCGGGCAGTCGATCACGAGGCACTGCAGTTCAGCGATCATGCGCGGATCCTAGGACCCGCGCATGATCGAGAAAGCTCGTGCCACCGACCCGCGAGGGGCGACGCACCGGCACACCAGGGGCGACGCACCGGCCCGCCGGGGACGACCGGATCTAGCCCGCGACCCTGCCCCGCTCGCGCGCGGCCGCCCGCACCTGCGTCCGTACCGCTCCCATGCTCGCCGCGATCACCAGGGCGATCGCGAGCGCGTCGGTCAGGGACAGCGCCTGGCTGAGGATGAGGAAGCCGGCCGTCGCCGCGATGGCAGGTTCCAGGCTCATCAGGATGGCGAAGGTGGGGGCGGGCAGACGGCGCAGGGCGAGGAGTTCGAGGGTGTACGGCAGGACGGACGACATCAGCGCGACCGCGAGGCCGAGGCCGATCGTCGAGGGCACGAGGAGCTTGTCGCCCGCCTCCGCGATGCCCAGCGGCAGGCTGAGGACGGCACCGAAGGCCATCGCGAGCGCGAGGCCGTCCGCCTGCGGGAAACGCCGGCCCGTGCGCGCGCTGAAGACGATGTACGTGGCCCACATCGCGCCCGCCGCGAGCGCGAAGGCCGCACCCAGCGGATCGAGACGGTCGAAGCCGCCGCCGCTGAGCAGGACGACGCCACCGAGGGCGAGTCCCGCCCAGAGCAGATTCATCAGCCGCCGGGAGGCGACCACCGAGAGGATCAGCGGGCCGAGGACCTCCAGGGTGACCGCGGCCCCCAGCGGGATCCGGTCGGCCGCCTGGTAGAAGAGGATGTTCATGCCCGCCATCGCCGCGCCGAAGGCGACGATCGTGCCCCAGTCCGCCCGGCCGTAGCCGCGGACCTTCGGGCGGCAGACGATCAGCAGGACGGCCGCGGCGAGCACGAGCCTGAGGGTGACGACGCCGAGGGCGCCGGCCCGGGGCATGAGGAGGACGGCGAGAGCCGAACCGAACTGCACGGAGAGCCCGCCCGTGACGACGAGCACGACGGGCCCGAACCGGTGGCCCGCGAGCCCCTTGGGCCCTGGTACGCCCTGGGCGCCGCCGACGGGTACGGCCGGCGACTCGGGGCCGACCACGGTCCCCACCGGGCCCGCCTCCTTGACCGGACTGATGTCCACCGACCACTCCTCAAGTGTTCACTGCATTGAACTTCCAGTCCAGAATAGTGCACCACCGGTCTGCTGTCACCGGAGTCCCCTCCCACGCTACGAGCCCCCGCGCGGCACCGGAAATGCCGATTGCGCTGCGGTTATGCTCCGGACGCATGAGCATCGAGCTACGCCACCTCCGCTGCTTCCTCGCCATCGCCGAAGAATCCAGCCTCACCAGGGCGGCAGCCCGGCTCCACCTCACCCAACCGGCCGTGTCCCGCACGCTCGCCGCCCTGGAGCAGCACCTCGGCGCACGGCTCGTGGACCGCTCCACCCACCACCTCGCCCTCACGGCCGAGGGCCGCGCCTTCCAGGACCGGGCCGCGGCGGCGCTCGCGGCGTTCGAGGCGGCCGTCGACCCGGCGAGACTGCGCCACCGGCCGCTCCGGCTCGGACACGCCTGGTCGGCCTTCGGCCCGTACACGACACCCCTGCTCCGCCGCTGGCAGCGCGAACACCCCGAGACCCCCCTCGAACTCCTCCGCATCGACGACCGCACGGCCGGCCTGACCCGGGGCGAGGTGGACGCGGCGCTGCTGCGGGGACCGGTCGACGCGCCGGGCCTGGTCACGGAGGAACTCACCACGGAGGGGCGCGTCGCCGCCGTACCGGCCGACGGCCCGCTCGCCGAACACCCCCGCCTCACCCTCGACGACCTGGCCGGCGGAACCGTGGTCCTCAACACGGTCTCGGGCACGACCACCCTCACCCTCTGGCCGGCGGCCGCGCGCCCGGCGGCCACGGTCACGGTCGCCAACACCGACGACTGGCTGACGGCGATCGCGGCGGGCAGGGGCGTCGGCGTCTCGTCCGCGTCGACGGCGGCCCTGCACCCGCACCCGGGGGTGACCTACCGGCCCCTGCCGGACGCCCCGCCGCTCCCGGTGGTCCTGGCCTGGCGGGACGCGTTCCCGCACCCAGCGACGGGGGCGCTGGTGGCGATGGCACGGGAGATCGTGAGCGGAGGCTGACGCCCTCTCGTTCGGCGCCGCACCCGACGACGGGACCGGCCTCCTTTCGAAGGAACGCGAATCCGCGGGCACACGAGCGCAAGCCGGGCGGCAACGGCGAGACCGACAAGCGGGCTTCTGGTGGGACCGCCCTCTTTCCGAGAGTCGCTCCTTCCGGCGGCGCGTCAAGGGCGCTCCCTGCGGTCGCGTCGGCTTCGCCGATTCCGCTGCGCTCCACCCTTGACCCACCACCTCCAGGAGCGAAGACACTCTCGGAGGGCGGTCCGGGGGGCGGGGTCCACGCCGGGCCCCGGGTAGTGGCCGGGGTGGCGTGGGCGCCTTGCGGGCCGGTGGGGTGGGGCTGGGTTCGCGGCCGGGGTCGGTGGGGATCCGTCGACTCGTGCGGGGTGCGCGGTTGTTGAATGGGGCGGCCGGGCGGCGCTCAGCGACGAAAGGCCGGTTGATGGCGGGGCTTCAAGCCCCGCTGGTCACTCCCGGCGGGTCGGGGCGTGAGTAACTCGACATTACTCCGAGTAACCCACCGGGGAAAGGTGGGCGAATGGTGCAACTCGCCCTTATCGGGCGATGAAGTGCAGGAAACTCTCGCCGCCCGCTCCCACCACCCACCGGACAGCGACCAGCGGGGCCTGAACCCCTGCCCCGCGGCGACGGGCAGTCGCCAAGCCAAGCCAGGCCGCCCCACTCAACAACCGCGCACCCCGAAACAAGAGAAAGCGGCCCGCCCCGCCCCGCCGCGAACCCAGCCCCACCCCACCGGCCCCACGCCCGCCCACGGCGCGTGGCCACTGCCCGGACCCCCCCGCGCGGCCCCGCCCCCGGCCGCCCTCCGAGTGTGAAAAGGCGGCCTGCGCCGCCGGGTCAAGGGTGGGCACAGCCCATCGCGCAGCGACGCGACCGCAGGGAGCGCCCTTGACGCGGTGGTGCAGGACGCCACACTCGGAAAGAGGGCGGCCGCACCCGAGACCCACCCTGAACGGTCACCCCAGAGACCCGTTCAGAGCCCCGTCAGAAGACCCGGTCGTAGCCGTTCCAGCCCGTACCGACCCTCGTCCGTCCCGCGAACGGGGGCGTCGCACTGCCCGTGCCCTCCGAGGTCGGCGTCAAGATCCGGACGGTCCCGGTCCACTGTCCACCGCCTCCGCCAGCACCTCCGCCAGATGCCGGCCCCGCACCCCCGCCAGGTCCGCCATCTGCGTCCTGCACGAGAAGCCGTCGGCCAGGATGTCGGCGCCCGGGGCCGCCTTCCTCAGCGCCGGCAGCAGCTGATCCTCCGCGCACTTCACCGAGACCTCGTAATGGCCCGGCTCGAAGCCGAAGTTGCCCGCGAGGCCACAGCAGCCGCCCGCCAAGTCCCCTGTCAGACCGGCGCGTTCGCGCAGACGGCGATCGGCCGCGTCGCCCAGCACCGCGTGCTGATGGCAATGCGTCTGACCCGTCACCGGGCGGTTCAGGCGCGGCGGCTCCCAGTCCGGCGCCAGCGTCTCCAGCGCCTCCGCGAACGTCCGCACCGACGCCGCCAGACGAGCCGCTCTCGGGTCGTCCGGCAGCAGCTCCGGCAGGTCGGTCCGGAGCGTCGCCGCACAGGAGGGTTCCAGCACCACCACGGGCCCCAGGGGCCCGGCGGCCTCCCCGCCCTCGCCCTCCATCACGTCCAGCGCCCTCCGCATCACCCTCCGCGCGGCCCCCAGCTGCCCCGTCGACACATACGTCAGCCCGCAGCACACCCTCGCCTGCGGCAGCGCGACCCCCAGCCCCGCCGCCTCAAGAACCCGGACCGCCGCCCTGCCCACCTCCGGTGCCAGATGGTCCGTGAAGGTGTCCGGCCACAGCGTCACCGCCGGCGGGCGGGACGAGGCGCGCTCGGCGAACCACGCCGTGAACGTCCCCGCCGCCACCCTCGGCATCGCCCGCTCCGGTGTCACCCCCGCGAGGCGCGCCGCGAACGGCAGCCGCATCCCGGCGTTCAGCCCCCGCCCGAACAGGTCCAGCCAGTGCGGCAGCCTGCCCATCGTCCAGTGCGAGCGCGGCCTGCGCAGGAAGCCGAACGGTCCCGCGTAGTGACGGTCCAGGAACTCCGCCTTGTACGCGGCCATGTCGACGCCCACCGGGCAGTCGCTGCGGCACCCCTTGCACGACAGACAGAGGTCGAGCGCCTCCCGGACCTCCTCCGAGCGCCAGCCGTCCGTGATCACCTCGCCGAGCGCCATCTCGTGGAGCAGCCTCGCCCGCCCTCGCGTCGAGTGCTTCTCCTCCCCCGTCGCCCGATACGAGGGACACATCACTCCCGGCCCCGAACTCGGGCCCTCGACACGGCACTTGGCCACCCCCACACACCGGGCCGCCTCCCTGCCAAGACCCACCAGCGGCAGCCCGGCGAACCGCAGCCCCTCGTCGAGCGGGCGCGGCCGGACCAGCATCCCCGGGTTGAGGCCGCCGTCCGGGTCCCAGACGTCCTTGACCGCGCCGAACAGCCCGACGAGCTCCTTCCCGTACATCCTCGGCAGCAGCTCGGCCCGCGCCTGCCCGTCGCCGTGCTCCCCGGAGAGCGAGCCGCCGTGGGCGACCACGAGGTCGGCGACCGCCTCCGAGAAGCGGCGGAAGTCCCGTACGCCCTTCTCCGTCCACAGGTCGAAGTCGATCCGGACGTGGACGCAGCCGTCGCCGAAGTGCCCGTACGGGACTCCCCGGAGGCCGAAGTCCGCAAGGAGCGAACGGAATTCGCGGAGGTACGCGCCGAGCCGCGCCGGCGGCACCGCGCAGTCCTCCCATCCCGGCCACGCCTCTCCGCCTCCCCCGGGCCCCGTCCGGGAGCCGTCCCCGGCGATCCGGGTGGCCGTACCCGCCGCGTCCTCGCGGATCCGCCACAGCGCCCGCCGGCCTGCCGGGTCCCGCACGACGGCGGAGCCGATCGCGTCGGCCGCCCGCACGAGCCGCCGTGCCTCTCCCTCCCCGTCCATCTCGCAGAACAGCCAGGCGCCGCCCTTCGGCAGACCGGAAGCACCCCGTACGAGATCGGCGGCCATCCCCTCCACGGTCAGCGGCCGGTACGGCAGAAGCCCCGCCGCGGCCTCCGCCGCCGCGCTCTCGTCCGCGTACCCGAGCACCACGAGCACCGGATCGGCCGGCAGCGGGACGAGCCGGACCGTCGCCTCCGTCACCAGCCCCAGCGTCCCCTCGCTGCCGCAGAACGAGCGGGCCACGTCCACCCCCCGCTCCGGGAGCAGCGCGTCCAGCGCGTATCCGGAGATGCGGCGCGGCAGACCGGCCGGGTAACCGGTCCTCAGGAGGGCGAGACGACTGTCGACGAGGTCGAGGAGTCCGGCGGGCGCGCCCCGCCCCTCGCGCCCCAGCGTCAACCTGTCGCCCCGGTACGTCATCACCTCCAGCGAGCGCACGTTGTCCGCCGTGGTCCCCCAGGCGACTGAGTGCGCCCCGCACGCGTTGTTGCCGATCATGCCGCCGAGGGTGCAGCGGCTGTGCGTCGACGGATCGGGGCCGAAGGTCAGGCCGTACGGGCGGGCCGCCGCCCGCAGCCGGTCGAGGACGAGCCCCGGCCGAACCACGGCCGTGCGTGCCTCCGGGTCGAGGGAGACGATCCCGCCCATGTGCCGTGTGAGGTCGAGCACGACGCCGACGCCGGTCGACTGGCCTCCGATCGAGGTCCCGGCGCCGCGCGCGACGACCGGGGTGGTGCCGTGCGCCCGGCAGACCTCCAGGACCGCCGCCAGGTCGTCGGTGTCGCGCGGCGCGACCGTACCGGCCGGAACGCGGCGGTAGTTGGAGGCGTCCATGGTCGTCAGCGCCCTTGCGGTGACGGAGAAGTCGACCTCTCCGGCGACCGCCGCGCGCAGGTCGGCGGCCAGGCCCGCCGTGTGTTGCTCGTGTGTTCCCACAAGGCCAGGATGTCTCAGAGCTCGTCTCATCGGGCGGACATCCGGCGACCGGCCCCTTCCCGACCCGATACTCTCCGCCTCGTGGCTGATATCCAGATTCCCGCTGACATCAAGCCCGCCGACGGCCGTTTCGGCGCGGGCCCCTCCAAGGTGCGTACGGAGGCGCTGGACGCCCTGGCCGCCACCGGCACCTCTCTCCTCGGCACGTCCCACCGCCAGGCTCCGGTCAAGAACCTGGTCGGCGAGGTACGTTCCGGCATCCGTGACCTCTTCTCGCTCCCCGAGGGCTACGAGGTGATCCTGGGCAACGGCGGCTCCACCGCCTTCTGGGACGTCGCGACCCACGGGCTGATCGAGCGCAAGTCGCAGCACCTCACCTTCGGCGAGTTCTCCTCCAAGTTCGCGAAGGCCGCCAAGCTGGCCCCGTGGCTGGCCGAGCCGACCGTGATCTCCTCCGACCCGGGCACTCACCCGGAGCCGGTGGCCGAGGCGGGCGTGGACGTCTACGCGTACACGCACAACGAGACCTCGACCGGTGTCGCCGCCCCGATCAAGCGGGTCGCCGGCGCCGACCAGGGCTCCCTCGTCCTCGTGGACGCGACCTCCGGCGCGGGCGGTCTCCCGGTCGACATCACCGAGACGGACGTCTACTACTTCGCCCCGCAGAAGTCCTTCGCCGCCGAGGGCGGCCTGTGGCTCGCGGCCTTCTCCCCGGCCGCGCTGGAGCGGGCGCAGTCGATCCACGACTCCGGACGGCACATCCCGGAGTTCTTCTCGCTGACGACGGCGATCGACAACTCGCTGAAGAACCAGACGTACAACACCCCGGCGCTCTCGACCCTCTTCCTGCTCAACGAGCAGCTGAAGTGGATCAACGGCCAGGGCGGTCTGGACTGGGCCGTGGCCCGCACGAAGGAGTCCTCGGACGCGCTGTACGGCTGGGCCGAGGAGTCCAAGTACGCGACGCCGTTCGTCGCGGACGCGGCCAAGCGCTCGCAGGTCATCGGCACGATCGACTTCGCCGACGAGATCGACGCGGCGGCGGTCGCGAAGGCGCTGCGCGCGAACGGCATCGTCGACACGGAGCCGTACCGCAAGCTGGGCCGCAACCAGCTGCGGGTCGCGATGTTCCCCGCGATCGACCCGGCGGACGTGCGTGCCCTGACGGCCTGCATCGACTACGTGATCGAGAAGCTCTGACACGCACCGTGTGACCTCTCCGTGCGAGGCGCACGCGACACGGACGAAGGGCCCGGTACCGGAGACATCCGGTACCGGGCCCTTCGGCGTGTGCGGGGTGCGGCCCCGTGTCAGTCCCGCCGCAGCAGTCGCTTGATGCCGAAGACGACGACGAACGCGCCCGCCAGGACCAGGAAGCCGACCGTGACGTTCCCCTTCTCGCCGTCGGCCGACGGGGACTGCGGGGACTGCGGCGCACCCGGGGTGTCCGGGCTGCTCCCCGGCTTCTGCGAGGAGCGTCCGGCGTCCTGCCGCTCCAGCCGCACCACACGGCTCTTCTGGCCCTCGGAGCCGAGCATGAACGCGGAGCCGTCCGTCGTGTACGTCACCGATTCCGCCTGGCCCTGGAACGGGGCTCCGATCGACGTGCCCCCGTCGCCGAGCCGGCCGTCCTTCCACGCGTACTCGCGCGCCATGAGGTAGCCGCGCAGGACCAGGTGGCCGCCGTCCGGCGAGAAGGCGCCGTCGGTCACCCACGGGACCTCGCCGACCCGCCGGAAGGTGTTCGTCCCGGACGAGGAGAGCCGCTCGGGGCCCTCGTACAGACCGCCGCCGTCCTCGTTCTTGCTCGCGATGTACACCCGGCCGGTCTTCGAGTGGACCATCAGCGCCTCGGCGTTGCGCGCCCCGTCGGCGTACTTCACGACGTACTGCCTGGCCGCCACCTTCTGGTCCTTGAGGACCTTCGGCTCGGGGAAGCGGTAGATCCAGACGTGGTCCCAGGAGCCGTCCAGGTTGTCGCCGATGTCGCCGACGTAGATGTCGCCGTCCGGGCCGACCGCGATCGCCTCCATGTCCCGGGGGGTGCCGACGCCCTGCATGGTGAGGGTCGCGACCGTCTTTCCCGTGCGGGAGTCGATGCCGTAGATCAGGGGGGCGTCCTGGTCGTTGTGCGTCCAGTAGATCCCGGGGTGGGCCCGGCTCGCGGCGAGGCCGCTGGACTCGGTGACACGGGAGTCCTCGATGGTGAAGTCCCGGTCCGGCTCCTGTCCTTCGGCACGGGCATGGCCGGCCGGGAGCAGTACCAGGGCCGCCGCCGCGCCGAGGGCGCACAGAGCAGATCGCATGCCCCCCAGCCTGCCACGACGCGGCCCCGGACACCTGACGGGAAGATCGTCCGTCACCCGGTGACCTCCCGCGCCGCCTGGCGGCGAAACCCGCTTGACCAGCATCTCCGCGACTGCCAGGGTCGCGCTCATGCCCACCCCGCAGACCTTCTCCGCGCCCGACGGCACGACACTCGCCTTCCATGTGTCCGGCTCCGGCGCGCCGCTCCTCTGTCTCCCCGGCGGTCCGTTCCAGGACTCCGCCTATCTCGGCGACCTCGGCGGACTGACCGCGCACCGGCGGCTGATCCGGCTCGACCTCCGGGGGACGGGCGCGTCGGCCGTGCCGGACGACTCCTCCTCGTACCGCTGCGACCGGCTCGTCGAGGACGTGGAGGCGCTGCGCGAGCACCTCGGGCTCGACACCGTCGATGTCCTCGGGCACTCGGCGGGGGCGAACCTGGCCGCCCTGTACGTGACCCGTCACCCCGGGCGGGTGGGCCGGCTCGTGCTCGTCACCCCGGGCACGGCGGCCGTCGGGCTCGACACGGCGCCGGAGGAGCGGCTCGCGGCGGCGCGGCTGCGGCGGGACGAGCCGTGGTTCGGCCCGGCGTACGCGGCGCTCGAAGAGGTCACGGCGGGGCGCGGGACCGGCGAGAGCTTCCAGGCCGTGGCGCCGTTCTTCCACGGGACGTGGGACGAGGCCGCGCGGGAGCGGCACGCCGCCGGGGAGAGTCAGCGGAACGGGGAGGGCGCGGGCGTCTTCGCGAGCGAGGGGGCCTTCCTCCCGGAGGCGACGCGCGCGGTGTTCGCGGACTTCGCGCGGCCGGTGCTCGTGGTGGCCGGGGAGGGGGACGTGAACACCCCGGTCCCGACGGCGGCCGCGTACGCGGAGCTGTTCCCGAAGGCGGCCTTCGTCGTCCTGGACGGGGCGGGGCACTTCCCGTGGCACGACGACGCGGAGGGGTTCGCGGGGGCGGTCGGCGACTTCCTGGCGTAGGGGCGTCGTGGGGGCGGGCCGGCCTCCGTGGGCCGGGCGTCCCGTGTCCCGGATCACGTCGCAGGCCCGGGACGGCGTCCGCGATGATATGACCATGCGTTTTCTGTTCGTCGGCGACAGCATGACCATCGGACGCGCCGGCGACTGGACCTGGCGGTACCGCATGTGGCGGCACCTGGAGTCCACTCTGCCCGGCGGGTACGAGATCGTCGGCCCCCGCACCACGCTGTACGACCCCGCCGCCGACGCACCGGCCTCGGAGACGTACGCCGACCCGGCCTACCCCGCCCCCGCCCGGCGTCATCTGGCCGGCTGGGGCGAGGGCTGGCTGCACATGGCACCCGTGATCGGCGACACGGTCACGGCGACCGGGGCCGACGTGCTGCTGATCTCGCTCGGTCTGATCGACCTCGGCTTCTACACCAACAGCGAGCAGACCGAGGAGAACGTCCGGGCGTTCGTCGCGACGGCCCGCGCCGCGAACCCGCGCGTCCGCGCCGTCCTCCTGCCCGTCATCCCCAACGTGCGCGCCGGGTACGACGCGCCCTTCGCCGGCGAGTGCGCCCGCTTCAACGAGCTGCTCGCGAAGGCGGTCGCCGACCTGGACACGGCGGCCTCGCCCCTTCTCCTGGCGGCTGTGCCGGAGTCGTACGACCTCGACACGGACACCTATGACGGCACCCACCCGGGCCCCTCGGGCGAGCACAAGCTGGCGGCCGCCTTCGCCGACGCGATGCACCAGGCATGGGGCCTGGGCGGCCCGTACCGCTACTGATTCCGGCCGCGGAGGCTGGATCCGATCCAGACGACGAGGAAGACGACCACCGGGATGATCAGGATCCACTCGGGGCTCATGGCGTCGCTGTCCGTGAACAGCAGGACGAGGAAGAGGACGACGGCGGCGAGGACCGACATGAGGGCCCAGGACAGCGCGCGCAGGAGCGAACCCTCACGGCGGGACCGGCTGTCGATCCGCCGGTCGGCCGCGGCGTTCGGCGACCAGCCGTCCCCGCGGTGCCTCTCCCACGCGACCCGCAGCGCGGCGATCTCACGGTCGACGGCGACGTGGTTGTCGTCCAGGTACATGAGCTGGACGCGGCGCCCGTCGCGCCCGTACATGTAGGAGATGATCCGCGGCTGCCCCTGGCCCATGGCCGCGCTCGGGTTGGGTACGGCTCGGAGATCGTGGATGTCCTCCCAGGCGAGCCGCCGGCTCCTGACCATGCCGCGGACCCGGATGCCCTTGAGGTCGGCGGAGGTGGAGCTGCTCCGGGCCGCGAGGACGAGCCAGCCGAGGAGGGCGAGCAGCAGCAGGGTGCCAAGGGTCCTGACCCAGCCGGGGATGTCCTCCTCGGTCCAGATCGGCAGCCCCGCGGTGGGCAGTCCGACGCCCGCCGCGAGGTAGACGGCGGCCAGCCGGCCGGATCTGATCCGGTACTCGCGTGGCAGTACGCGCTGCGTGTCCATGGTTCGCTCCCCCTGGTGTCCCCCGCGTGACGGAGCATCAGCGTAGAGCTCAACTCACCTGATTCCTAAGGGGCTTGGAGGGCATTTCACGACGCCCTGGTGAGCCGGTTCGCGAAGGTGGAGAGCGTGTACGCGCCGATGCCGAGGACGACCTCCAGGGCGTTGCGGCGGGTGTAGCCCGCGGCCTCGAAGTCGGCCAGCTCCGCGTCGCTCACCGCGCCCGCGGAGGCGAGCACCCGGAGGGTGAACCGACGGATCGCGGCGAGCCGTCCGGCGTCGGGCGCGGGCCCGAGGGCGGCCATCTTGGCCTCGTGCATGTCGACGCAGAGATGGCACTGGTTGCGTTCGGCGACGGTCAGGACGACCGTCTCGCGGGAGTGCGGGTCGAGGGTGGTGGACTCGAAGGTCTGACTGAGCTTCAGGAAGCCGTCGAGGGTCTCGGGCGACTCCTTGAGGAGGGCGACGGCGTTGGCGGTACGGGCGGGCATGTCGACGGACAAGGCTTCTCCAAGGTCGGACGGGCGGGTGAGCGGACAGGCGGGCAGGCGGGCGCACGGCCTGGCCGGGTAGAATCGACAACATGGTTGACCATGTGTCGGGAGAAAACGTAAACCAGGTTGTCGATATTGGCAACGGGGACAACGGCGACGGAGAGATCGGGGGCGGCAGGGGCTACGAACTCCCCCTGCTCCTCTTCGGCGGCTTCCGCACCCTCATCGACCGCCTCCACGACCGGCTCGCCACCGAAGGCCACCCCGACCTGCGCCCCGCCCACGGCTTCGCCATGCAGGCCATCGGCGCGCGGGGCGCCACCGCCAGCGAGATCGGGCGGCGCCTCGGCGTCTCCAAGCAGGCCGCCGGCAAGACCGTCGACCGGCTCCTCGCCCTCGGCTACGCCGAACGCGCCGACGACCCCACCGACGCCCGCCGCAAACTCGTCCACCTCACGCCACGCGGGTACGCCGCCCTCGCCCGCTCCGCGGCGATCTTCGACGAACTGCGGGCGGAATGGGCGGCGGCCCTCGGCGCCGACCGCGTCCGGGACCTGGAGGCGGCCCTGCGGAACGTCGTCCCAGCGGAGACGGCGTTCCGCCTGGACGCCACCAGCTGGCTCGGCGCCCCCTAGGGGGCGTCAGCGGGAGACGCCTACCAGGCGAAGGCCTCCGGCGACGGCCCCGGGCCCGGGAAGATCTCGTCGAGGCCCGCCAGGACCTCATCGCTCAGCTCGAGTTCCAGGGCGCGCAGCGCGCTCGTCAGCTGCTCCGGCGTCCGCGGACCGACGATCGGGCCCGTCACGCCCGGCCGGGTGAGCAGCCACGCGAGGGCCGCCTCTCCCGGCTCCAGGCCGTGCTTGTCCAGCAGGTCCTCGTAGGCCTGGAGCTGCGCGCGGGACGACGGGTCGGCGAGGGTGGCCGCCGCGCGGCCCTCCGTACGCCGCTTGCCCTCGGCCTCCTTCCTCAGGACGCCGCCGAGCAGACCGCCGTGCAGCGGCGACCAGGGAATGACCCCGAGGCCGTACTCCTGCGCGGCCGGGATGACCTCCATCTCCGCACGCCGCTCGAAGAGGTTGTAGAGGCACTGCTCGCTGACGAGACCCACCGAGCCGCGCCGGGCGGCCGTCTCGTTGGCCTGGGCGATCTTGTAGCCGGGGAAGTTGGAGGATCCGGCGTAGAGGATCTTGCCCTGCTGGACGAGGACGTCGACCGCCTGCCAGATCTCCTCGAAGGGGGTCGAGCGGTCGATGTGGTGGAACTGGTAGAGGTCGATGTAGTCCGTGCCGAGGCGCTTGAGGCTGGCCTCGACCGCGCGGCGGATGTTCACCGCGGAGAGCTTGTCGTGGTTGGGCCAGGCCTCGCCGTCGGCGCCCATGTTCCCGTACACCTTGGTGGCGAGAACGGTACGGTCGCGGCGGCCGTCGCCCTTCGCGAACCAGGAGCCGAGGATCTCCTCAGTCCGGCCCTTGTTCTCACCCCAGCCGTACACGTTGGCGGTGTCGAAGAAGTTGAGCCCCGCGTCCAGCGCCGTGTCCATGATGGCGTGGCTGGTGGCTTCGTCCGTCTGGGGTCCGAAGTTCATCGTCCCGAGGACGAGTCGGCTGACCTTGAGTCCGGTGCGTCCGAGCTGCGTGTACTCCATGAACGCCAAGCCAACTGCTTCGAGTGCGCTCGAAGCAAGAGGGTTCCCACGGGGTGGCAGACGCGCGCGCGGGACGGGCGCCGGCGGCTACTGACCCGACACGGATGCCAGCGCGATGATCGCGAACATCAGTACGAGCACGCCGGCCATGATGCGATTACGGGTTTTCGGATCCACGCTTCGAGGTTACCCGGCCGTCCGCCGCCGTCCTCACCCCGCTCCCTCCGGCCGCCCGCCCAGCGCCCAGCCGTCGACCGTCTCGTACCGGGGCTGCTCCCCCCGCACCCCGCTGACCGGCAGGTTCGAACGCACCAGGACCAGCTCGCCCGCCTCCCAGCGAGAGCCCTCGAAGGTGCCGAGCTCGTCGAGGAAGGGATGGAGATCCGCCGCGTCGCCCCGCGCGCGGGCGACCGTCAGATGCGCCTGGTAGCGACGGTGCTCGTCCATCGCGACCCCGGCCCGGCGCGCGGCGGCGTCCGCGCGCTCGGCGAGCAGCCGCAGCTCGTCCAGGTCCCCGGCGATCCCCGCCCACAGGGCGCGCCTCCCGAAGTGCCCACCGCCGTGGAGCCGCAGGGAGAAGGACGGGGTGCGGTGCGCGGCACGGGCGAGCCGGACGCGCAGCTCGGGCAGCAGCTCCTCGTCGACCTCCCCCATGAACGCGAGCGTGAGGTGCCAGCCGGGCTGCGAGGTCCAGCGGAGCCCGTCCGCACCGGGCAGCCGGTGGAGCCGGTCGACGACGTGTGCGAGCTCGTCCAGCCGCTCGCGCGGTGGCAGGACGGCGGCGAAGAGCCTCATGGGGCGAGTGTGGCAGCGGTTAGCCTCTGCGGCATGAAGATCTCCCTCAGGAAGGGCGGGGTGGAGGACCTCCCCGCGATACTCGGCGTCCTCGACAGCGCCGTGGTGTGGCTCAACGGCAAGGGAATCACCGCGCAGTGGGGCACCGAGTCGTTCTCCGCCCGCCCCAAGGCGGTCAAGCAGGTCGAGGACACGATGGCCGAGGGTGATCCCTGGATCGCCGAGATCGACGGCGTACCGGCGGGGACGATGACGCTGACCCCGTTCCCCGGGCAGCACATCGCACCGGCGGACGAGCCCGAGGTGTACGTACGGCTGCTCGCGACCGACGCGCGGTTCCACGGCCACGGGGTGGGCGCGGCGCTGCTCGCCCACGCGGTGGAGGAGACGCGGCGGCAGGGGGTGTCGCTGCTGCGGGTGGACTGCTTCGCGGGCAGCGAGGGCCGGCTCGTCGCGTACTACGAGGGCCAGGGCTTCACCCCGACCGACACGTTCCTGGTCGGCGACTGGGCGGGCCAGGTCCTGGAAAAGCGGGTCTGAGACCGGCCGAGGACGACGGCGGGAGGGGCCGGGGCTGGGGAGGGGTGCCCCGGCCCCCAGCCCGCCGCCCGCCGCCCGCCGCCCGCCCAAGGCCTAGGCCGCGGTCGCCAGCCGCTCCCGTGCCACGAAGCGCACCTGAGGGTGCCCGTGACGCCAGGCCCAGGCAACCTTCAGGCCGCCGACCTTCGCCAGGACGAGGCCCACGACGACCGCCGCGGCCAGCGAGATCACGCCGCCCGTCGCGAAGCCGACGCGGGCGCCGTACGTGTCGGTGACCCAGCCGAGGAGCGGCGCGCCGATCGGCGTACCGCCGGCGAAGACCATCATGTAGAGGCTCATCACCCGGCCCCGCATGGCCGGGTCCGTCGCCATCTGGACGGCCGAGTTCGCGGTGATGTTGACCGTGAGACCGATCATGCCGATCGGGACGAGCAACAGTGCGAACAGCCAGAACGTCGGCGACAGGGCCGCCGCGATCTCCAGGACGCCGAAGACTCCCGCCGCGATCACCAGCATCCGCAGCCGGGTCGAGCCGCGCCGGGCCGCCGCGAGGGCGCCCACGAGCGAGCCGGCCGCCATGAGGGTGTTGAGGAAGCCGTACGCGCCGGCGCCGACGTGGAAGACGTCGCCGGAGAAGGCGGTGAGCCAGATCGGGAAGTTGAACCCGAAGGTGCCGATGAAGCCGACGAGGACGATCGGCCAGATCAGCTCCGGTCGCGCGGCCACGTAGCGCAGTCCCTCCCGCAGCTGGCCCTTGCCACGCGGGGCGCGCTCCACCTTGTGGAGTTCGCTCGTCCGCATGAGCAGGAGGCTCGTGAGGGGCGCGAGGAAGAACAGGCCGTTGAGGAGGAAGGCCCAGCCGCTGCCGACTCCGGCGATGAGGACACCGGCGACGGCGGGGCCGACGAGCCGCGCGGACTGGAAGTTCGCCGAGTTCAGGGAGACGGCGTTGCGCAGGTGGTCGGGGCCGACCATCTCGGAGACGAAGGACTGCCGGGCCGGGTTGTCGACGACGGTCACCATGCCGAGGAGGAAGGCGATCAGGTAGACGTGCCAGACCTGGATGCTGCCGGAGAGCGTGAGGACGGCGAGTGCGATGCCGCAGAGGCCGAGGGCTGCCTGGCTGACGAGCAGCAGGCGCCGCTTCGGGTAGCGGTCGGCGATGACTCCGCCGTAGAGGCCGAAGAGCAGCATCGGCAGGAACTGCAGGGCCGTGGTGACACCGACGGCGGCGGCCGAGCCGGTGAGGCTCAGGACCAGCCAGTCCTGGGTGATGCGGGCCATCCATGTACCGGTGTTGGAGACGATCGCGCCGGTGAAGAACAGCCGGTAGTTACGGATCCTGAGCGAGGAGAAGGTTTCCCCCCGCCCGCGGGTGTCGAGGGTGGGTTTGTGGACGGGTGCGGAGTCTGCTCCGGGTCCCGTACTCAAAGTGCGTCGCCTCCTTGGCGCGTGGACTACAGGTGGGCGAGCTTTTCCAGGACCGGGGCCGCCGCGCGCAGCTTGGCCCATTCGTCCTCGTCCAGGCCTTCGGCGAGGGAGGCCAGCCAGGCGTTCCGCTTGCGGCGGGACTCCTCGAGCATGGCTTCGGCCTGCTCGGTCTGGCTGACCACCTTCTGCCGGCGGTCGTCGGGGTGCGGCTCCAGCCGGACCAGTCCCTTGGCTTCGAGCAGCGCGACGATGCGGGTCATCGACGGCGGCTGGACGTGCTCCTTGCGGGCCAGCTCGCCGGGGGTGGCGGAGCCGCAGAGCGCGAGGGTGCCGAGCACCGACATCTCGGTGGGGCTCAGCGACTCGTCGACGCGCTGGTGCTTGAGGCGTCGGCCCAGTCGCATGACGGAGGAGCGGAGCGCGTTCACGGCCGCGGCGTCGTCGGCTGAGCCGTGGGACAGGTCAGGCATGTTTGTTAGCCTAACTCATTACCCTGCCTAAATACCAACGGGGACATGCCGACGTCGAACGGATCACACCCGTTTACCCGTACCCCTGCGTGAACCGCATGCACGCAGATCACGCTTCCGCATCCATGTATCACCCAAACGAGTGAGTCGGATCCAGAAAGTGACGCAAAGGAGCCCCGGCTGCCCCGACCCTGAACGACATGGGATCGACAGTGCTCAGCCTGCGCATCGACGGTGAGCTGCTCGACCGGCTCAGGAGTCACGCCGCGAAAAGAGGAATGAGCGTCCAGGACTATGTCGTCCGGACGCTCATTCGCGAGGATTTCGACGAGCGGTTCAAGACCGCCGTCGACGAGACGGAGAAGTTCTACGGTGAGGCGGACGGGGAGCCGGTGGCCGACACGGCCACCGACACCCCGCACGGTCACGTGAGGCCGAGCGCCGGCATCGCGTAGTAGAAGACGAAGACCGCCGACACGATGTACATGGCCACCGGGACCTCACGGCCCCGGCCCGCCGCGAGCCGCAGCACGCTGAACGCGATGAAGCCGATGCCGATGCCGTTCGTGATCGAGTACGTGAAGGGCATCATCACCATGGCCAGGAACGCCGGCACCGCGATGGTGTAGTCGCTCCAGTCGATGTCCTTGATCGAACCGGCCAGGATCAGGAAGCCGACCGCGAGCAGCGCGGGCGTGGCCGCCTGGGACGGGACCATCGTGGCCAGCGGCGTGAGGAACAGCGCCACCGAGAACAGACCGCCGGTCACGACCGAGGCGAGGCCCGTGCGCGCACCCTCGCCGACGCCCGCCGTGGACTCCACGAAGCAGGTGGTGGCCGAGGAGGAGGTCGCACCGCCGGAGGCCACGGCCAGGCCGTCCACCAGCAGGACCTTGTTGATGCCGGGGAAGTTGCCGTCCTTGTCGATCAGCTTGGCCTCGTCGCCGACGCCGAGGATCGTGCCCATGGCGTCGAAGAAGCAGGACAGCAGCACCGTGAAGACGAACAGGACGCCGGTCAGGTAGCCGACCTTCTCGAAGCCGCCGAAGAGGCTGACCTCGCCGACGAGCCCGAAGTCGGGCGAGGCGACCGGGTTGCCCGGCCACTCCGGGGTGGTCAGACCCCAGGACGGGACGGTCGCCACCGCGTTGATCACCATCGCCACGATCGTCATGACGACGATCGAGATGAGGATCGCGCCCGGCACCTTGCGGATGATCAGCGCGAGGGTGAGCAGCGTGCCCAGGATGAAGACGAGCACCGGCCAGCCGGTGAGGTGACCGTCGCCGCCCAGCTGGAGCGGGACGGTGGTGTGCGCGGCGTCGGGGATGCGGGAGACGAAGCCCGAGTCGACGAGGCCGATCAGCATGATGAAGAGGCCGATGCCGATCGCGATGCCCTTGCGCAGGCCGACCGGGACCGCGTTCATGACGCGCTCGCGCAGACCGGTCGCGACGAGCAGCATCACGACGACGCCCGCGAGGACGACCATGCCCATGGCGTCCGGCCAGGACATCCGCGGCGCGAGCTGGAGCGCCACGACCGTGTTGACGCCGAGGCCGGCGGCGAGCGCGATCGGGACGTTGCCGATGACGCCCATGAGGAGCGTCGAGAACGCCGCCGTGAGGACGGTGGCGGTCACGAGCTGACCGCCGTCGAGCTGGTGCCCGTACATGTCCTTGGCGCTGCCGAGGATGATCGGGTTCAGCACGATGATGTAGGCCATCGCGAAGAACGTGGCGAGACCGCCGCGGATCTCGCGGGCGACGGTGGAGCCGCGCTCCGAGATCTTGAAGTAGCGGTCGAGGCCCGAGGTCGGCTCCTGGGGAGCGGAGGGCTCGGGGGGCATGGCCTTGGCGGTGGCCGTGGTGCTCATGGGGTGGGTTCCTCTTCGGGAGACGTCCGTTTGGCGGTTCGTACGAAGGAAACCCGCCAGAGGCAAACCGTTTCAGTATGAACACATGAACGAGCGAGCGTCTATCTCCGCGCGTAGATACGATTTCCCGCCACCTAGACTGACCCCCATGGCGAAGTGGACACCGAAGCACGAGGCACCCGAGCCCCTCGAAGGGCCCGTCGTCGCCACCATCACCGGCGGAACGATCCTGTGGTTCGTCCTCTTCCTCGTCCAGGTCCCGTTCTACGGCTGGTTCGACGACCGGGACCTGACCTGGTGGGTGTGGACCTGCCTCGCCGGAGCGGGACTCGGCCTGATCGGCATCTGGTACGTCCGGAAGCGGGACGCGGCGATCAAGCGGCACGAGGCGGCACGGGCCGCGGAGGAGGCCGCCGGGACGGGGTCGGCCCAGGGCCCCGAGGCGCACCCCGGCACGTAGTGCCCGGGGACGATTCCCCTCCTCCCCCGGTCTGAGATTCGCCCTTCTCGGCAGGTGAACGGTCGATTCCGGTCGTACCGTCGAAAACATGACTCAGCGGGCGAAGATCGACACGGGTGGCAGCGAGGCCGAGGCGGTGGGGCCGCCCGTTGTCCACCGTCCCGCCGGGCTCACCTCCGCCGAGGTCGCCGAACGCGTCGCCCGCGGCGAGGTCAACGACGTACCCGTACGGAGCTCCCGCTCGACCACGGACATCGTCCGCGCCAACGTCTTCACCCGCTTCAACGCGATCATCGGCGTGCTCTGGGTGATCATGCTCTTCGTCGCGCCGATCCAGGACAGCCTCTTCGGCTTCGTGATCATCGCGAACACCGGCATCGGCATCATCCAGGAACTCCGGGCCAAGAAGACCCTCGACGGCCTCGCCGTCATCGGCGAGGCGAAACCCAGCGTCCGGCGCGACGGCGTCGCCGCCGAGATCTCCACCTCCGAGATCGTCCTCGGCGACCTCATCGAACTCGGCCCCGGCGACAAGGTCGTCGTCGACGGCGAGGTCGCAGAGGCCGACAGCCTGGAGATCGACGAGTCACTGCTCACCGGCGAGGCCGACCCGGTCGTCAAGAAACCCGGCGACCGGATGATGTCGGGCTCGTTCGTCGTCGCCGGCGGCGGCGCGTTCACCGCCACCAAGGTCGGCCGCGAGGCCTACGCGGCACAGCTCGCCGAAGAGGCCTCGCGCTTCACGCTCGTCCACTCCGAACTGCGGACGGGCATCTCCACGATCCTCAAGTACGTGACGTGGATGATGGTCCCGACCGCGATCGGGCTCGTCATCAGCCAGCTCGTCGTCAAGGACGACAACTTCAAGGACGCGGTCGCCCGTACGGTCGGCGGCATCGTCCCGATGATCCCCGAGGGACTCGTCCTGCTCACCTCGGTCGCCTTCGCGATCGGAGTCGTACGGCTCGGGCGCAAGCAGTGTCTCGTCCAGGAACTCCCGGCGATCGAGGGCCTCGCGCGCGTGGACGTCGTGTGCCTCGACAAGACGGGCACGCTGACCGAGGGCGGCATGGACGTCACGGAGCTCCGTCCCCTCGACGGCGGCGACGAATCGTACGTACGGAAGGTCCTCGGCGCCCTCGGCGAATCGGACCCCCGCCCCAACGCCTCGCTCCAGGCCATCATCGACGCCTACCCGGACACGGTGGAGTGGCGGTGCACGGAGGCACTGCCGTTCTCGTCGGCGCGGAAGTACAGCGGGGCGGCGTTCAGCGAGGGCAACGGCGAGAACTCGACCTGGCTGCTGGGCGCCCCTGACGTGCTCCTGTCCGCCGGGGACCCGACGCTCACCGAGATCGACCACCTCAACGAGCAGGGCCTGCGGGTCCTGCTCCTGGCACGGACGACGAACGGACTCGACTCCCCGGAGGTCGCGACGGGCGCCCGGCCGACGGCCCTGGTCGTCCTGGAACAGCGACTGCGGCCGGACGCGGCGGACACACTCGCGTACTTCGCCGACCAGAAGGTGGCCACGAAGGTCATCTCCGGCGACAACGCGGTCTCGGTGGGCGCGGTGGCCGGAAAGCTCGACATGCCGGGCGCCGAGCACACCGTCGACGCGCGGCACCTGCCGACGGACCGGGAGGAGATGGCGAAGGTCCTCGACGAGAACGCCGTGTTCGGCCGGGTCACGCCGCAGCAGAAGCGGGACATGGTGGCGGCGCTGCAGTCCCGCGGGCACACGGTGGCGATGACGGGCGACGGCGTGAACGACGTACTGGCGCTGAAGGACGCGGACATCGGCGTGTCGATGGGCTCGGGATCGGAGGCGACGCGGGCGGTGGCCCAGATCGTGCTCCTGAACAACAGCTTCGCGACACTCCCGTCGGTGGTGGCGGAGGGCCGGAGGGTCATCGGCAACATCACCCGGGTGGCCACCCTGTTCCTGACGAAGACGGTCTACTCGGTCCTGCTGGCGGTCCTGGTGGTCTGCTCGCAGGTGGAGTACCCCTTCCTCCCCCGCCACCTGACGCTGCTCTCCACACTGACGATCGGCATCCCGGCCTTCTTCCTGGCGCTCGCGCCGAACAAGGAACGGGCGAAGCCGAACTTCGTACGGCGGGTGATGAGGTACGCGATCCCGGGCGGAGTGATCGCGGCGGCGGCGACGTTCACGACGTACCTCCTGGCCCGCCACCACTACAGCGGCGAAGGGGCGCTGGAAGCGGAGACGAGCGCGGCGACCCTGACCCTGTTCCTGGTCTCGATGTGGGTCCTGGCGATCATCGCCCGCCCGTACACGTGGTGGCGCCTCACCCTGGTCGCCACGATGGGAGGCGCGTTCCTCCTGGTCCTGATCGTGCCCTGGCTCCAGGACTTCTTCGCACTGAAACTGGTGGGCGTGACGATGCCGTGGACGGCGGTGGCGATCGCGGCGGCCGGCGGGGTGCTGCTGGAGTTCGCGTGGGCCTGGGTGAGCAGGAGGTTCCCGGCGTAGCCGGTGCGCGGAGTGGCTGGTGCGCGGCGACCGACAACGGCCAGGCCCTGGGGCGGGCCGGGTGTGCGAGTGGCGGGTGGGGTGGGCACAGCCCATCGCGCAGCGACGCGACCGCAGGGAGCGCCCTTGACCCGGTGGTGCAGGCCGCCACACTCGGAAAGAGGGCGGCCGCACCCGAGACCCACGAACCCGGCCCACCCCCAGGGCCCCTCCCTGACCTCAGTCGAACCAGCGGTCCCGCTCCAGTTCCGCCGTCCTCGACGGGTCCTCCAGCAGGGCCGCCACCTCGAACCGGCGCGGCCACTGGCCCGCCGACCAGGCCAGGCCCGCCGCCACGCCCTCCAGCGTCGAGGCGTGAACCACGCCGTCCGCCGTCCGGCGCCAGTCGAGTTCCGTGTCCGCCGCCCTGAGTTCCTCGTGCTCGACGTACGTGGTCGGCGTCGTCGGGCCCAGCAGGATCCGCACGGAGTCCGGCACCTCGTGCTCCTCGCCCACCGTCGCCACCTCCGCCTCCACCGCCTCGCTCAGCCGCCTGACCTGGAACAGCTCCGCCAGGTCCGCCGCCCGCGCCGGCGACACGGGCAGCAGCGGCACCCCGCCCGCCAGCGGCAGCAGGTCCGGCGCGTCCGCCACCATCGCCTCCGCCGCGTCCACCACGACCACCTCGCCGTCCACCACCGCGCGCAGTTCGTCCGGCAGCGTCACCTGCTCCGGGTCCAGGTCGGCCAGTGCCGTGTACAGCGCGTGCAGCTGGGCGTCCGTGACCTCCCGCGACGGGTCCGCCAGGCGCGTCAGGAGTTCCGCCGCCCCGCCCGGCTCGTCCAGCAGCGCCGCCACCGACGTGCGGACTCCCAGCGCCCTCAGGACCTGCTCGTCCTCGAAGCCGGTCGCGTCGGCGGAGTCGTAGAGGCCGGTCAGGAGCGGGTCCGTGCCCGCCGCCCGCAGGCCTGCCGGGCGGCGGCCGTCCAGGACCGGGTGGTCGCGGAGCCACCACGCCGTGTACGAGCGGACCGTCTCCGTCGTGCCGTCCGGCAGGAGGATCCGTACGGGCTGGGTGAGGGCGTCCCGCAGCGGCGGCTGCGCGAGCAGCGCCAGCGCCTGCGGCCAGGCGTCGTCGTCGACCAGGTCCAGGTCCCGTACGGCCACGATCTCCGTCGCCACCGGCGGCACCGGTGTCTCCGGCAGCCGGTCCAGTACGTCCTCGCACCACACGTCGACCGCGTCCAGGAGCCCCGCGTCGTCCGGCTCCGGGTAGTCGCCCTCGCGCGGCTCGACCTCGTCCGGGTCGAGCAGGAGGTCGGTGGCGCGGACCAGGGCGAAGGTCGCGAGCACACCGCAGGCGGCCAGCGGCTGTTCGCCCCAGCGGGCGGCCAGTTCGGCGTCGACGTAGGCCAGTTCGTCCTCGCGCATGACGGCGGCGAACGCCGAGCCCGGCATCACCAGCTCGCCCGCCGGGGAGAGTTCGCCGTCCTCGTCCGGCAGTGCGAGCGCGCCCAGCCAGGGCTCCTCGCCCGGGTCGAGTTCCGCGTCACGGACCAGGGCGAGGACGGTCTCGACGAGTTCGTCGGCGTCCAGGGTGTCCGCGTCCTCGTCCCAGATCTCGCCCGCGTCGAGGGAGGCCGCGACCGCCGCCCGTACCTGCGGGGTCGTCAGGACCGCGCGGGGCGTGGCGGGCAGGGCACCCAGCTTCTCCAGGAGCGGGTGGGCCGCCTCGGGGTGGGCGACCTTGAGTCCGAGCCGCGTCAGCTCGGCGGGGGTCCTGTCCTGCGGCAGGAGGACCTGGCGGGGGCCGACCGCCGTACGGATCCGGGCCCCCTCGGCGGTTTCCGCCAGCGGCACCGGGAGGCCCGACAGGCGGTCCGGGTCGACGCCGGCGAGGGAGTCGTACAGGCGCCACCACCAGGTCGGCGCGCGGTCCACCCCGGCGAGGCGGTCGATCGCCTCGGTCAGGGGAACGCGGCCGACGCCGAGGGTGCGGAGCTCCGGGCGGCGCTCCAGGCCGGCGGGGAGGAGCGTCGGGAACACCTCGGCGAGGACCTCGACGGTGTCCGCGCCCGCGCCCTCCGCGACCTCGGCCTCGATCGGGCGGAGTGCGGGGAGTTCCTCGGTGGGGGCGGCGGGCGCCAGGAACGCGACCCTCGGCAGCCGGTCCAGGATCGCCTCGCGCAGGGCCCCGTCAAGGGGGCCCTTGCCGAGCCGGCCGGGGACGAGGTCGAGCGTGGCGGTGGTCACCGGCTGCCACTCGGCGAGGAGTTCGGCGTACGCGTCGGCCGCGCGCTGCACCAGGAAGTCGGTGAGCCGGCCGGGCGCCGGGTGCCGCCGCGCGGTGTCCAGGGGCAGGGAGGCGATGAGGAGCGCGGGGATGCCGAGGGGTTCGTCGGTGGGGGTGGGGGCGTGCACGACCGGGGTCGTACGCGGGTGGCGCGGGGCTCCCTCCGGGTCCACGGGTACGGCCCAGGTGACGGTCCAGTGGGGGCGCAGGCGCTCCTCGACCGGTCGGTCCTTGAGGAGTTCGGCGTCGAGGGGGCCGCTGTGGGAGACGCTCCGCCAGCGGTGGGTGCCGGTGGCGGAGTCGACGATCTGCACGTATCCGTCGTCCTCGGAACGGCGGAGGGTTCGTACCCCTTCGGGGGTCTCCACGACGATCTCCGCGAGCCCCGGAAGAGTGAGGAGGAGCGCGTCGTCGACGGAGGCGAGGAGCCGCTCGGCGAGGTCGCGGGCGGCGGCGTCGCGGAGCGGGAGGACGACGACGGTGTCGTAGCCGTCGGGGGCGGTGCCCTCGGCGGGCAGCGGGAGCCGGAGGAGGGGTACGTGGCCGTCGCGGCGGCGCAGTTCGTCGCCGAGGCCGGGGCTGTACCGGGCGGACTCGGCGGCGAGTTCCCGGGCCTCGGCGAGGGACCAGCGGACGCCGCCGTGGCGGCCGAGGACGGCGGGCTCGTCGGTGACGGCGAGGACGGCGGCGAATCCGACGCCGAACCGGCCGACCGCGCCGTGCGCCTGCTGCTCGCGCTTCGCGGAGGCGCGGAGGGTCGACAGGGACTCGGCGCCGGTGGCGTCCAGCGGGGCGCCGGTGTTGGCGGCGGCGAGGAGGGCGGGGCCCTCGTGGTCCGCGGGGTGGAGGGTGAGCCTGAGGCGGCCGGGGACGCCGGCACGGTGGGCGGCGTCGGCGGCGTTCTGGGCGAGTTCGACGACGAGGCGGTCGCGGTATCCGCCGAGGGCGAGGTCCTCCTCGGCGTTGGCGTCCTCCCGGAAGCGGGCGGGGGACGCGCCCCAGGCGTCGAGCACACCCCGCCGCAGCCGGGCGGTGCCGAAGGGATCGGTTCCGTCGGTCGTCGTCCGGACGCTGACGCTCACGTCTGACTCCACTCTGCGGGGCGCTGATGGTGCGGGACCCGGCCCCTTGGGGCCGGGGGCCCGAAGGTACCGCGCCCGGAGGTGGGGATCTGCCGGGGCACGGGCGTTCCCCACCGTCCAGGGTGCCTCGCGGGGGTACGGGTCGGGGGCGCGGGCCGCGGTGGCAGCCGTGCCCGCCGACGCGGCCCACGCGGCCGGCCCCTGCGGCAGGCCGTCGCCCCGCCGGGGCCGTCGCCCCGCCGGGGCCGTCACCCGCCGCCACCCTCGTCGGGGGCAGTCGTTCCGCGGGGGGGGGCGTGGGGGCGCCTCTTCGCCGGGCGCACGGGTGGCCTGCCGCCCCCGGGCAGGGAGCGGCAGGCCACCGGAGGTGGGAGGGGTTACGAGTGGCCCAGGTCGTCCGAGGTCGCGTCGGGTTCCGTCGTGGAGCCGGAGTCCTTCGCCGGGCGGAGGGGGAAGGCGTCCGCCCCCATCGAGTCCAGCACCGGCGGCGCCGGCCGCGGCGGCTTCGGCATGATCGCGGCCTCAGAGTGGCCCCCGCAGCCGTACGAGAGGGACACGACCCGCCCGTCCGCCGGGGCGAACTCGTTGGCGCAGATGCCGAAGGTCTGCTTGAGGGAGCCCGCCAGCGGCACCAGGAAGGCGCAGGACTCGCAGGTGGCCGGGGCCGCCTGGGCCATCGGGGTGCGGGCGCCGAAGGACTCCTCCCAGCGGTCCGCGGCCAGGTGGAGCCCGTACCGCGAGAGCACCCTGGCCCGGCGCATGCCGAGCTCCTCGGCGACCGCGGCGATCGCGCCCCGCGAAGGGGTGCGGGCGACGATCTCGGCGTCCTCGACGTCGAGGTGGTCGGCCAGCTCCTCCGACACCACGGAGTTCGGCGGCGGCGCGTCCTCGCCCGAGTAGCCGGGCTCCAGGCGCAGGTCGTCCGCCTCGGTCGGCAGCAGGTCGCCGGGGCCCATGTCGCCGGGGCGGAGCCGCTCGCTCCACGGCACCCACTCGGGGGCCAGGAGCGCGTCGGAGCCGGGCAGCAGGACGGTTTCGTCGAGCGTGACGTTCTTGGCGCGGGAGGCGCGGGTGACCGTCACCGCCCAGCGCCAGCCCCGGTAGCCCGGTTCCTTGGACTCGAAGTAGTGGGTGACGACCCGGTCACCCTCGGCGACCACCTCGACGTGCGCGCCGACGATCCCGGGGGCGGCCGCCTCCTCGGCGGCCTCCCGCGCGAGCTCTACGGCCTCGGCACACAGGCGGTCGGGGATACGCGTGGCTCGCGGGGTACGCGGGGTACCGCTTCGCGTCGTCGCAGCACTCACAGGTCTCGCTTCTCTCCTACGCCGTCTCACGGGTGCGCCGGCCGAGGGGCGGGAGCGAAGCCACGGGCGGCGGGCGGAGCGGACCTGTGGGCCGCATCGACGTCCGCGCACCCGACCTGTCTCGCGTGTCTCGGGCACACCTATCGCCATCCATTCTGCGGGATGCCGAAGAGGCGCGCGGCCGAAAGCTTCCGCCGGTGACGCGCTACGCACGCTACCCCGTTCGCGGGCCTCATCCCACCTGCCCGCCCCAAGTGGCCCGGATCGCGGACGGCCGGAGGGCGTTCGGAGCCCTGTCGGGGAGGTGGGCGGGAGGGGCCGAAAGCGACCCGTGCGCCGCTACGACCCCCTCCGACATCGGCCGAAGTCGTCCTCAGACATCGGCCGAAGTCGTCCTCCACCGCCGCGCCACGGTTCGTCCGGCGCGCCTGTGGGGCACTATGACGGAGTGGCAGCCGCACGGTCCCCCGCACGATCCGAAGATCATGCCGGACCGCTCCGCCGAGCGGGCCGGAAGGTCGGCCGTGCCCTGCACCTGCCGTTCACGGGGACCGCGAAGGGCATCCGCAAGGCCACCCACGCCCATGGCGCGGGCGAGTCGGGGCTCGGGAAGCTGATCGAGCTGCACGCGGTGAACGGTGCGGGCGACGTCATGATCACCGTCGCTCTCGCCTCCACGGTCTTCTTCTCGGTCCCCACCGACGAGGCCCGTGGCCGTGTCGCCCTCTACCTCGCCGTCACCATGGCCCCCTTCACGCTGCTCGCCCCGGTGATCGGTCCGCTTCTCGACCGCATCCCGCACGGGCGGCGGGCCGCGATGGCCGGGGCGATGCTGACCCGGGCGGTCCTCGCGATCATGATGTCGGCGGCGGTCGCCACCGGCGGGATCGAGCTGTATCCGGCGGCGCTGGGGGTCCTGGTGGCCTCGAAGGCGTACGGGGTGGTGCGCAGTGCCGTCGTGCCCCGGCTCCTGCCACCGAACTTCTCGCTGGTGAAGGCGAACTCCCGGGTCACCCTGGCCGGGCTGCTCGCGACCGGCATCGCCGCGCCGATCGGCGCGGGGCTCCAGGTGCTCGGACCTCCGTATCCGCTGTACGGCGCGTGCGTGCTGTTCCTGCTGGGGGCCTTCTGGGCGCTGCGGATGCCGCCCAAGGTGGATTCGGCGAAGGGTGAGCGGCGGGCGCATCTGCTGACGCACGGCGAGAAGAAGCCGAGTCTGCGGACGGTGGGGCCCTCGGTCCTGCACGGCCTGGAGGCGAACGCGGCGCAGCGGATGCTGTCGGGGTTCCTGATCTTCTTCCTGGCGTTCCTGCTGCGCGAGCATCCGCTTTCGGGGCAGAGCGCCGCCGTCTCGCTGGGGATCGTGGGCGTGGCGGCGGGCGTGGGCAACGCGTGCGGCACGGCGATGGGCTCGCTCCTGCGGGACCGGGGGCACGGCCCCGAGGTGATCATCGCCACGATGATCAGCGTGGTCTGCGCCACGGCGATCTTCACGGCGATCTTCTTCGGCGGGGTGATGGTGGCCGTTCTGGGCGCGGTCGCGGGCCTCACCCAGGCCCTGTCGAAACTGTCCCTGGACGCGTTGATCCAGCGGGACGTGCCGGAGGTCGTACGGACCTCGGCGTTCGCACGCTCGGAGACGGCGCTGCAGATGGCGTGGGTGGTGGGCGGCGCGATCGGCATCGCCCTGCCTCTGAACGGCACGCTGGGCATGGCCGTCGCGGCGGGAATCCTGGCCACGGGCGCGCTCCTGGCCGTACGGGGCCTGCTCGCGGAGGCCCGGCGGCGGCCGGGCCCGAAGAGGCGGTCGAAGACGCGGGTGGCCTAGGAGCCTCCGAGTTCCCCGACGCCGCCCGGCGCCACGCCGCCGGCTCTTCGCGTCACCAGCGGTGACTCGCCGCGTCGGTCGCCGTCTCCCCGCCGCGCCCGGCGGCGTGTCGTCCCCGGTCGGCGGCGCCCTTCCGTGCCGCCCTCCTTCCGGTACCGGACAGCGGCACGCCGTACCCCCGCGTGGCGCGGGCGCGGCGGCCCGATAGCCTTCGGCTCATGACCGTTGCGTTCTTCTCCGGCTCGCGCCGCCGGGCCGCCGTCGCCCTCGGGGCCGTCTCCGCCGGGCTCCTCGTTCTCTCCGCCTGCGACAAGCCGACTCCGATCGCGACCGTGACGGTCGGGTCCGACTCGATCCACTCAGAGGCCGCCTGCTACAACGACGGCGACGCCATCAAGGAGTCGCAGATCCAGCAGTGCCTCAACAAGAAGGCCGAGAAGTCCATCACCGTGGCGATGGACGACAAGATCCGCTTCGGGGTCGACCCCGAGATCGCGGACAACGGCTGGACCATCTTCCTCGGCGGCCAGCAGGCCGAGCCCGAGCCGTACAAGAAGACGTACCGGACCATTCCGGCCAGCGCCTTCTTCTCCAGCCAGACCGGCGAGGCCACCGACAACACCCAGGTGACCATCGTCGAGAACACCGGCAAGAAGCTGACCGGTGTCTGGCACTTCCAGCTGAAGAAGGAATCCTGATCCTCCGGTGGTCCACCGGATCCTGATCGTGACGGCCGTCGCGGTGGAGGCGGAATCCGTCTCCGCCGGCCTCGGCCTCCACCTCGGCGGCCCCGGGCCGGAGCCCGTGCCGCTGCCGGGGGGGCTCTCCCTGCTCCGTCACACGGGCGGGGACGCCCGCACCGGGACCGTCGTCGACGTGCTCGTCGGCGGGGTCGGACCCGCCGCCGTCGCGGCCTCGACCGGGACGGCGCTCGCGTACGGCGCACTCACCGGCACCACCGAGCCGTACGCCGCACGCGCCGGCTCGCCCGAGCCGCACGTCTCCGAGCCGTACGCCGCCGCGAACCCGTACCGTCTCGTCGTCTCCGCCGGGATCGCCGGCGGGTTCCAGCCCCTCGCGCCTCTCGGGTCCGTCGTCGTGTCGTCGGCCGTCGTGGCCGCCGACCTCGGCGCGCAGACCCCCGACGGGTACCTCACCGTCGACGAGCTCGGCTTCGGCCGGTCCGTCCATCCCGTGCCGGAGACCCTGACCGGCCTGATCTCCGCCGCCCTGGACGCCGCCGGCCGGCCGCACACCGTCGCGCCCGTGCTCACCGTCTCCACCGTCACCGGTACCGCCGACCGCGCGTCCGAGCTGGCCGGGCGCCATCCCGGAGCCGCCGCCGAGGCGATGGAGGGCTTCGGTGTCGCCGAGGCCGCCGCCGCGTACGGCGTGCCCGTGGTCGAGATCCGGGCCGTGTCGAACGCCGTCGGACCCCGCGACCGCGCCGCCTGGCGCATCGGCGAGGCCCTGGGCGCGCTCCGGGACACCTTCGAGCTGCTCAGCCTCCCGCTGCTCACCAGCACCGACTTCGTGGAGCCCTCGCCGTGACCAAGCTGAAGATCGCCTACTCGCCCTGCCCGAACGACACGTTCGTCTTCGACGCCTGGGCGCACGGCCGTGTCCCGGACGCCCCCCGGCTCGACGTGACCTTCGCCGACATCGACATCACCAACGGCTGGGCCGAGAGCGGCACCGACGACCACGACGTCCTCAAGGTGTCGTACGCCGTGCTCCCCTGGATCCTCGACGAGTACGCGCTGCTGCCCTGCGGCGGCGCCCTCGGCCGCGGCTGCGGGCCGCTCGTCCTCACCCGGGAGGAGGCGACCGGCGCCGACCTCGCCGGGAAGACGGTCGCGGTGCCGAGCGAGCGCTCCACCGCGTACCTGCTGTTCCGGCTCTGGGCGGCCGAGAAGGTGCCGGGCGGGGTCGGGAACGTCGTCGTGATGCCGTTCCACGAGATCATGCCCGCCGTGCGCGACGGCAAGGTCGACGCGGGGCTCGTCATCCACGAGGCCCGCTTCACGTACGAGAACTACGGGCTGCACCGTCTCGCCGACATGGGCGAGCACTGGGAGTCCACGACCGGCCTGCCGATCCCGCTCGGGGCGATCGTCGCCCGCCGCTCCCTCGGCGCGGAGACCCTGCGGCGGCTCGCCGACGCGGCCCGCACCTCGGTGCGGATGGCCTGGGACGACCCGGCGGCCACGCGCCCGTACGTCATGGAGCACGCACAGGAGATGGACCCGAAGGTCGCCGACCAGCACATCGGGCTCTACGTGAACGAGTTCACGGCCGACCTCGGCGAGCACGGGTACGCGGCGGTCCGCGGGCTGCTCACCCGCGCCGCGGCCGAGGGGCTCGTACCGCCCCTCGGCCCGGACTCGCTCGCCTTCCCCTAGCCGGGACCGCCGGACGGCGTCCGGCCGGGAAGGATCAGACGTCCAGCTGGTCCGCGACGGCGCGCAGCAGGCCCGCGATCTTGGCGCCCTGCGTCTTGTCGGGGTAGCGGCCGCGCTCCAGCATCGGCGTGATGTTCTCCAGGAGAGTCGTCAGGTCCTGCACGATGGACGCCAGTTCGTCGGGCTTACGGCGCTGCGCCGCGGCGACGGACGGCGTCGGGTCGAGGATCGTGACGGACAGTGCCTGGTCGCCGCGCTGGCCTGCGACGACTCCGAACTCGACCCGCTGCCCCGGCTTCAGTGCGTCGACTCCGGCAGGGAGCACCGACGAGTGGACGAAGACGTCGCCGCCGTCGTCGCGGGAGAGAAAGCCGAAGCCCTTCTCGCTGTTGAACCATTTGACCTTGCCGGTAGGCACGTCTGTCCTCGTCCTCGTCCTCGTCGGGGGATAGCAAACAGCGGGTCGACCGACCCGCCGGCACCAGGCTAATGGTCCGGAGGCCGGTGACAAGACGTCGCCGATGTGTTCCTTCGGCCTGGGAACTACCCTGGCCGGATGCGTAGTGAAACCCCTGCCGCACAGGCGAACGACAGCGCTCCGGGTGACGGCCTCGTCAAGGCCGGTGTCATCCTCTTCGCCATCGGCGCGGTGGCGACGCTGGTCACCGTGGCTCCGCTGTTCCTGGGTACGGATCCGTTCCCCACGGTCGCGTACACCGTCTCCATGCTCATGGGCGTGGGATTCGCCGTCGCCGCCGCCGGGGTGCTGCGCTCGATCGCGGCTCAGCGGCGGCAGGCGCGGGAGGGCTCGGCCGCTCCCGTTCAGGCCGGATAGCGCCCCCGCTCAGGCCAGGTACCCCTCCCACCAGGCGCGGAAGTCCGTCAGGTCGGCGAGGACGACGTCGGCGCCCGCCTCCTTGAGTTCCTCGGGGGCGCAGGGGCCGGTGGCGACGGCCACCGAGAGGGCGCCGGCCGTGGCGGCGCCGCGGACGTCGCCGACGTGGTCGCCGACGTACACCCGGGCGCCGTGGGCGCGCAGGGCCTCTGCCTTGCCCTCGGCCCACAGGCCGCCGGCGAGCGCGTCCGGTTCGATGCCGAGGTGCGCGAGGTGCAGCTCGGCGTGCGGGCCGTTCTTCGCGGTGACGACGATGGTGCGGCCGCCCGCCTCGCGCACGGCCCGGATGGCGTCCCGCGCGCCCGGCATCGGCGCCGACGGCTCGATCGCGTACGCGGGGTAGAGCGCGCGGTAGCGGGCCACCATGTCGGTGACCTGCTCCTCGGGGACCCAGTACGCCATCTCGTGCTCCAGGGGCGGGCCCAGGCGGCTGACGACGAGGTCCGCGTCGACGGGGACGCCGTACTCGGCCGAGAAGGCCTCCCAGGCGGCCTTGATGCCGGGGCGGGTGTCGACCAGTGTCAGGTCGAGGTCGAAGCCGACGGTGGGCGGGGCGGAGGCGTTGTCCGTGCGGGTCGTCATGGGGCCATTCTGGGGGACCTCCGGCCCAGGTGTTCGAATATGGCTGCTGCTTACACTGAGCCAAGCCTTACCAAACCCGCACCGCCCGTTCCCCGCACCACCCGATGGGTCCTGATGCCAGCCGCTTTCCGTTCCAGACGGGTCCTCGCGACCTCGGCGGCTCTCGTCGCCCTGTTCCTCGCCGTGCTCCTGAGCCTCGCCGTCGGCGCCCGCGCCATCGCCCCGTCCACGGTGTTCGACGCCCTGCTGCACGGCGGCACGAGTCCCGACGCCGAGGTCGTACGGCAGCTGCGGGTGCCCAGGACCCTCATCGGGCTGATGGTCGGCGCGGCCCTCGCGCTCGCCGGCACCGCCCTCCAGGGCATCACCCGCAACCCGATCGCCGACCCCGGCATCCTCGGCATCAGCCAGGGCTCCTCGGTCGGCGTCGTCCTCGCCATCGCCTTCTTCGGGGTGCACACGCTCACCGGGTACGTGTGGTTCGCCTTCGCCGGAGCCGCGCTCGCCGCGGTCGCCGTCCACGCCATCGCGTCCAGCGGGCGCGGCGGGGCGACGCCCGTGAAGCTGGCGCTCGGCGGGGCGGCGATCAACGCGCTGCTGCTCTCCGTCACCACCGGCGTCCTCACCACCAAGGCCTCCGCGCTCGACGAGTTCCGGTTCTGGCAGATCGGCTCCCTCGACGGGCGTGACGCCCAGATCGTCGGCCAGATCTGGCCCTTCCTGCTGCTCGGCGCGGTCCTCGTCGTCTCCGTGGCGCGCGGGCTCGACGCGCTCGCGCTCGGCGAGGACGTCGCCAAGGGGCTCGGGCAGCGGGTCGCGACCGTGCGGATCGTCGGCGGGATCGGCGCGACCGTCCTGACCGGCGCGGGGGTGGCCGCCGCCGGGCCCGTCGCCTTCGTCGGCCTCGCCGTCCCGCACATCGCGCGGGCCGTCGTCGGCTCCGACCACCGGTGGGTGCTGCCGATGGCCGCGGTCGTCGGACCGGTGATGCTGCTCGTGGCGGATGTCGCCGGGCGGATCGTGTTCCCGCCGGGCGAGGTGCCGGCCGGGGTGATGACGGCGCTGATCGGGGTGCCGTTCCTGGTGACCCTCGTACGCCGGAAGGCGGTGGCCGCGTGAGCACCCTCGCCCCCGTCCGGCCCCCAAAGGGCACGCCACGGCCCGCCGGGTACGGGCTCGTGCGCGCCGGCGGCGCCTCGTTCCTGGTGCACCGGCGGTCCGCCGCCGTCACCGCGGGCCTGCTGCTGCTCCTGGCCGCGTCCTCCGTCGCGTACCTCTGCGTCGGTGAGCGGTTCGTCGAGCCCTCCGAGGTCGTACGGGTGCTCCTCGGGCAGCCGTCGCCCTCGACGTTCGTCGTGGCGGAGCTGCGGGAACCCCGGCTCGTCGTCGCGCTGGCCGTCGGCGCCGCGTTCGGGGTGGCCGGAGCGCTGATCCAGACCGTGGCCCGCAACCCGCTGGCCAGCCCCGACATCATCGGCATCAGCCAGGGCGCGGGCGCGGTCACCGTCGCCGCGATGACCTTCGGGATCGGCTCGTACACCGTGCTGCCGTACCTCTCGATCGCGGGCGGTGTCGTCGCCGCGGCGCTCGTGTACGTGTTCGCGTGGCGCGGCGGGCTGCACGCGACGCGGTTCGTCCTCATCGGCATCGGGTTCGCGATCGCGCTGCGGTCGCTCACCACCCTGTTCATGACCAAGGGCGACTTCCTCGTCGCCCAGCAGGCCCAGATCTGGATGACCGGCTCGCTCAACGGGCGCGGCTGGGACGAGTCCGCGCCGATCCGCTGGACGCTGCTGCTCATGCTGCCCGCCGTGCTGTGGGCGGCCCGGGCACAGCGGACCGTCTCCCTCGACGACGACACGGCGACGGCGCTCGGCGTGCGGCTCGGGCGGGTCCGGCTCGGGCTCGTCGCGGTGGGGGTCGTGCTCGCGTCGGTGGCGACGGGTGTCGCGGGTCCGGTCGACTTCGTGGCGCTGCTCGCGCCGCAGATCGCCCGCCGCATGACCCGCACCGCGCAGATCCCGCTGCTCTCCTCGGCGCTGACCGGCGCCGTGGTCGTCGTCCTCGCCGACCTGCTCGGCCGGCGGCTCCTGTCGCCGATCGAGCTTCCGGTGGGCGTCCTCACGGCGGCCGTCGGGGCCCCGTATCTGATCTGGCTCATCGTCCGGAGCCGTACCGCAGCATCCGCAGGAGGCAAGGCGTGAGCAGGCTGACCGCGCGCGAGCTGACGCTCGCCTACGAGGACCGCACCGTCGTCCACGAGCTGGACCTGGCGATCCCCGACGGCAAGGTGACGGTGATCGTCGGCCCCAACGCCTGCGGGAAGTCGACCACCCTGCGGGCGCTCGGCCGGCTCCTCAGGCCGGCGGGCGGCGCGGTCCTCCTCGACGGGGAGGAGCTGGCGAAGCTCCCGACGAAGCGGATCGCCCGCTCGATCGGGCTGCTTCCGCAGACCCCGGTCGCGCCGGAGGCGATCACCGTCGCCGACCTGGTCTCGCGCGGCCGTCAGCCGCACCAGGCCTGGTGGAAGCAGTGGTCGGAGGAGGACGAGCGGGCCGTCGTCGAGGCGATGGACCGCACGGACGTGGCCGCGCTCGCCGACCGCTCGGTGGACGAACTGTCGGGCGGTCAGCGGCAGCGGGTGTGGATCGCGATGGCCCTCGCCCAGGAGACCGATCTGCTGCTCCTCGACGAGCCCACGACCTACCTGGACATCTCCCACCAGGTGGAGGTCCTCGACCTGGTCCGCCGCCTCAACCGGCTGCGCGGCCGCACGGTCGTCCTCGTGCTCCACGACCTGAACCAGGCGGCCCGGTACGCCGACCACCTGATCGCCATGAAGGCGGGCCGGGTGGTGGCGGAGGGGCCGCCCGGGGAGGTCGTGACGGAGGAACTCGTCCGCGACGTCTTCGGGCTGGCGTCGGTCGTCGTCCCGGATCCGGTGACGGGGTCGCCGCTGGTGGTGCCGGGGGCGCCGTGGCACGCGGACGCGGAGACGGCGGACGCGGAGGTTCCCGCGGGGTGACCTGAGCCGGCCGTCCGCGCACCGCGGTGCCGGCACGGCTGTGCCGGCGCGGCTCCGTGCAGGCGCGGCGGCTCCGCAAGTGCGGCGGCTCCGCAAGTGCGGCTCCGCGCCGGCGTTCCTCAGCGTCGCCGGGAGCGCCAGAGCAGGAACAGCGCCGATGCCACCGCCGCGCCACGGAGGACCCAGGGCCACGTCTCCGAGACCGCCGCGCCCATCGCCTCGCCGCCCGCGGCCACCGGCTCGCCCCAGCGGCCCTCGACGCGGCCCCACAGCCAGACGATGCCCGACGCGGCGGCCAGGCCCGGGATCACCAGGACGGCGCCCCTGACCTCGCCGGGGGTCAGCCGGCGGGAGGCGTACGCGATGAGCCAGCCCGCGGCCAGGGCGACGAGTGAGCCGAAGAGCGCGCCGCCGAGCAGGAGGAGCGCGGCGAGCAGCACGAAGGGGTTGGCGAGGCGGAGACGGGAGACCGGGGCCGCCTCGATCCCCGTGTCCTCGTCCGCGGCCGGCTCGGCCTCGGCGACCGCCCGCCTGCGACGGAGGAGACGGGCGAGGCGGCGGCGCTTCCCGGGGGCCGGGTCCGATGAGTCCCGGGCGGCCGGGTCCTCCTCGCCGTCCTCGTCCTCGTCGTCCTTCGCGACGGGTTCCTTGAAGAGGTCCGGCCGCTCGACCCCGCCCACGAAGCCCGGGAGGCCGTCGGCGGCGTCGACCTGCCACCAGTCCGTGTCGGCACCGGCTCCGGCGAGGCCCACGGCGTCGGTGGTGTCCCCTGCCGCGATGTCCGGTGCCGGAGTCGGCTTCGGCACCGGGGCGGCTCCCTCACGGGACCGGCGGCTGCCCGGAATCCATCCGAGGCGCTTCCCCGTCCGCTCCCCCGCGCGGGGCTTCGGCACGGGCTTCGGCACGGGCTTCCTCTCCGCCTTCTCCGCCGGCTTCCTCGCCGCCCCCCTCGCGGCCGGCCGGGCCGGTGCCGACGGTGGCGCCGCGCCCGGGCCCTCCGCCCGTTCCACCACCTCGTCCGGGGTTCCCAGGGCACCGAGGATGCCTCGTATCGCCGCCGGGCTCTCCTCGCCGTGCGTGGCGCGACGGCGGTCGATCTCGTTGCGGAGGGTGGACACCAGCCGCATCCGGTCGCTCGCCGGCAGCTGCCGCTGCTGGGCCAGATCGCCGACCCGGCTCAGATAGTCGTAGACCAACTGGTCGCTCTCGATCCCCACGGTGCCCCTCCACAGCCGGTTCGCCCGGTACGGCCCGACGTTAGCGCCTGCGCAGCGGCTAACGTGGTCCGGATGGGGATCGGTGAGCTCGACCGGGAGGCGCACGTGCCCGAGGTAACTGGCGCCGCCGCGGCGCCCCGCACACTCGCTGAGGCGCTGCGCGCGCGGGGCGACGAGGGGCTCGCCGCACTGTTGCGTGCCCGGCCCGATCTGCTGAGTCCGGTGCCGAACGATCTGACGCAGCTGGCGACGCGCGCCGGGACGCGGGGTTCGGTGGTGCGGGCCCTGGAGCGGCTCGACCGGTTCGCCCTCCAGACGGCCGAAGCGCTCGCGGTGGCTCAGGACCCGGCGCCCTACCCCGTGCTCCTGGGGCTGCTCACCGGCGACGAGGGCGACGCGGAGATCGAGGCGGCGCTGCCGGGTGCGGTGGCGCTGCTGCGCGAGCAGGCGCTGGTGTGGGGCGAGGACGACCGGCTGCGGCTGGTGCGGACGGCGCGGGAGCTGCTCGCGCCGTCGGCGCAGCATCCGTCGCCGACGGGTCTGGGGCCGACGGTGGCCGAGGCGACGTCGGGGATGTCGCCGGGCCGGGTACAGGAGATCATCGCGGCCGCGGGGCTGGCGGCGACGCACGATCCGGTGTCGGCGGTGGCGGCGCTGACGGCGCTGTTCACGGACCGGGACCGGATGGGGTCGCTGCTCGACACGGCGTCTCCCGACGCGCTGTCCGTGCTCGACCGGCTGGTGTGGGGTCCGCCGTACGGCGAGGTGACGGCGAAGCCGGCGGCTCCGGTGCAGTGGCTCCGCGACCACGGCCTGCTGCTTCCGGTGTCGCCGCGGACGATGGTGCTGCCGCGTGAGGTGGCGCTGCATCTGCGGGGCGGACGGGCGCACCGGGCGCCGGAGCCGGTGGCGCCGGTGCTGCGGGTGCTGCGGGAGTACCGCCCGCAGGTGGTGGACAGTGCGGCGGCCGGGCAGGCGCAGCTGGCGCTCGCGACGGTCGAGGAGCTGCTGAAGTCCTGGGACCGGGGCGGGCCGCAGGTGCTGCGGGCGGGCGGTCTGTCCGTACGGGATCTGAAGCGGACGGCGGCGGCGCTCGACGTCTCGGAGGAGACGGCGGCGTTCTGGCTGGAGCTCTGTTACGCGGCGGGGCTGCTCGCGTCGGACGGTGAGGCCGACGAGCGGTACGCGCCGACGCCGGCGTACGACGACTGGCTCGATCTGCCGCCGGCGGAGCGCTGGGCGCTGCTCGTCACGCCGTGGCTGACGGCGACCCGTACGTCGGGTCTGGTCGGCGGTCAGGACACGAAGGGCCGGACGCTGTCGGTGCTCGGTCCTGATCTGGACCGGTCGCCCGCGCCGGAGGTCCGGCACCGGGTGCTCGGGCTGCTGGCGACGCTGCCGCCCGGTTCGTCGGTGGAGCCCGAGTCGTTGTTCGCGCGGCTGCGGTGGGAGCGGCCGCTGCGGGGCGCGTCGGCCGTGGAGGAGAGCGGCGACCTGCGGTCGCGGCTGGCCCGGTGGGCGCTGGCGGAGGCGGAGCTGCTCGGTCTGACGGGGCGGGGTGCCCTGTCGGGGCCGGCGCGTGCGCTGCTGAACCTTCCGCTGGCGGAGGCGGCGTCCGCCGGGGAGCTGGGCGGGGGCGTCGAACTGTCGGTGGCGGCGGGCCGGGCGGCGACGCTCCTGGCGCCGCTGCTGCCGGAGGCCGTCGACCACGTCCTCCTCCAGGCGGACCTGACGGCGGTGGCGCCGGGGCCGCTGCGGCGGCCGCTCGCCGATGCGCTCGCGGTGCTCGCGGACGTGGAATCGAAGGGTGGCGCGACGGTCTACCGGTTCACGCCGGGGTCCGTACGGCGGGCGCTCGACTCCGGCCAGACCGCCACGGACCTGCACGAATTCCTCAAGGCGCACTCTCGGACGCCGGTCCCCCAGCCTCTCGCGTACCTGATCGACGACGTGGCGAGACGCCACGGTCATCTGCGGGTGGGGGCGGCGTCGGCGTATGTGCGCTGCGACGACGACACGGTGCTGGGCGAGATCCTGGCGGACCGCCGCTCGTCGCCCCTGGGCCTGCGGCGGCTCGCGCCGACGGTGCTCGCGGCGCAGGCGGATCCGGTGGCGCTGCTCGACGGGCTGCGGTCGATGGGGTACGCGCCGGCGGCCGAGTCGACGACGGGCGACGTCCTCATCACGCGGGCGGACGCCTACCGGACGGGTGCGCGTACGGCCCCGGTGCCGGTGCCGGACGGCCCGCCGGCTCCCGACACGACGCTGCTCGGCGCTGCGGTCAAGGCGATCCGCGCGGGCGACCGGGCGGCGACGGCGGTCCGCAAGGAACCGGCCGCGGCCCCGACGGCGGCGGGCGCGCTGCCGCGCACGTCGGCGGCGGAGACCCTGGCGACGGTCCAGGCGGCGGCGATGACGGGGTCGGCGGTCTGGATCGGCTATGTGAACGCGGAGGGCGGCGCGAGCCAGCGGGTGATCGCCCCGGTGCGGGTGGAGGGCGGCTTCGTGACGGCCTACGACCACACGGCGGACGAGGTCCGTACGTATCCGCTGCACCGGATCACGGGCGTGGCGGAACTGGCGGACGACCAGGTGTAGCGGGCACGACGGGAGCGGGCACGACGCTCCCGGCGCGCCCGGAGCCGGGCTGGAGGGAGGGCGGGTCGGTGGTGGCCGCGCCCGTCAGGCGGCGCGTCCGGCGTCTCTCCCGGTGGCCACCGCCGGGAGGGGGCGCCACTCGGCGGGGACGTTCCGCATGATCAGTACGCAGTCCAGGGTGGCGCTCCCCGGCGGGAAGCGGTCCGGGTCGTCGAAGAAGGACGACGCGGCGGCGCGGACCCGGCCGGCTTCCACGTGCCAGGCGTCGGTGTGCAGCTCCATGCCTTCCAGGTGGCCCGCGCCGGTGGGCGAGAGGCCCTTGGCCCCCGCCCGGAAGAAGCGGGAAGCCGCCGCGAGGTCGGGGAAGAGCCGGCTGCCGTGCAGTTCGTCGGCGGGCTCGACGGTGACGTCCACCCGGATGCCGCCGTCCCGGGTGGCCAGGGCGACCCGGGTGCGGCCGGGCGTCTCGTGCACCTCGAAGTCGGCGCGGCCGTGTTCCCCGGGGAAGACGCGGCCTCCGGCCCAGGCGTTGAGCCGCGAGGCCGTGTCGCGCCGCGGGATGTAGACGCCGGTCTCGACGCCGTCGGGTCCGTCCCATTCGACGGCGATCCGATGGGCCGCGTTCTCACTGCTGGGCCCGAACACCTCGGGTGCCCAGACCGGCCGCACCTTTCCCAGGCGCAGGAGGCAGATGCCGGCGACCGCGTGGCCGTTCACCACCTGCGGGCGCAGGGGCGCGGGGAGCAGGCGTGCCGCGGTGTCCGGGGCGACCCGGTAGTTCACCAGAAGCCTTCGTTCGATGACGCTGGACAGTCGTGGCTGCCTCATGATCCCTCGCTCTGCGCCCCGCGGCGCCATGTGGTGTGGCGGAGCACGATCTGCTCGGGGCAGACGGTGCTGAGGAACCGACCGATGCACAGGGCCAGGCGTTCCTCGGCGAGCGTGTAGAGGATCCGGTTGCCGTCACGCCGCTCGGTGACCAGACCGGCGCCCTTGAGCACGCCGAGGTGGCGGGAGACGGAGGGCGCGCTGATGGCGAACCCGGCGGCGATCTCACCGGCGGCCAGCTCGCCGCCTCTGAGGTCCTCGAGGATCTGGCGTCTCGTCGGATCGGCGAGCGCCCGGAAGGCCCCCGCCTCGTCCTGGGCATCTGTCATGACTGATGTTTAGCACTTTAGCTAAATACCTAACAAGTCCTCCGGGTGGCGACCCCGCACCGCACGGGTGGGCTCGCGGCGCCGCAGCCGTCTCCCGTGTCAGGCACACTGGAGGATTGGCCGTTACGGGAACGGCACGGTGTCGGAAGGACCTGATCACGTGAATGGACCTCTTATCGTCCAGAGTGACAAGACGCTGCTCCTGGAGGTCGACCACGAGCTCGCCGACGCCTGTCGGCGGGCCATCGCGCCGTTCGCCGAGCTGGAGCGGGCGCCCGAGCACATCCACACGTACCGGCTGACGCCCCTCGGGCTGTGGAACGCGCGGGCCGCCGGGCACGACGCCGAGCAGGTCGTCGACGCGCTCGTCGAGTACTCGCGCTATCCCGTCCCGCACGCGCTGCTCGTCGACATCGCCGAGACCATGGCCCGCTACGGGCGTCTCACCCTGTCCAAGCATCCGACGCACGGGCTCGTGCTGACCAGTACCGACCGGCCCGTGCTCGAGGAGATCCTGCGGTCGCGGAAGGTGCAGCCGCTGGTCGGGGAGCGCATCGACCCCGACACCGTCGTGGTGCACCCCTCCGAGCGCGGGCAGATCAAGCAGACGCTGCTGAAGCTGGGATGGCCCGCCGAGGACCTCGCCGGATACGTCGACGGCGAGGCGCACCGGATCGATCTCGCCGAGGACGGCTGGGCCCTGCGGCCTTATCAGAGGCAGGCCGTCGAGGGCTTCTGGCACGGCGGGTCCGGGGTCGTCGTGCTGCCCTGCGGCGCGGGGAAGACGCTGGTGGGGGCCGGTGCGATGGCCCAGGCCAAGGCGACCACGCTCATTCTCGTCACCAACACCGTCTCCGCCCGCCAGTGGAAGCACGAGCTGGTCAAGCGGACCTCGCTCACCGAGGACGAGATCGGCGAGTACAGCGGTACGAAGAAGGAGATCCGTCCGGTCACCATCGCCACGTACCAGGTGCTCACGACCAAGCGGAAGGGGATCTACCCCCACCTGGAGCTGTTCGACTCGCGGGACTGGGGCCTGATCGTCTACGACGAGGTGCATCTGCTTCCGGCGCCCGTCTTCAAGTTCACCGCCGACCTCCAGGCACGGCGCCGTCTCGGCCTGACCGCCACCCTGGTCCGCGAGGACGGCCGTGAGTCCGACGTCTTCTCGCTCATCGGGCCCAAGCGGTTCGACGCGCCCTGGAAGGAGATCGAGGCACAGGGCTACATCGCGCCCGCCGACTGCGTCGAGGTCCGGGTCAACCTGACCGACTCCGAGCGGCTCGCCTACGCCACTGCCGAGGCCGAGGAGAAGTACCGGTTCTGCGCCACGACCGCGACGAAGCGGAAGGTGACGGAGGCCCTCGTGAAGAAGTTCGAGGGACAGCAGATCCTCGTCATCGGGCAGTACATCGACCAGCTCGACGAGCTCGGCGAACACCTGGACGCGCCCGTCATCAAGGGCGAGACCCCGAACGCCCAGCGCGAGAAGCTCTTCGACGCGTTCCGGACCGGCGAGATCAGCGTGCTCGTCGTGTCGAAGGTCGCGAACTTCTCCATCGACCTGCCCGAGGCGACCGTCGCGATCCAGGTGTCCGGCACCTTCGGCTCCCGCCAGGAGGAGGCACAGCGTCTCGGCCGGGTGCTCCGGCCGAAGGCCGACGGCCACCAGGCGCACTTCTACTCGGTGGTCGCCCGCGACACCATCGACCAGGACTTCGCCGCCCACCGGCAGCGATTCCTCGCCGAGCAGGGGTACGCGTACCGGATCGTCGACGCGGACGAGCTGCTCGCGCCCTGAGGCCGGCTAGTCCATCAGCGCCAGCAGGGGGGCGGTGATCGCCAGCGCGTACTCGGCGATCACCAGGCCCTTGCGGGGCGCGGCCAGGGCCGCCACTCCGGTGGCCGCCCCCAGGCCCAGGGTCCAGAAGGCCGCCGTGACGAGTCCCCCGGCGACGCCGTCCCCGCTGACGGCGTCCCCGAGCACGGCCACGACCGTGGCGACGAAGCACGCCGCCAGGAGGAGGAATCCGCACCCGGCGACGACGCGCAGGGCGCGCGGGCTCGGGGCGTAGGGGTCGATGCCGTCGGCGGGGCCGAGGGTCGGGTCGAGGGTCGGGTCGAGGGGCGTCGTCGTCATGGGTCGATCACATCAAGACCGGTCCCGTGGCGGCAGGCGCTCTCGTACTCAGTCGGGGCCGGGGGCGTACTCAGGACGCGGGTTCCCGACACCGGCCTCGGGCGGACCGTAGTCGCCCAGGAGGACGACGCCGGCCGCCGCGCCGCCGAAGGCGCGTATCGCGCGCAAGGCAGTGCCGAGGGGGCGGACCCGGGGGCGGGTCACGGTGGTCACGAGGGTGAAGGTCGTCGCGGTCATGTCTCCATGATGGAATCCGGACATTCCGAACACATCGCTCTCGGGGGTGAACCGGGGGCGCGCCCGGGTCCGACGTGAGACGGACCCCGTCCCCTACGGGGTGGATCCCGGTCGGAAACGTTCGCTCCGGGCCGCGCCCAGGAGTTACACTCGCCAGCTTCCCCGCCTCCCTCCGTGGAGAGCCGCCGCCCGGTCGGTAACCGGCGGCCACCTCGACGTGTCCGCGTACTTCTCCCCGGAGGCTCCGCCGTGTCCGTTCCCGTGTCCGACGATCCCCTCGCGCGCGAGCGTGCCCATCTGACCTCCTCCCGCGCCGCCCTGCGGGCGATGCGCGAGGACGTGGAGGCGCTCGACATCAAGGACGTCACCGCGAACTGGGTCAACGCGGTGGTGCTGGGACGGCAGATCGAGGACCGCATCAAGGCGCTCGCCGACCTGTCCCACACCCCGCTGTTCTTCGGGCGGCTCGACTATCTGCACACCACGCAGGAGGGGCAGCGCTTCTACATCGGGCGGCGGCACGTGCACGACGCCGACGGGGACCCGATGGTGATCGACTGGCGTGCGCCGGTCTCCCAGCCGTACTACCAGGCGTCGAAGAAGGACCCGCAGGACGTCGGGCTGCGCCGGCGCTTCGGCTACACGGGCGGCGAGCTCACCGCGTACGAGGACGAACACCTCTCCGACCCCGAGGAGCTGGAGCGGACCAGCAGGCTGCTCCAGGCGGAGATCGAGCGGCCCCGCGTCGGCCCCATGCGGGACATCGTCGCCACGATCCAGCCCGAGCAGGACGGGATCGTCCGGTCCGGCCTCTCCGGGACGGTGTGCGTGCAGGGAGGGCCCGGAACGGGCAAGACCGCCGTCGGTCTGCACCGTGTCGCCTATCTGCTGTACGCGCACCGCGAGCGGCTGGCCCGGACCGGGACGCTGGTCATCGGACCCAACCGGTCCTTCCTGCACTACATCGAGCAGGTCCTGCCCGCTCTGGGCGAGTTGGAGGTGAAGCAGGCCACCGTCGACGATCTCGTCGGCGGCCAGGTCGAGGTGCGGGGCACGGACGAGGCCGCCGCAGCCGTCCTCAAGGGCGACGCCCGCATGGCGGAGCTGCTGCGGCGGGCGGTGCGCTCGCATGTGGCACTGCCCAAGGAGCCCCTCATGGTGGTGCGCGGGTCCCGCCGCTGGCGGGTGCCCGCGTACGAACTGGAGGAGATCGTCCGCGAGTTGACGGACCGCGACATCCGGTACGGGGCCGCCCGCGAGGCACTGCCGCAGCGCATCGCGCACGCTGTCCTGGTGCGGATGGAGGAAGCCGGCGAGGCGCCCGACGACCGGGTGCAGAACGCCGTCGCGCGCACCACGGCCGTGAAGGCCGTCGTGAAGGAGTGCTGGCCGCTGGTGGAGCCCGCGAAGCTGGTGCTCCGGCTGCTCGGCGACGCGGAGTTCCTCGCGGAGCACGCCGAGGGGCTGTTCACCGAGGACGAGCAGAAGCTGCTGCTCTGGGCGAAGCCCGCCCGGAGCGTGAAGACGGCGAAGTGGTCGGCGGCGGACGCCGTCCTCGTCGACGAGGCGCGGGACCTGGTCGAGCGGACGCACTCGCTCGGCCACGTCGTCCTCGACGAGGCGCAGGACCTGTCCCCGATGCAGTACCGGGCGGTGGGCCGACGCTGCACGACCGGCTCGGCGACCGTCCTCGGCGACCTCGCGCAGGGCACGACGCCGTGGGCGACGGCGAGCTGGGCGGAGGCGCTCGGGCACCTGGGGAAGCCGGAGGCGGTGGTGGAGGAGCTGACCGCCGGTTTCCGTGTGCCGCGTGAGGTCATCGCGTACGCCTCGCGGCTCCTTCCGCACATGTCGCCGGGGCTCGCGGCCGTGGAGTCGGTGCGTGAGAATCCCGGGTCGCTGGACGTACGGCACACGGACGCGCTCGACCGGGACGCCGTCGCGGCCTGTGTCGAGGCGCTGGCCCACGAGGGCTCCATCGGGCTGATCGCCGCCGACGCGCGGATCGCCCCCCTCGCGGAGGCGCTGACGGCCGCCGGGCTCACGTACCTCTCGCCCGGTGAGGAGACCACGGCCGAGTCCCGGCTGACGCTTGTCCCCGCCTCGCTCGCGAAGGGGCTGGAGTACGACTACGTGGTCCTGGACGAGCCCGCGGCCGTCGTCGACGGAGAGCCGGACGAGCGGACCGGTCTGCGGCGGCTGTACGTGGCGCTGACCCGTGCCGTGTCCGGGCTGACCATCCTCCACTCGGCCCCGATCCCGCCGCAGTTGGAAGAGGCGTGAGCCGTCGGCCCGGGCCGGGGCGCTCCATCACGTCGAGGTGTGGTGGGGGATCCGGCGCGCGCCGAGCGACCGGCTCAGGCCCGGCCTGCACCACCTCGCCTTCCACGCCGGCGACCCGGCCGCCGCCGACGCGAAAGTCGCGCCCACGCGATGAGTTTCCGCCGGGCCGCCGGTCTATAGGTTGTAGTCGCTGCTGAGCGCCAGTGCTGAGCGGCCGTCATGAACTTCACGGGAGAACCCAGATGCGCACCCTGATCAGCTCCGTCTTCGTCTCGCTCGACGGTGTCGTGGAGGCTCCCGGCGGTGAGGCCGGCTACCGGAACTCGGGCTGGACCTTCAAGGACGTGGAGTTCGTCCCGGAGGCGTACGAGATCAAGGGCCGGGAGCAGGAGGAGGCCGGCGCGATGCTGCTCGGCCGGGCCAGCTACGAGGCGTTCAGCACCGTGTGGCCCGCCATGGAGGACTTCGCCGGCTACAAGGCCATGCCGAAGTACGTCGTGTCCACGACCCTCACCGAGGACGACCTCGTCGACAACTGGGGCGAGATCACGATCCTCCGCTCGCTCGACGAGGTCGCCGCGCTGAAGAAGACCGAGGGCGGTCCGATCATCATGCACGGCAGCGCCACGCTGGGCCGCGCGCTCTCGGACGCCGGTCTGATCGACCGGTACAACCTGCTCGTCTTCCCGCTGCTGCTCGGCGCCGGCAAGCGGCTGTTCAGCCAGACGGACAAGGACACGCAGAAGCTGAAGCTCGTCGAGCACGAGACGTACTCCAACGGCATCCAGAAGAACGTCTTCGACGTCGTCCGCTAGGGCCTGTCGTCACACTCCCGTCACCGCCCGAAGGCCGGCCCCGCGGGGCCGGCCGGCGTCTGACGACACGGCACCCCGTGGACCCCGTGCGACTTCGCGTACTCCGCGAGCGCCTCGATACGGGTGCGGCGGGCGACCGCCGCCAGCACCGGGTTCGTCTCGCGGTAGTAGTGCTCGGTCACCAGGCCCCAGGCCAGGGCCCAGCCGCGCCCCCGCGCCCAGGTCGCGTCGTCGACGCGGGCCGCCTCGCGGAAGAGCGGGCGGGTGCCGGCGGTGAACAGCGTCCAGGCGGGCATCGTGTCGCAGGCCGGGTCGCCCGTACCGACGCCGCCGAAGTCGATGACGGCACTGAGGCGGCCCTCGCGGCCCAGCAGATTGCCCGGCAGCAGGTCGCCGTGGACCCAGACGGGCGCGCCCTCCCACTGCGGGAGCCGCAGGACGGCCTCCCAGGAGGCCGTGGCCAGTTCCGCGTCGATCAGGCCCTCGGCTCCGAAGTCACGGATGACCCGAGGGAGTTGACCGTCCTCCCAGCTGCTGACGTGGCCGCCCCGGAACGAGGTCGGGCCGTCGCTCGCGTCGACGCCGCGCAGCGCGGCACCGAAGCGGCCCAGAGCGACGGCCGCGTGGGCGAGGTCGGTGAGCGGGACGTCGAACGTGTCGTCGCCGTCGAGCCAGCGGTAGACGGACCAGGGATACGGGAACTCCGCGCCCGCTCCGGCGCGGCCCACCGGGACCGGGACGTCCAGCGGCAGGTGCGGGGCGAGCAGGGGCAGCCAGCGCTGTTCCTTCTCGACGTGGCGCGCGGCGTACGGGACCCGGGGCAGCCGTACGACGAGGTCGTCCCCGAGCCGGAACATGAGGTTGTCCGTGCCGGCGGACCGCACGGCCCTGACCGGGAGGCCGGCCCACGCGGGAAACCGTGCGGCGACGAGCCGTGCGACGAGCGCGGCGTCGACGGCGGGCGGCTCGTCGGCGGGCGTGGGGGCGGTGGGGGCGGTGGCTGCCATGGCGGGGAGGCTAGCGAGCGTCCAGGGCGCCGGGCCAAGGGTTTTCACACCCCGGTCCGAGCACCGGCCCGCGCCCTCTCGACGGCCCGGCCCGAGCCCTGGTCCTGGCCCTCGCCCCGCGCCCGGCGGACCCGCCCCCGGCCGCCCCCTGCCCTCTACGCGTCCAGCGCCTCGCGCCAGGTCCGTACCGCGTCCGCCGAGACCGGGGCCGCCCAGCCCTGGGGGCGGGCCGCGCCGCCGATGTGGAAGGCGTCGAGGCCCGCCGCGCGCAGTTCGGGGAGGTGGTCGAGGCGGAGGCCGCCGCCGACGAGGATCTGGGCCTCGTAGCCGGGTTCGCCCGCGCGGGCGGCCTCGGCCTTGAGGGTGGCCAGGCCGTCGTCGACGCCGGTGGCGGCGCCGGCCGTCAGGTAGGTGTCGAGGCCGGGCAGGTCGGCGAGCCGCTTGCGCAGTCCGTCGCGGTCGGCGGTGCGGTCGATCGCCCGGTGGAAGGTCCAGCGGCAGCCGTCGAGGACGGCGAGGAGACGCTCCACGGCCACCAGGTCGGGCTCGCCGTCGGGGGTGAGGAAGCCGAGGACGAACTCGTCGGCGCCCGCCTCGCGCAGCTCCCGGGCCCGGGCCACCAGGGCGTCGACGCCCTCGGGGCCGCCGGCCGCGAAGCCGTCGGTGAGGCGGAGCATCACGCGCAGCGGGATGTCGACGGCGGCTCGGATGGCGGCGAAGCCGGTCCGGGACGGGGTGAGTCCGTCCGCCGCCATGTCGGTGACGAGTTCGAGCCGGTCGGCTCCACCGGTCTGGGCAGCGACCGCGTCTTCCTCGTCGAGGGCGATCACCTCAAGGACTGCACGGTTGCTCATCGAGCCCATTCCTCCATGAATGCGTCTCTACAGGTCTAGTCCAATGGCCAGCCTAGCCGTGCGCGTGGTCTCCCGCATCGTGCGTGGCCTCGCCGGCCGTGGGAACGGGCGCCTTCCCGCCGGCCGAAGCGCCGCCCGCGGTGACCGTGAAGGCCGCCGTCCGCACCTTCCCCTCGTGCTGGAAGTCGAGGAACAGCCGGTACGTTCCCGCGCTCGGCGCCGTCGCCGTGAAGGAGACGTCCGGGCCGGGTCCGCCCTCGTTCGGGTGCACGTGGAGGTAGGCGAGGTCGCCGTCGCGCAGGGCGACGAGGTGTCCGTACGCCCCGAGGTAGGGCTCCAGGTCGGTGACCGGCTTCCCGGCCCTGGTGACGGTGAGCCGGAGCTCGCCGGCCTTGCCGGGGTTCAGGGTGCCGCCGAGGCGCACCTGGTAGCCGTCGACGGTGGAGGTCGGGGTGGCGGCGGGCAGCGGCCGCGGCGCGTACGCCCCCGGTACGGAGAGGTCGACGCCGAGCGTGATGCCCTGGGCGCCGGGCGCGGCGGGCTTGAAGTCGGCGAAGGCCTTGTAGCCGCCGGCGCGGGGCAGGTCGGCGACCACCGTCCAGGTGCCGTCGGCCGCCTTCACGGGGTGCAGGTGGCGGAAGGTGTTGAGGTCGCGCGAGGCGACGATGAAGTGCAGTTCCTTGCCGTGCTCGGTGGTGAACGCGGTGACCTTCCGGCCCGTCGAGTCCCTGATGGAGAACTTCAGGGTGCTCGTGCCCGCGGCGGGGGTGGGGGTCTCCATGGCCAGGGTGTAGCCGCCCTCGGAGACCTGGAGGCCGCCGGGGGTGTTCGCGGCCGCGGCGGGGGTGTTCGCGGCGCCCTCCTCGTGCCCGGCGTGACCGTCGGCGGGCGCGCTCTTCGACGGCGCGGGTGTGGCCGCGTGCTCCCCGTGCCCGGCCTTCTTCGGCTCCTCGACGGGGCCGACGCCCGTGCCCACCCCGTAGGCGGCCCCGAAGGTCGCGGCGAGTGCGGCGGCATAGGCAGTGATCTTCACTCCGGTGTTCATGGCTGCTCTCCCGTTACGTGGGCGGTGGCGGCGTCGGTAGCCGTTCCATGCACTTCACCATACCCCTGGGGGGTATCAAGTCAAGTCGGGGATCTGCTTGCGCGAGATACGGGAGGGGGGTATACATGGAACGGAAGCCGATACCCCCCGAGGGTATCCAGCCACCGGAACCGACCGAGGAGAAGCCATGGGCTCCTGCTGCACCCCCGACAACAGCTGCTCGACCACCGCGGAGACCACCGCCGTCGCGGTCGCCGACAGCACCGCCACGGTCTACGCCGTCTCGGGCATGACCTGCGGCCACTGCAAGACCGCGATCACCAAGTCCGTCAGCGCGCTCGACGGTGTCATCGACGTCGACGTCGACGTGGCCGGCGGCCTCGTCACCGTGACCACCGGCGGCGCGCCCGACGACGCGGCGATCACGGCGGCGGTCGACGACGCGGGCTACGAGCTCACCGGCCGCGCCTGACCGACAGCCCCCTCGGCCGCCGGGGCCCGCCCACCACGCCCGGGCCCCGGCCCCCGACACCCCGCACTCACGAGGAGCAGGAACAGTCATGACAACGACGACACCGGGCAGCGCCCAGGTCGAGCTCGCCATCGGCGGCATGACCTGCGCCTCGTGTGCGGCCCGTATCGAGAAGAAGCTCAACCGGATGGACGGGGTCGAGGCCACCGTCAACTACGCCACCGAGAAGGCGAAGGTCACCTTCGACGCCGACATCGACGTCGCCGACCTCATCGCCACCGTCGAGGCCACCGGCTACACCGCCGCCGAGCCCGCGCCCCCGCGGTCCGAGTCGCCCGGCGCCCCCGACGGCCCCACCGACGAGGAGAAGGCCGACGAGGAGCTGCGGCCCCTCAGGCAGCGTCTCGTCACCGCCGTCACCCTCGCCGTGCCCGTCATCGCCATGGCGATGGTCCCGGCGCTCCAGATCGAGTACTGGCAGTGGCTGAGCCTCACACTCGCCGCACCGGTCGTCGTCTACGCCGCCTGGCCGTTCCACCGCGCCGCCTGGACCAACGCCAGGCATGGCGCCGCCACCATGGACACGCTGATCTCGGTCGGCACGATCGCCGCCTTCCTGTGGTCCCTGTGGGCGCTGTTCTTCGGGACCGCCGGTACGCCGGGGATGACCCACCCGTTCGAGTTCACGATCGCCCGCAGCGACGGTGCCGGGAACATCTACCTGGAGGCCGCGGCCGGCGTCACCGCCTTCATCCTCGCCGGCCGGTACTTCGAGGCCCGCTCGAAGCGCAAGGCGGGCGCCGCGCTCAAGGCGCTGATGCAGCTGGGCGCCAAGGAGGTCACCGTCCTGCGGGGCGGCCGCGAGGTCACCGTGCCGACCGCCGAACTCCAGGTCGGCGACCGCTTCCTGGTCCGTCCCGGCGAGAAGATCGCCACCGACGGCACCGTCGTCGAGGGCTCCTCCGCCGTCGACGCCTCCATGCTCACCGGCGAGTCCGTCCCGGTCGAGGTGTCCGTCGGCGACTCCGTCACCGGCGCCACCCTGAACGCCGGCGGCCGCCTCGTCGTCGAGGCCACCCGCGTCGGCGCCGACACCCAGCTCGCCCGGATGGCCAAGCTCGTCGAGGACGCGCAGAACGGCAAGGCCGCCGCCCAGCGCCTCGCCGACCGGATCTCGGCCGTCTTCGTGCCCATCGTCATCGCGCTCGCGCTCGGCACCCTCGGCTTCTGGCTGGGCACGGGCCAGGGACTGACCGCCGCCTTCACGGCCGCCGTCGCCGTCCTGATCATCGCCTGCCCCTGCGCCCTCGGTCTGGCCACCCCGACCGCCCTCATGGTCGGCACCGGACGCGGCGCCCAGCTCGGCATCCTCATCAAGGGGCCCGAGGTCCTGGAGACCACCCGCAAGGTCGACACGATCGTCCTAGACAAGACCGGCACCGTCACCACCGGCCGGATGACGCTCATCAAGGTCCACACCGCCGAGGGAGACAGCGAGGCCGACGAGACGGACGTCCTGCGGCTCGCGGGCGCCCTGGAGCACTCCTCCGAGCACCCGATCGCCCAGGCCGTCGCCACCGGCGCCGCCGCGAAGGTGGGCACCCTGCCCACCCCCGAGGACTTCGCCAACATCCCCGGGCTCGGCGTCCAGGGCATCGTCGACGGACACGCCGTCCTCGTCGGCCGGGAGAAGCTCCTCGACGAATGGGCCATGGCGCTCCCGGCGGACCTCAAGTCCGCGAAGGACGCCGCCGAGAAGGCCGGCAGGACCGCGATCGCGGTGGCCTGGGACGGCCGGGCCCGTGCGGTCCTGGAGGTCGCCGACGCGGTGAAGGAGACCAGCGCCGAGGCCATCAGGCGGCTCCGCGCGCTCGGCCTCACCCCGATCCTGCTCACCGGTGACAACAAGGCGGTCGCCGAGTCCGTCGCCGCCGAGGTCGGCATCGACGAGGTCATCGCGGAGGTCATGCCGCAGGACAAGGTCGACGTCGTCAAGAAGCTCCAGGCGGAGGGCCGTTCGGTCGCCATGGTCGGCGACGGCGTGAACGACGCCGCCGCGCTCGCCCAGGCCGACCTCGGTCTGGCGATGGGCACCGGCACGGACGCCGCCATCGAGGCCGGCGACCTGACCCTCGTACGGGGAGACCTGCGGGCCGCGGCAGACGCGATCCGGCTCTCCCGCAAGACGCTCGGCACGATCCGCTCGAACCTCTTCTGGGCCTTCGCCTACAACGTGGCGGCTCTGCCGCTCGCCGCGGCCGGACTGCTCAACCCGATGATCGCGGGCGCGGCCATGGCCTTCTCCTCGGTCTTCGTGGTCGGCAACAGCCTCCGCCTGCGGGGCTTCCAGGCCGCCGACCGCTGACGCCGGTCCACCGTTCGACGGGTCCGCCGGTGACTCCACCGGCGGACCCGCCCTTCCCCGCCGAATCTCCGAGGAGCCCGTCGTGGCCGGTTACGGACAGCACAAGGAAGACATCATCAGACGCCTGCGCCGGATCGAGGGACAGGTCAGGGGGGTGCAGCGGATGGTCGACGAGGACGTCTACTGCATCGACGTCCTGACCCAGGTCTCCGCGATCAACGCGGCCCTCCAGTCCTGCGCGGTGGCCCTGCTCGACGAGCACCTGAGCTGCTGCGTCACGGAGGCCATCGCGCAGGGCGGTGACCAGGCGAAGGTGAAGGTGGGCGAGGCGTCGAAGGCGATCGCCCGGCTGATCCGGACCTGACGGGGTGCCGGGCGACCTGACGGACTAGCGAGGCCGCGTCAACCGCCCTTGCGTGACGGACAGTCGGCGGACAGCGTGAGACTCAGCCGGAGACAGAGGCCGAGCAGCTGCCGGAGGAGCACCAGCTCCACCGTTCCGGGAGGACCGGAGTCGCAGAGCTTCCCGCAGGGGCGGTTCCACGTGGGGATCTTCATGAGGGCCGACATCCTGCCAGCGTACCCCCGGGGGGTATACCTGAGCGAGGGTACCGGCCCGTACGATGAGCCGCCCGTAGGGGGAGGGGATGCACGTGCGCCGGCTGGGAGAGCTGGAGGCCGAGATCATGGACCGGCTGTGGGCCTGGCAGCGGCCCGCCACGGTCCGCGAGATCGTCGACGACATCAACCGCGGCCGGCGGGTCGCCTACACGACCGTCATGACCGTCGCGGACATCCTGCACCGCAAGGGCTGGCTCCGCCGCGAGAAGGCCGGCCGGGCCTGGCTGTACGAGCCCGTCCGCAGCCGCGAGGAGTACACCGCCGGCCTCATGCGCGACGCCCTCGGCGACAGCCAGGACCGGCCCGCCGCCCTCCTCCGGTTCGTCGAGGTCATCTCGGACGAGGACATGGACGCCCTCGACGCGGCCCTCCGCGCCGCCCGCGGCGACCACGACCCGCACCCCGGCGGCGGGAGCGGCGCGTGAACGTGAACCATCACGTCCTCGTCCCGCTCGGACTTCTCGTCCTCACCGGATTCCTCGTCCCCTGGTTGCTCGTCCGGGCCCGCTGGGCCCAGCAGGCGCCCCGGCTCGCCCTCGGCGTATGGGCCGCGTGCGGCGCCGCGTTCGCCGTCGCGAGCGCCCTGCTGCCGGCCCAGCTGGTCCTGTCGAGCGCCGGCAGCCACCGGCTCGCGGACATGATGTTCGCGCTCGAACCGCCCACGGTCGACCAGCTCCTGGCACTCGACGCGCGCGGCCGGTGCGCCCTCGCGCTCTCGCTCGCCGTGCTCTCGACGCCCGCCGTCGCGTTCGTCCGCCGGCTGGTGAGGGCGCGCCGGGTGCGGCTGCGGCACGCGGGGGTGCTGCGGCTCGTCGGACGGTACGACCCGGCACTGCGGGCCACCGTCCTCGACGACGCGCGCCCCGCCGTGTACTGCCTGCCGGGCCGCTCGCGCCGGGTCGTCGTCTCCTCGGGCGCCGTGGACACCCTCACCCCCGCCCAGCTCGCGGCGGCGCTCGCCCACGAACGGGCCCACATCGCGGGGCGGCACCACCTCCTCGTCGCCGCGTCGGAGGCCTTCGCGGCCGTGTTCCCGCGCCTGCCGCTCGCCCGGCACGGGGCGGCCTCCGTACCGCTGCTGCTCGAAATGGCCGCGGACGACCGCGCGTTGCGCCGGTGCACGCGTGACGCTCTCGCCACGGCGCTGTACGCGCTCGCGTCGGGACGGGCGCCGCGGTCCGCCTTCGCGGCGGGCGGCCCTTCGGCGGCGCTGCGGATGCGGCGCATCCTCGCTCCGCACAGCGCCGGACATCCCGTCCTGCGCGGTCTGATGACCATCGCGGCGGCGGGTCTCGCGATGACGCCCTTGATCGTCGCCTGCTGCTCCTTCCCCGGATAATTGACTCGCTTCAACACGTCCGACCTGCCGAACCGCTCTATTTACTAAGTGAATTCGTAGATTTCGCATCGGTCACGAACAACCGAATTCCCCGCTATTGTGGGTATGTTGGGGCTCGGGCTCGGCACGTCGAAGGGTACAAAACCGATGCAGCTGGCTGGCGTTCGGACGGCCGCGGCCGGCGATGCGACGACGATATCCAGGCTGCTCGCCGACGTCATTCGGAGCAGCTACGCGGGAATCCTGGACGAAATCCCGATGCGGCGGCTGATCTCCGCACAATGCGCACTCCCCCGCATACGCGCGGAAATTGAAATTCCCGGGGGCGCGCCCGGCTGGCTCGGCTGGCTCGTCGCGACCGACGAGGAGGGCACGGTCGTCGGTGTCGCCGCGGGCGGTGTCCCGGTGCCGGGTGAGGGCGAGGTGTACGCCCTGGCGGTGGCGTCCGGCTCCCGGCGCGGGGGCGTGGGTACGGCCCTGCTGGCGGCGGCCACGGAGCGGATGCGGAACTTCGGCGCCAGGGACCAGCGGGTGGAACTCCCCGCGGAGGCGGACCCCGCGCTGCCCTTCTACAGCCACCTGGGCTTCGCCGCCCTCTCGGCGCGGCGCTGGAGCAGAACGCTGTAGCGGCAGCCGTACTCCAGGGCGTGGCAGATCCACGCCATCGCGTGTTCACGCAGCCCGATCCGGTGGATCGGGGTTCCTCCCCCAGGTCAGGATGGGTTCAGCGACGCGGGCCCCGGCGGCACGGGTACCTCGTCCGGACGGCATGGACCGAGCGAGCCCCTGGAGGAGCGATGCACACACCGAGCGGCACTTCCCTGCCCGTCGTGCCCGCAGCGTTCGCTCCGGTCCTGCCGTCCCGATACGGCCGGGAGCCGGAGCCCGCCCCCGGGGCCGGCGTCCGGGTCACCTCGGACACCCTGCCCGGGCTCGAATCCGTCTCGCCCGCCGACGAGAACTCCGTCTGGCTGCACGACGCCCTGCTCGGCCCCCACAGCGCGGACATCGTCCGGTACCTCAGCCTCGCCCGCTCCACCGGCGGACCCGTCCTGGATCTCGGCTCCGGCGCCGGGCGGCTCGCCGTCCCGTTCGCCCGGCACGGCTTCGCCGTGGAGGCCGTGGACCGGGACGCCTCGGCCTTGGAGCGCCTCGACGGCTGGGCACGCCGGATCGGTCCGCAGGTGTCCGGGCTGGTCGTCACCCACCGGACCGACCTCACCGAGCTGCGGCTCGCCGGCAGCTACCGGCTCGCGCTGCTCGCGGGCGCGATGGTCACCGCCGTCCCTCCGGCGCGGCGGCCCGAGCTGCTGCGCGAGGTGGCGTCCCACCTCCAGACGGGCGGGGCGCTCGCCCTCGACTACACGGCGCACCAGCTGCCGGGGCTCATCGCGGAGCCGCGGCGGACCTGGGCGTTCCAGGTGCCCCGCTTCGACGGCATCGACGAGTGGGTGGTGGCCCGGCAGGTCTTCGACCTGCCGTCGATGAGCGAGCGGATCACGTACTACGCGGCGAGGACCGGGAAGCTGTCCACCGAGCGGGTCGTCCTGACCACCGACAAGTGGATCGTCGACCCCGAGCGGCTGGCGGCGGAGCTGCACTCGGCGGGCCTGCACATCGAGGGCCGGCGGCGTCACCGGATCGACGAGCGGACCGAGTCCGTCCTGCTCGTGTGCAGGACGGACGACTGAACGGACGGACGAAGAGCCCTGACGAGGTTGACGAGCAAGAGGTACGATGCCCACAAAAGTTTGAGCCGACCAGATGGCGGGCGGGCGGGCGGAGAAGATGGCAGTCGTGGAAGAGCTGACGGGCCGCGAGGCGGTGATCCAGCGCCTGCGCGATGTCGGGCTGCGGGTCACGGGCCCGCGCCTGGAGGTGCTCACGGTGCTCGCCGCCGGCGGCCATCTCGACGTCGAGGCGATCACCACGACCGCCCGCGAGCGGCTCGGCACGCTGACCAGCCAGGCCGTGTACGAGATGCTGCGGCACTTCCAGGAGACGGGCCTGGTCAGCAAGTTCGACCGGCCCGGACTGCCCGCGGTCTTCGAGATCTCGGGCCCCGCGCACCAGCACGCGCTGTGCACGGTGTGCGGCCGCGTGGAGAACGTCGCGTCGGCCGCGCCCGCGCCGCCGAAGGGCGCGCTGCCGGAGTGGCGCGTGGACGACGCGGAGGTCGTCTTCAAGGGCCTGTGCCCCGACTGCCGGGCGAGCGCCCCCGCCGCCTGAGCCGCAGCCGGGGGTTGCGGGAACCCGTCGGCGTTCCGTCCTCACATCTCCGACCGGGGCGGTCGCCGGCACCGGCCGGGCCGCCGTCGCCGTATACGCGTCGACGGCCAACTCCGTGCGTGTCGTTCGATTTTGTGGCAGGGTCTAGCGGGGCGATTCAACAGGATCCGCGTGGATCCGAGGGGAGTCTGCTGCGCCGTGTCCAGAAACGCCGCCGTGTCCCGCGCGGGCAGCGAGCAGGCTCTCGCCGTCTACCAGGAGCTCCGCACCCGGCCCGGCAGCACCTTCGACCAGGTCGCCAACGGCCTGGAGCTCTCCGCCGAGGAGCGGGAGCGATGTCGCGAGGAACTCACCTCCTTAGGACTCACCACCCAGGACCGCTCCGGCGACCGGACCGTCGTCGACCCCGATGTCGCCCTGCTGCGGCTGCTCCGCCGGGAGCGTGACCGGCTCCAGGAGCGCCTCGCCGCGACGAGCCGCGCGCACACCGCCCTCGAGTCCCTCGCCGGACCGTTCCTGCGCGCCGGGGCCGCGCCCCGCTCCGAGGTCGAGGTGGAGATCGTCACCGACCCGCAGCGGGTGCTGCGCGAGCTGACCGAGCTCACCGAGTCCGTCCGTACCGCCGTGCACGTCATGCACACCGGGTCCGTACGCCGTGAGGACATGGCCGCCGAGCTGGACCGGGACCGCTGCCGGGCCGCCCGCGGGGTGCGGGTCCGCGCCATGTACAGCCGGCGGGTCGGCACCGTGCCCGAGATGACCCAGCACCTGGCGGACCGGGCCGCGCTCGGCGTCGAGCTGCGGCTCTCCCCCGTCGTCCCGATGAACATGGTCCTCGCCGACGAGAACTTCGCCCTGCTGCCGACGGACCCGCACGACCCGGACTCGCCCACCATCCTGGCCCGCGGCCCGGGCCTCGTCCGGTCCTACCTCGCCCTGTACGAGTACTGCTGGCAGGCGGCCTCCCGGTACGGCGAGGAGCCCGGCGGCAGCGGCGGTGACGGCGACGGGCTGTCCGACCAGCAGCGGGCCGCGCTGCACATGCTGGCCTCGGGCATCAAGGACGAGCAGATCGCGCGGAGTCTCGGGGTGTCGCTCCGGACGGTCAGCCGGCTGCTCTCGGAGGTCATGCAGGAACTGGGCGCGGCGAGCCGCTTCGAGGCCGGGGTGAAGGCGGCGCGGCTCGGCCTGCTCGACGGCGAGGGGTCCGAACAGGGGGCCTCGTAAGAGGAGTTCCGGTGCGACACGGTAGGTCCAGGTACGGGTACGGGCATTGCACGACGGACTCCCGCCGAGCCGTATGACAAGGTGAGGGCGGGGCGACTCGGAGGATGAGGGGGTCACTTCGCCATGGTCACTGGGGGCGACTGCATCGGGGGCGGCACGACCGAGGTCCTGCTTGCCGTGTACCAGGAGCTGCGCCGTCGGGGCGTCTCGGACTTCGAGGAGGTCCGCAGAGAACTCGGCCTGGCGCCGGAGGAGTACGAGCGATGTCGCGGCGACCTCCTGACCCTGGGTCTGATCGTTCCGACGGGCCAGGCGCATGCCACCATCGCGGCCGTCCAGGACGGCAGTTGGCGTTCCGAGACGGACACGGTCGCGGCGATCGACCCGGAGATCGCGCTGCTCCGTCTTCTGGAGCGGGAGCGGGAGCGGCTGCGGGAGCACCTGGCGGAGGCGGACGAGGCGTACAGCACGCTGGAGATCCTCGCGGGTTCCTATCTGCGGGCCGAGGCGCTGACGAAGGCGGAGGCGCACGTCGAGGCGCTGACCGACTACCGCAGGATCCAGCAGGCCATCGAGGACATCACCGATGTGATGCAGGAGAGTTCGGCGGCGCTGCATCCGGGGATGCCGGGGCGGCAGGACCCGGACCGGATGCTGGACCGGGACCGGCGGCAGATCGCCAACGGGGTGCGGGTACGGGCCATCTACGGCCGGCAGGAGGCCACGGACCCGCAGATGGAGAAGTTCCTGGGGCAGCGGGCGGAGCTGGGTGTGGAGATCCGCCTGGCGCCCGTCGTCCCGATGAACCTGATCATCGCCGACCAGCAGTTCGCCCTGGTGCCGATCCGGCCCGAGGAGCCGGGGGAGGGCGCGATCCTGGCGCGTGGCAGGGCGCTGGTGCGGCCGTATCTGAGTCTGTACGAGCACTGCTGGCACACGGCGACTCCGTACGGCAACGAGGCGACGGCGGAGGCGGGCGGTGACGGCCTTTCGGAGCAGCAGCGGGCGGCGCTGCACATGCTCGCCTCGGGGATGAAGGACGAGCGGATCGCGCGCACGCTCGGGGTGTCGCTGCGGACGGTCAGCCGGATGATCTCGGAGCTGATGCAGGAGCTGGGCGCGACGAGCCGCTTCGAGGCGGGGGCGCGCGCGGTGCGGTTGGGCTGGCTGGACTGACCGCCGGAATGCGGGAAGGGGCGGATCCGCGGGTGCGGCCGGGGGAACGCCGGCGCGTCCCGTCCGCCATCGGCGGGGTGGAAATACCGGGGCCCCACAATCGTGGCAGCGATTGCGGGGCCCGGCACGAGAATATGTCCGGGGAATTTCCCGGGAAGTGGCGTCAGTTGGTCGGGGTCGGCTTCGGCGGAACGACCGGCCAGCCGTTGTCCTCGGCGACGCCGGCGACCGTCTGCGGGGTGACCGTGTGGTCGATGTCGGATCCGACGGCGAAGGTGGCACCGCCCGCGACGGCGGTACAGGCGGCCACCGCGACCAGGAGCTGACGGACGGCCTTGCGGATTCCGGTGTTCTGAGCAACGGACATGATTCCTCCAGGAATTGGAATGTGAATTCCGCCTTCCGGGGCCCGTGCCGCCGGGCGTTCCCTGAAGACATCTCCATTCTGTCCCGGCCCTCGAATCGAATCCATAGCTCGTCTCTGCGTGGACTCGCCATGGCGTGGATGCGTCATTCCGCCGTTCCCACAACGGAATTGGAGCATCCGGAGCCTCCCATATCTTTGGTCGAACCAAAAGAGATGCTAGACTTGTGCTACGGCCTTCTCGTTCCTCCAGGAGAGGGGGGCCGTCGGGGCAGGGGCGTGCCGCCGCCCCTGCCCCACCACCCGCTCCCCGCCCGGGAACACCGGGCGGGGCGTCTCCGCCAGCGCACCCCGGTACACCTCGACGGTGCGCGCGGCCGACGCCCGCCAGCTCATCCCGTGCGCATGCCGCACCGCCGCCTCCCCCATCGTCCCCACCACCTCCGGGTGCGCCGCGAGCCAGCCCAGCCGGCGCGCGTACTCCGCCGGGTCGTGCCCCTGCACCAGCATCCCCGTCACCCCGTCCCACACCGCCGTCGGCAGCCCGCCGACCGCCGCCGCGAGCACCGGAGTCCCACAGGCCTGCGCCTCCAGGGCCACCAGACCGAACGACTCGCTGCGCGAGGGCACCACCAGGACGTCCGCCGCCCGGTACCAGTCCGCGAGCCGCGCCTGCGGCACGGGAAGGCAGGACCGCAGCACATCCGTCACCCCCAGCTCCGCGGCGAGCTGCCACGCCGACCCCTCACGGGTCGCGCCCGAATGCCCGCCGACCACCGGCACCAGGAGCCGGCGGCGCAGGTCCGGGACCTCCCTCAGCAGCTCGGCGACCGCCCGCACGAGCACGTCCGGGCCCTTCAACGGCTGTATGCGGCCCGCGTACAGCGGCACGAACGCCTCCGCCGGAAGCCCGAGCCGGGCCCGCGCCGCCGCCCGGCCGTCCCCCGGGTGGAAGGTCCGCAGATCGACCCCCGGACGCACCACCTCGGTCCGCTCCCCCGCCGCCCCGTAGAGCGACCGCAGCGCCTCCGCCTCGTCCGCCGTGTTCGCGATCAGCCGGTCCGCGGCACCCGCCACCTGGTGCTCGCCCCTGACCCGCAGCTCAGGTTCGGGGGTGTCGCCCGCGGCCAGCGAGGCGTTCTTCACCCGGGCCAGGGTGTGGGCGGTGTGCACCAGCGGGATCCGCCAGCCCACCGAGGCGATCCGGCCCGCCTGCCCGGAGAGCCAGTAGTGCGAGTGGACCAGGTCGTACCGCCGCTCCTCCTTGAGCAGGGCCAGCGAGAACGGCACCACCAGATCGGGCATGGCCTCCTTGGGCAGCGCCTGGCGCGGCCCCGCGTGGAGGTGCCGGACCCGTACCCCGGGGGCGAGCTCGACGAGCGGGGGCAGGCCCTCGCCCCGGCAGCGGGTGAACAGATCGACCTCCGCGCCCTGCTCGGCGAGGGCGCGGGAGAGCTCGACCATGTAGACGTTCATGCCGCCGGCGTCCCCCGTCCCGGGCTGGTGGAGCGGGGAGGTGTGGACGCTGAGCATGGCGACGCGCAGGGACACGAGGGGCTCCTGAGGGGAGGGAAGCCACGTGCCCCTGCGCGTCGCTCGCGCGCGCACGGTCACGCGGCAGGGTGGGGGATCTACGGGGTTACTTAGTTGCTTAGTAGTGAGAGAGCGGACGAAACGTCAGAACCCGAAGACCGGACCCGACGGAGGTGCCAGCCGGGTCCCCGGGAGGGGCGCCGTCAGGGCGTGCCAGTCGACCGGACGGCCCGGCGCCGCGTGGAGCGCCGCCGCCAGCCGGTCCGCGCCCTCCGGCATCACCGGCCGCGCCCACGCCGACAGGGCCGAGGCCACCGCCAGCTGGGCGGCGAGTGCGGGGAGATGACGGCAGGACGTGCTGGGCCGGCAGCGTTCGTGGGCGTTGACGTGACCGAAGTCGGCGGCCGAGCGGACCATCTCGTCCAGGACGGCGACCGCCCGGCGCGGGTCGAAGGCATCGGGGCCGTACGCCTCGCGCAGATCGTCGACGCCCCGGTGCAGCCGCCGCTCCAGGATCTCCCAGCCGGTGCCGCCGGGCAGCGCCTGCGGGGCGAGGCCGCCGCACTCCTCCCGTACGGCGGCGAAGAGCCGGGACAGCCAGCTGTTCCAGTTCTCGTCCAGCTCGCGCCGGGCGGCGGCGAGCCGCTCCCGGTGGAAGACGGTGCGGCGGCCCAGCGGGCGGGCCTGGAGGACATGGCGGCGCAGGGTGTCGGAGCCGTACTCGGTGAGCAGGTCGAGCGCCCAGACGTTGCCCTCCTGGACGCCCTCCTCGATGACGTACGACTCGTTGACGTTGAAGTCCTGCGGCAGCTTGATGTCCTGCGCGAGGAGCAGCACCGGCAGCAGCACGGCGTGGCAGAAGGCGTGCCCGAAGCCGCAGAAGTGGATCGCCCGGCGGGGCAGCGGGCCCTGCACGTCGTAGCCGAAGAGGTGCATCGCGGCGGCTTCGAAGCAGCCGTCGATCCGGTGGTCGGGGAAGCCCTCGACCGGCACCTGGAGGCCCCACTCGGCGGGGTGGCCGACCGCGATGTCCGGCAGCCCGTCCTCGACGAGCGACTCGCACAGCGCGGCGAGCCTGGGCGGCAGCCCGGCCGTCGCCCAGTACTCGGCGAGCGTCTCCCGGAACGGCTCCAGGGGCACGTAGAGCCGGCGGCAGCGGCGGGCCACCGCCGGGGTGTCGCAGAGGGCGCAGCGGGCGCCGATGAGGTCGCCGCCGTCGTTCGGCCGTGCGCACTCGTGGCACATGCCGCCGTCGCTGACCGCGCCGCAGTGCGGGCAGGTGCCGGTGGCGTGCGCCCCGTGCAGCCAGCGCTCGCACGGCTCGCAGTACGGCAGCAGGCGGGTGCGCGGGGCGATGACGCCCTGCGCGAAGAGGCGCCCGAAGAGGTCCTGCACCCAGCGTCCGTATCCCTTGTCGCGGCGCGGACGCACGATGTGGTCGAACTCCACGCCCGACCGCAGCCAGTCCGCGGTGATCGCGGCCCGGTAGCCCTCGGCGACCTCCTCGGGCTTGCGGTGGTGGCGCAGCGCCCGGACCTCGACGGAGCTGGCGTGGTCGGCGGTACCGGTGGTGAACCGGACGGCCTCGCCCTCGGCTCGCAGATAGCGGGTGAGGACGTCGGCGGCGACGTACGGCCCGGCGAGGTGGCCGATGTGCAGTTCGCCGTGGGTGGCGGGAGGGGTCGCGGTGATCCAGACAGGGGTGCTCATGGGACCTCCTTGACGCTGCGGTGCGGTGGGCTTCAGCGGTCGCGTGCGGCGGAGCGCTGTCGGCGCAGGGCGGGTCAGCGGGCTCGTGCTCGAAGGGGTGGCGGGGTCAGCGGGGCTCGAAGTGAAACGAGCGGATGAAGCAGTCGCGGGGCTGCTCGACCGCGTAGACGATGCATTCGAAGAGGGCCTGCGTCGTCAGCTTCTCGTCGGGTGCGATTCCGTCCGGATTCGAGCCGTCCCATTCCGCGAAGCGCGGGTCGGAGGTCGAGAAGTCGGGCGGGAAGAGGGAGAACACGCGGACGCCGGAGGGGCGGAGGCGGCGCGAGAGGATGTCGGCGAATCCGGCCTGGGCGCTCTTCGCCGCCCAGAAGGCCTCGTGGGCGGCGCCCGCGGCCGCCGCGGAGGCGCCCTCGGCGTCGCGGACGGCGACCATGTTGACGATGTCGGGGCGCAGCGAGCCGCGCAGCAGGGGCAGGAAGTGCTTCACCATGAGGACCGTGCCGCCGGCCGTCGACTCGATCGTCTCGACGATCTCGCGGTCGCTGGCGGCCTCCAGGTCCATGCCGTCGAGCCAGCGGGCCCCGTTGTTGACCAACAGGTCGACGCGGTCGGTCCGTTCGCCGACGCGGGCGGCGAACTCCCGGATCTCGGCGGGCCTGCTGAGGTCGCAGCCGAAGGCGTGGATACGGTCACGGGCCGAGCCCATGACTTCGGTACGGGTGCGTTCGGCGGCCTCGACGGTCCGCGCCGAGACGTAGACCTCGGCGCCGAGATGCGCGAATCCGACGGCGAGCGCGCGACCGAAATAGCGGGACGCTCCGGTCACGACGACACGCAGATTCTCGAATTTCATGTGTGTCTGCTCTCCCCACGGATACCGATTGCCGGTCCATTTCAGCGTGGCAGAGGAAAGGGACGCCGGGCCTGGTGAGAAGGGTGCGCGTTCACGCCGTTGCGTGGACACGCCACGGCAGCACGAGCCGTTCGAGCAGTTCGGCGCGCTTGTGGTGGACGCGGACGCGGTCGGGCGCGGTGGAGACGGTGACGGTACCGCCGGGGGTGCGTACCTCGCCGTCCACGGGCGGCACGACCGTCCCGTCGAGCGCGCCGGCGGCGGCGAGGGCGGCGGCGCCGGTGAGCGCGAGCCGGGGGTGCCAGCCGCCGACGGTGAGCGCCCGGACGGCGATCCCGGCCGGGCCCGCCGTGAAGGCGGCGATCTTGGGGAGGGCGGAGTGGGGCGGATGGCCGAGGAGCCGGGCGGCGCGGCCGCGGAGCTCTTCGAGCCGCTCCCGGACTCCCCGCTCGGGAAGATGCCGGGCGTCGACGAAGACGTACGGGTTGCCGTACCGGACGAGCGAGACGGGAACCCCGTCGAGGACGTCGACGGGACGGCCGGTGGGGAGGGTGCCGGGGGCGGCCGGGGCGCGGAGGAAGCTGAGGACGTACGCGTCCCCTTCCGGCTCGCGCTCACACAGGACGGTGTCGCCGGTGGTCACGGCGCGGACGGTGACGGGTCCGGGGCGGGCGTCGGCGACCACGCAGGCGAGGAGGGAGTGGCCGCAGCCCGCCCGGAAGTCGAATCCGCCGGCGGGGAGGGCCTGGACGAAGCGGTAGTCGAGGCGGCCGCGGCCCGTCGGCCCGTAGAGGGCGATCTTGGCGATCCCCGCGTGGGCCGTGCCGGCGAGCGCGTGGCGCAGCCGCGCCAGCTCCCCGCCGAGGGCGAGCGCCCCGAGGGGGAGCTGGTCGAGCCGGAGGACGAGGGTGGGCCCGGGGGCGTCGTGCGCCCGGACGACGGTGGCACGGGCGGGGCCGCCCCGCGCGGGTCCGGGGCGGGGAGGTCCCGGAGGATCAGGCCGCACAGCCGACCGGGATGCGCATGCCCTGGACGACGTCCGTCCACAGTTCGTGGACCGCCAGGGCCCACAGCGCCTGGGCGTCGCTCGGGGACGGGCGTTCGCAGTGGCGGGTGAGGAGTTTCCGCACGCGGTCCGCGCGGACCTTCCCGCCCAGGACCAGCCGGGCGGGGGACAGTAGTTCCCGGACCGTCTCCAGGAGCGGGCTGCCCGGTGCGAGCATCGCCGAGAGCGGCAGGGTGAAGGGCTGCTTGGGGCGGCGCAGGACCGCCGAGGGCAGCAGTTCCGCCCCCGCCTCGTACAGCGCCCGTTTCCCCGTCCGCGCGGCCGTGGGCAGGGCTCGCGCGTGCGTCACCACCGACGGCTGGCAGAACGGCATCCGCGCCTCGACCGCCCACGCCATCGACAGGTGGTCCACGCGCCGCAGGTGGTACGCGGGAAGCCGCCAGCGGGTCTCGAAGGCCGTCATCGCGGTGAGCCGGTCCTCGCCGACCGCCTCCGCCGAGCGCAGCTCCTGCTCGATGCGGTCGGCCGCAGAGCCCTGATCGGCGATGTGCGCACGGTAGTCGGCGGTGTACAGGTGCTCCCGGAGCAGGCGCGGCGCCGCCGAGAGCGCGTCCGCGTACGCCCCCGCCCAGTCTGCGCCGGCCGGCGCCGCGAGTGCCGCGCGCATCCGGTCGTACCCGCCGAAGATTTCGTCGGCGCCGTCGCCGGTGAGGGCGACGGTGAAGCCGTTCTCGCGGACGGCGCGGAACAGCGCGTACGTGGAGAGGGTGATGGGGTCGGCGTTGGGCTGGCCGAGGTGGCGGACGGTCCGGGTGAGGAGGGAGCCGATCTCGTCGGGGTCGACGGCGACCTCGTGGTGCACGGTCCGGGTCCGGCGTGCGACGGAACGGGCGTACGCCGCCTCGGAGTCGGGCCACCGTCCCCGGTAGGTGAGGTGGAAGGTGTGCAGCGGCGGCGCGTCGGTCTCGCGGGCGTGTTCTGCGGCGAGCGCGGTGACGAGTCCGGAGTCGAGGCCGCCGCTGGTGATGGCGCAGACGGGGACCTCGGCCTCGGCGAGCCGCCGTACCTCGTGCCGCAGGACGTCCTGGGTGTCGCCGACGGGGGTGCTCCGGTGCGGGCCGCGCCGGCGGACGACGGGGGCGGCGCCGGGCCGGACGAGGGCGGTGGCCCCGGGCGGCAGGACGCTGACGCCGTCCAGCGCGGTGTGCGTGGAGAAGGACGTACGGGTGGCGAGGACCGTGTCGAGGGAGTCCTCGCGCGGGGAGATCCGGACCCCTTCGAAGGCGAGGAGCGCGGGGATCTCGGAGGCGAACCGGGTGGAGCCGTCGTACGGGTCGTGGTGGAGGTGGATCGGCTTCATCCCCATGTCGTCGACGGCGAGCACGAGTCGGGGGCTGCCGGGGCGCAGGTCGAGGACCGCGACGGCGAACATGCCGTCGAGGCGTTCGGCGAAGGCGGGTCCGTACTCGGCGTAGAGCGCGGGCAGCAGCGTGCCGTCGCAGCGGTCGGGGAACCGGTGGCCGCGGGCGGCCAGGGCGCGGCGCAGCTCGGCGTGGTTGTAGATCTCGCCGTTGAGGACGGCGAGGACGCCGGGGAGGTGGGGCAGCCGGTAGGGCTGCTGCCCGCCGCAGGGGTCGGTGACGGCGAGCCGGTCGCAGCCGAGGGACCAGCCGGGTCCGGTGAGCACGGCGTGCTCGTCGGGGCCGCCGTGGCGCTGACGGGCCGACACGGCGGCGAGTTGCGCCGGGTCGGGGCGGTCGGCGTGGGCCGCCGCTCCGGCGGCGAAGGAGCCGAGAATCCTGCACACAGCGGTCACCCTCCAAGCACATCACTCACCCGTACTAACCAATGATTTGAATCTACCAAGTTTTTGAATGGCGCGTAAGTGCCATGTCCAGTTCACGCCACGGCTTGGCCTTGCGACGCCCCCGGCGCCCCAACAGGCTGACCCCATGAGGGACATGGAGGACCACGACCACACCGTCGACCGCCCTGCCGGCAGCGCCGTCGACCACAGCGCCCGCACCGCGCCCGCATCGCTGCTCGTCGTGGCCGCGCACCCCGACGACATCGAGTTCTGCGTCAGCGGCACCGTCATGCAGTGGATCGAGCGCGGCACCCGCGTCACGTACTGCATCGTCACGGACGGCGGCGCCGGCGGTTACGACGACCGGCTCCCCCGCCAGGCGATGGCGGATCTGCGCCGCGCCGAACAGGTCCACTCCGCCAAGCTCAGCGGCGTCGCGGACGTCCGCTTCCTCGGCTATCCCGACAGCTTCGTGGAGGCCTCGGTGGAACTCCGCCGCGACCTGTGCCGGGTGATACGCGAGGTACGGCCGCAGCGTGCGATCATCCCCTCCCCCGAGATCAACTGGGCCCGGGTCGCCGACCTCCACCCCGACCACCGCGCCGTCGGCGACGCCTGTCTGCGCGCGGTCTACCCCGAGGCCCGCAACCCCTTCGCCCACCCCTCCCTGCTGAAGGACGAGGGCCTCGACCCGTGGACCGTCCACGAGCTGTGGCTGATGACCGGCCCGACCCCCAACCAGTACGTGGACGTCACCCCGGTCTTCGACCGCAAGGTCGAGGCGCTGCGCATCCACACCTCCCAGACGGCCCACTTCGACGACCTCGCGGGCCTCCTGCGCACCTGGCTCGGCGAACACGCGACGGCGGGCGGACTGCCTCCGGGCCGGATGGCGGAGGCGTTCCAGATCGTGCACATCGACTGAGTCCCGGACGGCTCCGAGCAGCTCCCGTCCGGCCTTGTGGGCTCCGGAGGCGCGTGAGACCGTGAGCGCCACACGTGGGGGCGCGTGGCCAACACGCGCGTGGCGAGGGGGAGTTGAGGACATGCCGGTAGAACTCGACAGCATCGAGCGGGCCGCCGTCCAGAAGTACGACCTGGCCTGGCCCGAGGTCGACGAGGACGGCTACACGCTGCTCACGGCCGGCCTGAGCACCTTCGCCGACTCCGTCGACGACGACACATGGGGCGCCAACCAGCACATGCAGCGCCTGCTCTCCTCCGGGGAGGGCGAGGCGATGAACGCGCTGCGGGAGCACTGGGACCGGGTCAGGGCGCAGGACCTCACCCCCGTCGCCGGAGCGGCCCGCGCGCTGGCAGCGGCGGTGAGCCCGCTGACGACCGTGATCGCCGAACTCAAGGCGTCCGTCGTGGCGGCGGCCGCCCGGATGGCCGCGGACGACACGGCCGCACTGACGGCGGCGGCAGCGGCCCCGGGCGCCCCGGCGGCGGCCGCCGCGAGGAACGCGATACTGGCGCAGAGGGCGAACGCCCGGTACGGATCGGTCGTCGAGAACCTCCTGACGTCCCTCCGGTCCGTGCTCGCAGACCCGGCCGTGATCGCCCTGGAGAACGTCCCCGACGATCTCGCGGGCGGGGCCGGGGGCCGCGGCGGCTCCACCGGGGCCCGCTGGAGCGAGGTCTTCGGCGGGGCCGGGAGCGGGGCCGAGAAGGGGTTCGGCGGAAGCGTCGGCGGCGGGGCGGCGGGTGGCATGCCGCCCGGCCGGGCGATCGGCGGCGTGCTGCGCGTGGACCACGAGGAGCACGAGCTCGCGGCCGGCAGGATCCGCGAGATCGGCCTCAAGGTCCGGGGCGAGACCACCGCCGAGCTGAACGCGGCGGTCGGCGATCACGGCTCCGTCAAGAGCAGCGGCTCCTTCGCCATCGACCTGGCCCAGAGCGTCGATCTGGTCCTCGACCGGCTCAGCACGGCCACCACCGCCATCGGCGGCCACCTGAGCGGCGCGCTGCCCGACGCGATCCTGCAGGTGTCGAACAGCCAGCAGGACACGGACGAGGGCAACCGGCAGCGCATGGCGCAGCTGGACTGACCCGGACCGGTGGTGCGCCTCGGGACCCCGGAGGGACGGGAGTTCCTGCCGGCCTGCGCGGGTTAGGGCCCGTCGTCGGCCCTCCGCCGTCGCCCGGAGGGCGGCGTACGCGCACCGGCACCACCCGCGCGCACCGCCCGGAACGACCCTAGGATCGAGATATGACCTCTCGCCGCGGTTCGTCCCTGTCGCTCTGGTCGAGGGACTCGTTCCTGTCCGTCGCCTCGGTCGGATCGACGCTCTCGATCGGCTCGGTCGGGTCGTTCCTGTCCGTCGGCTCCGTCGGTTCCGCGATGTCGGCCGGCTCCGTGGGTTCCTGGGCGAGTCTCGGATCCCTGCTCTCGGCCCGGTCGTGCTGGTCGGTGCTCTCCTGGCGCTCGCGCGGGGGTGTGCTCGCGGCGGGCGCGCTGCTGGCGGTCGCGGCCGCCGGAACCGTGGCGCTGGCGCCGTCGGCGCGGGCCACGACGTCCGGCGCGCTCAGCCCTTCGCGTCGATCTTGTCCTTGAGCGCGGTCAGCAGGCCCTGCACGAGGCCGATCGTCGCCTCGTCGACGAGGTTGCCGTCGGCGTCGAAGCGGTCGTTCGACTGGAAGACGTGCACCTCGGGCTTCACGACGACGTCGGCGTCGACGCAGACGAAGATCTGACGCAGCGCCAGCTGTGCGCGGACCGTGCCGAAGGCTCCCGGTCCGGCACCGAGGATCGCGGTGGGCTTGTGCCGCAGGGGCACGCCCTCGGTACGGGTCCAGTCGGTGCTGAGCCAGTCGATCGCGTTCTTGAGGACGCCGGGGATCGAGTAGTTGAACTCCGGCGTGGCGATGAGCACGCCGTCCGCCTCCGTGACGCGGCGGCGGAGCTCGTCGACGGCGGCGGGCCGACGGTCGGGGGTGTCGAGGTCGAAGTCGTACGCCGGGATGTCCCGCAGGCCCTCGTAGATCCCGATCTCCAGACCGCCGGGGTTGAACTTCTGTGCCGCACGCAGCAGTTGCGTGTTGTGCGAGTCGGCGCGGAGCGAGCCGGAGATGGCGAGGATCGTGGACTCGGTCATGGAATGCCCCCTGCGGATCAGTGAATGAGTCGGCCTGCGGATCGTGGATCCCGTCGGGCCCGGCCGCTGCCGTGGCCCGACGAACAGAAAGCTAAACCGATCGGTTCAGTCTGTCAACAGAACAGTTCAGTCTTGACACTGAACTGAGTGGTGTAGTTCATTCCCTCCATGGCCACCACCAGTACCGACCAGGACTCCGGGCGCGGCCGGACGGCCGCCGGCCCGGCCAGGATCCGCCCCAAGGCCCTTTCCCCAGAACGGACTTGGGCTTGGATTCGGCTTCGGGTCCGGCCCCGGACCCGGACCCGGCCGCCGAGCGGCCTCCTGCTCGCCGCGCTCGCCGCGCCCGCCGCGATGGGGGTGTCGGGGCCGAGCCTCGCCCTCCCGGAGGCCGCCCGCGAGCTGGCCGTCTCCCCCGCGTCGGCCGCCTGGCTGATGACGGCCTTCGGACTCGGCATGGCGGCCGGGACCCCGCTGCTCTCCGCCGTCGCCGGGCCTCGGCGCGGCCCGGCTGGGATCGTCGGGGCGGGCGCCGCCCTCGTGGCCCTCGGCGCGGCCCTCGTCCTCCTCGCCCCGAGCCTGCCCCTGGCGGTCGCCGGGCGCGTCCTGGAGGCGACCGGCGCGGCGGGACTCAACGTCGCCGCCTTCCAGATCGCGGGCCGCGACCGGTCGGGCCGCACCGCCGGTGTGGTCGCGATCGGCAGCGCGGCGGGCGGCACGGTGGGCCTGTTCGCCGGGGCGGCCCTGGCGGAGGTGACCGGCTGGCGCGGGGCCCTGGTCCTTCCGCTGCTGAGCCTGCTCGTCGTCGTGCCGGCGCGGAGACTGGCGGGCCGCGACGGCCTCCCGTCCCGCACGGGCGCGGAGGGACGCCGGTCCGCCCTCCCCCTCGACATCCTCCGCGCCCCGGGCTTCCGCGTCGCCGCCGGACTCATGCTCGCCGTCGCCACCGTCAACTTCGCCCTGCTGTACGCGGCTCCGCGGCGCGTCGCCGCGCTCACCGGCTGGAGTTCCGTGGAGACCGGGGCCGTCGCCTCGCTGGCCGCGCTCGCCGGAGCCCTGCTGTCCTGGCCGCTGGTCCGCGCGGCCCCGGCGATCGGGGCGCGCCGCGTCCGCGCCGTCCTCGCCCTCGGGTCGCTCGGTGCGACCGTCCTGGCACTGGCGGCGCCCTGGCCTGCGCTCGTCCTGGTCGCCTCGGGGACGAGCGCGCTCGTCACGGCCGGAGGTCAGGGGCTGCTCACGGGGGCCGCGACCGACGGGCTGCCGGCCGCCCGGCACGGCCTCGCCATCGGCCTGTTCAACCTGGCGTTCCTGATCGGCGTCGCTGCCGGGCCCGCCCTGGCGGCACGCTTTACAGACCAAACCGTTCAGTTCATATACTGACGGTCCCGCCACCACACCTAAGGAACACCCATGGGCGCCGGAGCCGACATCCAGGACGACGCGACCGACGAGTACGGCATCCCGATCATCCCGGACCCCGCCGACGCCGCCTCGCGCAAGCGGCAGGCGATCATCGACGCCGCCCTCGCCGAGTTCCTCGCCGAGGGCTACTCCGCGGCCTCGATGGACGCGATCACCCGTGGCTCGGGCGTCTCCAAGGCGACGATCTACAAGCACTTCGGCAGCAAGGAGCGGCTGTTCCTCGCCGTCATCGGCGGCGTGCTGCCGAAGACGTACGCGGATCTGGAGCCGTCGAACTCCACCCTCGCCGACGCCCCCGACCTGCGCACCGCCCTCGTCCGGCTCACCACCGACTGGGCCCGCATCCTGCTGCGCCCCGACATCATGTCGCTGCGCCGACTGGTGATCGGCGAGATAGACCGCTTCCCGCAGCTCGGCCAGCTCTGGTACCGGGTCAGCTACGACATGAACAACGGCCCGCTCGTCGAGGCCTTCACCGAGCTCGACACCCGCGGCGCCCTCGACGTGCCCGACCCGGCGCTCGCCGTACAGCAGTTGGTGGCGGCCACCGTCGGCGTGCCACAGCTCGTCCGGACCTTCTCGCCCGACGCCGAGATCGACGAGGCGGAGCTGACGCGGGTGATCAGCTCGGGAGTGGATCTCTTCCTGGCTCGGTACGCCGTCCGTCCCTGACGCCGGCGCTCTCCCCGACGCCGCCACCGACCTCACCGGCGATCTCACCGGCGACGGCCACGGCACTCCCGGGCGTCCGCGCCCGCCCGCCCCTCCTCGACCAGGCCCACAGCAGCAGCGCCGCCGCCCACCCGCCGGTCGTGAGGAGCTGGATGCGGCTCGCCGGGTCGCCCAGCATGAAGAGCAGCACCCCGCCGATCCCCGCGAGCGCGAGCGCCGCGCGCACGGAGGGGCCGTGCAGGCGCAGGTGGGAGGCGGCGATCAGCGCCCAGACGAGCAGGATCGCGGCGCCGATGGAGTTGAGCAGGAACGGGAAGACCGTGCGCGGCCAGAGCAGGCTGAGGACGACCGAGACGAAACCGAACGCGGCGGAGGCGAGGACGGCCGTGTCCGGGACCCCGGCGCCGGTACTCACCCGGCCGAGGGCGCGGGGCGCGTCGCCGCGCCCGACCAGGGCGAACAGCATGCGCGAGGAGCCGTAGACGTTGGCGTTCATCGCGGACAGGAGCGCGACGAGGACGACCGCCTTCATCAGGTCGGCGGCGCCGGGGACACCGGTGCTCGCGACCACGGCGGCGTACGGGCCCTCCGCGACGCCCGGGGCGTTCCACGGCACGAGGGTGACGATGACGGCCATCGAGCCGAGGTAGCAGACCGCGACCCGCCACATGACGGCCCGTACGCCGTTGCGGACGGCCCGGACCGGGTCGTCGCACTCGGCCGCGGCGATGGTCACCGTCTCCAGGCCGCCGAACGCGAAGACGGCCGCCACCATGCCGACGGCGACACCGTGCCAGCCGTGCGGCAGGAACCCGCCGTCGCCGAGGAGATGGGCGGTACCGGGGGACGGGTGGCCGGGCAGCAGACCGGCGAGGACGACGGCTCCGAGCACGAGGAAGCCGGCGATCGCGACGATCTTGAGGCCGGCGAACCAGAACTCCAGCTCGCCGAAGTTCCGTACGCCCGCCAGGTTGCTCGCGGTGAACAGGCTCATGAAGACGGCCACCCACACCCAGCCGGGCACGGCCGGCACCCAGCCGCCGACGATGTGCGCGGCCCCGACGGCTTCGGCGGCGACGCTCACGACGAGCAGCGCCCAGTACATCCACCCCGTCAGCAGCCCGGCCCACGGCCCGAACGCCCGGCGCGCGTGCTCGGCGAACGAGCCGGTGACCGGGTGGGCCGCCGACATCTCGCCGAGCATGCGCATCACCAGGACGGTCAGGACGCCGGCGCACACGTACGAGACGAGGATGCCGGGACCGGCGGCGGCGATCCCGAACCCCGAACCGACGAAGAGTCCGGCGCCGATGGCACCGCCCAGCGCGATCATGGCCAGATGCCGCTGCCGCAGACCGGCGCCGAGTACCCGCCCTGTCATGTTTCCCCCCCGAAATCCGGACGGCCAGCGGAGGAGCTTCGCCGCTGATCCCCGGGAAGGGTAAGCCGGTTCCGGACACGGGGCCGGTTCGGGCCGACCGCCGGACACCCGGGCGCCGGAGGCCCGGGTGCCGGAGCCTCAGCCGTCCTCCGCGAGGCGCTTGACGTCCGCGAGGCGCCGGTCCCAGTCGGCGGCCAGGGCCGCCATCCAGCGGGCCGTCGCGTCGAGCGCGGCCGGGCGGACCGCGTAGCGGACCTCCCGGCCGACGCGGGCGGCGGAGACGAGGCCGGCGGCCTCGAGCACCGCGAGGTGCTTGACGATCGCCTGGCGCGAGACGGGGAGGCGGGCGGCGAGCGCGGTCGCGGTGGCCTCCCCCTCCTGGGCGAGCAGGTCGAGCAGCCGGCGCCGGGTGGGGTCGGCGAGGGCGCCGATCACACTGTCGGTGGCGGAGGGGGAGCCGGCGGCCGAGGCCGGCTCGGCCCCCTCTCCGTCCGAGGGCTCCGGCATCACGACGACGGGGCCTGTTCCGCGCGCTTCTTGAACGCGGCGATCACCTCGGGCCAGCCGCCCGTGTTGTCCCGGACGGCCTTGGCCCGCAGCTCCTCCGACCCCGGCAGCGCCGCGAAGCCGCTCTCGACGACGCGCAGGCGCGTGCCGTCGCCCTCCTCGGTGAGGGTGAACTCGACGAGGGTGGTGTTGTCGTCGGTCAGCTCCTGCCCGGAGAAGGCGCTGGCCCAGCGGTAGGCGACGTAGGTCGGCGGTTCGACCTTCTCGACGCGTACGGGGAAGTCGCCGTGGGCGGAGTTCCTGGCGAGCATCGACTCGCCCTCCCTGGCCACGGTCCCGGCCACGGCCGCCTCGTCGGCCACCCAGAACCCGGGCTGGGCCACAAGGGTCCAGACGCGCTCCAGGGGTGCGTCGATCAGGGTTTCGCGCTCGATCCGGTCCTCACTCATGGGGGACTCCTTCTTCGCGTAGGGTGCGCCACACGGAAGTGACTGCAACCCCAGGGTTGCACATGGCTCTCACACTCGCAACTCTACGGTTGCGCCTCGGCGCCCGGGTCCGTCACCGGCCAGGCCGTCTCCACGCGATCGCCCGGGTGGTCCGGGGCCCGGGCGCGGGCGCCCTCAGGAGTCCACCACGAGCCGCACCGCCAGGACGACGATCAGCGTGCTCGACGCGAGCACCGTCGTCAGCCGGCCGCGGGCCCCCGTCAGGGTCCGGCCCAGCAGCGTCCCGCCCAGGGCGAGGAGCAGCTGCCAGCTCGCCGAGGCGACCAGGGCCGCGAGGACGAACGCCGCCCGGTCGGGAAGCGTCGCGGGCGCCGAGGGACCCGTCGCGAGGACGAGCGCGACGAAGTAGATCACCGTCATCGGGTTGAGGACCGTGATCCCCAGGAAGGTGAGGTACGCACGGGCCGGGCCGAGGACCGTCCCGTCGTCGCGGGAGGCGAGCCCGCCCTTCCGGTACGCGGAGAGGGCCACGGACACCGCCCGGAGCGCGAGCACCACGAGCACCACGGCCGAGGCCCACCGCAGCGGGGTCGTCACGGGTGCCAGGAGCGGGACGAGCGCCGAACCGCCCGCCACCGCGATCACGGCGTAGACGCCGTCCGCCGTGGCGACGCCGAGCGCGGCGCCCGCGCCCGTACGCCAGCCGGTACGGGCCGTCACGGCCACCAGATACGCCCCGACCGCGCCGACCGGGATCGCGATGCCGTAGCCGGCGAGCAGGCCGGCCACCACCGCGGCGGTCACGCGACGGCGGGGATCGCGCCTCCGGGGGAGCCGGGCTGCTGCTGTCGGCGGTACGCCGAGCCGTCCTTGGTCCGGGCGAGGAAGCCGCCGGTCACGAGATACCGGCGCAGCGCGGAGAAGTCCTCGTGCACGGTGAGCAGGGCCTGGTTGACCTCGGACTCGCGGTAGTCCCGGCCGGGAGCGAAGAGGCTCTCGGTGAGGTGCGCGAGGAGGGCCTCGCGGCGGGCCGGCCTGCGCGGGATCGCCTTGAGGCGCCCGTCGGCGGAGAACAGGTCCGCGACCGGACGGGCCGGACGGGCCCCGGTGGCGGGACGGGAGGGATGACTGGTCATGGCGGAGAAGCCTGACGGTCGCCGGCCCGGCCCCGCAAAGGGTTTTCGCCCATGCCCCCGCCGGGCCCGTCCGCCCCGGTCTCCCGGAGCCCTGATCATGACGTCGGGGGCGGCTCTCCGCGTCAAGGCCGCAGGAACGCCACGGCGGGGTCGTCCAGGGCGCCGAAGGCGAAGGGGACGTCCGGCGTGACCGGCGTCACATCCGGGTTCTGTCAGCAATCGCCGCCCCGTCTCGTTCAAGGGGCGCCCGAACGAGACAGGAGCATCGCCATGAAGCACCGCATCGTCGTACTCGGCGCCGGATACGCCGGGGCCTACGCCGCCGGAAACCTGGCGCGCCGGCTCTCCCCCGCCGACACCGAGATCACCGTCGTCAACGCCGCCCCCGACTTCGTCGAGCGGATGCGGCTCCACCAGCTCGCGAGCGGCCGGGACCTCGCGGTCCGCACGCTCACCGACGTCTTCGCGGGCACGGGGGTACGGGTGCGCCTGGCCCGCGTCACCGGCATCGATCCGGAGCGCAGGACCGTCACCGTGGACCCCGTGGGCACGGCGACCGGCGCGGACGGCACCGGCACCGGCGGGACCGACGCCACCGGCGCCGACCAGCTCGCGTACGACACCCTCCTCTACGCCCTCGGCAGCTCCGTCGCCCACCACGGCGTCCCCGGCGCCGCCGAGCACGCCTTCGACGTGGCCGGCCGCGCCTCGGCACTGCGCCTGCGCGAGCGCATCGCCGCTCTCGGCGCGGGCGGCACCGTGCTGGTCGTCGGCGGGGGGCTGACCGGCATCGAGACCGCCACCGAGCTCGCCGAGTCCCGGCCCGACCTCGCGATCGCCCTCGCCGCCCACGGCGAGCTGGGCGCCTGGCTCTCCCCGGGGGCCCGCCGCCACCTGCGCCAGGCCTTCGACCGGCTCCGCATCACCGTCCACGAGCACACCGCCGTCGAGGCCGTCGAGCCGACGCGGGCGATCGCCGCCGGCGGTTCGCCCCTCCCGGCCGACGTGACCGTGTGGACGGCCGGGTTCGCCGTGCACCCCCTCGCGGCCGCCGCCGGTCTGGAGGTCGCGGAGACCGGCCGGATCGTCGTCGACCGCACCATGCGTTCGGTCTCCCACCCGGAGATCTACGCCGCCGGTGACTCCGCCCACGCGATCGGCGACAACGGCCGGCCGCTGCCGATGTCCTGCGCCTCGGCCGGCTTCACCACCATGCAGGCGACGGCCGCGATCATCGCGCGCCTGACGGGCGACGAGGTCCCGACCACCGGACTGAAGTACCACGGCAACCACATCAGCCTCGGCCGGCGGGACGCCATCTTCCAGATGGTGGGCGGGGACGTCCGCCCGAAGAACTGGTACCTGGGCGGCCGGACCGCCGCGCGGCTCAAGGCGGGTGTCCTCACGGGAGCCGGCTGGAACATCGCCCACCCGACCCTCGGTATACCCAAGCGCAGGCGCCGCCTGACCACCGCTCCGACGCCCGGCCGGACCGGCCTGAGGGCCACCGCCTAGGAATGTCTCCCCCTAGGGTGTTCCGCATGGACAGCGCAGCCGTCGATCGCTTCGAGGCCGGCCGTGGCCGGCTGGCCTCGATCGCGTACCGCCTGCTCGGCTCGGCAGCCGACGCCGAGGACGCCGTGCAGGACACCTTCCTGCGCTGGCAGGCCGCGGACCGCGACCGGATCGAGGTGCCGGAGGCATGGCTGACCAAGGTCCTCACCCACCTCTGCCTCGACAGGCTCCGTTCGGCGCACACGCGCCACGAGCGGTCGGCCGGCGCCTGGCTGCCCGAACCGCTCCTCGAAGGCGACCCGATGCTCGGCCCCGCCGAGACCTTCGCGCAGCGCGAATCCGTGTCGCTGGCCGTACTGACCCTCATGGAGCGCCTCACGCCGGTCGAGCGGGCCGTCTACGTCCTGCGTGAGGCCTTCTCGTACGGCCACGCCGAGATCGCCGGGATCCTCGACATCACCGAGTCCGCGAGCCAGCAGCACATCCACCGGGCCCGGATCCGGGTCGCCTCCGAGCGCCGCCGCGGTGGCGTGCAGGCCGACCCCGCGTCCGCGCGCCGGGTCGTCGAGGAGTTCCTGGCCGCCGCCGTGTCGGGCCGCACCGAACGACTGGTGGCGCTGCTCACCGACGACGTGACGGCGGTCTCGGACGGCGCCGGACTGGCGGCGCGGCTGCTGCGGGTCACGACGCGCGAACGGGTCGCCTCCTTCGCGCGGGCCGGTTTCCGGCCCACGCCGGCGAAGCGGCGGCTGGCCGGAGGCACGCCCTCGCTCCACATCGCGGTGGTCAACGGCGCTCCGGCCGTCCTCGCCGTGGTCGACGGCCGGGTCATGGGTGCGGTGGCCTTCGCGGTCAGCGAGGGCAGGGTCGCGTCACTGCACGGGATCGCCACCGCGGCCCGGCTCACACGGCTCGACGAGGCCTGGCGGAAGCACGAGCCGAGGGCGCCCGCGGCGATCGAGGCGTGGTGAACGAGACGTACCGAGCGTGGCGTTCGGAACGAGACGGGCCGACCGTGGCGTGGTGGACGAGGCGTACCGAGCGTGGCGGGGCGAACCAGGCGGTCAGCGGTCCGACGCCTTCCACTCCTCCGCGAGGAGTCCGAGGATGACCTCGTCCAGGAACTCGCCCATCACCCAGGCCGACGACCGCAGCACGCCCTCGCGGACGAAGCCGTTGCTCTCGGCGGAGCGGAGCATCGCGGCGTTGTCCGCCAGCGTCTCGATCTGCAGCCGCTGGAGGCCGCGTACGACGAAGCCGTAGTGGCACAGCGTCGCGACCACGTCGGTGCCGTAGCCCTTGCCGCGGGCGGACGGCAGCAACCCCAAGCCGATGTGCGCGACCCGGTTGTGGGTGTCGATGCCCCAGAGGGTCGCGGTACCGATCAGGCTTCCGCCCTCCAACTCGACGACGGAGAAGGGCACATGTCCCTCCGCCGTGTCGTCCACGACGAGCCGCCGGTCCTTCGAGCCGGGAGTGATCGGCCGCCAGGGCCCGCCCTCGGCGCGCGAGGCGTTGACCACGTCGTCGTAGAGCTCGGTCCGCAGGATCGGAATGTCTTCGTCGTGGCGAGCCCTCAGCCCCACCTCGCTACCCCTCAGCATGCGAGATTCCTATCCGACCCGTCTCACCGACGGCAACCGGATAACGGTGCCGGGGGCGGACGATGTCCTCGACGGCGAGCGAGGCAGCCGCCGGCCGCCTTCATGACGAAGGATCCCGGCGCCCCGCCCCTTGGATGATCATGGCTGTTACGGTCGTTCCCATGGCCACCACGACCCTGCGCATACCCACCCCCGACGGCCGGGCCGACGCCTTCGCCGCCTTTCCCGACGACGGCCTGCAGCACCCCGGCGTGCTCCTCTACATGGACGTCTTCGGACCCCGGCCGCGGCTGGAGGAGATGGCGCGCGAACTCGCCGCGCACGGGTACTACGTACTCGTCCCCCACGTCTACCACCGGGAGGGCACGGCACCCCTCATCGACCTTCCCGAGCACATCGGGGAGGAGGAGCGGCCCCTGCTCTTCGAGCAGCTGATGCCGTTCTACCTGGCGCACACCACCGAGCGCGTCCTGACCGACGCCGAGGCGTATCTCGCGTTCCTCGCCGACCGGCCCGAGGTCGCCGACGGGCCCGTCGGCGTCGTCGGGTACTGCCTCGGCGGCGTCCTGGCGATGCGCACCGCCGCCGCCCACCCCGACTGGGTCGCCGCCGTCGCCGGCTTCCACCCCGGCGCCCTGATCACGGACGCGGCCGACAGCCCGCACCTCCTCGCCCCGAAGGTCACCGCCGAGGTGCACTTCGGGATCGCCGAGGGCGACATGACGCCCGAGGAGTTAGACGGGCTCAACGAGATCCTGGACGCCGCCGGCGTCCGCCACACCAACGAGATCTACCCCGGCACCACGCACGGCTTCACCATGGCCGACACGAGCGCCTTCAGCCCGGAGGGGACGCGGCGCCACTGGGACCGCCTGCTCCCCCTCCTGGCCCGCACCCTCGGGAGCTGACCGCCGGACGCGTCCTCTCCGCCCGCGGCGGAGAGGACACCTCCGCTTCGTTCGCCAGGGCCCGCGTCACCGCGGGTCGAGGGCCGACTGCGCGCCCTCCGAGTCCGCCCGCCAGTACGACACCCGCGCCGTCCTGACGTCGACGTGGATGCCCGGCGCGGGCACTTCGAGGAGAGCGCCCTCGCCCGTGTCCTCGGGCTCGTTCCTGCCCGCCGGGGCGAGGATCAGGTCCTTCTCCAGCGGGCTGACCTCCTTGTCGCCCAGCCGGGCGAGCAGACCCGCGTACGCCTCCTTGCCCGGCGCCAGGACGATCGGGTTCTGCGGCCTCGAGCTCTTCACGGGCGGCAGGAAGGCCTGGTCGACGCCGAACTTCACCGCGTTCCCCCGTGACTGTCGGCCTGCGTTCCTGCACGCTGCGTCGCTCAGGATGAGGCTCCCCGCCGGCGAAATCACGGCCCCCGGGGCGATCGTTACCGATCGCGGACAGGGAGGGAACCCTTCCGGGCCGGTGGTCGGATCCCGTCGGCACTACTGCCCCAGCCGGTACCTGATCTTCTTGATCAGCTCGTTCAGATCCGGCTGCCGCAGCAGGCTGTAGTGGTCCGCGTCCAGCTCCACCACCGTCGGCGGGCGGGTGGACCAGCCCTCCGCGCTCTCCAGGAACGAGTAGTCGTCACCCGCCGCCTTGAAGAGCGTCACGGGGCACGACACCTGACGCTCCCTCAGCTCGCGGAAGGTGTACGTGAAGTCGAACGTCTCCTCCACGATCGCCACGATCCGGCCGATCAGATCCGGGTCCAGGGCCGGGAAGTCCGTGGCCACCCGCCGCACGAAGGCCTCACGGCCGTCCGCCCGCACCGTCGGGTCGATCGCGCCCGCGAACACCGAGTACAGGATCGTCACGAACGCCGGATTCCCGTAGTCCGCTCCCCCCGTCTCCGACGAACGGACCTTCGGCGAGCCCGGCGCGATCAGGAACAGATGCTCCACCTGCTCCCCCGCCGCCTCCAGGAGATGCGCCGACTCGAAGGCGACCCTCGCACCGAACGAATAGCCCCAGAGCGTGTACGGGCCCGCCGGCCGGCGGCGCCGTATCGCCTCCACGTCCGCCGCCGCCATCTCGCGGATCGTCGCGTACGGCTCCTCGCCCCGGTTGATGCCGTACGCCTGCACCCCGTAGAACGGCCGGTCGATGCCGATCTCCTCCGCCAGGTGCCGCAGGTTCATCGTGTAGCCGCCCAGACCCGGCCAGCAGTAGACCGGCGGCCGCGCACCCGCCGCGTGGAGCCGGACCAGCCGGGAGGCGGGCGTCGCGGCCGCCCCGTCCAGCTGGTGGGCGAGCTTCTCGATCGTCGGACGGTCGAAGAGGATCTGCAGCGGCAGCCCCGCGTCGAACACACGGTTGATCCGCGTCACCAGCGCCACGGCGATGAGCGAGTTGCCGCCCGACTCGAAGAAGTCGTCCAGCACCGAGACCGCCTCGACGTCCTCGTACTTCAGCGCCGCCGCCCAGACCTCCGCGAGACGGCCCTCCGTGCGGGTGCGCGGAAGGACGTGAGGACGACCGTGCAGGCCGGCGTTGACCACGGCCAGGTCGGCCAGCGCCTTCGTGTCCACCTTGCCGTTCGCCGACAGCGGCAGCCGGTCCAGGACGACCACCCGGTTCGGGATCATGTAGTCCGGCAGATGGTGGGCCAGATCGTCGCGGATCATCTCCGCCGGGCCCTTCATGTGGACGGTGTCCTCGTACATGCCCTCGCTCAGCCGCTGCTCCTCGCTGACCCGGCCGCCCACGAAGAAGTACGACGGGCCGGTCGGACGCCCCGCCGCCGTCAGGATCTCGTCCGCCCGACGGGCCGCGGGGAGCGGCCGGCCGGACTTCGAGCTGTAGCCGGAGGACATGAACCCCAGTTCGTGCCCGCCGAGTTGGAGCCGCTGGAGAGCCCGGCCCAGGTCGACGTACGCGCGGCCCTCATCGAGGGTCCGGCTGATCACCGTGATGCCGAGCCGGGACCGCTCGTACACCGCCTGGTTGATCGCGATCACATGCCTCTTCTCGATCAGCGCGCCGGAGATCTCCCGTAAGTCGCCGTCCTCGTAGACGTACTGGGCCTCCGGAAGGCCCGTCACCCCGGCTCCGTGCGCCTGGACGTAGACGTCCGTCTCCGGGGGCGTACGGGACTCCTCGTCGTACGGAACCACCTCGAAGGTGCCGTCCTCGCGCGGCCTGATGTCCAGGCCGTAGCCCGGCAGGATCTCCTCGAACAGGCCCACCATGTGGCCCGTCTCGATCTCCAGGACCTCCTGGATGTTGTTCCTGTAGACCGGCTCGATCGCCTCGCGCCGCCCCCGGAACTCCAGCCCGAGGACCGGCTCGCTCCCGCTCCCGGCCGCGCCCGCGTCCGTCAGGTACAGCTGGTGGCGGACCGGGTGGTAGTAGTACGTGCCCGGCTCCAGGCCCGCGATGCCCCGCAGCTCCACGTACAGCTGGGTCGCGTACAGCGCGCCCGGCGAGGCGTAGCCGTACTTCGGCAGCAGCCGCTCCTCGCTCGTGAACTGACCGAACCAGCGCAGGATCTCCCCCAGGTCCGCCGCCGTCAGACTGCCGACGGCCCGCGAACCGATGCCCTCCGGGCGGCGCGCCAGGGCCCCCAGGACGTCCGCGCGGGTGACCTCGCCGCCCTCGTAGAAGCGGTACGTCTTGCGGGCGAAGACCGCACGGCGCATCCGGTCCGTGGGGGTGCCGCCGGGGAGCACGACGGCCGGGAGCCCGGCCAGTTCGGCGTCGGGACGGGTGCCCGCGTTCGACAACTGCGCCTTGACCTGGAGCTTCGACTCCTTGGACTGGTGGTGCGCACCGTGGTTGCCCTGGTCCATCAGGGCGGCTTCCTTGGGCGACAGCTCGACGCAGGCGACGAGGTTCTGGAAACCGGTGCGGGGCTCGTCCTTGACGACGACCGCCGCGTTCTTCACCCAGTCGTGCTTCTCGATCGCCAGCGCGATCTCGTCCAGCTCGACGCGGAAGCCACGGAGCTTGATCTGGTTGTCGGCGCGGCCGGCGAACTGGACGGTGCCGTCCTCGTTCCAGTGCGCCAGGTCGCCGGTGCGGTAGAGGCGCTCGCCGGTCTCGTCGATGACGAAACGCTCCGCCGTGAGTTCGGGACGGTCCAGGTACCCCCGCGCCACCTGGACCCCGCCTATGCACAGTTCGCCGTCGCGTATGTGGAAGCTCGTGTCGTACGCCGGTCTGCCGATCGGGATCGCGGCCGGGCCGGCCGGATCGCCGACGGCGGCGCGGTCGACCGTGTGCGAGGAGGCGTTGATCGTGCACTCGGTGGGGCCGTACAGATTGATCAGCTCGGCGGACGGAAGCTCGGCGAGGAGCTGCGCCGCGAGGTTCCGGGAGAGGATCTCGCCGCCCGAGTACACCCGGCGCAAGGTGGTGCAGCCGGCGAGACGCTCGGTGTCCACGAGGGCCTGGAGGAGGGTCGGGACACCCTGGAGCATCGTCGCGCCGTGGGCACGGACGCTGTCGATGAGCGCCTCCGGGTCGCGGTAGACACCCGGAGGACCCACGGCGACGCGGGCGCCGACGGCCGGCGCGAGGATCTCCCACTGCGCCGCGTCGAAGCTCATCGGGGTCTTCTGGAGGACGACCGCGCCCGGGACGAGCCGGTGCTCCGCCGCCATCCAGCGCATCTGGGCGGTGATCGAGCGGTGCTCGACCATCACGCCCTTCGGCCGGCCCGTGGAGCCCGAGGTGTAGATGACATACGCGAGGTCCGTCTCCCGGATGTCGTACGGCTCCGGCTCCTCACCCGCGGTCCGCCAGGCGTGCCGGACGGCGTCGTCGAGGGTGACGACGGTCGTGCCGGGCGGGGCGAGGTCGCTGACGCGGGCGCGGAGGTGGTCCTGGGTCACGACGATGCGGGTGGCGCTGTCCTCGATCATGTAGCGGACGCGCTCTTCGGGGTACTCGGGCGACAGCGGGACGTAGGCGGCACCGGAGCAGACGGTGCCCCAGGTCGCGATGACCAGCTCCAGCGACGGCTCCATGTGGATGCCGACTCTTTCGTCCGGCCTCGCTCCCAGGGAGCGGAGGTACTGGCCGAGGACCAGGGCGCCCTCCGAGAGCTCCCGGAAGGTGAGGGTCTCGTGCTCGTACGCCACGGCGATGGCGTCGGGGCGGTGCAGGGTCTCGGCGTGGAGCAGACGGTCGAGGGTGCGCATGGGTGGTCCCTTCTGTGTGTCGCCCGCGCCGAGCTGCGCCGGCCCGCCTTTCCCCGTCGTGGGCAGTTGTTCCTCCCCCGGACCCCGTCCCGGGGGACCCCCGGGACGGAACGGGACGCGAGGCGTGAGGTGCGGGCACGTGTGGCGGGGTGTGAGGTGTGGGTCAGCGGTAGATCAGGAGTTCGTGTTCTGTCGCGCCGGTCAGTTCGTAGCGGGTTCTCACCAGGGGTCGGCCCGCGTAGATGCGGATCAGGGTGGAGGCGTCGCCCTTGAAAGTGGCCGGGGGCCGCCCCGCTATCTCGTTGCCGAGGGATATCTGGGGCGTCGTTCCGTCCTCCAGGACTCCCACCAGGCGCGGAGTCTCGCGTTTGCGGCTCGTCACCGTGAGGAGCGGGAGCGCCAGCTCCAGCGCTTTGCCGCAGTACGCGCCCGGTTCGCCGAAGGCCTCCCGTACGTCGCCCGCGTGGACCCATTCGCCGAGCGCGACGGCGTCGAGCCTTCCGTCCTCACGCCCGGCGATCACGGGGCCGGCCTCCGTCAGGCCGCGTTCCAGTTCGTCGAGGATCCGTCCCAGCGGCCAGTCCTCGCGTTCGGCGACGTCGCAGGCGTTCGCCTCGGGCAGGAACACGCCCTCCTCCAGGCGGTCCTCGACGATCCTGACGAGGGCCGCGCCGCAGTGGGCGAGGACCTGCCTCGCCGTCCACCCGGGGCACGCGGTACGGAGCTCGTACGCCTCCTCGGGTGTCCGGCGCAGCAGTGGCATCAGCAGGTCCCGTTCCGTCCTCAGCAGACGGTCCGGGAGCCACGGATCACGGGTGTCGTTCGTACACATCAGTAGCGGTAGTGGTCCGGCTTGTACGGGCCCTCGACCGGGACGCCGATGTACGAGGCCTGTTCCGGGCGGAGGGTGGTGAGGCGGACGCCCAGGGCGGCCAGGTGGAGGCGGGCCACCTTCTCGTCCAGGTGCTTGGGGAGGGTGTGGACGCCGACGGGGTAGTCGGAGGTCTTCGTGAAGAGTTCGATCTGCGCGAGGGTCTGGTCGGCGAAGGAGTTCGACATCACGAAGGACGGGTGGCCGGTCGCGTTGCCGAGGTTCAGCAGGCGGCCCTCCGAGAGGACGATGACGACCTTGCCGTCCTCGAAGGTCCAGGTGTGGACCTGGGGCTTGACCTCGTCCTTGACGATGCCGGGGATCTTCGCGAGGCCGGCCATGTCGATCTCGTTGTCGAAGTGGCCGATGTTGCCGACGATCGCCTGGTGCTTCATGCGGGCGATGTCGGACGCCATGATGATGTCCTTGTTGCCGGTGGTCGTGATGAAGATGTCGGCCGTCTCCACGACGTCCTCCAGGGTGGCGACCTGGTAGCCGTCCATCGCCGCCTGGAGCGCGCAGATCGGGTCGATCTCGGTGACGATCACCCGGGCGCCCTGGCCGCGCAGCGACTCCGCCGAGCCCTTGCCGACGTCGCCGTAGCCGCAGACCACCGCCGTCTTGCCGCCGATGAGGACGTCGGTGGCGCGGTTGATGCCGTCGATGAGGGAGTGCCGGCAGCCGTACTTGTTGTCGAACTTCGACTTCGTCACGGCGTCGTTCACGTTGATCGCGGGGAAGAGGAGCGCGCCCTCGCGGTGCATCTCGTACAGGCGGTGGACGCCCGTCGTGGTCTCCTCGGTGACCCCGCGGATGCCGGCGGCGATGGTCGGCCAGTCGAGGTCGCTGTTCTCCAGCAGGGCCCGCATGACGGCCAGTTCCTCGTTGGCGGCCTCGGGCAGCTCGCCCGTCTTCCGGTGCTCGACGCCCAGGTGGACGAGGACCGTGGCGTCGCCGCCGTCGTCGAGGATCATGTTGGGGCCGTCGGCGCCCGGCCAGGTCAGGGCCTGCTCCGTGCACCACCAGTACTCCTCCAGGGTCTCGCCCTTCCAGGCGAAGACCGGGATGCCGGCGGCGGCGATCGCGGCGGCGGCGTGGTCCTGCGTCGAGTAGATGTTGCAGGACACCCAGCGGACCTCGGCGCCGAGCGCGACCAGCGTCTCGATGAGGACGGCCGTCTGGACGGTCATGTGGAGGGAGCCGGTGATGCGGGCTCCCGCCAGGGGCCGTGTCGCGGCGTGCTCGCGGCGGATGGACATCAGGCCCGGCATCTCGTGCTCCGCCAGGGTGATCTCCTTGCGGCCGAAGGCGGCCAGTGAGATGTCGGCGACCTTGTAGTCGGTGAAGGTGTCAGACATGGACAACGCTCCTTGCGCTCATGATGGTCCGGTGGATTTCCAGGGCCGCCGTCGACTTGTTCAGCGTGATGTAGTGCAGGCCCGGCGCACCCTCGTCGAGGAGCCGCAGCCCCGTCGCGGTCGCGTGCTCGACGCCGATGCGGTACGCCGCCGCCGGGTCGTCCTTGGCCGCCTCCAGGCGGTGCGCCAGGTCCTCGGGGAACGCGGCGTCGCTGAGCTCCGCGAAGCGCCGGATCTGGCGTACGTCGGTGGCCGGCATGATCTCGGGGATGATCGGGGTGTCGCAGCCGGCGGCGGCGACCCGGTCCCGTAGCCGCAGGTAGTCCTCGGGGTCGAAGAACATCTGCGTGATGGCGTAGTCGGCGCCCGCCCGGCACTTGGCGACGAAGTGCGCCAGGTCGTCGGCCGGGCCCGCCGATCGCGGGTGGCCCTCCGGGAAGGCGGCCACGCCGATCCGGAAGTCGCCCAACGACCGCACCAGCGAGACCAGTTCGTGGGCGTATGTGAATCCCCGCGGGTGCGGCGTCCAGGGGCCGCGGGGGTCGCCCGGCGGGTCGCCGCGCAGGACCAGGACGTCCCGCACCCCGGCGTCCGCGTACGCGCCGATGATCGCCCGCAGTTCGGCGACCGAGTGTCCGACGGCCGTCAGGTGCGCGACGGGGCGCAGGGTCGTCTCGGTCGCGATCCGTTTCGTCACCTCGATGGTCCGGTCGCGGGACGAGCCGCCCGCGCCGTACGTCACCGAGACGAAGTCCGGGGACAGGGCCTCGACCCGGCGGATCGCCTCCCACAGGGTCCGCTCGCCCTTGTCCGTCTTCGGCGGGAAGAACTCGAACGAATACGTGGGGTTCACAGGCGCCGGCCTCCCGCGTTGAAGTAGCTCGCCTCGGGGTGGTGGACGACGATCGCGTCCGTCGACTGCTCGGGGTGCAGCTGGTACTCCTCCGACAGCTCCACCCCGATCCGCTCGGGACGCAGGAGCGCGGCGATCTTCGCCCGGTCCTCCAGGTCGGGGCAGGCCGGGTAGCCGAGCGAGTAGCGGCAGCCCTGGTACTCGGTACGGAGCATGCCGTCGAGGGACGCCGGCTCGGCGCCCGCGATGCCCCACTCGGCGCGCACCCGTGCGTGCCAGTACTCGGCCAGGGCCTCCGCCAGCTGGACGGAGAGGCCGTGGAGTTCCAGGTAGTCCCGGTAGGCGTCGGCGGCGAAGAGCTTCGCCGTCTCCTCGCCGATCCGGGAGCCGACGGTGACCACCTGCATCGCGACGGCGTCGATCTCGCCGGAGTCCTCGGCGCGGTGGAAGTCGGCCAGGCAGAGGCGGCGGCCCCGCTGCTGGCGGGGGAAGGAGAAACGGGTCCGCTCGCCTCCGTCCTCGTCCAGGACGATCAGGTCGTCGCCCTTGGACACACAGGGGAACCAGCCGTAGACGACGGCTGCTTCGAGGAGGTGGTCCGTCTGGAGGCGGTCGAGCCAGGCGCGCAGTCGCGGCCGGCCCTCCGTCTCGATGGTCTCGGTGTCCTTGAGGCCCCACTGGCCCTTGAAGAGGGCGGTCTCGTCGAGCCAGGAGGCGTACTCGGCGAGCTGGATGCCCTTGACGACCCTGGTCCCGAGGAAGGGGGGCTCGGGTACGGGGTTGTCGGCGGCGATGTCCGAGCGGCCCGCCTGCTCGGGTTCCGCCGTGACCAGGAGCGGGGTGTCGCGTTTCGGTACCCGGCGTTCCTTGAGCGGCGGGAGTACGGCTCCGGGGACGCCGCGCTTCACGCCCATGAGGGCGTCCATGAGGCGCAGGCCCTCGAAGGCGTCGCGGGCGTAGCGGACCTCGCCCTGGTAGATCTCGTGGAGGTCCTGTTCGACGTACGCCCTGGTGAGGGCGGCGCCGCCGAGGATCACGGGGTACTTGGCGGCCAGCTCGCGCTGGTTCAGCTCCTGGAGGTTCTCCTTCATGATCACGGTGGACTTCACGAGGAGCCCGGACATGCCGATCACGTCGGCCCGGTGCTCCTCGGCTGCCTCCAGGATCGCGGAGACCGGCTGCTTGATGCCGATGTTGACGACGTTGTAGCCGTTGTTGGAGAGGATGATGTCGACGAGGTTCTTGCCGATGTCGTGGACGTCGCCGCGGACGGTGGCGAGGACGATCGTGCCCTTGCCGACATCTCCCTCGCCGTCGGCGGTCTTCTCCATGTGCGGTTCGAGGTAGGCCACCGCGGTCTTCATGACCTCGGCGGACTGGAGCACGAACGGCAGCTGCATCTGGCCCGAGCCGAACAGCTCGCCGACCGTCTTCATGCCGTCGAGCAGGATCTCGTTGACGATCTCCAGAGCGGGCCGGATCGTCAGGGCCTCGTCGAGGTCGGCCTCCAGGCCGTTCTTCTCGCCGTCGATGATCCGGCGCTTGAGGCGCTCGTCCAGCGGCAGGGCGAGGAGCTCCTCGGTCTTGCCGGCCTTGAGGGACTTCGCCGTCGCGCCCTCGAACATCTCCAGGAAGCGCTGGAGCGGGTCGTAGCCCTCCTCGCGGCGGTCGTGGATCAGGTCGAGGGCGACCTTCACCTGCTCCGGCTCCAGGCGGGCGATGGGCAGGATCTTCGAGGCGTGGACGATCGCCGAGTCGAGGCCGGCCTTGACGCACTCGTCGAGGAAGACCGAGTTGAGGACGATCCGCGCGGCCGGGTTCAGGCCGAAGGAGATGTTGGACAGACCGAGGGTGGTCTGCACGTCCGGGTGGAGCCGCTTGAGCTCCCTGATCGCCTCGATCGTGTGGATGCCGTCCCTGCGGGACTCCTCCTGACCGGTGCAGATGGTGAACGTGAGGGTGTCGATCAGGATGTCCGACTCCCTGATCCCCCAGTTCCCCGTCAGGTCCTCGATCAGCCGCTCGGCGACGGCCACCTTGTGGGCGACGCTGCGGGCCTGGCCCTCCTCGTCGATGGTGAGCGCCATCAGCGCGGCCCCGTGCTCCCTGGCCAGGGTCGTGACCTGAGCGAAGCGTGACTCGGGGCCGTCGCCGTCCTCGTAGTTGACCGAGTTGACGACCGCCCGGCCGCCGAGCTTCTCCAGGCCCGCCCGCAGCACCCCGATCTCCGTGGAGTCGAGGACGATCGGCAGCGTCGAGGCCGTCGCGAAACGGCCGGCCAGCTCCGCCATGTCCGCGGTGCCGTCCCGGCCCACGTAGTCCACGCACAGGTCGAGCATGTGCGCGCCCTCGCGGATCTGGTCCCGCGCCATCTCGACGCAGTCGTCCCAGCGGCCGTCGAGCATCGCCTCGCGGAACTTCTTCGAGCCGTTGGCGTTGGTGCGCTCGCCGATCGCCAGGTACGCGGTGTCCTGGCGGAACGGCACATGACTGTAGAGCGAGGACGCGCCCGGCTCCGGTTCGGGGCGGCGGTCGAGGACGGCCGCACCCCGCACCCGCTCCACGATCTCCCGCAGGTGCTCCGGGGTCGTACCGCAGCAGCCGCCGACCAGCGCGGGCCCGTACTCGCGGACGAACGACTCCTGCGCGTCGGCCAGTTCGGCCGGCGACAGGGGGTAGTGGGCGCCGTCGGAGGTGAGGACGGGCAGGCCGGCGTTGGGCATGACCGAGATCGGGACACGGGCGTGCCGGGACAGGTGCCGCAGGTGCTCGGCCATCTCGGCCGGTCCGGTGGCGCAGTTCAGGCCGATCATGTCGATGCCGAGCGGCTCCAGGGCGGTCAGCGCCGCGCCGATCTCGGAGCCGAGCAGCATGGTGCCGGTCGTCTCCACGGTGACCTGCACGATGACCGGCAGGTCGACGCCGACCCAGTCCAGGGCCCGGCGGGCGCCGATGACGGCCGCCTTCGTCTGGAGAAGGTCCTGCGAGGTCTCGATGAGGAGGGCGTCGGCGCCGCCCCGGACGAGGCCCTCTGCGTTCTGCTGGAAGGCCTCGCGCAGCGGCTCGTACGTGACGTGGCCCAGGGTCGGCAGCTTCGTGCCGGGTCCCATGGAGCCGAGGACCCAGCGGGGTCGGCCGTCGGCGGCCGTGTGCGCGTCCGCCGCGGCGCGGGCGATCCGGGCGCCGGCCTCGGACAGCTCGTAGACCTGGTGCTCGATGCCGTACTCGGCGAGCGCGGCCAGGTTCGCCCCGAAGGTGTTGGTCTCGACGCAGTCCACGCCCACCGAGAAGTAGGCGTCGTGGACGGAGGCGACGATGTCGGGGCGCGTGAGGTTGAGGATCTCGTTGCAGCCCTCGAGGTTCTGGAAGTCGTCCATCGTCGGGTCGGCGGCCTGGAGCATCGTGCCCATCGCCCCGTCGGCCACCACGACCCGCTTCGCGAACTCCTCCCGCAGGGACCTCCGTACGACGGTCACGTGAGCCCCCTCAGATGGGTGACGAGCGTGGCGGCGCACCCGACGCCGTACGTCGTCCTGATCCGGTCCAGGAGCGAATCCCGGTGCAGGCGGTACTCCTGCGTCCCCACGTAGTCGAGGACGGTCGCGGCCACCGCGCAGCCCAGCTGCGCCGCGCACCGCTCCGGCACGCCCCACAGCAGGCCGGCGAGGAACCCGGACCGGAAGGCGTCCCCGACCCCGGTCGGGTCGACGACCGCCGCGACCTCCACGGCCGGGACGGCGAGCGGCTCGCGGCCCTCGCCCCGGATGCGGACGCCGGCCTCGCCGTGGGTGGTGACCCAGGTGCCGACGCGGCGCAGGACGTCCGCCTCGGTCCAGTCGGCCTTCTCCAGGAGGAGCGCCGTCTCGTACTCGTTGGTGAACAGGAAGCGCGCCCCGTCCACCAGTTCCCGCACCTGCTCGCCGTCGAGCCGCGCCAGCTGCTGCGACGGATCGGCGGCGAAGGGAATCCCCAGGTCACGGCAGGCGCGGGTGTGCCGCAGCATGGCCTCGGGGTCGTCCGGGGAGACCAGGACCAGTTCCAGTCGGCCGGTGCGCGCCACGACCTCGCGGAGGTCGATCTCGCGCGCCTCGGCCATCGCCCCCGCGTAGAAGGTGGCGATCTGGTTCTGGGCCCGGTCGGTCGTACAGACGAACCGGGCGGTGTGGAGCGACTCGCTGACGCGCACCGAGTCGGTGTCCACACCGTGGTCCTTCAGCCAGACCCGGTACGGCTCGAAGTCGGCGCCGACCGCGCCCACGAGGGCGGGGCGGAGGCCGAGGACGCCGAGTCCGAAGGCGATGTTCGCTGCCACTCCGCCACGCCTGACCTCCAGGTTGTCGGCGAGGAACGACAGGGAGACCCGGTCGAGCCGGTCGGCGAGCAGCTGCTCGCTGAACCAGCCGGGGAAGGTCATCAGATGGTCGGTCGCGATGGATCCCGTGACAGCGATACGCATGGCCCTCAGCCCTCCTGTCCCGGATGAGCCGCCTTCTGCAGGGCCTCCACGCGGTCCGTGCGCTCCCAGGTGAACTCGGGCAGCTCGCGGCCGAAGTGGCCGTACGCGGCCGTCTTCGCGTAGATCGGCCGCTTGAGGTCCAGATCGCGGATGATCGCCGCGGGCCGCAGGTCGAAGACCGCGCTGACGGCCTCCTGGATCCGCTCGTCCGGCAGGGTGCCCGTGCCGAAGGTCTCGACGAAGAGACCGACCGGTTCGGCCTTGCCGATGGCGTACGCCACCTGGACCTCGCAGCGGCGGGCGAGGCCGGCCGCGACGACGTTCTTGGCGACCCAGCGCATCGCGTACGCCGCCGACCGGTCGACCTTCGACGGGTCCTTGCCGGAGAAGGCGCCGCCGCCGTGCCGGGCCATGCCGCCGTACGTGTCGATGATGATCTTCCGGCCGGTGAGTCCGGCGTCGCCCATGGGGCCGCCGACCTCGAAGCGCCCGGTGGGGTTGACCAGGAGCCGGTAGCCGTCGGACTCCAGGCTGACGCCCTCCTCGACCAGCTCCTTGAGGACGTGCTCGACGACGTACTCGCGCACGTCGGGGGTGAGCAGGCCCTCGACGGAGATGTCGGCGGCGTGCTGCGAGGAGACGACGACCGTGTCCAGGCGGACCGGGCGGTCCCCGTCGTACTCGATGGTGACCTGGGTCTTCCCGTCCGGGCGCAGGTACGGCACGGTGCCGTTCTTGCGGACCTCGGTGAGGCGGCGGGAGAGCCGGTGGGCGAGCGCGATCGGCAGCGGCATCAGCTCGGCCGTGTCGTCGCAGGCGTAGCCGAACATCAGGCCCTGGTCCCCGGCGCCCTGCGCGTCGAGCTCGGCGTCCTCTCCCGTCCGGGAGCGTCCCTCGACCCGGGACTCGTACGCCGTGTCCACGCCCTGCGCGATGTCCGGCGACTGGGCGCCGATGGACACCGAGACGCCGCAGGAGGCGCCGTCGAAGCCCTTCGCGGAGGAGTCGTAGCCGATGTCGAGGACGGCCTCGCGGACCAGCTTCGCTATCGGCGCGTACGCCGTCGTGGTGACCTCGCCGGCGATGTGCACGAGACCCGTGGTGATCAGGGTCTCCACCGCGACCCGCGAGGACGGGTCCTCGGTGAGCAGCGCGTCGAGGATGGTGTCGCTGATCCGGTCGGCGATCTTGTCGGGGTGTCCCTCGGTCACCGACTCGGAGGTGAAGAGGCGGCGGCTCATGCCTGGGCCTCCACCGGGGTCTTGAAGAAGTGCTGCTCGATGGCACCGAGGGTGCGGATGGACTCGACCTCGAGGGTCTCCATCTGGATGGCGGTGCCGCTCTCCTGCTCCAGGAGGAAGACGAACTCGACGAAGGACAGCGAGTCGATGAGCCGGTTCTCGATCAGGTCGAGGTCGGCCGCGATGTCGTCGCGCTCGGGGTGACGCTCGAGGATCCAGTTCTTCACCGTCTGCAGGCCGTCGGCCATGGTTGCTCTCCTTTAGCTGCTAATGGATGGGTGTGGCGGGCGCGATGATCGGTGCGGCCACCGCCACCGCGTAGTCCACGTCGTGGCTGATGGACACGGTGATCTCGGTGATGCCGGACTCGGCGGCCATCTCGGCGGCCGCCCGGTGGAGTTCCACGAGCGGCCAGCCGCCCTCGGAACGCCGCACCACGATGTCCGGCCAGGGCAGGAACCTGCCCCTGACCCGTAAGGTCTTGAAGGCCGCTTCCTTGGCCGCGATCCGCCCGCACAGGCTCAGTACGTCGAGCCCGGAGGAGGTACGGCAGTCGGCGAGCTCGCCGGGGGTGAGCATCCGCTCGAAGAACCGCTCCCCGTACTGGGCGAGGAGCCTGCGGACACGGTTGACGGACACGATGTCCATGCCGAGGTTCGCCCACCCCAGGCCGCCCGCCGGCGGGGCGGCGGGACGGGCCGGCACGTCAGATCACCGGCCCGGCCGCGCCACTCGCACCGGCCCGCATGCGGGCGTTCGCGTCGAGCACCGCCTCGGTCGCCGCCTGCCAGTCGCCGTGGCGGCGGGTCAGGGCGGACAACCAGCGTTCGAGGCCGAAGGCGACACAGCTGGTGAAGGCCGGTCCGCCGGTCGACTCCAGGGTGATGTCGCAGCGGTCGCCGAAGAAGTTCCGGTGGGTGTTGACCGAGGCGATCGCCAGGTCCTCGTACAGGAACTCGTACTTCACCGGGGTGAGCCGCTGGAGGACGGCCTTCGAGCCGCCCTTGTCGAAGAACGGGTCGCAGGCGGCCTCCCTGCGCAGCGGCAGATCGAGCGCCGCGGCGAAGGACTGGATGCGGGTGGTGAAGTCGGCGAGGTGCGTCTCGGCGTGCTCGCGCGCACCGATGGCGACGATCTCCCTCATGCGGAAGCCGAGTTGGCGCCGCATGCCCTCGTAGTGGGTCTCCTTGCGGAAGCACCAGGAGCAGATCGTGACGAGGGTGTCGTCGGCGACCGCGGTGCCCTGGTGGTCGAGGTAGACGGCGTAGCAGGACGCCGAGGGCAGTCCGAGGCCGGCCGGTTCGAGGGCGGCCGTGGGCCACTCGCCGCGCTCGCCGTCGAAGGGGGCGCCGAGGCGACCCTCCAGGTCGAGCGGGGCGGCGAGGACGGCCTGGTGCGGGAAGTTGTCGTAGTAGTCCAGCTTCGCCAGGTCGGCGGCCGGCAGGAGCGGGGGCATGGTCATCGGGCGGGCGCCCGCGGTCACACCCCAGCTCTCGAAGGTGTCGTCGAGGAGCCGCAGCAGGCGGGTCCCCTCCGGCCCGAGCGAGGGGAGACCCCTCGTCGAGCCCACGTTCTCCCCGGCGTGCGCGGGGGTCGTCACGGTCATGATCTCTTCACCTCTCGGGTGGGAGGTCCGGGCCCCGGCCGCTCAGACGACGGGCAGGGTGTCGTCGGAGAAGATCCCGGTCTTCAGGAAGAAGGCGAGCGGCTTGCGGATCGCCTTGCGCTCGTGGGGGCGGCGGTTCGCGTCGGCGACCAGAGCGTTGCGCAGGGCCAGCGGGTCGGGGATGCCGGCGTCGCGGTACACGTGGGGGTTGTAGAGGGAGTTGACGCTGTAGACGACGTACCGCTTGAGGTACGCCTCGACCTCGCGGACCCGCTCGGCGCTCACGGCCTGGCACATCCGGCCGTAGAGCAGGGAGACCAGCTCGCGCCCGAAGGCGATGTGGCGGGACTCGTCCTGGTGGTGGATGCGGTTGACCTCGCGGATGGTGTGGCAGAGCGAGGCGTCCTTCGCCATCCGGGCGTTGTAGTGGTCGACGAGCTCCTCGAAGAAGAGGATGCGGGTGAAGACGAGGAAGTTCTCGACCTCGGGCTCCCAGGCGGCGTCGGCGCGCATGGCGGTGGAGCCGTAGATCTTGTGGCCGTAGCGGCGGCAGAACTCGGAGAAGAACCACATGTGTTCGTTCTCCTCACCGATGAAGTGGTGGAAGAAGTCCGAGGGCACTTCGAAGCCGGGCATGTGGATGCGGCCGACGACCTCGATGAGGAGCTCGCGGATGCCGTGCACGTTGAGGCTGTAGAAGTTGACGGACTCCCACTTCGACAGGCGCTGAAGCGTCTCCTCGTCGAGGGCGTCGTAGTGCTCGGTGCCGTAGACGGTGAGCAGCTCCGGGGTCATCCAGAAGCGGTTCTCCTCCAGCGTCTCGGGCCACTGGAAGGTCTGGTACGGGTTGTAGTAGTCCTCGACGGAGCGCTCGCTGAGCCGCTCCAGGACCTCCATGAACCGGTCGGTGACGGGCAGGGGGGCGGTGGCGCCCATGATGGTGCTCCTCTTCGTTCGGGGCTCGGTTCGCCTCCGGGGGCCTTGAGCCGGGCTCACTCGCCCTCAGGCTCAAGGGGTGCGGGGCCTGGGGCCCTCAGGGCCGGACTTCGTAGACCGCGTTCACCGGGGTCTCGGTGGCACGCCGCCAGCGGGTGAAGCCGGCCTCCTGCGCGATGGCCCGGAAGGCCTTCTCGCCGGAGTGGTTGCCGAGCGCGTGCGGGCCGCGCTGGGCGACCGCGACGGGCAGGCACATGACGGCGGACAGGGCCATGAACATGCGGGCGGCGGGCGTCTGCGCGTCGATGTCCTGCGGGGACACGTTCGACTCGACGAGCATCCAGGTCCCCTCCGCGTCGAGGGACTTGTGGACGTGCTGGGCGGCGGCGACCGGGTCGCCCATGTCGTGCAGGGCGTTGAAGAAGCAGACCAGGTCGTAGCCGGAGCCCGGGTAGTCGTCGGCCGACGCCACCTCGAAGACGACCCGCTCGGAGAGCCCCGCCTCCTCGGCGAGCTCCCGTGCGATCGAGATGGCCTCCTCCGAGTAGTCGAAGCCGTGCACGGTGGCGTTCGGGAAGGCCTTCGCGATGAGCAGCGTGGTGTGGCCGACGCCGCAGCCCACGTCGGCGACGGTGCCGCCGCCGGCGAGCTTGTCGGTGACCTGGTGGAGGGCGGGCAGCCAGTCGGCGACGAGCTTGTGCTCGTACGTCGGCTGGAAGAAGGAGCCCATGCCGGTGTCGAGGGCCGCGTCGTGCTCGGCCCAGCCGACCCCGTCACCGGTGCGGTACGCCTCCACGAGCAGGTCCTCGGTGGCGTACAGCGCCTTGAGGGCGGTGAAGAACCCGGCGGCGTACGTGACGGCCTTCGGGTCCGCGAGCACCTCGACGTGGTCGGCGGGCAGCGTGTACGTGAGGGAGCTGGGGTGCCGCTCGACGTACCCGGCCGAGAGCTGGGCGTGCAGCCACTCCTCGATGTACCGCTCGTTCGTGCCGGTCGCCTCGGCGAGTGCGGCGGAGGTGAGCGGGCCCCGCTCGGCGAGGGCCTGGTAGAGACCGAGGCGCTGGCCGAGGGAGACGGTCAGGCCGCGGACGGCCGCGCCCGCGTCGGTGATGACCCTCTGGTGGAAGTCGTGGGCGCTCACGCGGCCGCCTCCTCGTAGCCGTTCGCGCCCGGCAGGTCGCAGGTGAACAGGAAGGACCGGGGGACGCGAGGGACCGAGCGGGCCGGCACCGGGTAGGGCCAGCGCCCGAAGTCGGCGCCGTCCTCACCGGGCTGCCTGACCTCGCGTACGTCCCAGCCGCAGTCGGCGAGCAGCGCCTCGGGCTCCTCGGTCCCGAAGAGCCAGGGGTTGCCGTCCTCGTCCAGGGCCTTCATGAAGCCGCGGGCGAGCGGGTTCTCCAGGGCGGCCTTGGAGATGACGTCGCCGAGCAGCACGGAGCCGGGGGCGGCGTGCGCGGAGAGCGTCGATATGAGGGTCCGTACGGCCTGCTCCGGCAGGAAGAACAGCAGTCCTTCCACCACCCACAGGACGGGCTCCTCGCTCTTCCAGCCCGCCTCCTTGAGGGGGCCGGTCCAGTCCTGGGTGAGGTCCACGGGGACGGTGATCCGGTCACGGCCGGCCGGCTTCGGCTCCTTCGCGAGCATCTCGGCCTTGGCCTCCAGGAGGGCCGGGCGGTCGAGCTCGTAGACGGTGACGCCGTCGGGCCAGGGCAGCCGGAAGAAACGGGTGTCCATGCCGGCGGCGAGGAAGACGACCTGGCGGATGCCCCGCTCCTCCACGGCCCGCACGATGGCGCGGTCGAGGTAGGTGGTGCGGATGGCGAGGAACGGCACGGTGCCGCCGCCCGCGTAGCGCTCGAGCAGTTCGAAGCCGATCTGGTCGGCGACGGTGCGCGCGTAGGGATCGGCGAACAGCCGGTCCTCGCGCTCGGTCTCCAGGGCGCGCGCGGCGGCGGTCCACTGGGCGGTGCGGGATACGGCCTCCACAGGAGGTCCCCCTTCACTTCGGTGGATGTACGGGGCTTCGGGCGGTCCGTGCGTACGGACGGACCGGTGGTACGGACGGCCGTGTTCAGGCGCCCGACGAAGGACGGTTCGTCAGGCGCTCATGACCGGGACACAGGTCTTGGCCGGTCGCGCACAGGCGACGGGGTCCTCGGCCGCGGGCATCGACGACAGATGGTCGGCCTCGGAGTCGGCGGGGCGCCGGCGGAAGATGCTGTGCAGGATCATGCTGAACACGGCCGTCCCGTCGGAGGCCACCAGGGTGCACCGCGGCTTGACGGTGCCGGTGGCGGGATTGAACGGCGACGGGGTGGAGCCGAGGATCTCGACGCGCGCGGCGAGGACGTCGCCCGGGCGGACGGGCCGCAGGTAGCGGACCTCGTCGATGCCGGGCGAGCCCATACAGGCGCTGTAGGCGAGCAGTCCGTCGACGTAGCGGCGCATGAACATCGCCTGGGTGTGGAATCCGCTCGCGATCAGTCCGCGGAACTGCGACTGCTCCGCGCGCTCGGGGTCCGTGTGGAAGGGCTGCGGATCGAAGCGCCTGCCGAACTCCAGCACCTCCTCCGCCGTGACGGTGACGGCGCCCAGCTCATGGACGTCGCCGGGCCGGAAGTCCTCGAAGTAGCGCATCGTGCGCCCCCCTTGACCTAGGAGTGGTCTTTCCCTGGCACCCACCAATCTACGAATCAGTCATTTATTTTGTCAACCCAAAAGAAGCCCTCAAGAGGTGCTATCCGAGGGGTTGTTCGGGCGCCGGAGTGTCGCTCCGGCCGGCCGTCCGGCCGAGGGCCTGCTCGATGTCGGCCCACAGGTCCTCGACGTCCTCGATGCCGACCGACATCCGTACGAGCCCCGGGGCTATCCCCGCGGCCTCCAGGGCGGCCGCGTCGAGCTCCCGGTGGGACGTGGACGCCGGATGGGTCACGAGGGTCTCCACGCCGCCGAGGGAGAGCGCGAGCCGGGCCACCCGCACCCGCTCGATGAAGGCCCGGCCGGCCTCCCGGCCCCCCGCGAGCTCGAAGGCGAGCAGCCCCCCGCCCGCGGAGAGAACCTTCCGGGCGCGTTCGTACGAGGGGTGGCCGGGCAGCCCTGGGTAGTGGACGGCCGTGACGCCGGGGTGGGCGGCGAGCCGCTCGGCGAGGGCGGCGGCGCCGGCGCAGTGCTCGCGCATCCGCAGCGGCAGGGTGGGGATCCCGCGCAGGGTCAGCCAGGCGGCGAACGGGTCCGCGCAGGCGCCGAGTTCGACCGTGCGGGGCCAGATCCGGCGGCGCAGCCCGTCGTCGGCGAAGACGGCGGCGCCCCCGAGGACGTCCGAGTGCCCGGAGAGGTACTTGGTGGTGGAGTGCACCACGATGTCGGCGCCGTGCTCCAGGGGGCGGCACAGCACGGGCGAGGCGAGCGAGTTGTCGACGACGCCGGTCACCCCGAGCGCGCGGGCGACGGAGAGCAGCCCCGGAAGGTCGGGGACCTGGCCCGTGGGGTTGGCGATGGTCTCCAGGACGAGCAGCCGGGTGGCGGGGTGCACAGCGGCGGCCTCGAACTCGGCCGGATCCTCGCCGGATATCCGCACGACCTCGATCCCGTACCGCTCGGCCAGGTCGGCGAGGACGGCATGGGTCCCGCCGTACAGGCAGCGCTGGGCCACCACCCGGTCACCGGGCCGCAGCAGGGCGAGCAGGACCCCGCTGAGGGCGCCCATGCCCGAGGCGAAGGCGAGGGCCCCGGCGCCGCCCTCGAGGCCGGCGAGGGTCTGCTCCAGGGCCCGTACGGTCGGGTTGCCGCGGCGGCTGTAGACGTACGCCCCGTCGGGTCCCGCCATGGCGTCGGCGAGGTCGGCGGCGGACTCGAAGGCGAAGGCGGAGGACTGCACGAGGGGCACGGAGAGCGGCCGACTGCCCGACGGGAGCGGCTCGTTGACGACATGGACGGCGCGGGTGCTGAGTTCCACGGAAGTCCCTTTCCGGATGCTGTACGGGAGACGGGATACGGAAAGGGGCCGCCCGACGTCCGGGGGCGGACATCGGGCGGCCCCTTCGGGGCGGGGATCAGGCGGAGACCTTCTCGCCCTGCGGCGCGGGGGCGGCGGCCTCGGCCGCGACCGCCTTGTCGCTCTTCATGACGAGGAGGGTGATCACACCGCCGACGGCGGCGATGATCGCGGCGCCGATGAAGGCGGACGAGAAGCCGTCCGTCAGCTTCGGCAGGTTGCCGAGCTGGTCGGCGCCCTGGGACATGGCGACGGCGGTCAGCGCGGCGAGACCGAGCGCGGAGCCGACGTTGTAGGTGGTGTTGACGATGCCGGAGGCGAGACCGGCCTGCTCCTGCGGAGCGCCGGACATGGCGGTCATCATCGTCGGGATGTAGGCGAGGGACATGCCGAGCGCGGCGACCAGCGAGGCCGGGAGGACGTCGACGAGGAAGGAGCCGGTGGGCGGGACGGCGGCGAGCCAGACCAGACCGGCCGCGAGGACCAGCAGACCTCCGGCGATGAGCGGCTTGGCGCCGACCTTCATCATGAGCCGGGCCGTGATGGCCGTCATGAAGATCATGAGGAGCACGGTCATCGGGAGCAGGGCGGCACCGGACTCGAAGGCACCGAAGCCCAGCACCTGCTGGAGGTACAGGTTGAGGAAGTACCACATCGGGATCCAGGCGGCGCCGAGCAGCGTCATGGCCAGGTTGGCGGAGCCGAGGCGCGGGACCCGCCAGACACTGAGCGGCATGAGCGGCTCGCTGATGCTCTTCTGGATCACGAAGAAGAGAACCAGGAGGGCGGCGGCACCGACCAGCTGGAGGATCGTCCCGGTGGAGCCCCAGCCGACCTCGGGGGCGCGGACGACGGCGAAGACGGCGAGCGCGAGACCGGCGGTGACGGCGACGGCGCCGAGGATGTCGACGGAGCCGCGGCGGGACTCGACGTTCGGAAGGAGCCTGGTGGCGGCGAGGGTCGCGAGGCCGATCGGGATGTAGATGATGAAGACCCACTGCCAGCTCATCCACTCGGTGAAGACGCCGCCGAGGAAGACGCCCGCGGTGCCTCCGGCCGGGGCGGCGGCACCGTAGAGCGCCATCGCCTTGCCGAGCTCCTTCGGGTCGTGCATGAAGAGGATCATCAGCAGGGTCATGGCGGAGGGCGCGATGAGCGCACCGCCGACACCCTGGACGGCGCGGCCCGCGATCTCGACCCAGGCGGTCTGGGCGGCGGCGGCCAGGACCGAACCGGCGATCATGACGGCCCAGCCGGCGACGAAGATCTTGCGGGCTCCGACGAGGTCGGAGAGGCGTCCGCCGAGGAGCAGGAGGCCGCCGAAGACGATCACGTAGGCGTTGAAGATCCACTGGAGCTCGCTCTGCGAGAAGCCCAGGTCCTTCTGCATCTCGGGGAGCGCGACCCCGATGATCGACGTGTCCATGATGACCATGAACTGTGCGGCGGCGAGCACGACAAGTGCCCACCAGCGCCGGGGATTGACGGTTGACATTGCCCTGACCCTTCACTCGCAGCGGCCCCCGAGCGATCCCGACCGGGACTCGGGGCATACCCCTAGGGGGTACCTGTGCGCAGCACCGTAGCATACCCATGGGGGGTATGTAAGGGTGAGATGAAAGCGCTACCGGGGACGCGGGTGAAGCGAGCCTTCCGGCCCGCCCGCCGGGCAGAATGCCCCCATGACCGCCGAGGAAGAGCAGCACGACCACACCGCAGCCCCGGACCCCGCGCTCCTCCAGCGCTGGAACGCCACCCTGCGCGCCGCCCGCGCCGGCCGCGAGGGCCCCGACCCCACCCCGTACGGCCGCAACCTGCTGACCCGCTGGGCCGAGCCGCAGCGCCGCTACCACACGGTCGACCACCTCCGGGCGGTCCTCACCCGCATCGACGAACTGGCCGACCAGGGCGGCGAGGGAGGGGAGTTGGAGCTCGTACGGCTCGCCGCCTGGTTCCACGACGCGGTCTACCGGCCCGACCGCTCCGAGAACGAGGAACGCTCGGCCGTCCTCGCCGAGAAGGCACTCACCGAGGCCGGACTCACCCCGCACGAGGTCGCCGAGGTCGCCCGCCTGGTCCGCCTGACGGTCACTCACGACCCGGCCCCCGGGGACCTGAACGGCGAGACCCTCTGCGACGCGGACCTCGCGATCCTGGCGACCGACCCCGATACCTACGCGGGGTATGCGGCCGCGGTCCGCGAGGAGTACGGCTTCGTCCCCGAAGACGCCTTCCGCACGGGCCGCGCGACGGTCCTCCGCCAACTCCTCGGACTGCCCCGCCTTTTCCGTACGCCTTATGGGGCGGCGGTGTGGGAGGAGAGGGCGCGGGAGAACCTGGAACGCGAACTCGCTGAATTGACGGACATGTCCGGTACGGGGTGAGCGCGCTCACGAGCCGACGCCAAAATGTGACGAGGAACGACTTCTGCCGCCGGTAAGATCATTTTCGTTTGTCTTCACCCGCGAGAGATGCCAGGAAAGCACATGAAACTGCGAAGGGCCCTTCCGATCGCCGCCGCGCTGCCGGCCCTCCTCGCGATATCCGCGTGCAGCGGGGAATCGGCGGATTCAGGCGACGGGAAGGCAAAGGCGAGCGCGAGCGCGAAGAGCACCCCCGGCGCCCCGAGCGCCGATGACAAGGCGGCCGCAGAGGCCGAGCGCATCGGCGCCATGGCCCCGCGGACCCTGGAGAAGGCGACACTCTCCGGCACGAGCAACGGCTTCGAGATCAAGAAGGTCGCCGAGGCCGACGTCGAGGCCGGCCGCAGCATGAAGGCCGACAAGGCCGAGTGCCAGCCGCTCGCGAGCCTGGCCGGCGGCTTCACCCAGGTCCCCGCGGTCGCTGTGGAACACCGCTCGCTCGAACCCGCCGAGGCGAAGAACGCCACCGTCGGCTCGATGTGGCTGGCCTCCCACTCGGTGAAGAACGCGGAGAAGGTCATGGCGGACCTGCGGACCTCCGTCAAGGAATGCCCCGGCGGCTTCAAGACCCTCGGCCTGACCTACACGTCGGTCGAGACGGTGAAAGCCCCCACCACGGGCGACGAGTCCCTCGGCTACCGCATCACCAATGTCGTCGGCAAGCAGAACGTCACCATGACCTACACCGTGGTCCGGAAGGACGGTGCGGTCGCGGTCTTCTACGGCGTGAACATGCTGACCCCGAAGAACAGCGCAATGCCGGAGGGCATCGTCAAGGCCCAGGTGGCCCAGCTGGGCTGAGCCCCGCGCCCGTGTACACGAAGACCCCCGTGCACACCGAGCATCCCCACCGAACAGAAACGCCCGGCCGGGAATTACCCGGTCGGGCGTTTCTGTTCAGTGGAGCGGTTTCAGCAATCCGGTCGGACTACTTCGGGTACATGGTGATCGAGTCGCCGTAGATGGAAATGACGACCTCCACCAGATTGGTCTCCTCGCCGTTCGGCTTCTTCTTGCCGATGATCCCGAGTCCGGGGTCGAACGAGCAGACCCGGTAGTCCGGAGCCGTACCCTGGCGCCAGTCGCCGCGGGCACACTTCGTCTCGGCCATGTGGAAGACCTTCTTGAGCACGTCGTTGCCCGTCGAGGCCTTCCAGATTCCCTTGCCCGAATCGACCTGGCTGCCCCCCTCGAAGTGGTAGTCGCGGACGTCGTCGTAGAACCAGTCGTTGAGCACCACCTCCATGCACAGCCCGGGGATCGACCAGTTGCCGAAGTTGGGGGCGGCGGCCGCCCGGGCGGTGAAGGAAGCCTGCCGCACGGAGGAGGACGAGGCGTACGTCGTGTACGTCGCGTACGACACCCCCGACGCGGACGACTTCGGAGGCACCGGGCAGGACGGCGCGACCTTCTTCAGCCGCGCCAGCATGTCCTGGTACTTCTCGACCAGCCGCTTGGCGGCCTTCGACGCGTCGAAGAACTTGTCGACCGCCCTGCCGATCCGGTACAGCGCCTTCGCCACCGCGGGGATCTTCAGGACGGGGACGAGATTCGCCGCCACGTCGAGGAGGGCCCACATGCAGGCCTCGAAGTCCCAGGTGGACAGACACTCCTTGATGTTGGCGAGGCCGAACAGTTCGAGCAGGATCGCGCCACCGTTGGCCTTGACCCACTCGATGATGTCCCCCGCCGCCAGGTCCCGCGCGGCCCTGTACTCGTCGACGCACGTCTGACCGCACGTCGCGAGCAGCAGTGCCTCGTCGTCCTGCGTGAGCTGCGGCCCGTCGAAGACGGACCCCGCGTCGACCTGCGCGGCGCGCTCGGCGATCAGCCGCTGGCGCTCCTCCTCCTCGGCCCGCTTGGCGGCCTCGTCGGCCTCCTTCGCGAGCGAGTCCGCGTTCGACGCGGCGGTCTCGGCCGCGTCCGCGTCGCTCTCGGCCCGGGTGGCCGTGGAGCGGGCGCTCGCCGCGTCGTTCTCCGCCGTGGTCGCCGCCGCACGGGCGCTGGAGGCATCCCGTTCGGCCTCGGTCGCGGCACTGTCGGCCGCGAACGCGTCGGCCTCCGCCGCGCCGGCGGCGAACGAGGCCTGGACCGCGTCCGTACCCGCCTGCATGGCGTAGCCGTCGGCCCGCTTGGCGGCGGCGTCGGCGGCCTTCGCCGCCTTCTCCGCCTCCGCGGCCGCGGTCTGCGCCCGCTTGGACGCCTTGGCCGCGCGCTCCGCGTCCTTGGCCGCCGCCGCTGCCGCCTCGGCGGCCAGCTTGTCGTCGGCCGCCGCCTGCGCCGCGAGACGCTGGGCCTCGGCCGAGTAGGACGCGGCCAGGGCCGCGTTCGCCTCGGCGGCCTTCGCCTGCTGCTCCGAGAGGGTCAGCGCGCTCTGACCGGTGAGGACCGCGAACGCCGCCGACGCGTCGGTCTCCTGGTAGGGAGTGCCGATGGCGATGGCCTCGTTGGCCGGCTTGACGGCCTGCGTCGCGGTGTCCCGCGCCGCGCCCGCCGCCGTCGCGACGGCGTACGCGTACCCGGCCGTCTTGGCCGCCCACTGGGCGGTCTTGACCGCCTCGACGTGGGCCGCCGCGGCCTCCTTCTTCGCGAGGGCCGCCGCGGCGGACGCCTTCTTGGAGTCCTCCTCGGCCTGCTTCGCGTTGCGCGCCGCCGCCTCCGAGGCGTCGATCGCCTCGGCTGCCGCCGCGTGGGCGGCCGCGGCCGAACCGGCGGCGGTCATGTACGCGGCCCAGGCGTTGTCCGCCGAGGCCCTGGACCGCTGGGCGGCCCCCTGCGCACGGGTCGCCGCCGCACGGGAGTTGGTCGCGGCGGTGGTCGCCGCGTTCGCCGCCGCACGCGCGTTGGTCGCGGCGGTCGTCGCCTCGTCCGCAGCCGCACGGGCCTCGTTCGCCGCTTCCCGGGTCTCGGTCGCGGCTTCGGTGCCCGCGGCGGCCTGAGCGGCCGCCTCCGTGGCTGCCGCCCTCGCGTCCGCGGCCTTCTTGGCCCGCTCCGCGGTGACGGCCCGGTCGCGGGCCAGCCTGGCCTGCGCCTCCGCCTCCTCCGCGTCGGCACGCCTGGTCGACGCGGTGGCGCCGGCGCCGTCCGCGGTGGCGCGGGCGGTACTCGCCTTGCCCTGCTCCTCCAGGGCACGGGCCTCAGCCGCAGAGGCCTTGTCCCGCTCCGCCTCGGCGGTCGCCCGCTCGGCGGCGGCGACGGCCCGCTCCATCTCGGCCTCGGCGCGCTCGGCCTGCGCCGTCGCGGCGGCCTGCTTGGCCTCCTGCTCCTCCCTCTCCGCGGTGGCCTGGGCCTCCTTGGCGATCTTCAGGTTCGCCTCGGCCTCGGCGGCCTGCCGGTCGGCGCTGTCCGCGGCGGCCTTCGCCTGGGCGGCGGCCTCCTGGGCGGCGATGCGGCGGAACTCGGTCTTCACCGCGTGCGACTGCGTCTGGGCCAGCGCGAGCAGCGTCTGGGACGTCGACACCGTGGCCGTGGTCGCGTTGAACGCGGTCTCCGTCGCCTTCGCGGCGGCCGTGGCGGCCGCGCCGGAGGCGCGGGCGACCTGGACCGACTGCTGGGCGTACATCAGACCCCGGCCGCGCGGTACCTCGGAGGCGTCCGCGATGGCCCAGGCCTGCTGCTGGCCGGTCACCGCGCGCTGCGCGGCGGCGGTGGCCAGGGCTGCCTGTTCGTCGGCCTTGGTGACCAGCGTCCGGACCCGGCCCTGGGCGTTCGTCAGGTCGGTCTTCGCCTTGTCGAAGAGGGCCTGCTTCGGCTTGAGGATGTGGTCCGGGTCGCGGGCGAGCTGGTCGTGCCAGTACTTCTGCCAGCGCAGGATCTGGTCCGCGCGCCACGCCTGGCCGATGGCCTCGATCATGTGGGCGGCGGCGGCCCGGGTCGCGGCGGCCGCGTCGGCCTCCGCCTGCATGATGACGGCCCGCGGGGCGGCCTGACCCGCGTACTCCGCCTCCCACTCGGCCGAGGCCTGCGAGACGGCTTCGCTCAGGGCGTTGCGCGGGTCCACCGGGTCGGCGTGGTTGCACGTGGCCCACGCCTGCTTCAGGTTCTCTACCTCGATACGGAAGGCCGCGCTGCCCTCGGTGACCTTCTGGGCAGGAAAGCCGCCGTGCCGCAGGTACGTGGCGATGTCGGCGGAGGTCGTACCGCCGTAGAAACGGCTGTTGTTGACGTTGGAGTCCCGCAGCATGAAGTCGGCCGCGAAGTCGTGCCAGCTGTCCTTGCCGCGGTTCTGCTCGGTGATCTGGCGGGCCTTGGCGATCGCCTCGGGGCTCGCGTTGGTGTGCGCGTCCCAGCCCAGACGGCCGGCCAGCTTCGCCTGGACGGAGAGGGTGAAGCCCGCGACGTCGGCGCCGAACTCCGGCGCGTGCAGCGTGATCCCGTCGTCGAACGAGCTCATCGCGTACGGCCGGTTGGCGTCCTCCAGGAGGGCCCGCTGGGCCGCGAAGGCGTCCAGGTAGGCGTAACCGGCTTCCCGGTCCTGGTCGTTGGCCTTGCCCAGCGGCATGAAGCCGATCCAGCCGCGGTCGCCGATGACGGACGCGAGGTCGTCGTCGGTGCCGGACAGGCCCTGGATGGCCACGGACTTCGTCCTGGCGCCGCCCGCGTGCAGGGCGACACCCGCGACGCACCGGTCGAGGCGCGGGGTGGAGCGCACGTCGCTGATGACCGCGGCGAGTTCGTTGAGCCTGCGCAGCGCGTCGTCCGCGGCGTTGAAGATCGTCCGCATGCCGTCGGAGACCTTCTCGATCGCCAGCGCGAGCGCGGGGATGCGACCCACGATCACGGACGACGAGGGGACGTCGACGAGCTCCCAGAGGCAGTCGTCGACGTCTCGCGAGGCCAGGCACTCCTTGACCTTGGCCGCGTCGAGCTGGTCGAAGAGGATCTGCCCGCCGTTCGCGGTCGCCCACTCGACGACGTTCACGGAGACGGCCGCGAGGCCCTTCCGGTAGTCGTCGACGCAGGTCTGGCCACAGGCGTCGAGGAGGATCTTCTCCTCGCGCTCACCGAGCGCCGGCCAGTTGTTCGCACCGCCCTTGATGGGCGTGGTGCCCTCTTCCAGGGCGGCCTGGTGCGCGGCCTCGTTCTTCTCGCGCTGTTCCTGCTCGGCCTTCTTCGCGGCCTCTTCCGCGGCGGAGCTGTCGCCCTCCGCGTCACCGGCCTTCGTCTCGGCGTCCTTGGCGTTCTTCTCCGCCTCGGCCGCCTTCTTCGCGGCCTCCTCGGCGGCCTCGGAGGACCGGCCCGCCTTCTCGTTCGCCTCGGCAGCGTGCTTCTCGGCCGCGGTGGCCTCACGGTCGGCCTCGGCGGCCGCGCTGCTCGCGTCGTCCGCGGTGCCGCGGGCGGTGAGGGCGTCGTTCCCGGCCTGCTGTGCGTGGCCGGACGCGGCGTCGGAAGCGGACTTCGCGCCCTTCTGCGCGTCGGAGGCGCCGGCCGCCGACGCCTGGGCGCGGGTCACGGCCTCGGCGGCCCGGGCCGAATCACTCGCGGCGCGCGCGGCGGCCTCGGCCGCGAGCTTCGCGTCGCCGGTGGCCTGCGCGGCGGTCTGCTGCGCGGACTCCGCGGCCGCGGCCGCCTCGGTGGCCTTGGCCTCCGCGGCCGCCGCCTGCTGCTCGGCGAGCGTCTTCGACGACTGGCCGACGAGCACGGCGAGCGCGGCCGAACTGTCCTTCTCCTTGTACGGCGTGCCGATGGAGATGGCCTCGCTGGAGGCGGCGACGGCCGCGTTGGCGCTGTCGCGCGCGGCGAGCGCGGCCTGGCCGGCGGCGTACGCCCGGCCCACCACGGTCCCGGCGGACTTCACGGCCTCGGCGGCACTCGTCCCGGCCGCGAGCGACTCCTGCTCGGCCTTCTTGGCGAGCGTGGTGGCGTTCTCCGACGCGGTGGCGGCGTTGTCGGCCCGGGTGGCCGCGTCCTGGGACGCGTCGAGGGCGACGGCTGCGGCGGCGTGCGCGGTGGAGGCCGCGCCGAGGGAGGTGTGGTAAGCCGACCACGCGCTCACCGCGTTGGCCTGGGCCCGCTGGGCGGCGCCTTCGGCCGTGGTGGCGGCGGTGCGCGCGGAGACCGCCGCGGCGGTGGCCTGGTCGGCCGCCGTCTGCGCGGCGGCCGCGGCCTGCACGGCCTCGTTCGCGGCCGTCCGTGCGGCGGTGGCCGCCGCCCGGGTCTCCCCGGCGGCCGCGCTGCCCGCGGCGGCGGTCGCCGCCGCCTCCAGAGCCGCGGCACGGGCCGCGGTGGCCTGCTTGGCCCGGAGCGCGGCGATGGCCTTCTCCCGGGCGGTCTGCGCGGCCTTCGCCTTCTCGTCGGCGACCTTGCGCTTCGCCGTCGCGTCGACGGTCGCCGTCCCGGCGGCGGTGTCGGCGTTCTTGGCCGTCGTCTGCTGGGTCGTCGCCCGCTGCTCGGCCTCCTCCGCCTTGGTCCGCTCGGTGGCGGCCTTGGTGCGCGAGGCGACGGCGGTGGCCTTCTCGGCCTCCGCCTTCGCCCGCTCGGCGGCGGCCGTGGCGGCGGCGGTCTTGGCCTGGTCGCGCTTCTGCTCGGCCGTCGTCCGCGCGGACTTCGCGGTGGCGGCGCTCTCTGCGGCCGCGGCGGCGTTGGCTTCGGCGCTGTCGGCCGCGGCCTTCGCCTGGGAGGCGGCCTCCTCCGCGGCGACGCGACGGAACTCGGTGCTGATCGCGTGCGACTCGGTCTGTGCCTTGGCGAGCAGCGCGTCGCTGGTGGCGGCCGTGGCGTTCGCCGCGTTCATGGCCGTCTCGGTCGCCTTCGCGGCGGCCGCGGCGGCCGCCGCGGAGGCGCGGGTGACCTGGACCGACTGCTGGGCGTACATCAGACCCCGGCCACGCGGCACATGGTCGGCGTCGGCGACGGCCCACGCCTGCTGCTGCGCGGCGGCGGCCTTCTGCGAGGCGACGGCGGCCTTCGCGGCCCACGCCTTGGCCGACGTGACCGCGGCGGCCGCGTCGGCGCGCGTCCGGGCGAGATCGGCCGTGGCCTTGTCGTACATCGCCTGGTCGGGCTTGTCGAAGATGGTGCCGGGGTCCCTGGCGAGCAGGTCCGTCCAGTACGCGCGCCAGGTCGTGATCTGGTCGGCGAACCAGGCGAGACCGATGGCCTCGACCATGTCGTCGGCGGCCTCGCGGGTGGCGAGGGCGGCGTCGGCCTCGGCCTGGATGATCGTGGCGCGCTGGGTGGTCTGACCGGCGTACTCCTGCTCCCACTCGACCATGGCGCTCATGACCGGGGCGTTGAGGACGCGGCGGGGGTCGACCGGGTTCTGGAAGTCACAGGCGGCCCAGGCCTGCTTGAGGTTCTCGACCTCGACGCGGTACTCGGCGGAGTCCCTCGCGGGCGTCTCGGTCGCGTAGCCGCCGTGCCGCAGGTAGGACGCGATGTCGCTGGAGGTCGTACCCCGGGTGTACTGGGTGTTCTTGACCTCGCTGTCCCGCAGCATGAACTCGACGTAGAAGTCGTGCCAGTCGTCCTTGCCCAGGTTCTCCTGCATGATGGCGCGGGCGCGGGCGACGGCTTCGGGGCTGGCGTTGCTGTGGCCGTCCCAGCCGAGCTGCCACGCGAGTTCCTTCTGCGTGACGCCGGTGAAGTAGGTGACGTCCGCGCCGAACGCGGGAGCGTGCCACTCCATGTCATCGCTGGCCCAGGCCGATTCGCGGTAGACCTTGTTGGCGTCGTCGAGGGCGGTCCTGCGGCTGCCGACGAGGGCGGAGTAGACCCCGGCGGCGTCCTCGTCCGCGTCGCGGGCCACCCCGAGGGGGCCGTAGCCGATCCAGCCGACGTCCCCGACGGTCTCCCGCAGCTGGGACTCGGTGCCGGTGAGGCCCGCGATGGCCTTGGCCTTCATGAGCGGGCCGCCGACGTGCAGTGCCACTCCGGTGAGGCAGCGGTCGAGACGGCGGTCCTCACCGATGCTGTTGCGTCCGTAGCCGGTGTCCTGCTCGGGCTCGGTGTCGGCCGCCGCGACGGGCGAGGCCTGGATCGCGCCGACGAGGACGGCGGAGGCGGTCAGGAGGGCGGTGATGCTGGTCGCCCGTGTCAGGGCGGACCGTATGCGACGCCGGCGTCTGCCGACGTCTCTGAGCAATGACATGTTCTGCCTTGCAGTCTCGCGATCGACCGGCAGCGCATCTTGAACATGGGCATGACACGCTTGACGGTCCGCCGAGCAGGCAGGAATCCCCCCTGCCACGACACCACCGGCATGCTCGCCCCCCACGAACCGGCGCTGCCGCTTTACTCCGCGACCTTGTCATGATCAACGTCCCACGTGAAGATCAAATAACCTTCACGAAGGGCACACAACGCCCCAGGAGCGGGCAACGCGACCGCCTGGTTGATCATGTTGTTACCGGGCGTAAAGAACCGTCGGGCGACACCCGTCCGCATGGCGAGATCCCCGGCCGACCGGGAATGACAGGCACAAACACCAGGTTGACCCATGTCATGCCGTCTTCCTCCGCCGAGCCCACGACACCCGCTCCCGACCCCGCCGCACCGGCCTCCGAGGCCGCCGCGGCGAGCACCGGATCCGCCACCCGCATGCCGCTGGCCGTCTACATCCTCGGCCTGTCCGTCTTCGCGCTCGGCACGAGCGAGTTCATGCTCTCCGGACTGCTGCCGCCCATCGCGGAGGACATGAACGTCTCCATCCCCCGCGCCGGCCTGCTCATCTCGGCCTTCGCGATCGGCATGGTCGTCGGCGCGCCGCTGCTCGCCGTCGCCACCCTGCGGCTCCCCCGCAAGACCACCCTCATCGCCCTCATCACCGTCTTCGGCCTCGGCCAGATAGCCGGCGCCCTCGCGCCCAACTACGCGATCCTCTTCGCCTCCCGCATCGTCAGCGCACTCGCCTGCGCCGGATTCTGGGCGGTCGGCGCGGCCGTGGCGATCGCGATGGTCCCGGTCGGCTCGCGCGCCCGCGCCATGGCGGTCATGATCGGCGGCCTCTCCATCGCCAACGTCCTCGGCGTCCCGGCCGGCGCGTTCCTCGGCGAGCACCTCGGCTGGCGCTCCGCGTTCTGGGCGGTCGGCCTCGCCTCCGCGATCGCCCTCGCCGGCGTCGTGACCCGCATCCCCCGCATCCCCCTCCCCGAGACGAAGCCCCGCCTCGCACGCGAGGTCGCCATCTACCACGACCGGCAGGTCCTCCTCTCGATCGTCGTCACCGCCCTCGCGGCGGGCGGCGTCTTCTGCGCCTTCTCCTACCTGGCCCCGCTGCTCACCGACGTGTCCGGCCTCGACAAGGGCTGGGTCTCGGGCGTCCTCGGGCTCTTCGGCATCGGCGCGGTGATCGGTACGACCATCGGCGGCCGGGTCGCCGACGCGCACCTCTTCGGCGTGCTGCTCACCGGCATCGCCGCCTCCACGGTCTTCCTGGTCGCCCTGGCCCTCTTCGCGTCCAGCCCGGTCGCCACGATCGTGCTGACCTTCCTCCTCGGCGTCTCCGCCTTCTACACGGCCCCGGCCCTCAACGCCCGCATGTTCAACGTCGCCGGCGCCGCCCCCACCCTCGCGGGCGCCACCACCACCGCCGCCTTCAACCTCGGCAACACCGGCGGCCCCTGGCTCGGCGGCACGGTCATCGACGCGGGCCTCGGCTTCGCCTCCACGGCCTGGGCGGGCGCGGCGATGACCGCCGTCGGCCTGGCCACCGCCGCCGTCGCACTCAAGCTCCACCGGTCGCCGTCCCGCGTGGTGACCTCCGGCACCCCACGGCCCGAGAAGGCCGTCTCGCCCACGGCCCGCTGACGCTCTCCGGCCCCGTCCGACATCCCTCGGTACGGCCCGGCCCGGCCGGAATCCCCTTGGTGCCGCCCCGCCCTCCCCGTACGGTGACGCGGTGACCACACGGATGATCATCCTCAACGGCGGCTCCAGCGCGGGGAAGTCGGGCATCGTACGGTGCCTCCAGGCCGTACTCCCCGACCCCTGGCTCGCGTTCGGCGTCGACTCGCTCATCGACGCGATGCCCCTGAAGCTGCGGAGCTCCGACGACGGCATCGAGTTCGACGCCGACGGCGGAGTGAACGTCGGCGCCGGCTTCCGCACCCTCGAAAGCGCCTGGGCCGCGGGTGTCGTCACCATGGCCCGCTCCGGCGCCCGCGTCATCATCGACGACGTCTTCCTGGGCGGAGCCGCCGCCCAGGAACGCTGGCAGACCTTCGTCGGCGACCTCGACGTGCTGTGGGTCGGCGTCCGGTGCGACAGCGCCGTCGCCGAGGGCCGCGAGATCGCGCGCGGCGACCGGGTCGCCGGGATGGCCGCTAAGCAGGCGGCCGTCGTGCACCAGGGCGTCGCCTACGACGTCGAGGTCGACACCACCCACACCGAGTCGCTGGAGTGCGCGCGCACGATCGCCGCCTTCGTCCGCTAGACACCGGGCTCGTCCGTCAGGAAGCGGCCGGGCGGCCCTTCGGGCGGCGCAGGCCGGCGGCCGTGAGGCGGCGCAGCAGCTCCTTCGACCCGACCTCGACCGCACCGCCGGCCACGGCGTCCGCGTACCGGTGGGAGGGGATGTCGTAGTGGTCCCGCTCGAAGGCGCGGGGCGGGGCGCCGATCGAGGCGGCGAAGGCGTGCAGCTCCTCGAAGGAGACGTCGCTGACCAGGTGCGACCACATGCGGCCATGGCCCGGCCAGGTCGGCGGATCGATGTAGAGGGTCACGTCAGGCCGCCCACCGGCGCGACCACCACGCCCTGCTTCCCGCAGACCCAGTGCGGGTCCGGGCCCAGCTCGGGCTCCACGTCCAGGGCGTGCGGGTCACCGGCGGAGCAGACCGGGCAGAGCGGCCAGCGGCCGTACCGTTCGAGCAGGGCGTCCTGGACGTCCTGGGCGACGAGACCGGCGACGTACGTCAGCCCCTCGGGCCACTGCTCGACCCACCAGCGCCGATGGGTCACCGCGTCCTCCACCATCGACACCACCTCGGCAGCGGCGACCTCGCGGGCCACCAGATCGGCCAGAACCAGGGCGCGAGCGGCGTGCAGCGCCTGCTCCACGGGGTCGATGTCGTCCATCCCCCCATTGTCACCCGGGGCGAGCGCCCCTCGCGAAAGGCCGAAGGTCCCTCCCCTGTCCGGGACCGACGGGGTCTTGTCGCACCACCCCTCCGAAAGTATCTTTCAGATGTGACCAATGACGTGAAGGAAAGTTTCACGGGCGACGCACCCCCCGCCCCCGCCGCGCTCGCGGCCAAGGTGCGGACCCTCGCGCCGTCCATGACCCGCTCGATGCAGCGGGTCGCCGAAGCCGTCGCCGGAGACCCCGCCGGCTGCGCCGCGCTCACGGTCACCGGCCTCGCCGAGCTCACCGGCACCAGCGAGGCGACCGTCGTCCGCACCGCCCGCCTCCTCGGCTACCCCGGCTACCGCGACCTCCGGCTCGCCCTCGCCGGACTCGCCGCCCAGCAGCAGTCCGGCCGCGCACCCGCCGTCACCGCCGACATCGCCGTCGACGACCCCATCGCCGACGTCGTCGCCAAGCTCGCCTACGACGAGCAGCAGACCCTCGCCGACACCGCCGCCGGACTCGACACCGTCCAGCTCGGCGCCGCCGTGGGCGCCCTGGCCACCGCCCGCCGCATCGACATCTACGGCATCGGCGCCTCCGGCCTCGTCGCCCAGGACCTCGGCCAGAAACTCCTCCGCATCGGCCTCATCGCGCACGCCCACAGCGACCCGCACCTCGCCGTCACCAACGCCGTGCAGCTCCGCTCCGGCGACGTCGCCATCGCCATCACCCACTCCGGCTCGACCGGCGACGTCATAGAACCGCTCCGCGTCGCCTTCGACCACGGGGCCACGACGGTCGCGATCACCGGCCGCCCGGACGGGCCGGTCACCCAGTACGCCGACCACGTCCTCACCACCTCCACCGCCCGCGAGAGCGAACTGCGCCCCGCGGCCATGTCGTCCCGGACCAGCCAACTCCTGGTCGTGGACTGCCTGTTCACCTGCGTCACCCAGCGCACGTACGAGACGGCGGCCCCTGCCCTCGCCGCCTCGTACGAAGCCCTGGCGCACCGCCACTCACCCCGCACCCGCTGACGACCACAGCACCGAAAGAGCCGCTCGTGTCTGCTACGTACTCCGAACTCCGCGCCCAGCTGGCCACGCTCACCACCGAAGCGTTCCGTCCGGAACTGGCCGAGATCGACCAGCTGCCCACCGCCGAGATCGCCGCCCTCATGAACGGCGAGGACGCCACCGTCCCCGCCGCCGTCGCCCGGCAGCTCCCCGCCATCGCCGCCGCCATCGACGCCACCGCCGCGCGCATGGCCCGCGGCGGGCGCCTCATCTACATGGGCGCCGGCACCGCGGGCCGCCTCGGCGTCCTCGACGCCAGCGAGTGCCCGCCCACCTTCAACACCGACCCCAGCGAGGTCGTCGGCCTCATCGCGGGCGGCCCCTCCGCCATGGTCAAGGCCGTCGAAGGCGCCGAGGACTCCAAGGACCTCGCCGCCGAAGACCTCACCGCGCTCGGCGTCACCGCGGACGACACCGTCGTCGGCATCTCCGCCTCCGGCCGCACCCCGTACGCCATCGGCGCCGTCGAGCACGCCCGTACACAAGGCGCGCTCACCATCGGCCTCTCCTGCAACGAGGACAGCGCACTCGCCGCCGCCGCCGAGCACGGCATCGAGGTCGTCCCCGGCCCGGAGCTGCTCACCGGCTCCACCCGGCTCAAGGCGGGCACCGCCCAGAAGCTCGTCCTCAACATGATCTCGACCATCACGATGATCCGGCTCGGCAAGACCTACGGAAACCTGATGGTCGACGTCCGCGCCTCCAACGAGAAGCTCCAGGCCCGCTCGCGGCGCATCGTCGCCCTGGCCACCGGCGCGCCGGACGAGCAGATCGAGACCGCTCTCGCCGCCGCCGACGGGGAGGTGAAGAACGCGATCCTCATGATCCTCGCCGACATCGACGCCCCCACGGCCGCCGAGCGGCTGACGGTCTCCCGGGGCCACCTGCGCGCGGCGCTGCACGCGACCGGCCCCACCCCGTAACCCCCGGGGGCACCACCCGCCGGCCCCCTCCCCCCAGAGGCACTCCTCACAGCAAGGCACCACCGCACCATGAGCACAGACGACAAGAACCGCGCCACCGCCGCCGCGATCCTCCCCCTCGTCGGCGGCGCCGAGAACATCAGCTCCGTGGCCCACTGCATGACCCGCCTCCGGCTGGGTCTGCGCGACCGCTCGCTCGTCCAGGACGAGGCCCTCAAGGCACTGCCCGCCGTGATGGGTGTGGTGGAGGACGACACGTACCAGATCGTCCTCGGCCCGGGCACCGTCGCCCGCGTGACGCCCGCGCTCGAAACGCTGATCGCCGAGACCGCCCCCCAGCACACGGCCGCGGAGGACCTCGCGGACCGGGGTGCGGCCCTCAAGGCGGCGCGGAAGGCGAAGAACGCCACCCCGTTCAAACTCTTCCTCCGCCGGATCGCGAACATCTTCGTCCCGCTGATCCCCGCCCTCATCGGCTGCGGCATCATCGCCGGCCTCAACGGCCTGCTCGTCAACCTCGGCTGGCTCCCCGGCGTCACCCCGGCGCTCGCGGCGATGGCGAGCGGCTTCATGGCCCTCATCGCGGTCTTCGTCGGCTACAACACGGCGAAGGAGTTCGGCGGTACGGCGATCCTCGGCGGCGCGGTCGCGGCGATCATCGTCTTCCCGGGCGTCGCCAAGATCGACGCCTTCGGCCAGACGCTCTCCCCCGGCCAGGGCGGTGTGCTCGGCGCGCTCGGCGCGGCGATCCTCGCGGTGTACGTGGAGAAATGGTGCCGCCGCTGGGTGCCGGAGTCCCTCGACGTCCTGGTCACCCCGACCCTGACGGTCCTGATCTCCGGCCTGGTCACGATCTTCGGCCTGATGTTCGTGGCGGGCGAGATCTCCACCGCCATCGGCGAGTTCGCCAACTGGCTCCTCGCGAACGCGGGCGCCGGAGCGGGCTTCCTCCTCGGCGGCCTCTTCCTCCCGCTCGTCATGCTCGGCCTCCACCAGGCCCTCATCCCGATCCACACCACGCTCATCGAGCAGCAGGGCTACACGGTCCTCCTTCCCATCCTGGCGATGGCGGGCGCGGGCCAGGTCGGCGCGGCGATGGCCGTCTACCTCAAGCTCCCGCGCAACGGCTCGATCCGCCGCACGATCAAGTCCGCGCTCCCGGCCGGCTTCCTCGGCGTCGGAGAACCGCTCATCTACGGCGTCTCGCTCCCCCTCGGCCGCCCCTTCGTCACGGCCTGCGTCGGCGGAGCGTTCGGCGGCGGCTTCGTCGGACTGTTCAGCATGCTGGGCGACTCGGTCGGCTCGACGGCGATCGGCCCCTCGGGCTGGGCCCTCTTCCCCCTCCTCGACGGCAACAACGGCCTGGGCGAGACGATCGCGATCTACGCGGGCGGCCTGCTCGTCGGCTACCTGGCGGGCTTCGTGGCGACGTACTTCTGGGGCTTCAGCAGGGAACTCCTGGAGGAGTTCAACGTGGACACGGAGACGGAACAGCCGGAGGTGACGGTGGCGAAGGGCGGCCCAAACCCGGCCCCCACCACCCCGGAGCCGGAACCGGCGAAGGTCTGAGCGAGGAGGGAAGGAGCCCGGTCGGAAGGATTCCGACCGGGCTCCCGCACGTCGGAGGTCCGCGGGCGGGACCTACCGGCAGAGCACGTCCCCGTCGGGCCGGACACCCTCGGTGAGGAAGCGGGTCACGGCCCCGTCCCCACAGGCGTTCCCGTTCCCCAGGTAGACGCCGTGCCCGCCGTGGTCGACGGAGACGAGCCGGGCGCGGTCACCGAGGGCACGCCGCATCGCGAGGCCCTTGCCGTACGGGGTGGAGGGATCCCGCAGGTTCTGGATCATGAGGATGTTGGACGGCCCGCGGTCGGTGATGCGGACGGGCTTCTCGACGGCACCGCCCTTCCAGTACGCGCAGGGGGTGACGTTCACGGTCATGCCGGCGGTCAGCGGGTGCCGCACGCGTTCGGCGGCGACCGCCCGCTCGTAGGACCGCACGGACTTACGGGGCCAGTCGACGTCGTTGCAGATGACGCCCATGGTGATGGCGGCGGCGTCATCGGGCATGGGGCCGGCCAGCTCGGGCGGCAGCACGGGCGTGCCCTTCGGATCGAGGGCGGTGGCGACGAGCCGGCCGAAGGCGGGGAAGGCGGCGTCGGAGTAGAGCGCCTGCTGGAGGGCCTGGAGCAGCATGGTGCCGGTCAGAGCCACGCCGGATGTGCTGGTGGGACGGGGTGCACGATCGAGCCGGGCGGCAAGGTCGAGCACGAGGGGCCGGACGTCCTCGGGTCGCTGGGCGAGCCGGAGACCGGCGTCGCTCCGGTCGGGGTGGGAGGCCCAGGCGGCGAAGTCGGGGAAGCGGTCCTCGGCGCCCTGAGCCATGCCTTCGAGCCAGCCGCGGGCGACGCGGCCGGGGTCGGGGTCGTTGCTGCTGTCGAGGACCCAGCGATCGGTCCGTCCGGGGAACTTCTGGGCGTAGGCGGCGGCGACGTAGGTCCCGTAGGAGACGCTCCAGGCGGAGAGCCTGCGCTCCCCGAGCGCCTGCCGAAGCCGGTCGAGATCGCGCACCTGGTTGGCGGTGGTGAGGCCGCGCAGCATGGCGCCGCCGTTGCGGGCGCAGGCCTCGGCGGTGCGCTTGGACCGGGCGACGTTGTCGTCGACGGACCCGTCGGCGCCGGGCCAGGACCGCAGGGTGACCATCCAGCGATCGGCGGCGGCGAGCCCGCAGGTGGCCTTGGCGGACCCGCCGACACCACGCGGGTCGAAGGCGACGAGGTCGTAGGCGCCACCCGTCTCCCCGGCGAGCGCGGCGCCCTTGAGCGCGAGCCGCTGCACACCGGAACTGCCGGGGCCGCCGGGAATGACCATGAGGGTGCCGCGCCGGACGTCGGGGCGGGTGCTGGCGATACGGGACACGGCGAGCTGAATCCGCGGCCCGTCGGGGTCGGCGTAGTCGAGGGGTACGGAGAGCTTGGCGCACTGCTGCCCGGGAAGGGCCTTGACGCCGGGGTCGCACACCCCCCAGTCGAGCCCGGTGGCGGAGGCGGGAGCGGCAACGCCTCCACCGGCAAGACCGAGACCGGCGACGATGGCGACGGAGAGACCGAGAAGAGAGGCGCTACGTCCAGGATTCGCTGTCATGCCCCCAGCCTGTCGAACCCGAACCCCCCACCCCATCCGGCAGGCACGCGACCCGGTGGTGGGGCCAACCCCCGGGGGGACGGGGGGTGTTCGGGCGGATGGGGGGACGGGGGCGGCGGGGGCGGCGGCGGGGGTCGGGCGGGGCGGCGGGAGGTGTTGGGGCGCGGGTGGGCGTGAGGGGTGAGCGTGCCGAGTGAGTGGCGGGTGGGACCGCCCTCTTTCCGAGAGTCGCTCCTTCCGGCGGCGCGTCAAGGGCGCTCCCTGCGGTCGCGTCGCTGCGCGATGGCCTTCGGCCACCCTTGACCCACCACCTCCAGGAGCGAAGACACTCTCGGAGGGCGGTCCGGGGGGCGGGGTCCACGCCGGGCCCCGGGCAGTGGCCGGGGTGGCGTGGGCGCCTTGCGGGCCGGTGGGGTGGGGCTGGGTTCGCGGCCGGGGCGAGTGGGGATCCGCCGACTCGTGCGGGGTGCGCGGTCGTTGAGTGGGGCGGCCGGGCGGCGCTCAGCGACGGAAGGCCGGCTCGGGGCGGGGCTTCAAGCCCCGCTGGTCACTCCCGGCGGGTCTGGGCGTGAGTAACTCGACATTACTCCGAGTAACCCACCGGGGAGAGACGGGCGAAGAGGATTAATCGCCCTTATCGGGCGATGAAGTGCAGGAAACTCTCGCCCACCCGCTCCCACCACCCACGGACAGCGACCAGCGGGGCCTGAACCCCACCCGACGACGGTGGGCAGTCGCCAAGCCAAGCCGGGCCGCCCCACTCAACAACGCGCACCACGCACGAGTCGACGGAATCCCGTCCACCCCGACCGCGAACCCAGCCCCACCCCACCGGCCCGCAAGGCGCCCACGCCGACCCCGGCCACTGCCCGGACCCCCCGCGCGGCCCCGCCCCCGGCCGCCCTCCGAGTGGGAAAAGGCGGCCTGCGCCGCCGGGTCAAGGGTGGGCACAGCCCATCGCGCAGCGACGCGACCGCAGGGAGCGCCCTTGACCCGGTGGTGCAGGACGCCACACTCGGAAAGAGGGCGGCCGCACCCGAGACCCACGAACCCGGCCCACCCCCGACACCCCACCCCAGCACCCCCGCCCAACCGGAACCCTTTATCCGATGGCGGTCCCCCACCCGCTGAGGGATCATCCCCCGCATGACCGCCACCCCCACCGCGAACCCCACCCCAACCCCCATCCCCACCCCCGCCGCCCCCGTCCCCGCGTCCGCCGCCGGCACTTGGGTCCTCGGGGACCTCACCGTCCATCGCGTCGGGTTCGGGGCCATGCGGCTGCCCCAGCGTGGTGAGGCGCTCGTCGAGAACGCCGTCCCGCGCGATCGCGCCGAGGCCATCGCCGTGCTGCGCAAGGCCGTCGACCTCGGTGTGAACCACATCGACACCGCCGCCTTCTACTTCTCCCCGCTCCGCTCCTCCAACGAACTCATCAGCAGCGCCCTCGGCGGGCCCTACCCCGACGACCTCGTCATAGCCACCAAGGTCGGTCCCTGCCGCGACGCCTCCGGCGCGTGGGCCGCACACGCGCGTACCCCCGCCGCCCTGCGCGGCCAGGTCGAGGAGAACCTGCGCCAGCTCGGCCGCGACCACCTCGACGTCGTCAACCTCCGTATCGTCGGCACCGATTCCATCGCCGAGCGCTTCGGCGCCCTCGCCGAGCTCCGCGACGCCGGTCTCATCCGCCATCTCGGCGTCTCCAACATCACCCCCGAGCAGCTCACCGAGGCGCAGGCCATCGCCCCCGTCGTCTGTGTGCAGAACATGTACGGCATCGGGGTCCGCCCCGAGTACGAGGACTTCGTCCGCCGCTGCGGCGAGCAGGGCATCGCCTTCGTGCCCTTCTACGCGATCGCCGCCGCCGGCCGTCAGGGCGGTGCCACCGCCCCCGAGAGCCCCGAGGTCCTCGCCGTCGCCGAGGCCCACGGCGCGAGCCCCGCCCAGATCCGGATCGCCTGGACCCTTCATCAGGGCCCGCACATGCTCGCCATCCCCGGCACCGGCGACCCCGCCCACCTCGCCGCCAACATCGACGCCGGCGCGATCCGGCTCACCGACGAGGACCTGGCCGTCCTGGCCCGTCTCCACCGCGGGCCCGCTGCCTAGACTCCCTCCTCATGACGATCACACCGGTCCCCGCCCTCGCCGCCGACCTCGCCCCGACCGGCACCCTCCGGGCCTCCATCAACCTCGGGAACCCGGTGCTCGCCCAGGGCACCCCCGAGGCGCCCTCCGGGATCACCGTCGATCTGGCGCGTGAGATCGGGGACCGGCTCGGGCTTCCCGTCGAGCTGCTCTGCTTCGACGCGGCGCGGAAGTCCTTCGAGGCGATGGCCGAAGGACGGGCCGATCTCTGTTTCCTCGCCGTGGATCCCGCTCGGGAGACGGAGGTCGCGTTCACCGCTCCGTACGTCGTCATCGAGGGCGTGTACGCCGTCCCCCGCGACTCCGGCCTCGCCACCGTCGAGGACGTCGACGTGCCCGGCGTCCGGATCGGCGTCAAGCAGGGCTCCGCGTACGACCTCTTCCTCTCCCGGTCCCTGGCGCACGCGACGGTCGTCCGCGGGGCGGAGGGTGTGGACACCTTCCGGGCGGAGGGTCTGGAGGCGGGCGCCGGCATCCGGCAGCCGATGGTCTCCTACGTCCGGGCGCACCCCGAAGTCCGTTTGATCGACGGCCGGTTCATGGAGATCCGGCAGGCGGTCGGCACGACGGCCGGCCGCGCGCCCGAGACCGTCGCGTTCCTCCGCTCCACCGTCGAGGAGCTGAAGGCGAACGGCTTCGTCGCGGACTCGCTCCGTCGCGCCGGGCAGGACGCGGGGCTGCTCGCCCCGCCGGCGGCCTGACGCACCGGGAGGCGGCGAGGCGGTTCAGCCCACCACGTCCGACGGCGTCAACGGCTCCCCCGGGAGCAGGATCCGGTCCCGGGGCCCGTACGGGGTCAGCTCGTCCCACCACCTCGCCGCCGGGTCGAAGCGGGCGTGGGCCACGGCGCCGGTCAGGGCGGGATCGCGGGCCCGGAGCGCGCGGAGGGCGAAGGCCGGGCCCTGCCCGAGGCGGACGACGCCGTCCACGGCGAGCGCGCCCAGCTCCGTGGACATCACCGGCCCGGCGACGGCGGGCGCGAGCCCCTGGACCGGTCGGCGTACCGCCTCCGCGTGGATGTCCACGACCACGGCGAGCGGCAGGCCGAAGCACCGGCGTGCGCCCGTGCCGCGCTCGACGAGCATGCGGTACGGGACGAGCCCGAGCGCGGTCTGTTCCCGCCACATGCGCGCCCAGACCTCGGCGTCGTCGTTGACGTGCCGCAGGACGGGTGCCTGGGTGAGGATCTCCGCTCCTGTCGCGAGGACGCGGGCGAGGGCCCGGCGGGTGGGCGCCGGGTCGAGCTCGCGGGGGTGCGCGACCTGGAGGAGCAGGGAGAGACGGCGGCCGGCCGCGACGACCCGTTCGAGGAGACGGAGGAGGTCGTCGGCGTCAAAGGCGGCGCCGGACCGAGCCCCGGAATCGGCGGCGGCGTCCCCGGTCGCGGTCGCGGTGAGGAAGCGTTCCGGGGTGTGGATCAGGGCTCTCGTCCGGATGCGGATCGTCCGTACCCGAGGTGTGGCCAGGAGCGGTGAGAGGTACGCGTCGAGATCCGCCGCGCTCATGGCGAGCGGGTCCTCGCCGTCGAGGACGACGTCCGTGATCTCCGGGTGCCGTGCCAGTGCGGCCTTCATCGTCTCGGGCCCGCCCGGCGACCGTCCGAGGGCGGGGTCGCCGGTGTACCGGGGGGCGCGGAAGCAGGACGCGCAGGGGGCGGGGCAGGTCGAGTGCCGGTCAGGGAGGACCAGCAGGGTGCCCGGGTAGGGGTGCCGGACGGCCTCGGCGTTCCGGCCGGACGGGTGCGGGTCGAGTCGTTCGCGCAGTCCGTCGACGACGAGTCGTGACCGGTCGTCGTCCCGCAGGGTCTGTTCGACGGCGGCGAAGTCGGCGGGGGCGAGGAGGTCGCGGTGGGGCACGAGGAGCCGGTAGAGGGGGTCGTCGGGGGCGCGTGACCAGTCGATGAGCGCGTCGGCGGCGTGGGCGGCGAGCCCGATCGGCAGGACGCGGCCGACGATGTCGGCCTCGTGCGCGAGGGCGGGTTGCCCGGTGCGGTCGGCGATGAGTCGGGCGAGGCGGTGACCGGTGAAGACGGTCACCCGTTCCTCACCACCGGGACGTCGGCGGTCTGCACGGTCGTTGCCTCCTCGAAGGCCTCACCGATGGCTGGTGCGGCGCACCCGGGACGATGATGAGGAGTCGATGCCCGGGCCGCCAATGGGCCTACCGGTGGCCCGGTTCGGGGGCAACGGAGGAGTCCGGCCAATCGTGCGCGTCAGGTACCGGACAGCACCATGTGACGCGAACATCCTATTCGCACCGAAACACCATGATTCGCACCAGTGGGCTTTCGGCCTGGCGTAAGCCCGGGGCATCTGCCAGATTGGCGCCATTCCTCCGCACTCCCCGGCGGCCGCGCGAACGCCCGAGGGCCCGGCCTCGCGGCCGGGCCCTCGGGGTGCGATCCGGGCGGGATCGCGGTGGGTTCGGAGAGGTGGGGTGGGGGCGAGGGTCAGTACAGACCCTTGAAGACGTTCCAGCCGCCCGCACCGACCAGCACCCGGGCACCGTACGGGCCGGTCCCGGTCCCGCTGTACCGCCACAGCCTGCCGGCGGTGTCACGGGCGAGAAGGTCCGCCCGGCCGTCGCCGGAGAGGTCGCCGACACCGACCAGGGACGAGTAGCCGCCCCAGCCGCCGCCGACCTTCACCCGCGCGGTGACGCCGCCGGTCGCGGTGCCGTAGTACCGCCAGAGCACGCCCGCCGCGTCCACGCCCAGCAGGTCGCCGCGGCCGTCGCCGTTCAGGTCACCGGCGCCGGCGATCTTCTTGTACAGCCTCCAGTCGGCGCCGATCTTCACACGCGGCTTCAGCCGGTGATCGGCCGTACCGGCGTAGAAGTACAGGTCACCGGTGGACGCCTGGCGCACCACCAGGTCGCTGTAGCCGTCGCCGTTCGCGTCGCCGGGGGACGTCAGCACGTCGTACTGGCCCCAGCCCGAGCCGATCGAGGTGTACGGCGACGAGGCGGAGACGACCGTCCCGCACCCGGGGCGGTAGGCGCGCAGCTCGTCGCCCACCCGGGCGAGGACGTCCGCGCAGCCGTCGGCGTTCACGTCGCCGAAGGGCACGAACACCGACGACGCGGCGAACTTCGTGCCCGTGCCGGCGATCCGCGCCGAGAGCGCGCCCGTGCCCGTGCCCCGGTACATCGACATCGCACCGGCCGCGTCCATCGCCAGCAGGTCGCCGACGCCGTCGGCGCCCATGTCCCGCCACACCGCGGCACCGCCGGTCACCGACAGCGCCCCGGAGGCCGACAGGTCGGCGCCCTGGCCGTCTGCGGCCCTGGCCGTCAGGGTCCAGGTGTACGACCCGCTCGCGACGGTCCGGCCCGCCGTGTTCTTTCCGTCCCACGCGGGAGCGACCACACCGCGGGCCTCGCCGCCCGTCAGGGTACGGACGACCGTGCCGGTCGCCTTGTCCCTGAGCGCCAGCGACCAGGAGGCGGCGGGCTTGGACAGCCACCAACGGGGCCGCCAGCCGGCGGACTTGACGTCGGCGGACGCGGCCGTGTCCCGGTCGATGACCGCGATCCGGGGGGCCGGGACTCCGGACGGGACGATCCGCACCCGGCGGTCGTCACCGGTGTAGGCGACGTGTCCGCCGAAGCGGTCGACGGTCCAGCCCGCGCGGCGGGTGGTGTTCGCGCCGAGCTGCGCCGGGGTCGCCACCACGCGCTGCGGCAGGTCGGCGACCTTGCCGCTGGCTGGGATCCCGTTGTGCAGGTCGACCAGGGTGAGGCCCGTACTGTCCGAGCGGGAGACGAGGTAGTCGTCGCCGAGGAGCGTCTCGTCCGAGCCGAGGCTCAGGAAGCGCTTGGTGGACCGGTCGTAGAGGCCGCCACCGCGGACGTCCCACGAGTCGTCCCGACACTTCCAGTACACCCAGCGGCCCACGGCCTGGAGCTCGGTCGGCTCGCAGCGGTTGACCGTCGTGAACGACTCGCCCGCGGTGCCCGCCGGAAGGGTCTTGGAGGTGACGGTGTTCGCGTTGTCCGTGGCGCTCCAGAGCGTGTTGCCCCAGAGGGCCGACGCGACCGGCTCGCGCTTCTGGAGTACGGCCCCGGAGTCGGTGCCGCGGAACTCGATGACCGCCTGGGATCCGCCCGAGGCCTGGTTCGCGACGCCGTACCGGCCGGACAGGTCGATGAGCCGCGGGCTGCTGAGCCCCGTCGTCAGCCTCGGGCCCCAGCTGCTGGAGCCGTTCCGGTAGAGCATGGTCAGGTCCTGCTCGGTGCCCGCCTTGCGCCCGTGGTGGCCGTCGCCGCTGGCGAACATGGAGACGCAGTAGACGCGCCACGTGGTGCTGCAGTCGTCGTCCCGGCCCGCGACGAAGCCGTCGGTGGTCGTGCGCAGTTCCTCGGGGCGCCCCGAGGTCTTGAGCCAGGTGCTGCGGTATCCGCCGAGGATGCCGCCCGGCTGGTACAGCTTCGAGTCGTCGGCCGTGGTCAGGATGCCGCTGCCGAGGGAGATGCCCGCGGGCCTGGCCTCCATGTCCTCGATGTCCGCGAGCCGCTTGCGCGTGACGGTGCCGTCGGCGGCCGCGGTGAAGCGGTAGTACCCCCAGTCGAGGGCGCCGTAGTCGGTGCGCTGCTCCGCACCGGCCACGAGGAGCGAGCCGTCGGGCAGCCGGCTGAGGGCGGTGGAGGCGACCTCCAGCAGGGGGGTGTCGTTGTTGTCCGGGGCCTGCCGCACGAGGCGGTTCCCCCGGTACTCGTTGTTGCCCGGGTTGGGCGGGCTCACGGTGACCAGGTCGTCGCCGAGCCGGCGGACGACGTCGTCGTACGAGGCGACGTCCCGCAGGTCGAGGGTGGTCGGGGCGGCGCCCAGGTCGTCCCGGCGGTACACCTGCGCCTCGTAGGTGGACGGGGCGCCGACGTGGAGGACCGTGTCGTTGTCGAAGGAGACGCTCTCGCCCTGGGTGGAGAGCGCCGTGAGCTTCCCGCTCGCCAGGTCGACGACCCACCACCCCTGGCTCATCGTGGAGTCCACCCACTTGATGCCGCGAACGGCGATCGACCGGGCGTCGCCCTCGTTGACGGAGAGGTTCCAGCCCTCGGGCAGTCCCTCCAGCTTCTGCTCCCTGACCCCGCCGGCCTCCGGGTGGAGGAGGTGCAGGCTCGTGACGTCGCGCTCGGTGCCGGTCCGGGTGATGACCGTGTCGCCGTACGTGCCGACGTAGGTCTGTCCCTCCGGGATCGCGACGGTGGTCGTCGGGCCGCCGCCGGCCCGCTGCTGGAGCGTCACGTGCGGGGTGGGGCTCTCCGAGTGGACGGCGACGGTGTCGGAGCCGTGCCCGAAGTCCGCCGGGTACTCGGCGAAGCGGAATTCGTCGACGTCGTACGAGAGCGGCTTCGGCAGGCGGTGGTCGAGGACGGTGGTCCCGCCGGTCGCGTAGTCGATCCAGCGCAGCCGGTCGTCGCCCTCCTGCGCGGTGAGGAAGCCGGTCTCCCCCGCGTTCAGGACGAGGGTGGCGCGGGGCACGAAGCGGGCGCCCGGGCCGACGACGACCGCGTCGCCGGTCGCGCCGGGCGTGTCGGCCACCGCCCCCACGGTGGTGCCGACGCCGGCCGTCACCGCGAGGCTGACGGTGAGTGCGATGCGGCCGAGCGCACGACGGCGCGGCCGTCGGTCCAGCGGTCTGATCACGTAGAAGTCCCTCCCCAGGGCATTCGGCGCGGGGAAGGGGTCTCATGGTCTCGCCGCTCGTCCCCCGCGCAAGCAGGCCGACAGTAGCAGAGGCCGGTGACGACGGAACCTGATTTTCGAACCCGTTCAATCCGCCCCGGCCCCCGCCCGCCGCACCGGGCCCGAACCTCCACGGAAACCGGCCCCCGCGACGCCCCGGAAGGCCCCTTCCCGGGACTGTGGGGGCCCGAGGGGCCCCGCGCGGGAGGACCCGCCCCCACGGGGCCGCGACACGCCCCCGGCACCCCTCTGCAGCCCTCCAGCCCCTCCGCACACCACCACTGACCTGGGCTTTTACCTCAACTCCCGTTATTCTTGGGGGACTCGGAGGGGAGATCCACATGAGTCCGAACGACCGCCACGACGGCGCCGGCGGCACTGTCCGCGCCGCCCGCCACATCCGCACCGTCGACGACGTCCTCGGCCTGCTCGACGGGCTCTTCGCGCCCGATGCCGACCGGTGGTCCGGTGGCGGGGCCGACTGGTGGGACCGGTTCTACGCCGACCGGGACAAGCCCGTGCCCTTCTTCGTCGCCAAGCCCGACGAGAACCTCGTCTCGTACGTCGAGCGGGGACTGCTCCCGGCCGGTGGCGGGCGCGCCCTCGACCTCGGCTGCGGACCCGGGCGCAACAGCCTCCACCTCGCGTCGCTCGGGTACGAGGTGGACGCCGTCGACCTCTCCCCCACCGCCGTCCGCTGGGCGGAGGAGCGCGCCCGGGAGGCCGGGGCCACCGGGATCCGGTTCGTGTGCGGCGACGCCTTCGCGCCCGGCACCGCCCTCGACGGGCCGTACGACCTCGTCTACGACTCCGGCTGCTTCCACCACCTGCCGCCGCACCGCCGCATCGGCTACCTCGCGCTCCTGGACCGCGTCCTCGCGCCCGGCGGGCACTTCGCGCTCACCACGTTCGCCGCCGGAGAGGGCGGAATGGGCTCCGAACTGCCCGACGCCGACTTCTACCGGAAGGGCGCGCTGGACGGCGGACTCGCCTATACGGACGACTCGTTGCGCGCCGTCTTCGCCGACCTGACCGACGTCGAGGTCCGCCGTATGCGCGACGAGAGCGCCGACTCCCCCGCCTTCGGCGAAGCCTTCCTCTGGACGGCGCTCTTCCGGCGCCCCTGAACCGACGGGCGGGGGCCGCGGCCGCGGCCCACCGGGACGGGGCTCGCGCCCCCGCCCGCGGGGCCGCCGCCGTCACATCGCCCTCAGGTGCTCCGCGAGCCGGTCGTACTGCTCCCGCACCCCCGCCTCCATGCCCGCCGCCAGCGACTGGTCCCTGATCTCGTTCGACGGCCAGAAGGACGTGCTGGTCAGGGCCGTACCGCCGTCCGGAGTCGCGTCGAAGGTGAGCGTGACCCGGACCGGTTCCCCGTCCGGCATCTGCTCGAAGACCTCCGTGTAGTCGATCCGCTCGACCGGGACGACGTCCTCGTACCTGCCCGAGAAGACGATCTGCTGGCCCTCCGGGGCGGTCTGGCCCCAGCGCCACGAACCGCCCACGCGCAGATCGATGTCGACGACCGTCGTGGTCAGCCCGGACACCCCGTACCACTGCCGTACGTGCTCGGGGACCGTCCATGCCTCCCAGACCCGGGCCGGCGGGGCGTCGAAGGTGCGGGTGATGACCAGCTCGCGGTCGGCCGGGGTCGTCAGGAGGGTGACCATGGTCCGTTCCCTTCACGAAGGGGCACTTCCAGGATCGCCCCGCCGCTCCCGCCCAGCACGTCCGGCACCTGCGGCACCTCCGTGCACCGGGTGGGCGGCCGGTGAGAACGCCCGAGGGCGGCACTCCCGGCTGGGAGTGCCGCCCTCGGTCCGTTCGTGCGTCCCGCCTGCGCGTTCCGCGATGAACCACCGATCCCGGAGGATCAGAAGTCCATGTCACCGCCCGGCATGCCGCCGCCGGCCGGCGCGGACGCCTTCTCCGGCTTGTCGGCGATGACGGCCTCGGTGGTGAGGAACAGCGCGGCGATCGACGCGGCGTTCTGCAGCGCGGAGCGCGTGACCTTCGCCGGGTCGATGATGCCCTCGGCGATGAGGTCGACGTACTCGTTGGTCGCGGCGTTCAGGCCGTGGCCGACGGGCAGGTTGCGGACCTTCTCCGCCACGACGCCGCCCTCGAGGCCGGCGTTGACCGCGATCTGCTTCAGCGGGGCCTCAAGGGCCAGCTTCACGATGTTCGCGCCCGTGGCCTCGTCACCCGCGAGGTCGGCCTCGAGCTTCTCGAAGACCGAGGAAGCCTGGAGCAGGGCCACGCCGCCGCCGGCGACGATGCCCTCCTCGACGGCCGCCTTCGCGTTGCGAACGGCGTCCTCGATGCGGTGCTTGCGCTCCTTGAGCTCGACCTCGGTCGCGGCACCGGCCTTGATGACCGCGACACCGCCGGCGAGCTTCGCCAGGCGCTCCTGGAGCTTCTCGCGGTCGTAGTCCGAGTCGCTGTTCTCGATCTCGGCGCGGATCTGGTTCACGCGACCGGCGACCTGCTCGCTGTCACCGGCACCGTCGACGATGGTGGTCTCGTCCTTGGTGATGACGACCTTGCGGGCGCGGCCCAGCAGGTCGAGGCCCGCGTTCTCGAGCTTGAGGCCGACCTCCTCGGAGATGACCGTGCCGCCCGTGAGGATGGCGATGTCGTTCAGCATGGCCTTGCGACGGTCACCGAAGCCCGGGGCCTTGACCGCGACGGACTTGAAGGTGCCGCGGATCTTGTTGACGACCAGGGTCGACAGGGCCTCGCCCTCGACGTCCTCGGCGATGATCAGCAGCGGCTTGCCCGACTGCATGACCTTCTCCAGGAGCGGGAGCAGGTCCTTCACCGAAGAGATCTTGGAGTTGACGATCAGGAGGTACGGGTCGTCGAGCGACGACTCCATGCGCTCCATGTCGGTGGCGAAGTACGCCGAGATGTAGCCCTTGTCGAAGCGCATGCCCTCGGTGAGCTCCAGCTCCAGACCGAAGGTCTGGGACTCCTCGACGGTGATGACGCCTTCCTTGCCGACCTTGTCCATCGCCTCGGCGATGAGCTCGCCGATCTGGGTGTCGGCGGCGGAGATGGAGGCCGTGGAAGCGATCTGCTCCTTGGTCTCGACATCCTTCGCCTGCTCGAGCAGGGCGCCCGAGACGGCCTCGACGGCCTTCTCGATACCGCGCTTGAGGGCCATCGGGTTGGCACCGGCGGCCACGTTGCGCAGGCCCTCGCGGACGAGCGCCTGGGCGAGAACGGTGGCGGTGGTCGTACCGTCGCCGGCGACGTCGTCCGTCTTCTTGGCGACTTCCTTGACCAGCTCGGCGCCGATCTTCTCGTACGGGTCCTCGAGCTCGATCTCCTTGGCGATGGAAACACCATCGTTGGTGATCGTGGGGGCGCCCCACTTCTTCTCGAGGACGACGTTGCGACCCTTGGGGCCGAGGGTGACCTTGACGGCGTCAGCGAGCTGGTTCATGCCGCGCTCGAGACCGCGCCGGGCCTCCTCGTCGAACGCGATGATCTTGGCCATGTGAAGTGGTCCTCCCGGACATGGGGTGGATAACGCTCCAGGACCGCGCCGACGCCCGCGACGGACGGCCTCCGCAGCTCCGCGTGGTTCCTTGCCCCACCCGGCCGGCGGCCTCGTCTGCCCGATCCTCGTAGCACTCTCACCTTCCGAGTGCTAACGCCAATGATTAGCACTCGCCCTATGAGAGTGCAAGCGACTCTCGATGATCGGGACACGGGGCGAGGGGTGACGGGAGGGGCGCGAGAGGGGCGCGGAACGGCCTCGGGAGGCCTGCGGAACGAGGAGGAGAGTGGCACGGAAGGCGCGCGGGACCTGCGTCGACGGGGCCGGAGAACGCGCGAGGGGTCCGTATCCCCTCAGGGATACGGACCCCTCGACGGCGTTGCGTCGGTGGCCGATCGCGCCGCGCTCAGACGGCGAGCTTGACCATGTCCGCCTGCGGACCCTTCTGGCCCTGCGAGATCTCGAACTCGACTCGCTGTCCCTCTTCGAGGCTGCGGTAGCCATCCATCTGGATCGCGCTGTAGTGGACGAAAACATCCGCACCACCGTCGACCGCGATGAAGCCGTAGCCCTTCTCCGCGTTGAACCACTTGACGGTGCCCTGAGCCATGCCTAACTCCCCTATTACTGGCCCTTGCGCGGGACCCGCACTTCGCGGACCCGGGTCAGACCCTGCGCCGGAACGCGTCGACCGCCGCTGAATGTATCTGCCCAACTGCCCTCTGCAACAGGTCAATCGAGCGAGAATTCTGGGCGCCGAGGAAAGGCGAATTGGGGAGAATCCCTTGAATCACGGGGCAAGTCGGGCCCGGCAAAGCGTGCAGAGGGTACACATCGCACACACACTTTGGCTGCTTCTTGTCGCGCGGGGACGCATTCTCATATGCGCCTGGCATGAGCAGCGGAGGGGACTTCCCCAACTCTACCGCGCTCAACCATGCAGAATTGCCCCTTCCGCTTTATGACGCGGAAGGGGCAATTCAAGAAAGACGGGACAACCGGCGGCCCGGCGCGGGCTCAGCAGCCTCCGGCGACGGCCGGGATGATCGAGACGCCGGCGCCGGCCGGGGTGGCCGTCTCCAGGCCCTGCTCGAAGCGCACGTCGTCGTCGTTCACGTAGACGTTGACGAAGCGGCGCAGCTTGCCCTGGTCGTCCAGGACGCGGGCGGCGATGCCGGTGTGGTTCTTCTCCAGGTCCGCGATGACCTCGGCGAGGGTCGTGCCCTCGGCCTGGACCTCGGACTGCCCGCCCGTGTAGGTGCGGAGGATGGTGGGGATGCGGACGTTCACGGCCATGTCTTCGGAACCTTTCAGAGGGCCAGGCCGGCGTCGCGGAACGCGTCCAGGCTCGGGCGGATGGTGACGGTCGCCTGAGAGGTGTCGGCCACCGCGTCCAGGGTCTTGAGTCCGTCGCCGGTGTTGAGGACGACGGTGGTGAGGTTCGGGTCGATCAGCCCGTTCTCGACGAGCTTCCTCGCGACGCCGACGGTCACGCCGCCCGCGGTCTCGGCGAAGATGCCCTCGGTCTGCGCGAGGAGCTTGATCGCGTCCACGACCTGCTCGTCGTTCACGTCCTCCACGGCGCCGCCGGTGCGGCGGGCGATGTCGAGGACGTACGGGCCGTCGGCCGGGTTGCCGATCGCGAGCGACTTGGCGATCGTGTTCGGCTTCTGGGGCCGTACGACGTCGTGGCCGGCCTTGAAGGCCACCGACACCGGGGAGCAGCCCTCGGCCTGGGCACCGAAGATCTTGTACGGCTTGTCCTCGACGAGGCCCAGCTTGATGAGCTCCTGGAGCCCCTTGTCGATCTTCGTGAGCTGGGAGCCGGAGGCGATCGGGATGACGAGCTGGTCGGGGATGACCCAGCCGAGCTGCTCGCAGATCTCGTACGCCAGCGTCTTGGAGCCCTCGCCGTAGTACGGGCGGAGGTTGACGTTGACGAAGCCCCAGCCCTCGCCCAGCGGGTCGCCGATGAGTTCGGAGCAGAAGCGGTTGACGTCGTCGTAGTTGCCCTCGATGGCAACGAGGTCGCCGCCGTAGACACCGGCCATGACGACCTTGCCCTGCTCCAGGTCGTGCGGGATGAAGACGCAGGAGCGGAAGCCGGCGCGGGCGGCCGCGGCGCCGACGGCCCCGGCCAGGTTGCCGGTGGAGGAGCAGGAGAGGGTGGTGAAGCCGAAGGCGCGGGCGGCCTCGATGGCCTGGGCGACGACCCGGTCCTTGAAGGAGTGGGTCGGGTTGCCGGAGTCGTCCTTGACGAACAGCTTGCCGGGGGCGACGCCGATCTCGCGGGCGAGGTTGTCGGCCTGGACGAGCTTGGTCCAGCCCGGGTTCAGGTTGGGCTTGTCGGCGACGTCGGCGGGGACGGGCAGCAGCGGGGCGTAGCGCCAGATGTTGGCGGGGCCGGCCTCGATCTGCTTGCGCAGCGCCTCGGGGTCGCCGGTGGGGAGGTCGTACGCGACTTCGAGCGGTCCGAAACACAGCTCGCAGGCGAAGATCGGGCCGAGCGGGAAGATTTCACCGCACTCGCGACAGGAAAGCCCGGACGCGGGACCGAGGTCGACCGAAGTGGCGGGGGTAACAGTCTGTACAGCCATGGAGGCGAGGCCCTTTCTCCTCATCTTTCCCATGACGAATTTTTCGCCATGAGACGGATTTGGCACCTTCCCTAGCCGGGAGCCTCGCTGGAGGACGAGTAACCGACTGGAGGGTTGCCGGGGCTTCAACGGGCCGTTTCCCTCTGCCCCTCTGGATGAGCGGTATTCGATTGTGAAGCGCGGTGAACTTTCGTTCCTGCGCTCCGGCGCGGGCGGCACCCCGACGTGCATCGGGCATCCGCGTTGTTCAAGACTGTAACCGAAGGCCCGGACGCTTGGACCGGCCGTCCGAACCGCGAGATGGAGATCACGTGCTGGAAGAGGTGGAGCGCTGGCTGGACCGGCGGTCCTGGTCCGTGGCGGACCGGCCGCTGGAGCGGATCCTCGCCGCGAAGCGGAACACGAAGGTCAGCGTCGTCCTGCCGGCGCTGAACGAGGAGGCGACGGTGGGTGACATCGTCGCCGTGATCCGGCGCGAGCTGATGTCGGAGGCGGTGCCGCTCGTCGACGAGCTGGTGGTGATCGACTCGGGCTCCACGGACCGTACGGCGGAGGTGGCGGCCGCGGCCGGGGCGCGGGTGGTCGCGCGGGACGCGATACTCCCCCGGATACCGGCCGTGCCGGGCAAGGGCGAGGTCCTGTGGCGGTCGCTGATGGTGACGACCGGGGACGTCGTGTGCTTCATCGACGCGGACCTGCGGGACTTCTCGGCGGACTTCGTGTCGGGGATCGTGGGCCCGCTGCTGACGGACCCGGACGTGGACTTCGTGAAGGCGATGTACGACCGCCCGTTCGGCGCCGAGTTCGACGGGGTCGCCGCCGGCAGGGCTTCCGGCCAAGGGGGTCGGGTGACGGAGCTGGTGGCCCGCCCGCTCCTCAATCTGCACTGGCCGCGGCTGGCCGGCTTCGTCCAGCCGCTGGGCGGCGAGTACGCGGCGCGCCGGTCCCTGCTCGAACGGCTGCCCTTCCCGGTCGGGTACGGGGTGGAGCTCGGTCTGCTCGTGGACGCGCTGCACACGGTGGGTCTGGACGCGCTCGCGCAGGTGGACGTGGGGGTGCGCAAGCACCGGCACCAGGACGGTCTCGCGCTGGGCAGGATGGCGGCGGCGATCTACCGGACGGCGCAGCTGCGGCTGTCGCGGGGGCATCTGGTGCGGCCGCGGCTGACGCAGTTCGAGCGGGGTGAGAAGGGCTTCGAGCCGCGGACGTACGCGGTGGACACGGAGGAGCGGCCGCCGATGGCGGAGATCGTGGAGTACGCCCGCCGCCGCGTGGCGTAACGCCGAATGATGATCCGTTTTGCCTATTTTGCCTTTTATGCGCTTCAGACAACCTCACCTGGGCAGGGTGGCGACGGTCATCGGCCTCCTCGCGGGCTCGCTCGCGTTCACGGCGGCGGGGCCGGCCGCGGCGGACGTGGTCGAGCCCTTCGGCAAGCGGTACGACGCGTCGTTGTACGGCGACTTCACGATGATCGGCAACACGGTCATGGGCTGCCCGGCGGCCCCCGCCGACCCGGCCGCCCGCTGCGCGACGGCGGCGAGCGGCCAGGGCCCGGACAGCGACAACACCTTCGTGATGCGGCGGATCGACGCCGGCGCCCTGGGGAGCGACTACGGCTCCAGCACCGGCCGGGTGCGGATCCCGGCGGGCGCGGAGGTGGCGTACGCCCGGCTCTTCTGGGGCGGCAACGACGGCACGTACAAGGGGCCGGGCGGGGCGCCGCTGAAGCGCTGCGACATCTCCGGCACCGATGGCCCGCGCTCGCCCGGCGATCCCACGACGACCACCCCGGTGATCAAGGTCGGCGCGGGTCCCGTGACCCCGGTCTCGATCGACAGCATGGTCGCCGACCCGGCCGACGCCGAGGGCCCGCACTGGTACACGGGCGAGTCGGACGTGACGGCCGCGTTCGCGGGCACGTCGGGGACGGACGCGCAGGTGGCCGTCGGCAACATCTGGGCGTCCGACGGCAAGGGCTGCGTCGCGGGCTGGTCGCTGACCGTCGTGCACAGGTTCCCCGGGCCGGACCCGGTCCGCGCGCCCGAGCGGCGCCAGGTGCACGTGTACGGCGGGCACGTCCTCCAGCGCTCGACGTCCCCGGCGACCACGGTCACCGTGGACGGCTTCCACCGGATCGGGGGCAGGGCGCGGGCCGGCGTCACCGCGTACGAGGGCGACCGGAACACCCCTGGTGACGCCTTCCTCGTCGACGGCAAGAACGTCACCGAGCCCCGCTCGGGCAACACCGACAACTTCTTCATCGGCGGGGCCGACGGTGCCGTCGCCCCCGGGCCGGTCGACAACCTGAGCATCGACGCGAAGTCCTTCGACCTCCCCGACGGTGCCGTCCCCCAGGGCGCCACCTCGGCCGACCTGACCTTCTCGACGCGCGGAGACGCCTACGTGCCCTCCGCGCTGGCCTTCTCGGTGCCCGTCCCCGACCTGGAGATCACCAAGACGGCGAGCCCGCGCGCCGTGAAGCCGGGCGACACCGTCACGTACACGATCACGGCGAGGAACACCGGCACGCTCGACTACCCGAACGCCACGTTCGGCGACGACCTGACCGGGATCCTCGACGACGCCGACTACCGGGGCGACGTAAGGACGGACCTGGGCACGGCGACGTACACGGCGCCGGGAATCGGGTACGTGGGAACCGTCCCGGCCGGGAAGACCGCGACCGTCACCTACTCGGTGAAGATCAAGGACCCGGTGGCCGGGGACGGCCTCCTCCGCACCCGCGTGGTGGCCGGGACACCCCGCTCCAACTGCGGAGCCGGCAGCGAGGACCCGGCCTGCGGGGCGGCACCGAAGCTCGACAGGCCGAAGACGGCGCCCAGACCGACCCCGACACCGAGCCCGGTGGATCCGACCCCTACGCCGGTGGACCCCACGCCCACGCCCGCGGACCCGGAACCGGCCCGGGTCGGGCCCACGCCCGCCGCGGCCCCCGCCGGGGCCGCCCCCGCGCCCCCGGCCCCCGGGCCCCACGGGAACGCCGCCGGCGGCTCGATGGCCGAGACCGGCGGCAACGGCGAGCGGCTGTGGCTGCTGGGCGCCCTGGGCCTCGCCCTCGCGGCGACCGGCCTGGTCGCGAAGGCGGCGATGCGCGGCCGGCGCGAGGGCTGACGGCCCGCCGGAGGCCCGGCCACCCTCCGTGGCCGGATCCACCCGTCTCGTATACGTACGTTTGAGCGTTTACGGGACGGGCTAGGTTCGCCCCATGGCATCTGTGCTCGTGGCATCCAACCGGGGACCCGTCTCGTACGTGCGCGGCGAGGACGGCGAGCTCGACACCCGCAGGGGCGGCGGCGGCCTGGTCTCCGGGCTGAGCGCCGTCTCCTCGCAGGGCAGCCTGTGGGTGTGCGCGGCGCTCGGCGAGGGAGACCGGGAGGCCGTCCGGCGCGGCATCGGCGAACCGGGCGTCCGCATGCTGGACATCGACCCGGACGTGTACGCCGACGCGTACAACGGCATCGCGAACTCGGTGCTCTGGTTCCTCCACCACCACCTGTACGAGACCCCGCGCGAGCCCGTCTTCGACGCGGAGTTCCGGCGCCGCTGGGCGTCGTACCGCGCCTACAACCGCGCCTTCGCCGAGGCCCTGGCCGCCGAGGCCGACGAAGGCGCGGCGGTCCTGGTGCAGGACTACCACCTGGCACTCGTCCCCGGGATGCTGCGGGAACTCCGCCCCGACCTGCGGATCAGCCACTTCACCCACACGCCGTGGGTGTCCTCCGAGTACCTGCGCATGGTGCCGGACGACATCGTCGAGGAACTCCTGTGGGGCATGCTCGGCGCCGACGAGCTGGGCTTCCACACCTGGGGATGGGCGTCGGCGTTCATCCGCTGCTGCTCCGGACGCGAGGACTCCACGGGCACGGCCCAGGGCGTCCGGCCGAGCGGCGACCCCTGGCACGGCGTGGAGTGGCGCCGCCACGGCGCCGGGAAGGGCCGCACCCGGGTCCGGGCGTACCCCCTGGGCGTCGACGGCGACGAGCTGCGGGCCCTGGCCCACCGCCCCGAGGTGGACGAGGCCCTCGCCCGGCTCCGTGCCGAGGTGGGCGAGCGCAGGACCATCGTCCGCGTCGACCGCACCGAGCTGTCGAAGAACATCCTGCGCGGCCTCCTCGCCTACCGGGAGCTGCTCACCGTCCACCCCGAGTGGCGCGAGCGGGTGGTCCATCTGGCCTCGGCGTACCCCTCCCGGCAGGACCTGGAGTCCTACCGCGCGTACACGGCCTCGGTGGCCGGGCTGGCCGCCGAGATCAACGCGGAGTTCGGCACGGCCGGCTGGCAGCCGGTGATCGTCTCCGTGGAGGACGACTTCACCCGCTCCCTCGCCGCGTACCGCCTGGCGGACGTGGCCCTGGTCAACCCGGTGCGCGACGGCATGAACCTGGTCGCCAAGGAGATACCGGTGGTCTCGGACGCGGGCTGCGCTCTGGTGCTGTCGACCGGCGCGGGCGCGTACCAGGAGCTGCGGGAGGACGCCCTCCCGGTGAACCCCTTCGACGTCTCGGAGACCGCCGAGGCCCTCCACACCGCCCTCGCGATGCCCCTGCCGGAACGAGCCGACCGCACGAAGCGCCTCGCGGCGACGGCGACGGCCCTGCCCCCGCAGCGCTGGTTCCTGAACCAGCTGGACGCCCTGCGGGAGGAGACGCCCTAGCCGACGGCCCGCTCCCGCCCCCACGCGGCCAGGGGTTCGAGGGCCGCGTTGAGCCGGGTGCCGGCCTCGGTCAGGGAGTACTCGACGCGCGGCGGCACCTCGTCGTACGACGTGCGGTCGACGACGCCGTCCGCCTCCAGCTCCCGCAGGTGCGAGGCGAGGACCTTCTCCGTGATGCCCGGGACCAGCCTCCGCAGCTCCCCGAAACGGCGGTACGGCCGCTGGTGCAGCGCCCAGAGGATGAGCACCTTCCACTTGCCGCCGATGATCTCCATCGCGGTGTCGATCCCGCAGACGTGCCCGTCCGGTGCGCCGGGCCGGTTCAGCGTCGTCATGTCCGCACCCTTCCGACCTGCTCGCTTCCCCCGGGGTAACCACCCACTCCGAAGTGGGTACTTGAGCATCCCCGGGCCCGGAACCAGCCTAAGGGCATGACAACGACCCCCGGGGAGAAGACCCCCGTCACCCTGCTCGGCCTCGGCGCCATGGGAACCGCCCTCGCCCGCGCCTGGCTCGCCGCCGGGCATCCGCTCACCGTCTGGAACCGCACCCCGGCCCGCGCCGAGCCGCTCGCCGCCGAGGGCGCGAAGGTCGCCGGCACCGCCGCCGAGGCGGTCGCGGCGAGCAGCCTGATCGTCGTCTGCCTCCTCGACGACGCCTCCGTCGAGGAGACCCTCGCGGGCACCGACCTGACCGGCAAGGACGTGGTCGACCTGGTCACCGGCACGCCCGCCGAGGCCCGCGACCGGGCCGCGTGGGCCGAGGAGCGGGGCGCCCGCCACCTGGACGGCGGCATCATGGCCGTCCCTCCGATGATCGGCGTCCCGGAGGCCGGCGGCTACGTCTTCTACAGCGGCTCGCGGGAGCTGTTCGAGGAGCACGAGGCGACCCTGGCCGTCCCGGCGGGGACCAGGTACGTCGGGGAGGACGCGGGCTTCGCGGCCCTCCACGACGTGGCCCTGCTCAGCGCGATGTACGGGATGTTCGCCGGGGTCGCGCACGCCTTCGCCCTGATCCGGCGGGAGGACATCGACCCGGTCGCGTTCGCGCCGCTGCTCGGCGACTGGATCGGGGCGATGGCCGGCGCGTCGGTCGGGCAGACCGCCCGGCAGCTGAGGTCCGGCGACTACACCACCGGTGTGGTGTCGAACCTGGCGATGCAGGTGGCCGGCACACCCACCTTCATGGACACGGCCGCGGGGCAGGGTGTCAGCCCCGAACTCCTCGCCCCCTACTTCGCGCTGATGCGCCGTCGGCTCGACGTCGGCAGCGGCGAGGAGGACCTGACGGGCCTCGTGGACCTGCTGGTCCACGAGGGCTGACCGGGTCCGTCGCCCCAGCCCGTCGCCGGGATCCGTCGCCTCCGGGTCCGACGGGCCTCAGCCCTCCCGTACGGCCGCGGCGAGGGCGGCCAGGAAGTCCACCACCCCCGACGGGCCCGCGACCGCGAGGTCCGCGCGGTCGGTGAGTTCCGGGACCTCCGTGGAACCGCTGCGGACCAGCAGGCCCGGGGTGCCGTCGGAGCGCAGCTTCTCGACGGCGGCGAAGGCGGGCAGATCGCCCAGGTCGTCACCCGCGTAGAGCACGGACCCGGCGCCCACCTCTCGTACGTACTCCTCGAGCGCGACGCCCTTGTCCATGCCCGGGGGCCGCAGCTCCAGGACCATGCGGCCGGGCTCCAGGACGAGGCCGTGGTGGGTGGCGAGGTCGCCCAGCGGGCCCTTGAGTGCCTCGAAGGCGCCCTCCGGGTCAAGGGCGCGGCGGGTGTGGACGGCGACCGCGCGGCCCTTCTCCTCGATCCAGACGCCCGGCCAGGCGCCGGCCCGGTCGAGGAAGCCGGGGAGCTCGGCGCGGACGGAGGCGACGCCCGGGTGCGGGGCGGCTGCCCGGACCGTACCGGTGAGGGCGTCCCAGCGTTCGGCGCCGTAGTGGCCGAGGACGACGAGGTGCTCCAGGCCGGGGACACCGGCGAAGCCGCCGTAGCGGACGGCGACCCCGGCGGGGCGGCCGGTCACGACGGCGACGGAGGCGACCTCGGGGGCGAGGGCGGCGAGCGCCTCGACGGCGCCGGGGTGGGCGCGTGCCTGTTCGGGGTCGGGGACGATCTCGGCGAGCGTGCCGTCGAAGTCGAGGGCGACGACGGCCTTCGCGGGCCGCGCGAGAAGCGCGGCCAGACCGTCACGGCCGGCGGATGTGGTCGGGTGCGGGAGGCTGACCATGCTCCCGACCCTACCGACGCGCGCCGCCTCGCGTCAGGGGCACGAACGAGACGGCGCCGGGCGGCCGCACCGAAAGATGCCCTCGCTCACCGTCTCCGCCGCTTCTCCTCCCGCACCCGCCGCAGCCGGTTCACCGTCACCGGATCGTGGACGAGGGCCCGGGGATCGTCCAGGAGGGCGCTGAGCAGCTGGTAGTAGCGGGTCGGGGAGAGCCCCAGGCTCTCGCGGACCGCGCGCTCCTTGGCGCCGGGGCCGGGCCAGGAGCGGCGCTCGACGGCGAGGAGAGCCTGCTCACGCTCACCGAGCCCGCCCTCGTCGCCGCTGTCCGCCGTCTCCCGCTCCTCGGTCATACGAACAACTTATTACCCGGCGCCCGTCGACGCCCCGGCCGCCCGGTCGCGCGGGCCCGCTACTCGGCGCTCTCCGCCGCCGTCGCCGCGCGTCCGATCGCCCCGAGGACCTGGGAGGGGACTCCGGCCGGGGTGACGGCCTTGCCGATGTTCTGCTTGACGTTCTCGCTGACCTCGGCCCAGGACGTCTTACCGACCGGCGGGAGCTGGCTCTCCGGGAGGGTCTTGAGGAAGACGCGCAGGTTGGCGTGCTCGGGCTCGGTCTCCATGCGCGTGGAGGCGGTCACGGTGACCGGCAGGAGGTCGTTGTCACCGGCGAACTTCAGGACGTTCTCGTCGCTGAAGACGAAGTTGAGGAAGTCGCCGATCTCCTTGCGGTGACCGTTCTGCTTGAAGCCCATGATCCAGTCGGCCACGCCCATGGCGGCCTCGGCCTGGCCGTCGACGCCGGGGAGCGGGACCTGGCCGACCTGGACGCCCTTCTTGGCGGCTTCCTTGAGGAGCGAGGGGTGGCCGTTGAGCATGCCGACCTCGCCGTTCGCAAAGGCGGCGAACGCGGCCTTGCGGTTGAGCTTGCCGGGGGCGACGGGGCCGGTGAGGCCCTTGGCGACCAGGTTGTTCTTGAGCCAGTCGAAGGTCTTGATGTTGGCGTCGGAGTCGACCGCGTAGTGGTCGGTGCCGTCGGTCCAGCCGCCGCCGCCGCTGAGCATCCACATCAGGGCCTCGGCCTGGGCCTCCTCGGGGCCGAGCGGCAGCGCGAAGGGGGTGCGGACACCGTCGTCCTTCAGCTTGTCGGCGGCCTCGGCCAGCTCGGCCCAGGTGGTGGGGGGCTTGGCGCCGGCCTCGGCGAAGAGGGCCTTGTTGTAGAACAGCGGCCGGGTGGAGGCGACGAACGGCATCCCGTACTGGGTCCGCTTGTGCTCCCCGGCCTCGACGAGCGGCGCGAGGAAGTTGGACTGGACGGGTATGGAGAGGAGCTCGTCGGCGGCGTAGAGCTGGTCGGCGGCCGCGTAGTCGGCGTAGGCGCCGATCTGCGCGATGTCGGGGGCCTTGTCGGCCTTGACCATCTCGGCGACCTTGCGGTCGACGTCGTCCCAGGACTCGACCTGCACCTCGACCTTGACTCCGGGGTGTCCGGCCTCGAAGGCGGTGACGAGGTCGGCCCAGTACTTCTTGGTGGTGTCGCCGCCGGTGAGGTCGTAGTCGGCCGCGACCAGTCTCAGGGTCACATCGCCGGAGTCGCCTCCGAGGGATCCGCAGCCGGAGACCGTGGCGGTCATTCCGAGTACGGCGACGGCCGCGGTCCATCCAAGAAATCGTCGCCGCTCCACGGCTTCATCCACCTTTTGCTCGTCGTTGAGCTGCATCGAGCCGCACGTTTGCTCTGCGCAGGGCCGTAAGTCTCTCGCGTGCGCGGGTATGAGGTCTACACCACTCGGGTATCACTTCCGCAACGTCGACGGGACGATGGGCCCATGACGGGACCCGAATTTGTATCCGTACGCAACAATCCTCGGCAGTGGACTAGACCTTTTGGGTCCCCGAGGGCCAAACTGTCACCCGTGAGACACGTCATCGCCCTGGATGTGGGCGGCACAGGCATGAAGGCCGCCCTCGTCGGGGCGGACGGCACCCTGCTCCACGAGGCCCGCCGAGCCACCGGACGCGACCGCGGTCCCGAGGCCGTCGTGGAGACGATCCTCGGCTTCGCCGCCGAGCTCCGCGCCCTCGGCCAGGAGCGGTACGGCGAGCCCGCGGCGGCCGCGGGAGTCGCCGTCCCCGGCATCGTCGACGCGGAGAACGGCATCGCCGTCTACGCCGCCAACCTCGGCTGGCACGACGTTCCCATGCGCGAACTCCTCAGCGGCAGACTCGACGGCATCCCCGTCGCCCTCGGCCACGACGTCCGCACCGGCGGCCTCGCCGAAGGCCGCATCGGCGCGGGCAACGGCGCCGACCGCTTCCTCTTCGTGCCCCTCGGCACCGGCATCGCCGGCGCCATCGGCATCGGCGACCGCATCGAGGCCGGCGCCCACGGCTACGCCGGCGAGATCGGCCACATCGTCGTCCGCCCCGGCGGCACCGTCTGCGGCTGCGGCCAGCGCGGCTGCCTGGAGCGGTACGCCTCCGCCTCCGCCGTCTCCCAGGCCTGGGCAGAGGCGAGCGGCGACCCGAAGGCCGACGCCGCCGACTGCGCCAAGGCCGTCGAGTCCGGCGACGCCGCCGCCCTCAGGATCTGGCAGGACGCCGTCGACGCCCTCGCCGACGGCCTGGTCACGGCCCTCACCCTGCTGGACCCCCGCACGCTCATCATCGGTGGCGGACTCGCCGAGGCCGGGGAAACCTTGTTCACACCACTTCGGGCCGCGGTGGAGGAGCGAGTCACGTTCCAGAAGCTGCCCGCCATCGTCCCGGCGGCCCTCGGGGACACCGCCGGATGCCTGGGCGCGGGCCTCCTCGCCTGGGACCTGCTCGCCGACCAGAGCCCCCAGCGCCCCACCGACTCGGAGGTTTCCGCCTGATGGCCGATCACAAGGTTCTCGCCGGCGCACACGTCGTGCTGCCCACCGGAATCGTCGAGAACGGACGTGTGATCGTCGACGGCGAGCGCATCGCCGGGAGCATCCCGGAAGGCGCCGAGACCCTCGACCTGACCGGGCACTGGCTCGTCCCCGGCTTCGTCGACATGCACAACCACGGCGGCGGCGGCGCCTCCTTCACCTCCGGCACCGTCGACGAGGTCCTCAAGGGCGTCCACACCCACCGGCTGCACGGCACGACCACCGTCGTCGCCTCCTTCGTCACCGGCGAGATGGACTTCCTCACCCAGCGGGCCGGGCTGCTCTCCGAGCTCGCCGAGCAGGGCGAGATCGCCGGCCTCCACTTCGAGGGCCCGTTCATCTCCCCCTGCCGCAAGGGCGCCCACGACGAGACGCTGCTCCGCGACCCCGACCCGGCCGATGTCCGCAAGCTGATCGACGCCGCCCGCGGCCAGGCCAAGATGGTCACCCTCGCCACCGAACTGCCCGGCGGCATCGACTCCGTCCGCCTGCTCGCCGAACACGGCGTGATCGCCGCCATCGGCCACACCGACGCCAGCTACGAGCAGACCGTCGAGGCCATCGACGCCGGTGCCACCGTCGCCACCCACCTCTACAACGCGATGCCCGCACTCGGCCACCGCGCACCCGGCCCCATCGCCGCCCTCCTGGAGGACGAGCGGATCACCGTCGAGCTCATCAACGACGGCACCCACCTCCACCCCGCCGCCCTGGAGCTCGCCTTCCACCACGCGGGCCCCGAGCGCGTCGCCCTCATCACCGACGCCATGGACGCCGCCGGCTTCGGCGACGGCCGCTACATGCTCGGCCCCCTGGAGGTCGAGGTGAAGGACAGCGTCGCCCGCCTCGTCGAGGGCGGCTCCATCGCCGGCTCCACACTGACCCTGGACCGCGCCTTCAAGCGCGCCGCCACCATCGACGGCCTCCCCGTCGAGTCGGTCGTCCAGGCGATCTCCGCCAACCCGGCCCGGCTGCTCGGCGTGTACGACCGCGTCGGCTCCCTCGAACCCGGCAAGGACGCCGACATCGTGGTCCTGGACGCCGAGTTCAACCTCAAGGGCGTCATGCGCAAGGGCGAGTGGATCGTCGACCCGAAGGTCTGAGCACGCTCCTGATCAGGAGTCACACGGAACGGCGGTGGGCCCGGGGGCTGGGCCAACCGCCTTTCGTTTGGCATGATCAGTGCCCGTCGGAGCGTGCGTTCCGCAGGACTTCACACGGAGTACGGGGGTTGGTCAGATGATTCTCACGGTCACCCTCAACACGGCGGTGGACCTGACCTACCGGGTCCCCGCCCTCACCCCGCACGCCTCCCACCGGGTCACCCAGGTCATCGAGCGCCCCGGCGGCAAGGGCCTCAACGTCGCCCGGGTGCTCGCCGCGCTCGGCCACGAGACCGTCGCCACCGGCTTCGCGGGCGGCGCCACGGGTGCCGTGCTCCGCGAGCAACTGGCCGCGACCCCGGTCCGCGACGAGCTGGTCGAGACCGCGGGCCCCACCCGCCGCACCGTCGCGATCGTCGACACCGCGACCGGCGACACCACCCAGCTCAACGAACCGGGCCCCACCGTCACCGCGGCCGAGTGGGCCGTCTTCCGCACCCGCTTCACCGCACTCCTCGACGGCGCCGAAGGGGTCGCCCTCTGTGGCAGTCTCCCGCCGGGCATCCATGTGGGGGCGTACGCGGAGCTCGTCCGCCTCGCCCGTACCGCAGGAGTCCCCGTCCTCCTCGACACCAGCGGCGAACCCCTCCGGCGCGGCATCGCCGCCCGCCCGGACCTCGTCAAGCCCAACGCGGACGAACTCGCCCAGCTCACCGGCACCCGCGACCCGCTGCGCGCGACCCGCGAGGCACGGGGCCGGGGCGCCCGTACGGTCGTCTCCTCGCTCGGGCCCGACGGGCTCCTCGCCGCGACCCCGGAGGGCCTGTGGCGCGCGGCCCCGCCGGCGGCCGTGAAGGGCAACCCGACGGGCGCGGGCGACTCGGCCGTCGCGGGCCTGCTGTCGGGCCTGGTCGAGAACGCCCCCTGGCCCGACCGCCTGTCCCGCGCGGTCGCCCTCTCGGCGGCGACGGTGCTGTCCCCGGTGGCCGGCGAGTTCGACGCGACGGCCTATGAGGAACTGCTGGCCCGCGTGAAGGTCACCGAGGAACCCGACCGGCCGTGACACACGGCCGGCCGAGGCCGGACCAGGGGGTGTCCTGTCGCCGCGAGCCAGCCCTGACCGGCAGGAAACCCTCTAGCTGTTCGGCGGACCGACTTCGAGCCAGTCGAGCAGCACGTCGCACTGATTGCCCGTCTCGCACGAGATCTTGATCTCGTTCTCGCCCTTCTGGAGGTCGACCGGCGCCCAGGTGGTCTGCCAGTTCTTCTCCAGGTTCGGGTCCGTGGAGTGGACGAAGTTCTTCAGCCCGAGGGGCGAGGAGTTCGGCTTGCCGTTCACCGTCAGGGTGGCGTTGGCGTCCACGGCGGGGATGGTGTAGCGCACGGTCAGCTTGTAGTGCCCCGCCGCCGGCATCTTCGCCTTCCAGGTCACCGAGGAACCGACCTGGTTGAAGCCCGCGACGTAGTTGCCGTTCGAGCCCTCGGCGCCCTTGACGTCCGTGGCGAGGGACGCGTTGCCGCCCAGCTTCAGCGTCGCCGCCTCCTGCTTCGGCAGCTCCACCGACGTCGGGTCCGTGCTCGGCTCCGTGGTCGGATCGTCGGAGGGCTTCACCGGCGTGGTCGCGGTGGTGCCACCGGTCCCGGCCTGCTTGTTCTTGTCGTCGTCGTTGCCCGAGTTCGTGATCACCGCGGCGGCGATGCCCACCACGACGACCGCGACGACCGCGACCGCGCCGATGAGGATGCCCCGGGTGTTGGGGCCGCGACCGGAGCCGCCGTGGTGGTGCTGCGGCGGGGGGCCCTGCCGGGTCGGCGGGCCGCCGTAGGTCTCCGGGGCGGCGTACTGCGCCTGCGGCTGGCCGTACGGGGACTGCTGCTGCGGCGGGACGTACGGCTGCTGCTGACCGCCGTACTGGCGCTCGCCGACCGTTCTGACCTGGTTGTACGAGGTCCGGGGCACGCCGGGCTGAGCCGCAGCGGGGCCGGGGTAGCCGTAGCCGCCCCCGCCCGGGGGCTGGGCGCCCGCGGCCTGACCGTCCTCGTACAGGTAGCCGAACGGGTCGTCGTTCTCGGGCTTGTTCGCGCCGTCGTTACCGGCAGCCATCCGGGTTCCTCTCCATGCTCGCCAGCCGTCGCCGACCGGCCGAGCCTACCCCGAACGGACCAGCCCCCGAAGCGGCCCCGGGCGTGTCAGGAGCCTCAGCCGGCGCGCCGGTGGACCTTGGCGCGGGAGCGTTTCTCCACGTACATCCGCTGGTCGGCGGAGTTCAGGACCTCTTCCACGGTCATCCCGCATTCGGCCCAGCCGATGCCGAAACTCGCCCCGACCCGGACCGCCCGGCCGTCCACCCGGATCGGCGGAATGATCGCGTTCCGCAGGCGTACGGCCAGGTCGGCCGCGTCGGCCGAGCCGAGCCCGTCGGCCAGGACGACGAACTCGTCACCGCCGAGCCGGGCGACCGTGTCGCCGTCGCGGACGCCGGTGGTGAGACGGCGCGCGACCTCGATGAGCACCGCGTCACCGGTGTGGTGCCCGAAGCGGTCGTTGATCGACTTGAAGCCGTCGAGATCGCAGAAGAGGACGGCGAGGCCCTTGGTGCCGTCGTCCATGTCACCCCCCGAGGGGGCCACCATGTGGACATGGTGGTCGTACGGGCCGACGCCCGCCGGCTCGAAACCGAAGCCGTGCTCGTGTTCGTGCTCGTACGGCGACTCGTAGCCGGAGTGACCGGGGCCACCGGAGTCGTACCCGGGGTGACCGGTCTGATCGGCGTGCCCCTGGTCGTAGCCCGTCTCGTAGCCGCCGTCCCGCCCCGACTCGTACCCGCCGCCGTACCCCGCCGCCTGGTCGGCCGAGACGTGCGCTGCCGGGCGCTCGCACAGCCGGGCGGAGAGCCGGGAGCGCAGCTCGGCACTGTTGGGGAGGCCCGTGAGGGCGTCGTGCGAGGCGCGGTGGGCCAGCTGCAGCTCGTGCCGCTTGCGCTCCTCGATGTCCTCGACGTGGGTGAGGAGGAACCGCGGGCCGTCGGCCGCGTCGGCGACGACCGAGTTGCGGAGGGACACCCACACGTACGTGCCGTCGCGCCGCCCGAGCCTCAGCTCGGCCCGGCCGCCCTCGGCGGAGGTCCGCAGCAGCGTCCCTATGTCCTCGGGGTAGACGAGGTCGGCGAAGGAGTAGCGCCGCATGGCGGCGGCGGGCCGGCCGAGGAGCCGGCACAGGGCGTCGTTGGTGCGCAGGAGCCGGCCGTGCTGGTCGCCGCCCATCTCGGCGATCGCCATGCCGGAGGGGGCGTACTCGAAGGCCTGCCGGAAGGACTCCTCGCTGGCGCGGAGCGCCTGCTGCTCCCGCTCCAGGCGGACGAGGGCACGCTGCATGTTGGAGCGGAGCCGGGCGTTGCTGATGGCGATCGCCGACTGGGAGGCGTACATCTGGAGCGCCTCCTGGCCCCAGGGGCCGGGGTGCCGGCCGTTGCGCGGGCGGTCGACGGATATGACGCCGAGGAGTTCACGGCCGGAGCCGGGTGGCGGGCCGCCCGGGCGGCCGGAGCCGAGCCGGGGCGAGTACATGGGGGCGTAGAGCCGGTCGTGCGGGTGCCACTCGTCCTCGAAGCGGGGCGCGGGGCCGTCGGTGTGCCACTGGGGGACGTCGTCCTCCATCAGCACCCAGCCCTCGGTGTGCGGGATGAACCGCAGGTCGCCCCAGGCGGTCGCCATGGACAGGCGGCGGTCCCAGGAGGCGCGGGAGCCGACCCTGCCGGTGATCAGGGCCTCGGCGGCGGAGCTGCCGGCGAAGGCGGCGACGACGAGGTCACCGTCGGGGCGTACGAGGTTGACGCAGGCCAGCTCGTAGTTGAGACCGGCGACCACGCCGTCGGCGACGGTCTGCAGGGTGTCCGCCAGGCTGCGCGCAGTGTTGAGCTCCGCCACGACCTGATGCAGCTGCCGCAGGGTCGAGAGACGGACGTACGGCTCCGACTCGGTCTCCATCGCTCGCTCTCCCCGAGACCTCGACAGCAACTCCAGGGTTCTCATCGGCTTCGTGTTGCACAGTCACCGTTCGTATTGCACTGTCACTGCCACTGAATCACAGCGAGCTGCGCACCCGGTACACAGGGTCAGCAAATACTGGTCGCTGTGACTCAAGTCACAGCAGGTCATGGCGGGTCGCCGCGGGTTCCGCCCGGCTCCCGCCCCGGGGCCCCGGGTCCTAGGACCGGCGGGGGTGGCGGCCTGGTCCCCCGGCCCGATGCGGCTCCCGGAAGGCCGGGGCTAGCGTGCGGGTGTGCTGCAGAAGACCCCTCCCTCGCCCCCCGTGTCCGATCTGGCCATCCCTCATGCTGAGGGGGTGAGCAACGACGAGTTCCGGGCGGCGATGTCCCGCCTCGCGGCCGGTGTGGTCCTGGTGACCGCGCACGACCCCGACGACGGCCCGCGCGGCGAGGACGTCGGCATGACCGCCACGGCCTTCGTGTCGGTCTCCCTCGACCCGCCCCTGGTCCTGGTCAGCCTCCGCAACGGCTCCCGCATGGACGACCTGCTCGCCGACGTACCCGTCTGGGCGGTGTCGATCCTCGGCGAGAACCAGCGTCACATCGCCGGGCGCTTCGCCATGAAGAACCGCGTCAGCGACCGGCTGCTCTTCGCCGACCTGCCGTACACCCGCGGCGAGGAGAGCGGCGCCCCGCTCATGGGCGGCGCGCTGGCGACCCTGGAGTGCCGCACGGAGAGCCGGGTCGTGGCCGGCGACCACACGCTCGTGGTGGGCCGGGTCCTGACCGTGGACGCGGGGGTGGCGGGCGGCGGCCCGCTGGCGTACTACCAGGGGAAGTACCGAAGCCTGTCGTGAGCCCGGGCCGTACGGCGCCGGTACCGGGACCGGCTCAGCCCCAGTCGCGGGACTGGCGGGTCCGCTTCGTCTCCGAGCGCTGCTTCTTCTGGCGCAGACGGCGCTCGTTGATCCCGCGGGGGATCTTCGTCGGACGGCGGGGCTTCGGCGGCGGGGCCGTGGCCTCGGCGAGCAGCGCGGCGAGCCGCACCGCCGCCGTCTCGCGGTTGCGCCACTGAGAGCGGTGCTCCGAGGCGCGGACCGTCACGACGCCGTTCACCAGGCGGCCGCCGAGGCGCTCCAGGGCGCGTGCCTTCCACACCTCGGGAAGGGCGTCGGTGGCCGCGAGGTCGAAGCGCAGCTCGACCTGGGAGTCGCTGGTGTTCACATGCTGACCGCCCGGGCCCGAGGAACGCGAGAAACGCCACTGGAGCTCGGCCTCGGGGAGCGAGACGGAGCCGCGGATGGGATACGGACCGGACATGCCCTCCATGTTCCCCGCAGGGGGCCATCGGAGTCATCCTGTTTTCGCCGGGAGTGCTCCGGGAACCGTCCGGGGGCACCACGCGTTTCTCCAGGCGAAGACACCACGATGAAAGGGACTTTCCATGGCTGTGAGCCTGTCCAAGGGCGGCAACGTCTCTCTGACCAAGGAGGCCCCGGGCCTCGCCGCTGTCACCGTGGGCCTCGGCTGGGACGTCCGCACCACCACCGGCACCGACTTCGACCTCGACGCCTCGGCGATCGGCGTGGACGCGGCGGGCAAGGTCGCCTCCGACGCGCACTTCGTCTTCTTCAACAACAAGTCGACGCCGGACCAGACCATCGTCCACACCGGTGACAACCGCACCGGCGAGGGCGGCGGCGACGACGAGCAGATCAACGTCAACCTCGCGGGCCTCCCGCCCACCGTCGACAAGATCGTCTTCCCGGTCTCCATCTACGACGCGGTCAACCGCTCGCAGAACTTCGGCCAGGTGCGCAACGCCTACATCCGCATCGTGAACCAGGCCGGCGGCGCCGAGCTCGCCCGCTACGACCTCTCCGAGGACGCCGCCGTCGAGACCGCCATGGTCTTCGGCGAGCTGTACCGCAACGGCGCCGAGTGGAAGTTCCGCGCGGTCGGCCAGGGCTACGCCTCGGGCCTCGAGGGCATCGCCCGCGACTTCGGCGTCAACCTCTGACCGACGCCCCGCGGCACCCTTGAGCCCCGGCCGGATCGTCCCGCCGGGGCTCTACCCTTGCCGCGTGATCGTCGAAGCCCTCACGCCCAAGGCCCTGGAGGACGGTGCGGCCCTCCCCGGCCCGCTGCTCACCGAAATCACCGCGCTGTACGCCTCGAACGAGGAGTTCCAGCAGCTGAGCGGCGACTTCCCGGACCCGTCCGACGTCCGGCCCGAGCAGGTCGCGGCCGCCCTCGCCGACGAACTCGCCCAGCCCACCGCCGAGGTCCTGCTGGCCCGCTCCGAGGGCCGGCTCGTCGCTGTCGCGATCACCCTCGGCAGGCACCCCGACCCCGCGGACCCCGAACCGTGGCTCGGCCTCCTCATGGTCCACGGGGACGAACGGCGCACGGGCCACGGACGCCGGCTCGCGGCATACGTCGAGGACCGCTTCCGCGCCGAGGGCCGTACGGGCCTGCGGCTCGCCGTCCTGGAGAACAACCCGAAGGCGCTCGCCTTCTGGACCTCCCTCGGCTACGAGGAGACCGGTCGCCGCCCGGACCTCGCCCACGGCCGGGCGTGCGTGGTCATGCGAAAGGCCCTGGCCTGACCCACAGCAGGTGCGGCACGGCACCGGCTCAGGGCTCTCCCACCCGTGCCGTTCCGGCCCGCGTCCGGCCGCCACGGCGCGCTGGTCCCCCGGACACAGGTCCCGCTAGGGTTTCGCCGGCTTCCCGTCGCCGTACAGCCAGACGGCCCACAGCTCGTCGAGGTCGCGTCCGGCCACGTTCTCCGCGTAGGCGGTGAAGTCGTCCGTGGAGGCGTTGGCGTGACGGTACTTCGCGGGCCAGCCGCGCAGGATCTCGTCGAAGGTCTCGTCCCCGACCGTCTCGCGGAGCTTGTGCAGGACCATCGCGCCCCGCTGGTAGACGGGCGGGTCGAAGAGGTTCTCGGCGGTGGGCGGGGCGGCCGGCGGGAAGGCCCAGTTGGCCTCCTGGGCGAAGGCCCGCTCGAAGTGCGTCCGCGCGGGGACGTGCTCGTACTCCTCCGTGTAGAGCCACTCGGCGTACGTCGCGAAGCCCTCGTTGAGCCACAGGTCCCGCCAGCTCGCGGGCGAGACCGAGTTCCCGAACCACTGGTGGGCCAGCTCGTGGACCAGGGTCGTCCGGTCGAAGGAGGCGGCCGGGAAGACGGGCCGTGTCTGGGTCTCCAGCGCGTACCCGAGCGTCCCGTCCTCGGTGACGATCGCGCCGGCCGTGGAGAACGGGTACGGGCCGAAGCGCCGGGCCTGCCGGGCGACGATCCCGGGGATCTCGCCGCGCAGCGGGGCGGTCGCGGCGGCGATCGGGCGTTCGGCGGCCGTGAGCACGGGAACGGGGCCTGAGCCCGGGGCTGCGGTCGCCGTCTCGTACCGGCCGATCGCGACCGTCGCGAGGTAGCTCGCCATCGGCTCGGCCGCTCGCCACTCGGTCGTGACACGGCCGTCGGCCGCCGTCCGGCGGGCGGTCCTGACACCGTTGGAGAGCCCTTCGAGCCCGGCCGGGACGGTGAGCGTCACCTCGTACGCGGCCTTGTCGGAGGGGTGGTGGTTGCCCGGGAACCAGGTCATCGAGCCCGCGGGTTCGCCGACCGCAACGGCACCGTCGCCGGTGCGCAGCCAGCCCTCCTCGGAGCCGTCCGCGTCCGTGATCGGCTCGGGCACGCCCCCGTACACGACGGTGGTCCGGAACTCCGCGCCCTCGCGGATCTCCTCGCGCGGCCGGAGCGTCAGCTCGTTCCCGGCCCGGTTGACCGCGGCGGGCGCGTCGTCGACGGACGCCCGGTCGACGGTGAGCCCGGCGAGGTCGAGGTTGAAGGCGCTGAGGTCCTGGGTGGCGCGGGCGGTGATCTCGGCGGTGCCGTCGAGACGCCCGGTCCCGGGGTCGTACGCCAGGGTGAGGGCGTAGTGGCTGACGTCGTAGCCGCCGTTGCCGAGCTTCGGGAAGTACGGGTCGCGCAGCCCGGCGGCCCCTGGGGTCCCCCGGACGCCGCCGGAGGCCTCCGTACAGCCGCCCGCGAGGAGCGCGAGGGCGGTGAGGGCGGCGGCGAGGCCGCCCGCGGCTGCTCCGGTCCGGTGGTGCCGGCCCTTCCGGTGGTACCGGTCCGTCCGGTCGCGCTGGGTCACGTATCGATCCTAAGCAGGGCGACACGGAAGAAGGCGACGGCGCCTGGCGGGGGTCCGGGCGCCGTCGCGGTCCTTGGGCCGTTGGTGCGGTTACTTGCCGAGGGCGGCGACTCCGGCCTGGGCGAACTTCTCGTCGAGGTCGCCCGAGGGGGCGCCCGCGACGCCGATGCCCGCGATGGGGGCGCCCTTGGCGGTGACGGGGGCGCCGCCGGCGAGGAAGAGGGTGCCGGGGATGTCCTTGAGGTTGGGGGCCTGGGCGAGGCGGCCGGCGAGGACGGAGGTCGGGGCGTTCCAGGAGACGGCGGTGTAGGCCTTCTTCTCGGCCGACTCGTAGGACTGCGGGCCCGCGCCGTCGCCGCGGAGGGTGACGATGGTGTTGCCGTTGCGGTCGACGACGGCGACGGAGACGCGCTGGTTCTCCTTCTCGGCGGCGTCGAGCGTGGCCTGCGCGGCCTTCGTCGCGGCCTCGATCGTCAGGTGGGTCGACTGCTGCAGGTTGTCGTTGCCGGCGTCGGCGCGAACCACGGCGGCGGGGGCGGCGGCCGGGGCGGAGGCGTTCGCGGAGACGGCGCCGAACGTACCGGCGGCGACGACAGCGGCGGCGGCGGCACCGAAGAGGATCTTCTTCATGAGGAACTCCGTGAGGGTGAGGAGGGGAGGAACTGCGAGGAGAAGTGAGCCGAGCCGAGGTGGACCGTGTCGGCGGTCCGTTCCTTCGCTCTGCCTCCATCCTGTGGCCGCGACCCGGGCCGTCCGGTCCACGGTCCGGCTGCCCTCCTCACGCACACTGGAGGACGGCCGGGTCAGCCGATCGGCTGATGCCCCTGTGGTCCCCCCGGGTCAGGATGGACAGATATCCCCAGGTCAGGAAGGTGAGAACGTGACACGGCCGACGGAGACCGAGCGGGACCCCGACGCGACCTGGCTGGCGCGGGTCATGCACATCGCCTTCTTCCTCCTCCTCGGCGCCTCGCTCGCCCGCTTCCTGCTGCGCCACCCTTGGGAGGACCGCAGTCCCTGGATCGTCGCCCTCTCCGGCGCCCTCGCCTCCCTCTACCTCCTCGGCCCCGTCGTCGGCACGCGCGCCGCGCCCCGCCGGATCGCCTGGCTGGGCACCGTCGTCGCCGTCTGGATCCTGCTCGTCGTCCTGGCGCCGAGCTTCGCCTGGTGCGCGGTGCCGCTCTTCTACACGGGCCTGCGCACCCTCCCGGCCCGGGCAGCGCTCGGGCTGGTCACTCTGCTCACCGCGTTCGTGGTGTTCGCGCAGGTGCAGCTCGCGCACGGCGGCTGGGACCCGAACCTGATCGTCGCCCCGCCGGCCGTCGCCGCCATCGCCACCGGCGTCTTCGTGTACTCGGACCGGCAGGCCGCCCGCCAGCGGGCACTCATCGACGACCTGATCCGCACCCGTCGGGAACTCGCCGCGATCGAGCGCCGCGAGGGCACCCTCGCCGAACGCCAGCGGCTGTCCATGGAGATCCACGACACCCTCGCGCAGGGCCTTTCCAGCCAGCAGATGCTGCTGCAGGCCGCCGACCGCACCTGGGACAGCGACCCGGCCACCGCCCGCCGCCATGTCCGTACGGCCGAGTCCATCGCGGAACGCAACCTCGCCGAGGCCCGCCGCTTCGTGCACGACCTGGCGCCGGCCGACCTCGCCGAGGGCGGCGGCCTCGAAGAGGCCCTGCGCGGCCTGGCGGCCCGCGAGTCGACGGCGTTCCGGGTCGACGGGACCGCCGTCCCGCTCCCCGAACGGGTGCAGTCGGCGCTCCTGCGGATCGCGCAGGGCGCCCTCGCCAACATCCGCGAGCACGCCGGCGCCGACTCCGCCGCCCTGACCCTCACCTACCTCGACGACCAGGTGGTCCTGGACATCGCGGACGACGGCCGGGGCTTCGACCCGGCCGACCGGCCCGGCGGGGTACGGGGGCACGGGCTGCCCGCGATGCGCGTGCGGGCGCAGCAGCTGGGCGGCACCCTGACGGTCGAGTCCGCCCCGGGCGAGGGCACGGTGCTCTCGGCCGCGATCCCGCTCCCGAGCACCCACGCGAACCCGTACCCGTCCCCGCACCCGCTCGCGGATCCGAACCCGCCCTCGAATCCGCCCCCGAATCCCTCCTCCCAGGAGTCGTGATGTCCGTACGGATCCTCCTCTGCGACGACCACGTCGTCGTCCGCGCCGGCCTGCTCGCCCTGCTCGGCAGCACCCCCGACATCGAGGTCGTCGGCGAGGCCGGCAGCGGCGAGGAGGCCGTCGCGATGGCGGCCAAGCTGACGCCGGACGTCGTCCTGATGGACCTCCAGCTGGGCGCGGGCATCGACGGCGTCGAGGCGACCCGGCTGATCGCGCCCACCGGCGTCCACGTCCTCGTCCTCACCACGTACGACACGGACGCCGACATCACCCGGGCCATCGAGGCCGGCGCGACCGGCTACCTCCTGAAGGCCGAACGGCCGGAGGAGCTGTTCGCCGCCATCCACGCGGCCGCCCAGGGCCGCACCGCCCTCTCCCCGCCGGTCGCCAGCCGCGTCATGGACCGGATGCGCGGCGCGGCCGGCCCGAGCCTCACGGACCGGGAGCGGGACATCCTGGGTCAGCTGGGACGTGGCCTCGGCAACCGCGAGATCGCGCGGGCGCTGTTCATCAGCGAGGCGACGGTGAAGACCCACCTCGGCCGCATCTACGCGAAGCTCGGCGTCGACACCCGCGCGGGCGCCGTCGCGGTGGCCAAGGAACGGCGCCTGCTGCCGTAGGCCGCGCTTCGTGCGCGCCCGGGCGCCCACCCCTGCTACTGTGCGTTGCCGTTCGACAGCGCGGTGTCATGCCTCAGGCCCGGTCAGTCCAGTGGGAGCGCACGTGAAGCTCGCGATCGTCGGCGGCGGACCCGCCGGCCTCTACCTCTCGATCCTGCTGAAGCGGCAGGACCCCGCCCATGAGATCACCGTGTACGAGCGGAACCCCGAGGGTTCCACGTACGGCTGGGGTGTGACGTACTGGGCCGGTCTCCTCGACAAGCTGCGCGCGGGCGACCCCGAGTCCGCGGCCGCCGTCGCCGACGCCTCGGTGACCTGGACCGACGGGGTCGCGATCGTCCGCGACGAACGGACCGTCCACCGGGGCGACGCGGGCTTCGGCATCGGGCGGCGGCGGATGCTGGCGCTGCTCGCCGGCCGGGCCGAAGAGCTCGGCGTGCGCGTCGAGTTCGAGCACGACATCACGGGCCCGGAGGCGCCCGAGCTGGCCGACGCGGACCTGGTGGTCGCCGCCGACGGCGTCAACAGCGTGCTCCGCGAGGCTCACCCCGAGCACTTCGGCAGCACGGTCTCCAGCGGCCGCAACCAGTACATCTGGCTCGGCACCACCAAGGTCTTCGACTCGTTCAGCTTCGCCTTCAAGGAGACCGAGCACGGCTGGATCTGGTGCTACGCCTACGGGTTCAGCGGCGAACGGTCGACCTGTGTCGTCGAGTGCTCCCGGGAGACGTGGACCGGCCTCGGCCTCGACATGCTCGGCGAGGCCGACAGCCTGCACCTCCTCGAGAAGCTGTTCCACGACCTCCTCGACGGGCACGAGCTGATCGGCCGCGACCGGGCCGACGACGCCGCCCAGTGGCTCACCTTCCGCACCCTCACCAACCGGGTCTGGCACCGCGGCAACCTCGTCCTCCTCGGCGACGCCGCCCACACCACCCACTACTCGATCGGCGCGGGCACGACCCTGGCCCTGGAGGACGCGCTGGGCCTGGCGGACGCGCTGCGCTCCGGCGGAGACCTCGACGCCGCCCTCACCACGTACGGGAAGCGCCGCCGCGCCGAGCTCGTCTCCGCGCAGAGCGCCGCCCGCTACAGCGCCCAGTGGTACGAGAACCTCCCGCGGTACATGCGCCTGGAGCCCGCCCAGATGTTCGCGCTCCTGGGCCAGCGCCACTCGCCGCTGCTCCCGCACATCCCGCCGCAGCTCTACTACCGGATCGACCGGGCCGCCGAACAGCTGGAGCCGCTGCGCCGCCTCAAGCGCTGGCTGGGCCCGCGCGTGGCACGTGCGGTGCACGGTCGCCGCTGAGCGTCCCTCACACGTCCCGGCGGTGGACCGGGTGCGGCCGGTGATCCTCGCGTACGAGGCGGGCCCGGCGCCGTGACACCATCGGTTCCGTGCTCGACATCGGCTACTCCCTCTCCCGTCGCTTCCCCGACCCGCCGCAGACCGACTACCGCCACGCGGACGTCCACGCCCTGCGTCACGACCTGTTCTGCGGGGACGTGTACCTCGCCGACACCAAGACGGACCGCGAAGTGTCCACAGCCTGGGGATGGGTGCCGGTCCTCGACTTCGCCTGGGCCCTGTGCGACATCGTCGAGCAGGTCGACCAGGACCCGCGCGGCAACCGCGCCTCCCAGCCGCAGTACGCCGAACTCGACTTCACCGAGTCCTCGGACCGCATGCTGTTCGAGCGCCGCTTCGGCTGGGTGGACGTCGAGGCCGACTGGATGCCGGGCGACGAGCCGCCGCTCACCTTCAACCACAAGGTGCTCCGCCGTGAGGCCCGCGACTTCCTGCACGACCTGATCGCCGACCTCACGGACATGCACGAGGGCCTCGCCGACAACCCGGCCATCTGGTCCCTCCAGGCCCGCTTCCCCCGCCTGCCCTGACCCCCGGGCGGCCGCCCGACGGTCCCTACTCCTCCACCCGCACGCCCAGCTGCGCCGCGAGCACCGGCGCGAGGTCGAGGAGCTGGGCCGTCGAGATCACCGCGCCCGCGAGCGACTCGACCCCGCGCGCGATCTCCAGCCGCTGGACCCCTCTCAGGTCCACGTCCCTCAGCCGCGCCCCGCCGAAGTCCACGCCCGTGAGCACGCAGTCCACGAACTCCACCCGTTCCAGCGAGGCGCCCCCGAAGTCGGGCTCGCTCAGCACACACCCCTCGAAGACGACGTCCTTCAGCTTGGCCGACCGCAGGTTCAGGTAGTCGCTCTTCCCTCCCCGTACGACCACTCTCTCCAGCACCGCCCCGTGCAGCTGCGCCCCGCCGAGCCGGGCGTCCACGAGCTCCACGTCCCTCAGCTGTGCCCCGGCGAGGACCGTCCCCACCCCGCGTACGCCCGTGAGCACCGAGTCGAGGAAGCGGGCGCCCGTCAGCCGCGCCTCGTCGAGCGCGCATTCGCGCAGCGCGCAGTCCAGGAACCGCGCGCCCTCCCCCGACTGGCCCGTGAGGTCCAGCCCGGTCAGTTCCAGGCCGTCGTAGTCCCCGTCCGGTTCGAGCCCTCCCTCGTACGCCTCCAGGGGAGGGAGCCGCAGCTCAGGCCGTCGCGCCCCCGCGACCGCCGTCTTCTTCTTCCGAGTCGTCGCCATGCCTCCATGGTGATGTACGCCACTGACAGCGTCCCGATGTCACGAACGCGGCCCCGCCCCTCGTCCCCCTTGCGAGACCGGACACGGGGCCGACGAGAGGTCGACCCGATCGAGAGGGAGAGCGACATGCGGAAGCTCACGATCATCGGCGGCGGCTTCGCCGGACTGACCGCGGCCATCACCGCCGCCGAGGCGGGCGTCAAGGTGACCGTCCACGAGGCGCACCGGGCCCCCGGCGGCCGGGCCCGTACCGCCGAGGGCCCGTACCTCACCAACGAGGGCCCGCACGCGATCTACTCCGGCGGCCCGCACTGGACCTGGCTCAAGCAGCGCGGCCTCCTCGGCGCGCTGGCCCCGCTGCCGGTCTCCGAGGCCCTGCGGCTCCGCTTCCACCGCGGCGGCGCCCTGCACCGCACCCCGCCGCTCGGCATGTTCCGCCAGTCCCGCCGCAACGCCGAACAGGCCCCCGCGGACGTCGACTTCCGCACCTGGGCCACCGGGCTCGTGGGCGAGCGGGCGGCGCACGCCGCCGCCTCGTACGCCGCGGTCGCGACCTACCACCACGACCCGGGCTCGCTCTCCGCCCGCTTCGTGCAGGAACGGCTCCACCGGGCCACCTCCGTGCCGCCGGAGGCGCACTTCGTCAAGGGCGGCTGGGGTCAGCTGATCGAGCGGATGGTCGCGCGCGCGTGGGAGACGGGCGTACGGATCGAGACCTCGTCGCGGATCGACAGCCTCGACGCGCTGCCGCTCGGCGAGGGACCCGTGATCGTCGCGACGGCCCTGCCGGCCGCCGCCCGGCTGCTCGGCGACCCGTCGCTGACCTGGGAGAGCGGCCGTACGGTCCTGTTCGACCTGGCGCTGCGCACCCGGAAGGGGGACCCCTTCGTGATCTCGGACCTGGACGCGCCGGGCTGGATCGAGCGCTTCACGGCCCAGGACCCCACGCTCGCCCCGGCCGGGCGGCAGCTGATCCAGGCGCAGCTGCCGATCGGCCCCGGCGAGTCGAAGGCGGACGGCGTGGCCCACGCCGAGCGGCTGCTCGACCTCGGCTTCCCGGGCTGGCGCGAGCGGACGGTGTGGCGGCGGGACGCGGTGTCCCAGGGACGTACGGGAGCGGTCGACCGGCCCGGCACGACCTGGCGCGACCGGCCGGCCGTCGACCGGGGTGACGGGGTGTACCTGGTGGGCGACCAGGTGGCGGCGCCCGGCGTGCTCGCGGAGGTGTCGTTCACGAGCGCGGTGGAGGCGGTGTCACTGGCGCTGCGCGCGGAGCGGGGTGTCCTCAGGAAGGGGCTTGACCTCAAGCATGCTTGAGGTCGGAGGCTGTTCCTCGTCGGACCACACCCACCCGCACGACGAACGGGGAACGCCATGCACGCCATCCGCCTCCACGCCTTCGGCGCCGCCGAGAACCTCACGTACGAGGAGACCCCCGACCCCGTACCGGGCCCCGGCCAGGTCCGCGTCAAGGTCGCGGCGGCCGGGGTGCACCTCCTCGACACCGCGCTCCGGCAGGGGATGACGGGCCCGTTCCCGGCACCCGCCGCACTGCCCACCGTCCCGGGGCGCGAGGTCGCCGGCACCGTCGACGCGCTCGGCGAGGGCACCGACCCGTCCTGGCTCGGCAAGCGGGTCGTCGTCCACCTCGGCATGGCACCCGGCGGCTACGCCGAACTCGCCGTCGCCGACGCCGCCCGCCTGCACGCCCTGCCCGACCACCTCGGCGAGGCGGAGGCCGTCGCCATGATCGGCACCGGCCGCACCACCCTGGGCATCCTGCGGTTCACCGAGCTCGGTCCCGACTCGGTGGCGATCGTCCCGGCGGCGGCCGGCGGCATCGGCACCCTGCTCGTCCAGTACGCCAAGAACGCCGGCGCCACCGTCATCGGCCTGGCCGGCGGCCCGGCGAAGGTCGCGCTCGTCGAGGAGAACGGCGCCGACCTGGCCGTCGACTACAAGCGGCCCGACTGGCCGGAGAAGGTCCGCGCGTACCTGGGCGAGCGCACCGCCACCGTCGTCTTCGACTCCGTCGGCGGCGACACCGGCCGCGCGGCCGTCGACCTCCTCGGCAAGGGCGGGCAGCACGTCGTCTTCGGCTGGTCGGGCGCCGGACTCCACGACGGCGAGGCGCTCACCTTCACCCCGGAGGAACTCGCCGCGCGCGGCATCACGTCGGAATCCGTCCTCGGCCCCGTCATGATCCGCAAGGCGGGCGGCGACATCCGCAACCTCGAACTCGCCGCCCTGGCCGCGGCCACCACGGGCACCCTCCGCCCGGCGGTCCACCGCTTCCCGCTGGCGGACGCGGCCGGCGCGCACCGCGCCCTGGAGACGCGGGGCACGACGGGCAAGGTGGTCCTGATCCCCTAGGGCTCGTCAGACGGCCGCCCCGACCACGTCCCAGGAGTGCGCCTTGAACTCCTTCAGGAAGTCGGGGTGGTCCTCCCACATCCGGGCGACGGAGCGCAGCACGTCCCAGTTGTGCTCCAGCGCCTGGTCCACCACCTGCCGCAGCTCGGGCGCCGTCTCCCGCTTCTCCACGAGCCCGTTGACGGCCGAGGCGGCCTGCACGGTGTACCGCGTGGCCCGCAGCGCCCGGGAGGTGTCGTCCATCCCGAACCCGTGGTCACTCCCGTTCGCCGGGTCGAAGAGCGGCGTCAGCCGCGCCTCGATGAACGCCGTGATCCGCTGGAACCGCTCCGCAATATCCGTATCCATGCCCCCTTCCTACACCCCCGCCCCACCCAGCCCGGCCAGCGCCCCGTCCGTCAGCCGGTACACCGTCCACTCGTCCTGAGGGCGGGCGCCGAGGGACTCGTAGAAGTCGATCGACGGCTTGTTCCAGTTCAGGACCGACCACTCCAGGCGCTCGTACCCGCGTTCCACGCAGATCCGGGCCAGCTCGGTCAGCAGTGCCTTGCCGTGGCCGCCGCCGCGCACCTCCGGGCGGACGTACAGGTCCTCCAGGTAGATGCCGTGGACCCCGCGCCAGGTGGAGAAGTTGAGGAACCAGATCGCGAAGCCGACGACCTCGCCGTCCTCGGTCTCGGCGACGTGCGCGAAGGCGGCGGGGCGCTCGCCGAAGAGGGCCTCCTGGAGCTGCTCGGGGGTCGTACGGACCTCGTCGAGGGCCTTCTCGTACTCCGCGAGATCACGGACGAGGGCGTGGATGACGGGGACATCGGCAGGCGTGGCTGTACGGATCATGGCGCAAGCCTGCCCCGGACGGACCGGTCCTGGCCAGGAGGTTTCACGGGGCCCGGCCCCCTCACCCCCGCGCCGCCCGCAGGATCCGTGCCACCTCGACCTGCTCCGCGTCCAGCCCCGGCTCCCCGTCCTCCACGTCCCACAGCCCGTTCTGCAGCACCCGCCCCAGCGTCCACGCCACCGCCCTCCCCCGGTCGCCGACCACCTCGGCGAGGAGGTCGAAGCGCCACAGGACGTCGGCCGGGTCGAAGCGGTCCATCAGGGCCGGCAGCAGGTCGAAGCCCGGGTCGCCCGCGAGCGGCTTGGGGTCGATCGCCAGCCACGGTTCGCGCTCGGCCGCGAGGACGTTGTCGAGGTGCAGGTCCCAGTGCAGCAGCCGGTCACCCGGCTCCCCCGCCACCTCCCGTACGGCCGCCGCGCAGTCCCGGAGCACCGCCGCGTCCGCCGCGCCGAGGCGTCCGACCGCGTCCGGCACGTCCGCGAGCATCCCGGCCGCGATGTCGCCGAGTCCCCGCATCCCCTCCGGCGCCGGCAGCGCCACCAGCCGGGCGAGCAGCCCCGCGACGACGCCCATCGCCTCCCGCGTGTCGGGGACGGCGCTCAGCGGCCGTGCCTCGTCGAGCCGTTCGAGCAGCATCGTCCCCGTACCGGCGTCGTGGTCGAGCAGCCGCACGATCCCGCCGCCGTCCCAGAGACGCAACCCGACCGGCTCCCCCTCGGTCTCCTCGTCGAGGATCTGCATCTTCAGCGCGGCCGGCGTGCCGTCCGCGACCCGCTCGACGGGCAGCACCAGCGACGCCATGCCGTACATGGAAGGCCCCGTGACCCGTAGCCCCCACCGGCCGAGGAACTCCTCGGCCCGTTCCGGCAGCGCGGCGACGAACGCCCGCCCGGCCTCACCGTTGTACTTCACCTGGGACGCGACGAGTTGCTCCGGTACGTGGATCACCCGACGACCCTAGACACCGGCGTCGCGCAGCACCTCCGAGAATCGGACGGCGTCGTACAGGGCGTCCCCGCCCGGCAGCGCCGACCCGTCGACCAGGACGGTCGGCGTACCGCCCACCCCCGAGTCCTCGAAGGCCTGCTCCACGTCCGCCACCCACCGCTGGTACGCGTCCCCCCGTACGGCCCGGTCGAAGGCCGTGCTCCGCAGCCCCTCCACCCCGTCCGCGATCCGCAGCAGGCGCTCCACGGAGAAACCGTCCCGGGACCCGGAGCCCGGCTGCGAGGCGAACAGCGCCGCCTGGAACGAGGCGAACGCCCCCGGACCCGCCTCCACCGACGCCCGCAGCGCGTTCGCGGCCCGTGCCGAGGCCCTACCGCCCGTCCGCTCGTCGAGGAAGGAGGCGACGACGTACTCGACCCTCACCGTGCCCGCCGCGGCCTCCTCCGCGAGCACCGTCCCGCCGGTCGCCTCGAACTTCGCGCAGTAGCCGCACCGCGGGTCGACGTACACCGTGACCGTGTGCGGAGCCTTCGCGTCGCCGACGACGATCTTCGTACCGTCCACGGCCGCGGGAAGCTTCCCGAGCACCTCCCCGTACCCCTCCGGAACCACCGTCACCACGGCCGCCGCCGGCGACCCGCCCCCCGAACACCCCACCGCCGCAAGGCCGATGAGACCTGCCGAGACAGCTGCGGCGAGCAGCCGCCGGGTCCTGCGTACGGGCATGGGAGAGTCCTTCCGGAACGACGGAATCCGTGGCGGCCACGCCTGCGCCGTCCACCCTCGAAGCTAGGCCGGGCCCCGCCCGCGAACCGCCGCCGAACGACCCGTATCCACAGGACCAAGGCCCCCGGTAACCTCCCGCCCACGCACCCGGAAGAGGGATACACATGAGTACGGTCAACGGCGGCATCTCGTTCTGGTACGCGCAGGACGGCGCCCCCGATCCCCGCGAACCGCTCCCTGGCGACACCACCGCCGACGTCTGCATCGTCGGCGGCGGCTACACGGGCCTGTGGACCGCCTACTACCTCAAGAAGGCCGTCCCCTTCCTCAACATCACCGTCCTGGAGGCGAAGTTCTGCGGCTACGGCGCCTCCGGCCGCAACGGCGGCTGGCTCTACAACGGCATCGCCGGCCGCGACCGCTACGCCAAGCTCCACGGCCACGAGGCCGCCGTCCGCCTCCAGCAGGCCATGAACGCCACCGTCACCGAGGTCCTCGACGTCTGCGAGACCGAGAAGATCGAGGCCGACCAGCACCGCGGCGGCGTCCTGGAGGTCGCCCTCTCCCCCGCCCAGCTCGCCCGCCTCAAGGACTTCCACGCCGTCGAGATCGCCTTCGGCGAGACGGACCGGGAGATGTACGGGGCCCGCGAGACCTCCGACCGCATCCGCGTCACCGGCGCCGTCGGCTCCTCCTGGACCCCGCACGGCGCCCGCCTCCACCCGGTGAAGCTGGTGAAGGGCCTCGCCGCGGCCGTCGAGGCGCTCGGCGTCACCCTCCACGAATCGACCCCGGTCACCGAGATCAGGCCGAAGCACGCGGTCACCCCCTACGGCACGGTCCGCGCCCCGTACATCCTGCGCTGCACCGAGGGCTTCACGGCCTCCCTCGCCGGGCAGCGCCGCACCTGGCTTCCGATGAACTCCTCGATGATCGCCACCGAGCCGCTCACCGACGCGCAGTGGGAGTCGATCGGCTGGGACGGCCGCGAGACCCTCGGCGACATGGCGCACGCCTACATGTACGCCCAGCGCACCGCCGACGGCCGCATCGCCCTGGGCGGCCGGGGAGTCCCGTACCGCTTCGGCTCGAAGACCGACAACGACGGGCGCACCCAGCCGCAGACGATCGAGGCGCTCCGCGACATCCTGGTCCGCTTCTTCCCCCAGCTGGCGGGGGTGGGGGTGGACCACGCCTGGTCCGGCGTCCTCGGCGTCCCGCGCGACTGGTGCGCCACGGTCACCCTGGACCGCTCGACGGGCCTGGGCTGGGCGGGCGGCTACGTCGGCTCGGGCGTCGCCACGGCCAACCTCGCGGCCCGCACCCTGCGCGACCTCATCCAGCAGGACTCGGGCCAGTCGGGGCCGACCGACCTCACGGCCCTCCCCTGGGTGAACCACAAGGTCCGCAAGTGGGAGCCTGAGCCGCTGCGCTGGCTGGGAGTGCAGACGATGTACGCGGCCTTCCGGGGCGCGGACCGCCGCGAGACGACGGGCCACGCGGCGGCGACGGACAGGGTGGCGCTCCTGGCGAACCGCTTGAGCGGCCGCTGAGAGCGGGGCCGACACGGACGAAGAGCCAGCGCGCGGCCCTCCCGTCACTCCACTTCGATACCGAAGTCCCCGACGAGCTCCTCGAGCCCGCCCCGGTAGCCCTTCCCGCCGAGGACGAAGTCCCAGTCGCCGCCCGCCCGCCGCCGGAAGGAGCCGAGGACGAGCGCGGTCTCGCCGGGGCGGCCGTCGGACACGACGAGCCGGTCGAGCTCGGCGCCGGAGTCGTCGCGCAGCCCGATGCCGGCGTCGGTGAACCCGCCGAGGTCGGCGTCCGGATTGACCTCGGGATCGACGGCGGCGACGAGCACGAGCCGGTCGGCGGACGACGGCAGGGCGTCGAAGCCGACCCGGACGGCGGCCCGGTCGCCGGGCGGGGCGGCGACCATGGCGACGGAACCGTCGGGCGTGGAGGGATTGTTGAAGAAGACGAACCACTCGTCGCCGAGGACCCGCTGACCGGAGCAGACGAGGGCGCAGACGTCGAGGGCGGCGGACCCGGCCCAGTCCATCCCGAGGAGATTGAAGTCGGCGTCGGCCTCGGCAGTGGGGGCGGTGACGGGTGCGACGGGCGGGGCCGGCGACGACACGGGGGCCGTGCCGGACCCCAACCGCCCGCGCAGGCCGTGCTGATGCAGCAGATCGACGAGTTCGACGCCGGAGATCAGGGTGAGGGGCTTGCCGTTGGCGAAGGTGTAGGAGCCGGGACCGAACCCGGAGGTGGTGACGAGGACGCCCTTGTTGGCGCCGGCGCCCTGCACGGTGCCGAAGAGGTCGCGTACGGCGGAGGGCGGGACGGTGTTCCGGTACCGCTTCACCTGCACGAGGATGGACCCGCCGCTGATGGGGTCCGGGTCGAGGGCCTCGACGTCGACGCCGCCGTCGTTGGACCGCTGGGTGGTGACGGCCTGCAGGCCCCGGGCCCGGAAGAGCTGGGCGACGAGCCCCTCGAAGGCGATCGGATCCATGGCGAGCAGATCGGGCTCGTCCCCGTCCCCCTGCACGACGACCTCGGCCCCGACCTCGGCCCCGACCTGCTCGGGAGTCCACAGCGGGGCGACGGCGGCGCGTTCGTCGGGCTTGGCGGAGAGCCGGCCGTCGAGTGCGCCGGTCACGCACTCCACGGCTCCGACGAGTTCGAGGTTGAGCCGCTCGAAGACGTCCCGCCCGACGGAGACGGTGGCGACGCACACGCGCCCGGCGAGCCCGGTGGCGGGATCGACGCCACCGACGTACCCGTTGAGGGTGACGGCCTCCAGGGCGCCGGAGCGATCGGCGCGGAACAGCTCGTGCAGGGCGAGGAGAACGCTCTGGGCGAGCACGTCGCGGTAGAGGGAGCGCCGCTGGCCGACGGGCCGGGGCACGTCCCGCTCCTGGTCGGTGCTGGGAAGGTACTTGACGCCCCTGGCCTCGGGGACGACGTCGTACCCGGGTAGGTCCCAGTCGAGGACGAGCCGGCGGCGGCCCGGCTCGTAGGCGGCGGACACCTCGCGGGGGAAGCCCTCGGGCCAGGCGGTGGACGCGAAGAGCACGGCGGAGAAGAACTCGACGACCGTCTCGGGATCACAGCCGGTGAGGGCGGTCTCGGTCCCGGCGACCCCACGGTTGTGCGCGCGGATCTCGTCGAGCCGGCCGGCGGCCCATGTGTCGTACGCCTGCCGGTAGGCGGCGAGTTGCTCGACGCGCCGCGCTTCGGCGGCCTGGGCGGCGTACCAGTCCCGCTCGAACCGGGCCCGCGCGTCCCGCTCGGCCTGGGCCCGCCCGGAGGCGGTCCAGGCGGCCTCGGGCTGATAGAACCGCTGATCGGGCATGGGTACCGGCTCCCCGAGCGGCCCGGGCGAGAACGGCTCGACCTCCTCGGTCCTGCGCAGCCCGGCGACACTGAAGGCGGGCGCCCGGCACCCGGCGGCCAGCAGCCCTTCGAGCTCACCGACGCGCGCGTCCAACTCCTGGGTCCGCCGCAGGGCATCGGCCTCGCGCTGCTGCCGGTAGGCGGCCTTCTGCTCCCGCTGCATGCGGGCGACGTCCCGCTCGTACGCCCGCTGCACCCGCTCGGCATCCCGCTGCTGCCGCAGCACGGCCTGATGCTGCCCCTCCCGCTGCCGCTGCGCGACCCGCTGCTGCTCGGCCCACACCCCGATCAGCCCCCCGGAACGCCGCCCCATCAGCCCCACCCCTCCCGCAGAACACCCCAGCCACCAGTACGCCCCCGTAGCGACCAAGTGTCCCGGACCACCCACCGCCTCAGCACACGAACGCCCAACGGCAGCGCTGAGAATCCCCGTCGCACAGACCATCACGCTCACCCTGTGCACGCACACGATCACCGAGCGCTAGGATCTCCGACGTCGCCGCAGCCCGAGCGGCGGACCGAGAAGGAGCATCCGCATGGCCATCATCGTGACGTTCGACCTGCCGGGCGCCGGGCAGGAGCTCTACGACACGGTCATCGACCGCGTGACCGACGGACGGGGCTTCACGCGGTTCGCGGACGTGCGGAACCCGGGCCTCATCTCGCACGCGGCGGGACCGGTCGACGGAGGGTTCCGTGTCACGGAGGTCTGGGAGAGCGCGGAGGCCCTCGAAGCCCACGCGAAGACCTTCGGCCCGGTCCTGGCCGACCTCGGCCACGCCGACGTCCAGCCCACGATCATTCCGGCGCACAACGTCGTGGTGCGGTAGAAGCAACGGCCCGTCACGCAGAGGCCGCCGCAGCGGGTACGACGAGCAGCTTGCCGGTGGTACGCCGAGCCTCCAGATCGCTGTGGGCCCGGGCGGCCTCGGACAATGCGTAGCGGCCCGTCACGGTGACCTCAAGCGCCTTGGAGCGCACCCACTCGAACACATCGGCCGCCCGTCGGAGCAGTTCGGACCGATCGGCGATGAAGTCCCCCAGGCTCGGCCGGATCAGGGTCAGCGAACCGCCGTGGGCGAGCCGCATCGGATCGAACGGCGGCACGGCACCACTCGCCGCGCCGAAGAGCACGAGATGGCCGCGGGTTCGCAGGCTGGCGAGGCTCGCGTCGAAGGTGTGCGCGCCGATGCCGTCGTAGACGACCGGCAGTCCCTGACCGCCGTTGAGCCGCCTCACCTCGGCTGCGAGATCGTCGACCGCGGAGGAGAGGATCACCTCGGCGGCCCCGGCACGCTTCGCCAGCTCGGCCTTCGCCGTGGTCGACGTCGTACCGATCACCCTGCCGCCGAGATGGGTGATGAGCTGGGTCAGAAGCAGCCCCATGCCACCGGCGGCCGCGTGCACGAGCACCGTGTCGCCCCCCTGAACCGGGTAGGCGTCCTTGACGAGATAGTGCGCGGTCATGCCCTGGAGGAGCACGGCAGCGGCTGTCTCGAAGCCGATGTCGTCCGGCAGCGGCACCAGCCGGGAGGAGTCCACGACGGCCCGCTCGGCATACGTGCCGGGAATCTCCACCCAGCCGACCCGGTCCCCGACTGCCACGTCAGCGACGCCGGGTCCGACTTCGACGACCGTGCCGGCGCCCTCAGCGCCCGGGGTGAAGGGCAGCGGGAGGCTGTACCGGCCTTCGCGGTGGTAGACGTCGAGGAAGTTGACCCCGGATGCGGCGACCTCCACGACCGCCTCGCCCGGACCCGGCCGCGGCTGGTCCACCTCGGTCTCCTGCAGCACCTCGGGACCGCCCACTTCGTACACCTGGATCGCTCGCATGACCCTCCAATATCGGCTCGCCCACCACCAACCCCGTCGACGGCGATCCGATTCCCGGCAAGCACCACCCTGCGGCCCCGGCGCCCCGCCGAGAGCCGAGACGCCTGCATGGCACCCGGGGCGGCACCCGTCCGCCACTGTTCGCCGACGTCGTCACACGGTCAGGCACTCACCGCTCAACGACCGATCACGGGACAGAGCCGCTGTCAGTGCCGGCCTCTATGGTCTCAAGCGCGCGGTCGGCTTCCGGGGGTTCCAGCTCTGAAGGGAATGGTTGCATCCCCGGCCTGTCTGGGGGCGGCCCGGAGACTCGTCCGGGACCTAACCGACGGTCGGGCTTCGTCGATGGCCAGGAGATGACCTGCCAGCGCCGACCGCGCACCGCTCCTCGCCCGGAGACGGCGAACATACGCGTTCCGGCGCCGCGGTCAGGGCGTCGCGGGAAGGGATGTCAAGCCGCAAGTTCGGGGGAAGGCGGCGGTGCGGGCAACTCGCTCCCGCCTGGTTGTGCAGGGATGGCGACGGTATCCCGAGCAGCCCGTGCGAAGTCGCGTTGTGCTTGCCAACGGACGCGCGACGCTGCGACGAACTCTGCCTTCGAATCAGGGTGACGATGGAACTTGCCGGCCTTCGCACCTTCGGCCATGAGAGCGCTCGCGGCCCGGTCCGCCAGGTCGGCCACCTCGGAAGGCCCTTCGATGGTTACCAGCGCAAGAAGTGGCCACAACTCCGCCAGTCTGTCGTCGGCTTGTGCAGCGGCGTCGAGGTAAGCCTCCTCGGAGACCCGGGCTTCCGGCTTGACCATCGCACCTATCGCGTGTGCGGTCCGCACTGCCTGATCGATGAACTGTACGTACGCTTCCTTACGTGATGTGCGGTACTGGTCCCGTCTGGCCTCATCTCGCTCTCTGTTCGTCAACCTCTCCTGGTGCCCGAACTGGTGACGATTGGTCAGCAGACTGAGCCAACTGGTGATACCGGCGCCAGCAAGCGTTGACAACGCAGTGATCAGTGCAATCGAAGCCGCATCGCTCATAGGTCCATTCTGCTGTGGAGTACTGACATGAGGCGCTGAAAGGCCGAGCCGCGAAGGCCTCTGCGGACGGGTCCGGCTCTCCTGGTTGGCGCTCGTGAGGATCTGGCAGTCGGTATCTCCGGGAAGACGGCTTGCGAATCCGCCCTGGCACTGGCGCTCGTACTCAGCACGACCCGGGCCGCGCTGATCTACCAGCACATGACGAGCGACCGTGATCGGCACATCGCCGGAAAGCTCGGCGAGACGATCCGCCAGGCCCGTAAGGCCAGCGATCCGGGGCCATCCGGCACGTAGGCGGCACGGCCATGCGAGCTCGCCGGCACGATGAACCCCATGGCCGACTGGGAGGCAGAACGCCCTGATCCGTGACCCCAGCAGGCGTGCTGTTATTGCGAGGCCCTGTGAGACGGGCCGTGGCACAGTCAACGGATGTCCAACGACGTCGCATATCCCGTCTTCCGTACCCCCGATCCGATACTCGCCCTGAGCACCGCGCGCCGCCTCATGGAGTTCGGCCGCTGCGAGCACTCCCGGGTGTCCGCGTTCGCGGAGTTCTCCTCTGTCGCCGAAGTGCGGCGGGTGGTGAAGAACATGCCCGGGGGATGGTTCCGCGGGGCGTCCGAGCTGGAGGAATTCGACGGGGTGCCGTTGGAGGACCAGCCCCCTTTCGTGGTGGGTGTCACGGCGGCCGACCTGCCGGCCGAGGCGGCCGCGTTCGAGGGGCGGCTACCGGTGGAGTGGGAGGTGTCGGACCGGCCGGTCGGCAGTGTCGAGGACGCTTTCACCGCGGCGATCGGTCCCAACATAGGCGAGATCAACTGGGACTCACTGCAGTGGCCAGACGCTCCCGGGGCGGGATTCCACGGCGAGTCCAAGCACGCCGAAGTCACACTTCTCTTCAACACGCACACCCGCTACACGGACGAGCTCACCGACGATCACACCGTCCTCGTCCACGTCCGCAGCGTCCTGATCGACGGTCACCAGAGGAGAGAGCCATACGCCCACTGGCTTGCCGCCCAGGTGGGACTTACGGTCATCGGACCCGCGCAACGGAACTGACGACAGCCGGCCTCGACCGTGCGCCGGACGGGTGCAGCCGCTGGGATGGCGACACCGCCCGCCCGGAGCCCGGGCGCCTGCGTCACAACAACGCTGGCGGACCCACCCTCAGCGAGGAGTGGTGCCTGACTCCTGCTTGCCTATCGCAGCGGCGAGGGCAAGGAGCGCCTCGGTCTGGGCCATCCGCACGCGGGTCTCAGCACTCAGGCGTCCCTTGGACTCCCGCTCCACCGTTTCGAGCAACTCCTGAGCCTTGTGTGCATGAGCGGCGTAGTCAGCCATGTGACCTCCAGTGTGAGTGATCCGTACGGTAACGGCCCAGTGAGACCACTGACGTCCCCACGGCTCAACCAGGCTCCTGGAAGCTGCTGGATGTTCGGTTTGGAAGACCGTCGTGGCGCGAGTCACCGTGGGTTCAGATCCCACACCCACCGCAGGTGAACGGCCCCTGAACAGGCAACTCGACCGGGGGCCGCTTACATGTCTGGGCACCGTGACTACCTGAAGCTCCCCGTGGCTTCCCGCCGGATCGGGCACGCGAGGGACACGATGATCGTCAGGGCGGCTGCTGAACCTCCCTACCCTGCTGCTTTGATCAGAGCATGACCCACTCTGATGATCCGGCCGGCGACAGGTCTGGGCGGGTGAGCCGTTCCGTCGTTTTCGGTGCGGCCTCCGTTGCGTTCTGGTTCTGCTGCCCGGTCTGGATGCTCGTCTGGGCTCTGGCCTTGCCGCTCGGCCTCACGGGCCTCGTCCTGGGTGGCGTCGAATACCGCGCTGCCTCACGACAGGGCGTCAGCCGTGCGCAGCCTCTGACAAGCCTGGCGCTCTCGTCGGTGGGTACGGCAGCCGCCGTTGCGTACATGCTCTTCGTGTTCGCCCATCCGGACCTGCCAATTCAGGAGTAGGTCGACGGCTTTGGGGCGGAGCTGCCACGGTTTGCCCACCGTCGTCGATACTCGCCCTGACTCCCGTCCCGTCTACCGTCGACCTACATACCGTGGAGCGTGCACGGTCGGGTGTTCAGACGACACGCTCATCGGCCACGGTGACACCGGTACCGCCGCGGAGCGACCACACCGGCCCCCGCCGCATCGCGGCAGCAGCTGCTCCCCGCCCCTTCCCGGTGGTGCGGTCGCCTCACGCTCTCGTCATCCGTGACGGCTGGGGTACGGCGCCGCGCCTACTCAGGCCCGGCAGTCGGCCGGCCGTGCGGAAGGGGCCACCCCTCCCTCGCCGCTGGCAGTCTTTAGGTTGCCCGTCTTGGCCGCAGCCGGCAGCGCTCGTGGCTACGCGTGCCATGTGACGGTTGCCGTGCTTGAAGGCGCGCATTGACTGCCCATCAACCCGAGCCGCAGGCGTGCGGACTACGGCCGGGCTGGAACGGGGCGCAGACAGGAGCGCAGGCCCGGGCGCCGCGCCGCGCGCCATCGCCATGGGGCTGCGCCGCGGCGAGCTGGTCGGCCTGCGCTGGCATCGGATGCGGCAGAAGGCGACGTACGAAGCCGCCGGTACGGAGTGGACGACCGCGGGCTACGTCTTCGCCACCCGCACCCGCCGTCCCGTCGAGCCACGCAACGTCCACCGCTCCTTCGTCCGCGTCAGCGAGACCGCCGGCCTCCGCCAGATTCGCCTGCACGACGCCCGGCACGGCTGCGCCACGCTCCTCACCGCTGCCGGTGTGGCGCCCCGCGTCGTCATGGAGATCCTCGGCCACAGCCAGATCAGCCTGACCATGGACGTCTACACCCACGTCGTCCAGGACACCCAGCGCGAGGCGATCAGCCACATGGACCGGCTCCTCAAACGAAGGCGCCCGTAGCTCCGCTCCGCCTGTGGCCGAGTGTGCTGGTTGCCGATCTGACTCGGCCCCATGGTCAGCATGGGGCCGAGTCAGTGAAACCAGACGACAAGACGCACGTTCTCCGCGCCGTGGACTTCGCTGAGGATGCGCATGACGCTCCAGACTCGGCCCCAGTCTGTGTCGGCGCCTGCGGCCGACGCACGGCTTCGCGTGCCGGTGGCGTCCGTCTCCTGCCAGTCGGTGGCAGACAGCTCGGCCCAGGTCAGCCAAGTCGTCCCGTGCACGTCTTCGGGACCGCCGTAGTCGGCGAACTCACGCCGCAGCCCTTCCGACGCGTCATCCGGGAAACCACGGTCTTCGGCGAGCGGCCGGAAGCCGAAGGAGTTGCGGATTCCGAAGAGACAGGCAAGGCCGTCGTAGGCGTTGCCCCTGTTCAGCAGGAAGAGGTCGATGCCCGCCTCCCAGACGGTGTCCTCATCGTCCGGGCCCCACAGCCGGGCCCCCGGTCGGCACTCGATCATTCCGCTGACATCGGTCGACATGGTGTGATCCTGCCTGCCAGGCCCGGGAGCCGGCATCCACATTTCGCTCCACGCGCTCGCGGCCGTCCTCGGCCGACCGACGCCGTTGATGTAACCCGTAGATGTCAAAGACCCCCAACCATGATCGGTTGGGGGTCTTCGCGTTTCCTACCTGGAGCCCCCTGTCGGGTTCGAACCGACGACCCCCGCTTTACAAGAGCGGTGCTCTGGCCAGCTGAGCTAAGGAGGCAGCGAGTGCAGTGTAACCAACCTCGTCCCGGCGACGGTCGGAAATCTCACCCCGGGTGGAGTGCTGACAGATCCCGTGGCGCCAGGTAGCGTCACGTGCAGTTCATCCAGATGGACTAGACCTCAATCCTTCCTTTACTCGGATCGTCCGGCACGTTCCTGCCGGTGAAGGGACACATCACCATGGCTTCCGTCACTTTCGACAAGGCGACCCGGGTGTACCCCGGTGCCACCAAGCCCTCCGTCGACCAGCTCGACATCGAGATCGCCGACGGCGAGTTCCTCGTCCTCGTCGGGCCCTCCGGCTGTGGCAAGTCGACCTCCCTGCGCATGCTCGCGGGTCTCGAGGACGTCAACGCCGGCTCCATCCGCATCGGTGACCGCGACGTCACGCACCTGCCGCCCAAGGACCGGGACATCGCGATGGTGTTCCAGAACTACGCGCTGTACCCGCACATGAGCGTCGCCGACAACATGGGCTTCGCGCTCAAGATCGCCGGTGTCAACAAGTCCGAGATCCGCGCCAAGGTCGAAGAGGCCGCGAAGATCCTGGACCTCACCGAGTACCTCGACCGCAAGCCGAAGGCGCTCTCCGGCGGTCAGCGTCAGCGTGTCGCCATGGGTCGCGCCATCGTGCGTGAGCCGCAGGTCTTCCTCATGGACGAGCCGCTGTCGAACCTCGACGCCAAGCTCCGTGTCTCGACCCGTACGCAGATCGCCGGCCTCCAGCGCCGTCTGGGCATCACCACGGTCTACGTCACCCACGACCAGACCGAGGCCCTCACCATGGGCGACCGCGTCGCCGTCCTCAAGGACGGTCTGCTCCAGCAGGTCGACTCGCCGCGCAACATGTACGACAAGCCGGCCAACCTCTTCGTCGCCGGCTTCATCGGCTCCCCCGCCATGAACCTGGTCGAGGTCCCGATCACCGACGGCGGCGTCAAGTTCGGCAACAGCATCGTCCCGGTCTCCCGTGACGCCATCGCCGCCGCCTCCGCCAACGGCGACACCACCGTCACCGTCGGCGTCCGCCCCGAGCACTTCGACGTGCAGGGCCCCACCGGCAAGGACGGCCTCGCCGTCACCGTCAACGTCGTCGAGGAGCTCGGCTCCGACGGCTTCGTGTACGGCTCCACCCGCGTCGGCGGCGAGGACAAGGACCTGGTCGTCCGCGTCGGCGGCCGTGACGTCCCCGCCAAGGGCACCACGCTGCACGTCGTCCCGCGCGCCGCCGAGCTCCACGTCTTCTCGACGTCGACCGGTGCCCGCCTCAGCGACTGACCTCCGGCCGACCGAGCGCCGGCCGATCGGAATTCGACGGCCGGCCCCCGGAGGCTGACTCCCAGCCGACCGGACGTGTGGCTGAACGGCCCCGTATCCCTCGTGGATGCGGGGTCGTTCGTCTTCATGGAGGATCCCGAGGGGCCCGTGGGGGTTTACCGGCGAAAACCCCGGCATTCCCGGCCCGCCCCCACCCCCGGCGTCAACACGGAATTCGAAAAGACGCCTCGAACCATCCCCCGCGAGAGTGACTAAATGTCGCCATATCACTACCGGCCGCTACGCTCGCCTGCGTGACGCCTACTGCCCGCCGAATCGGCCGCTCTCTCGCCCTCGTCCTGCCCGTCGTCCTGGTGCTCTCGGGAACGCTCGCGGTGTCCGCCGTTCCGTGGGCCGGCGAGGACTCCGGGACCCAGCTGACGGCGTCCTCCTCCGAGGTCTCCGTCCGGGCCAAGTCCCGTGCCCCGCAGGACGTTCTGCGCGACCAGCTCCTCGCCGAGCTCCAGGAGAAGGACCCCGGGGTCGCCCTCACCCACCTCCAGCGCGAGGTGGAGAACCGGCCCTCCCTCGCCAAGCACTGCATGTCCATCGCCCGCTCCCTCGGCCGCGCCGCCGTCGAGCAGTACGGCCCCTCCCGCGCCCAGGGCTTCTCCCGTCCCGTCTGCGACACCTCGTACGCCACCGGTGTGATGCGCGCGAGCTGAGCGACGACGCTGAGCCACGACGCGCGTCCGGCCGTCGGGAGTCCGACCGCCGGACGTACGGGGCGCCTATCGTTCCCCGTATGCACACCTCTCCGACGCAGGCCGTGGTCCTGGCGGGCGGCCAGGGCTCACGGCTCCGCCCGTACACCGACGACCGCCCCAAGCCGATGGTCGAGATCCCGGGCACCGGGACCCCGATCATCGGCCATCAGCTTTCCTGGCTTGCCGCCGAGGGCGTGACCGACGCCGTCGTCTCCTGCGGCCACCTCGCCGAAGTGCTCCAGGAGTGGCTGGAGGGCGCCGACCTCCCCCTCAAGGTGACGACGGTCGTCGAGTCCGAGCCCCTGGGCCGCGGCGGAGGCCTGAAGTACGCCGCCGCGCGTCTGCCCGCGCCGGACCAGCCCTGGTACGCCACCAACGGCGACATCTGGACCCGGTTCTCGCTGCGCGAGATGGCCGCCTTCCACGACGAGCGCGACGCCGTCGCCACCCTCGCCCTGGCCCGCCCCCGCATCCCGTGGGGCGCCGTCGAGACCGACACCTTCGGCCACATCACCGACTTCATCGAGGCGCCGCCGTCGCCGTTCCTCATCAACGCGGGCGTGTACGTCTTCTCCGCGGCCTTCACGGAGCTCCTGCCGGACCTGGGCGACCACGAGCGCACCACGTTCCCCCGGCTCGCCCGTGAGAAGCGGCTGGCCGGCTTCCCGCTGCCCCAGGGCGCCTACTGGCGGGCCATCGACACCGCCAAGGACCTCACCGAGGCCGCCAAGGAGCTTGCCGCCCAGCGGGGATGACACAGCGGGGACGGCACACCCCCGACACCCCCGTACCCGTACGGCTCCGCACGAAGGGGCGGCACCGCGTTCGCGCGGTGCCGCCCCTTCGTGTCCCTGCCGGCGTTCTCAGCCCAGCAGTCCGCCGATCGGATTCTTCGCCCCGCCCGACGTGGAGCCGCTCTCCGACGGGGTGCCCGTCGAGCCGCCGCCGGAGCCGCCGCCGGAGCCGCCGCTCGACGCGCTGCCGCCCGTGCTGCTCGGGGTGTCGCTGGTGGACGGCGGGGGCTCCGGGTTCGACCGCGTCGGCGTACGGCTGCTGCCGCCGCCACCGGTGCCCGTGCCCTGCGTGGCCGTCGGGCGCCGCTGCTGCGTACGGGTGGCCTCGCGGGTGGTCTCGGTGGGCTTGGTCGCCTCCCGCGTCTCCTCGCGCTCCGCCGGGGCCTCGCTGGTCGCGGCGGGCGCCGGCACGGTGGACGCGGCCTTGGAGGGAGCGCGGCGCGTCGGCTCGGTGGGGAGCGGACGGCCCGGGAGGTGGTTGATCGGGTCGTCGTTGGGGCCCGGGACGGTGACCATCTCGGTGGAGCGGACGGCGCCGCCGAGGACGGAGCCGATGAGGAGGGTGAGGCCGACGACGACCGCGGTGACGAGGCTGCTGCGGCGGATGACACGGCGGCGCAGGTCCCACAGGTCGGCGCGCGGGCCGAGGGTGCGCCAGGCCTCTCCGGCGAGGCGGCCGTCGATCGAGTAGACCGGGGCGCCGGCGATGATCAGCGGGGACCAGGCGGCCAGGAAGATGATGTCGGCGGAGTCGTAGACCGGGACGGTCTTCCAGCTGACCGTGAGCAGCAGCGCGGCGGAGAGCAGGGCGCCGACGACGGCGGCGACGCGCTGCCAGAGGCCGAGGACGGTGAGGACGCCGACGACGACCTGGAGGAAGGCGACGGTGAGTCCGGCGCCGACCGGGTGCTGCAGGGCGAAGTCGCGGAGGGGTTCGGCGAGGGGCCAGGGGTGCAGGGAGTTGAGCCACTTCACCATGGAGCCGCGCTCGCCGCCGTCGAAGTAGACGGGGTCGCAGAGCTTGCCCATGCCCGCGTAGATGGAGATGAAGCCGAGGAAGACGCGGAGCGGGAGGAGGACGACGCCGAGGTTCATCCGGCGGCCGGGGTAGTAGGCGTGCCGGACGGTGTCCTGTCCGTGGCGCTGCGCGGGGCGTGCCTCGGCCGTCTCGTCCTCGTACGTCGCCGAGCCGGGTCCGCCGCTCTCGGGGCGGAGCTCGTACAGATCGTCGTACGCGCCCTCGGCGCGGCGCATCGGCGGCAGCAGGGGGCCGGAGTCGGCGGTCACCACGGGGGTGGGCATGGTGTCGTCGATGCGCGGGATGGCCTGGGTGGAGCCCCCGTCCAGACCCGCGTGGCGGCCGTGACCGCCGCGGCCGACCGCCGGTTCGAGCGTGGAGACGGAGGACTCGCGGACGGCCTGGAGGAGGCCGGTCGCGCCCGGCGAGGACTTTCCGGTCCATACGACGGGACGACGGCGCGGTCCGCCCGCTCCCGCCCCGGACAGGGCCGCGGTGCGGGCGCCGATCTTCGGCTGCGGGGCAGGCGCGAGCCGTACCCGGAAGCTGGCGTGGTTCACGATCACCTGGGCGGGATCGGAATCCACCTTGACCATGCTCAACGCGGGCTGATCGTCGAACCCCGGCCGGGGCGTTCTGGTGTCCACACTCATCTAACCGAGTGATCTGGGTTTAGGACACTGCCTTGACGGCTCGCAAATGTCCGAGACCCGTCAAGATCAACGGTGCCGGAGGAACCGACGTTCGGTTATTGATCGTCAATCTTCCTTAGAATCTTATGAGTTGACCCGGACGAGCACAGGGAGCGCCGCCATGAACGATCCCGTCCCGCAGCCGGGGACCGCGCAGGGCCCGGACACAGCGCTCGACAGGGTGCCCGAGCCCCGCTCTCCCGGGGATTCCGCACCCGCCGCGACCTCCGCGACCGGAGCTCCGAGCCGTCCCTCACGGGACGCCACCCCTCAGGCCGGTCCCGTACGAGCCGCCGCGCCTCCCGCCGGTCCCGAACGGGAGCCCCACCAGCTGGTCTTCGGCGATCTCCACGACTATCCGGTGATGGCACAAGCCCTCGACAACCAGTGGCTGCCCGCCGGACTCGCGGGCGCCCGCCAGCACGCCTCCGCGCCGGCCAGACCGCCCGTGGAGGCGGTCGAGGCCGCCTCCGCGGAACTGCGCCGCTCACTTGTGAACAGCGGCACCCTGGTGGTCAACCGCGCGTTCCTCCTCAACAACGAGGCGCTGTACACGAACTACCTGCCGTCCGCCGACCCGGTGGAGCGGGACGCGTTCGTGCGGCTCCTGAACGACCGGGTGCTGATCCCGTACCTGTACACGGAGCGGGAACCCGCCGCGGACTTCACCTGGGCCCACGACCGGGCGGTCGGACACGCCTGGCGCCGCCTCGTGACGGAGGAGGCCGAACCCGCGCTCGTCCGCTTCGACTGGGACGACGAGGCCAACGGCGAGAAGGCCGGCCAGGTCGGCAACTTCTTCTCCACCCACGTCTCCTCCCTCCGCCGGCTGCGGGCGCCGCAGCTCGCCCAGGACCTCGGCATCCCGGAGGAGCTGGCCCGGTCGATGCGCGAGGGCGTCCTCAAGGACATCTACTTCTGGGCCGGTGAGCAGGACAACGACCGGGACATCACCCGTAACGCGCTCTACCAGCGGTTCATCACCCGGCCCGGCACCGACCCGTACGAGAACCTGCTGCGCGACGGCGATCACATCGTGCCCACCAAGCAGCTGATCGACCTGCTCTACAGCCTGGGCGTGCCCCGGGCCGGCGGGCTGATCCCGGTCACCCCGCCGGACTCCCCGCCCCGCTCGACGCTCCAGGAGCTGCGCAGCGACCTGCGGCCCCGCGACGACGACCCGGAGGCGATCGGCCGGCTGCTGCGCGATCTGTTCGCGGACTCGCTGCACCGGGCGGTGGACGGGCCGAACTCGTACGCCGGTCTCTCGCTGGCCGACATCAACCGGCTGCGGCGGGAGGAGGAGTGGCGGGCGTACGTGGACGCGCTCGACGCCTTCGTCCGCGGCGGCTTCGAGGACGGGCGGATCCCCTCTCCCGAAGAGTTCTCGGCGGGCACCTCCGAGGTGGCGCGGCGGCACGCGCGGATGCTGCGGACCGCGCGCGCGACGAGCGGCAGCGGCAACGGGTTCGCCCGGGACATCGTCTCGGTCCTGGTCATCGAGGCGGGCGGGGTCGCCCTCCAGGTGACGAGCGGCGAGGAGGTGTCGCTGCTCGCCGGGTCGATCCAGCTGCTGACGGCGGCCGCGGGGGCGCTGACGATCCGGCTCGAGTTCCGCGACCGCGGCTCGAAGGGCCGTCGCGGAGGTCTCGGGCACTCGCTGACATTGCCGACGCTGCGGCTGGGCAACCTGAAGCGTGACTGGGAGGCGATCCGGGGGGCGTACGGAGGGCCGATCGTCGAGACGGGACGGCTGCCCGGCGTACCCCGCCAGGCCGACCAGCAGTGCCAGCCCGACCAGTGACGAGCCGGCCAGGGGCCGGGAAAGGCAGGGTCCGCGCATGAGCAGGGAGCCCGCGCGCCGCTACGAGCAGCTGCGCGCCGAACGGCCGGAGCTGTTCCGCAACGAGCCGGGCGGCATCGAGATCCTGACCGACCCGGACGCGGTCGCGGCCGCCGGGGGGGTGCTCTACCAGGATCCGTACGTCCTGCTCGTCCGGGATCCGGTGCGCTTCCCGGACGGCCGGGAGGGCACGTACATCCGCTCCCTGAGCGTGACGGCCGAGCCCGGCTGTGTCGTGCTGCCGCTGCTCGGCGACCGGATCGTGCTCATCGAGCACTACCGGCACGCCACCCGGTCCTGGCAGTGGGAGCTGCCGCGGGGCTTCGGCACCCGGGGCCTGTCGAGCCGGGCGAACGCGGCGAAGGAGCTCGACGAGGAGATCGGGGCGCGGGTGGAGGAGCTGATCCCGCTGGGCGAGCTGCATCCGGACAGCGGGATAACGGGCGACCGTGTCCTGCTCTTCGCGGCCCGGATCGACGCGATCGGCCGGCTGGCGGAGGCGGAGGCCATCCGGAGTGCGCTGACGATCCCCTTCGCGGAGGCGGAGGGGATGATCGCCGACGGCCGCATCACGGACGGTTTCACCATCGCCGCGATGACCCGCGCCCGCCTCGCGGGCCTGACGACCTGAGGCGGGCGGAGGGCGCGGTGGCGGGCGGAGGCGAGGGCGCGCCCGCGCACGGAGGCGAGGGCGCGGGTGTCCTGCCGGTGAGTCCTCGCCGGCCCGGTGGTCCTCCGGGCCGGTGAGCTGCGGGACTCGTGAGCTACGGAGCCCGTGGGCCACGGGCTACCGGCCCGTGGGCTACGCGACCGGTGTCAGCGGGCCATCCGGCGGCGGGCCGCCTCGTAGAGCACGACACCGGCGGCGACACCGGCGTTGAGCGACTCGGCGCCGCCCGGCATCGGGATGCGGACGAGGAAGTCGCAGGTCTCGCCGACGAGGCGGGACAGGCCCTTGCCCTCGGAGCCGACGACGATGACGACCGGACCGCCCAGCTCCTCCAGCTCGTGCACCTCGCGGTCACCGTCGGCGGCGAGGCCGACGACCGTGACACCGGCCTTCTGGTACTGCTCCAGGCAGCGCGTCAGGTTGGTGGCGCGGGCGACCGGGGTACGGGCGGCGGTGCCGGCCGAGGTCTTCCACGCACCGGCGGTCATGCCGGCGGCGCGCCGCTCGGGGACGACGACACCGTGGCCGCCGAAGGCGGAGACGGAGCGGACGACGGCGCCGAGGTTCCGCGGGTCGGTGACGCCGTCGAGGGCGACGATCAGCGGGTCGTCGTGGTCGTCGAACGCGGCCGTGACGAGGTCCTCGGGGTGCGCGTACTCGTACGGCGGGACCTGGAGGACGAGACCCTGGTGGTTCAGGCCGTTCGTCATCCGGTCGAGCTCGGGGCGCGGCGCCTCCATGATGTTGATGTTGCCGCGGCCGGTGGCGAGGTTCAGGGCCTCGCGCACGCGCTCGTCGTTGTCGATGAACTGCTGCACGTACAGCGTCGAGGCGGGCACGCCGTCGCGCAGGGCCTCGTAGACCGGGTTGCGGCCGACGACCATCTCGGACTGGCCCTTGCCGCCGCGGCGGACGACGGGCTTGCGCTTGGCCGCGTTCCGGGCCATCGCGTTGTTGACGCGGAATGCCTTGTGGCCCTTGCGGGCCTCGGCCTTGGGGGTCGGGCCCTTGCCTTCGAGGCCCTTGCGCCGCTGGCCACCGCTGCCGATCGTCGCACCCTTCTTGTTGGACGTGCGACGGTTCCTGCGCTGGCTGTTCCCGGCCATGACTACTCTCATCCTGGGTGTTGCGTACGGAGGCGTACTCGGCCCTCGTACAAGGTCTGTAACTGAAGTGTGCCGCCCGGAGGTCCGAGCGGCACGTCTTCTAACGGTTGCCCAGCGTCCAGCGGGGGCCGTCGGGGCTGTCCTCGATGGCGAGGCCGGACTGGTTGAGCTGGTCGCGGATCGCGTCCGCGGTCGCCCAGTCCTTGCGCTCGCGCGCCGACTCGCGCTGCTGGAGCACGAGCCGTACGAGGGTGTCGACGGCGCCGTGGAGCTCGTCGCCGCCACCGGTCTCCTCGGCCCAGTGCGGGTCGAGCGGGTCCAGGCCGAGGACGCCGAGCATGGCCCGGACCTCGGCGAGGCGGGCGATGGCCTCGTCCTTGTCGTCCGCGGCGAGGGCGCTGTTGCCCTGACGGACGGTGGTGTGGATGATCGCGAGCGCGTGCGGCACGCCCAGGTCGTCGTCCATGGCCTCGGCGAAGGCCGGCGGCACCTCGGCGGCGGGGGCGATGTCCTTCCCCGCCTTCTCGGTGGCGCGCTGGACGAAGCCCTCGATCCGGGCGAACGCCGACTCGGCCTCCTGCAGGGACTCCTCGCTGTACTCGATCATCGAGCGGTAGTGCGGGGTGCCCAGGTAGTAGCGCAGGACGACGGGGCGCGAGTTCTTCACCATCTCGGACACCAGCACGCTGTTGCCGAGCGACTTCGACATCTTCTCGCCGGCCATGGTGACCCAGGCGTTGTGCACCCAGTACGAGGCGAAGTCGTCGCCGAAGGCCTTGGCCTGGGCGATCTCGTTCTCGTGGTGCGGGAAGATCAGGTCGAGACCGCCGCCGTGGATGTCGAAGGCGGAGCCCAGGTACTTGTGGGCCATCGCCGAGCACTCCAGGTGCCAGCCGGGACGGCCGCGGCCCCACGGGGTCTCCCAGTCGGGCTCGCCCGGCTTGGTGGCCTTCCACATGGCGAAGTCGCGCGGGTCACGCTTGCCGGAGACGCCCTCGTCGGGCTGACGGAGGTCGTCGATGTCCTGGTTGGACAGCTGCAGGTAGCCCGGGAAGGACCGCACGTCGAAGTAGACGCTGCCGTCGGCCTCGTACGCGTGGCCGCGCTCGATGAGGCCGCGCATCATCTCGATCATCTCGGGGACGTGCCCGGTGGCGCGGGGCTCGTACGTCGGCGGCAGGCAACCGAGGGCGTCGTAGCCCGCGTTGAACGCGCGCTCGTTGTCGTAGCCGATGGACCACCAGGGGCGGCCCTGCTCGGCGCCCTTCCTGATGATCTTGTCGTCGATGTCGGTGACGTTGCGGATGAACGTGACGTCGTAGCCGCGGTACGCGAACCAGCGGCGCATGATGTCGAAGTTCAGCCCCGACCGGATGTGGCCGATGTGCGGGGCCGCCTGGACGGTGGCACCACAGAGGTAGATCGAGACCTGGCCCGGCGTGAGCGGGGTGAAGTCACGGATCTGCCGGGCGCTGGTGTCGTACAGGCGAATAGTCACCACTCCAGGGTAGTGGGCGTGTGGTAGTGCCCCGATACCTGTTCGCCGTCTCCGATGACGTTTTTCACCGGTACCGGTGGATGCCGGTACCGGTGAACGTGACGACCGACGCTCCGGGGCGCGGTTACGCGCGGGGCACCGGGTACACGAGGGCCGTCGCGAGGGCCGCGAGGCCCTCCGCCCGGCCCGTCAGACCCAGGCCGTCCGTCGTGGTGCCGGAGACGGAGACCGGCGCGCCGGCCGCCTCGCTCAGCGCCTTCTGCGCCTCGTCGCGCCGCTTGCCGACCTTGGGGCGGACGCCGATGACCTGGACGGCGATGTTGCCGATCTCGTATCCCTCGGCGCGGACGATCCGGGCGGCCTCCGCGAGCAGCGTGACGCCGGAGGCGCCGGCGTACTCGGGGCGGGAGGTGCCGAAGTGGGCGCCGAGGTCGCCGATGCCGGCGGCGGAGAAGAGCGCGTCGCAGGCGGCGTGCGCGGCGACGTCACCGTCGGAGTGTCCGGCGAGGCCGTACCCGTCGCTCGCGGAGGCGTCCCAGAGGAGGCCGGCGCACCAGAGTTCGCGGCCCTCCTCGAAGGCGTGGACGTCGGTGCCGATGCCGGTACGGGGAAGGATCATCGGTTCCATCGGCTCAGAAGCCATCGTTGGCCCTCCTGCGGGCGAGTACGGCCTCGGCGAGGACGAGGTCGAGGGGGCGGGTCACCTTGAAGGCCTCCTCGTGGCCGGGCACGACGACGACGGGCGCGCCGAGCCGCTCGACCATACCGGCGTCGTCGGTGGCGCCCTCGCCGGTGAGGGCGATGGTGGCGTGGGCGTCGACCAGGGTGTCGCGGTCGAAGCCCTGGGGGGTCTGGACGGCGCGGAGCCGGGCCCGGACCGGGGTGGCGACGACCTGCTCGGGGTCGCCCGGCTTCTCGGCCGGTTCGACCTCCTTGACGGTGTCGGCGAGGGGCAGCGCGGGGACGACGGCGACGGCGCCGCCCCGTACGGCCTCGATGACCGCGTCCACGGTGTCGACGGGGACGAGCGGGCGGGCCGCGTCGTGGACGAGGACGGTGCCGATGCCCTCGGGGAGCGCCTGGAGTCCGAGGTGGACGGACTCCTGGCGGGTGTCACCGCCGGGGACGACGAGGTAGTCGGTGCGCTCGGGGAGGGCGTGGGCGTCGAGGAGGTTCTTGACCTCGGCCGCGCCGTCGGGGGGTGCCACCACGACCACGAGCGAGACCGCGCGGGAGGCGGCCATCGCGCGGACGGCGTGGATGAGCATGGGGGTGCCGTTCAGCGCGCGCAGCGCCTTGGGGGCGCCCGGACCGAGGCGTACGCCCCGTCCGGCAGCCGGAATCACCACGGCGGTACGAGGAGGACGCGCTTCGTCTGACATCGGTTGCACTCCGGCAGGTTTGTTTCCGCGGCCGACATGGGTATGGCCTCACCGTGCCGGACGCTCCGCCTTGACCGGGCCCTTTCCGTGACGACGGTCGAGGCGTTGACGCCCGCGCACAGGGGTTCGGACGTAACAGGGGGAACGAGAGCATACGTACATGAACACGCGTACGCGAAAGTGCGTACAGGAACATGCGTGCTGTCGCGGTCGTGCACCGGCGCTCGTGAGACGCCGCGATCACGGCGCGTGAGCGCCGCGATCGTGAAATGCCGCAGTGCCCGGCGGCCGCACTGTGTGGATCACAGCACGCCAGCGGGCACCGCGGCATCGCTTCACTTGGTAGCGCGCTCAGATGTCCTCAGAGCACGCTTCAGGACGCGAGGACCTCGTCGAGGAGAGCCTCGGCCTTGTCCTCGTTCGTGTTCTCCGCGAGGGCCAGCTCGCTGACCAGAATCTGCCGGGCCTTGGCGAGCATGCGCTTCTCACCGGCGGAGAGACCGCGCTCGCGCTCACGCCGCCACAGGTCGCGGACTACTTCGGCGACCTTGATGACATCGCCGGAGGCGAGCTTCTCGAGATTTGCCTTGTAGCGACGGGACCAGTTCGTCGGCTCTTCGGCGTACGGCGCGCGCAGCACCTCGAAGACCCGGTCCAGCCCGTCCTGACCGACTACGTCGCGAACACCGACGAACTCCGCATTGTCCGCCGGCACACGAACCGTCAGGTCGCCCTGCGCGACCTTGAGCACCAAGTAGGTCTTGTCCACGCCTTTGATCTGGCGAGTTTCGATGGCCTCGATCAGCGCGGCCCCGTGATGGGGATAGACCACGGTGTCGCCAACCTTGAACGTCATGTGACAGGTACCCCTTCCGTGGCTATCCAGGGTAACACGGATACGGCTTCTTCTGAATGGCGTTTTCGCAGGTCAGGGCATATCTCGGGGCTTGACAACAGCAACACGATCGTGCTGCGGAGGGCTTCCGGAAGGCGGTATTCGCAGGTCGGAGCGGCTGCGCGGACGGAGAGAAACGCGCACGTTACACCTACCCGCACCCTCCCGAAGGAGGCCTGATGTCCCGTTTTGTCGGGTTCGGCGTGGCCTTCCCACCGTACTCCGTTCGAGGATCGTCCACCCGTACGGATGCATCACGGGGCGATTCCGTAATTGATCAGCTGACGCCGGTCCGGGATTTTCCGGAGGTACGGCTCCGGTGAATGCGGGGCGGCCCTCGAATTGATCAAGGCGGTTATGTGAACAACAGGTCAATGGGTCGTGATCCGGCCACGGCGGCCGGTGAGCGATGTCAGCGGCAGGCGGTCGGCGCGGCCATCCGGCGGCCATTCCGGAACCGCCCCGGAACCACCCCGGGAGACCCCGTGGCCGGTAAGGGGCGGGTCGGGTGCGGGACGGAGAGTGCGGCTCGGTAACCTGAGCGCGCTGACACACCCTTAGTTGGTCTTCGGTCCCGAAGCGGTCCGAAGCCTGTCCGTAGCCAGTCCGAACGTCCTAGGAGATGCCGCCGCCGTGAGCCGCAGCCTTCGACGCGGCGCCCTCGCCGCCACCGCCATCGTTTTCTCCATCGCCGCGCTGTCCGCCTGTGGTGCGGGCAACGACGCGCAGACGCTCGGCATCAAGCCGGACAACGCCGCCGTCACCGTGGACGACGTCAAGATCCAGAACGCTCTGGTGATCACCCAGCCCCTGGACATCGCCAAGGGCCCGGCCGTCGTCTCGGCCACCGTCTTCAACAACGGCCGGCTGCCCCAGACGATCCAGTCCATCACCCTGCCGGGCAGCAACGGCACCGTGACGCTGAAGCCGGCCACGGGCTCCGGTCCGGTCGTCGTCCCGGCCAACGGCTCCGTCGTCATCGGCGGCGAGGGCAACGCCTCCGCCGTCATCGAGAACGGCAGCGCGTCCGCCCGCGACGGCGACGCGCAGCAGGTCGTCTTCAAGCTCAGCCGCACCGGCGACGTGAGCCTGAGCGCCTTCGTGGTCCCGGCGACGAGCTACTTCAAGGACTTCGGCCCGACGATCATCCCGGCGCCCCCCGCCACCGAGCCGAGCGCCACCGCGACGCCGTCCGGCGAGGCCGAGGGCGAGCACGGCGGCGAGGCCACCGGCGAGCCGTCGGGCGAGGCGAGCCACGCGGCCGGCCACTGACCGTACGTACGGCATGCGTGAGAGGGGCGCCCCCGCCTGGGGGCGCCCCTCTCACGTACTCGGGTCCACACGGTCACCGCGCACGGCCAGGGCTCCGCGGGCCACGGATCACGGTCCACAGCCACTGCCCACGGGCCCACGGGCCCACGGCCTGCGGTCTCTACCGTGTGCGGTCTTTACCGTCTGCGGTCTTTACCGTCTACGGTCTACGGCTCGAACTTGTAGCCCAGGCCTCGGACCGTGACCAGGTAGCGCGGGGCGCCCGGGTCCGGCTCGATCTTGGCTCGGAGGCGCTTGACGTGGACGTCGAGGGTCTTGGTGTCGCCGACGTAGTCCGCGCCCCAGACCCGGTCGATGAGCTGCATACGGGTCAGCACACGGCCCGCGTTGCGCAGCAGCATCTCCAGGAGGTCGAACTCCTTCAGGGGCAGGTCGACCTTGCCGCCCGCGACCGTCACCACGTGGCGGTCGACGTCCATACGGACCGGGCCGGCCTCCAGGGCCGCGGGGGTGACCTCCTCCGGCTCGCCGCGGCGGCGCAGCACCGCGCGGATGCGGGCGACCAGCTCCCGCGAGGAGAAGGGCTTCGTCACGTAGTCGTCGGCTCCTATCTCCAGCCCGACGACCTTGTCGATCTCGCTGTCCTTGGCCGTCACCATGATGACGGGGACGTTCGAGCGGCCGCGCAGCTGGCGGCAGACCTCGGTACCGGGGAGCCCCGGAAGCATCAGGTCGAGGAGGACGAGGTCGGCCCCGTTGCGCTCGAACTCGTCGAGGCCGTCGGGCCCGGTCGCCGCTACTGCGACTTCGAAGCCCTCCTTGCGAAGCATGTAGGACAGGGCGTCGCTGAAGGATTCCTCATCCTCGACGACAAGCACTCGGGTCACGGAAGGACCTCCGGGGCAGGAAGCGGTTCGGTCATGAGATCAGGGGTGGGGGACGAGGCGGGTCGGCGGTCCCGTACGGCGCCCGCCTCGGGCAGCCGCAAGGTGAAGGTGGAGCCCTGACCCTCGGTGCTCCAGACGGTGACCTCTCCGCCGTGGGAGGCGGCCACGTGCTTGACGATGGCCAGGCCGAGTCCCGTGCCGCCGGTGGCACGGGAGCGGGCCGGGTCGACGCGGTAGAAGCGCTCGAAGATGCGCTCGCGGTCCCTCTCGGAGATGCCGATGCCCTGGTCGGTCACCGCTATCTCGATGAGGTCCCCGCCCGGCGCCGCGATGTGGCGGGCGGCGATGCCCACCCTCGTACGGGCCGGTGAGTAGTTGACGGCGTTCTCCACGAGGTTACCCAGGGCGGCGGCGAGCTGACCGCGGCTGCCCCAGACGTGGAGGTCGGCCGCACCCCCCGACACCATGGTGATCTGCTTGGTGGAGGCGGGCTGCCGGGAGCGGTCGATCGCCTCGGCGACGAGTTCGTCCACGGACACGGGCTCGGAGTCTTCCAGCGGGTCGTCGTTCTGCACGCGGGAGAGGTCGATGAGCTCCTGGACGAGGTTGGTCAGGCGGGTCGCCTCTATCTGCATGCGGCCGGCGAAGCGGGTGACCGCCTCGGGGTCGTCCGAGGCGTCCATGACCGCCTCGGAGAGCAGGGAGAGCGCGCCCGTCGGGGTCTTGAGCTCATGGCTCACGTTGGCGACGAAGTCGCGCCGTACCGCCTCGATACGACGGGCCTCGGTGAGGTCCTCGACCAGCAGCAGTACGAGGCGCGAGCCCAGCGGGGCGACCCGGGCGGAGACGGCGAGGGCCTCGCCGCGTCCGCTGCCGCGCCCGGCCAGGTCCAGTTCGACCTGTCGTATCTCTCCGTCCCTGCGGGTGTCACGGGCCATGTTGAGCATGGGCTCGACGGCCAGTTTCCCGCCGCGGACCAGGCCGAGCGCGTACGCTGCCGAGCTGGCCTTCACCACGGAGTCGCTCTCGTCGAGGACGACCGCGGAGGAGCGCAGCACGGACAGCACGGTGTCGACGCCGGGCGGGAGCACGGCGTCGGTGTGCAGGGAAGTTCGGGTGGGTCTCGCCTGGTCGCGCTCGCTCCAGCGGAACGCCAGCATGGCGATCACGCCGGTGCACACGCCGGCGATCGCGGCCAATGCGGCGACCGCCGCGTTCACGTCCATGCCTCCCAGGTTATGCGGGTGCGAGGACTCTCTCCCAGCCGTACGAGTGGCTGCTCGAACACTCGTCGCTCAGAGTTCACTGTGAAGACGGGGCCGGTTCACTTGCCCCGCGGGGCGCGGTGGCGTGCGTCGCCCAGAGTTCACCTTGGGGACGGTGCCGGTTCATGTGAGGGGGTGGAACCGGACGCGTGGAGGGCCGAACGTGGGAGCGTGGGGGTCCGAAGCCCCACCCGGACCCCGGAGCATTGCGTAGAGAGGGACATCCATGCGGGACGCGTACCACGAGGAATTGGACTCGATCGGCGAGAGCCTGGTCGAGATGGCCCGACTCGTCGGGTCGGCGGTCGGGCGCGCCACCACGGCGATGCTCGACGCGGACCTCAAGCTCGCGGAGAGCGTGATCGCTGCGGACCAGAAGGTCGACGATCTCCAGCACGAGCTGGAGGCCCGGGCCATCGCGCTGCTCGCGCGGCAGCAGCCGGTGGCGACGGATCTGCGGATAGTGGTCACCTCGCTGCGGATGAGCGCCGACCTGGAGCGCTCCGGCGACCTGGCGCAGCACGTGGCGAAGCTGGCGCGGCTGCGGTTCCCGGAGTCGGCGGTGCCGCGGGACCTGCACGCGACCATCCTGGAGATGGGGCAGCTGGCGCAGCGCCTGATGGCGAAGGCGGCGGAGGTCATCATCACGAAGGACGTCGACCTGGCGCTCCAGCTGGAGCAGGACGACGACGAGATGGACCTGCTGCACCGGACGCTGTTCCAGCACCTGATCGACGACCGCTGGAAGCACGGCATCGAGACGGCGGTCGACGTGACGCTGCTCGGCCGCTACTACGAGCGGTTCGCCGACCACGCGGTGTCGGTGGCGAAGCGTGTGGTGTACCTGGTGACGGGTGAGCACGCGGACGAGCTCCAGGCGGCGGACGCCCCGGTCGAGGGCGCGTAGCGGGCGGGCGCCGATGCGCCGTTGATGCGCCGGTCCGGGTGGGCATGCAATGGGGGGAGGCGATGTGCGCCTCGAAAGGGAGGGACCCCCATGGCCGAATCCCCCGACACGACCGTGACCGAATCCGGGGCGGAGGCACCGCGCACCGCGGTGCGTCTGCCCCTCCTGGGCGCCTGCGGGTGCGGCTCGGGCTGCGGCTGCGGCTGCCAGTCGGGCGGCCCGTGCCAGTGCGGCGGCTGCTCGGGCTGATCGGATGCGCGGAGGGGGTGGGGTGCGGCGTCCGCACCCCACCCCCTCTTCCACTGCGTCCGGCTAGACGTCCAGCACGCCGACGATCTGGTCGCCGCTGGTCTCCCCCGTCGTACGGAAACCGAGCCGGTCGTAGAAGGCGCCGGGGCCGTTGTCGCCGGGTTCCCAGGTGACGTACAGCCGCGGGGCGCCGCGCCGGCGCAGCTCGTCGCGGACGGCTTCGACGGCGAAGCGGCCGTACCCCTTGCCCTGCCCCTCGGCGGCGATGTTGAGACGCCAGAGACCGCTGCGCCGGTCGGTGGGGTCCTTCTTCGCGTCCCACGGGAGGTCGAGGAAGGCCATCAGGAAGCCGACGAGCTCGTCGCCGTCGAAGATCAGTCGCGGCCAGGCGGCCTCCCCGAAGGCGTAGGCCTCGGCGAGGGAGCGCGCGACGGGGGCGACGTTCTGCTCCTGATGCGGATGGACGCGCAGGCCGAGGGCGGCGTCGATCGTGTCGGGGGTGACCTTCTCCAGGCGGAGCGACGTACTCATGGCGCGGAGGCTAGCGAGAACGTACGCGTTCGGCCCGCGAATTTACGTGCGCACGCCAGAATGGGCCCATGTCCGCCTCGCGCCGCTTCCCACGCCCCTTGCTGCTCACCGCCTTCGCGGCCGTGGCCGCGACCGTGCTCTCGGGCTGCACCGTGCCGCTCGCGGGCCTGGCCGGCGTGACGGTGGCGGCGGACGGCTCGCCGGTCGGGGTGATCGTGATGTGCCACGACCACGTCGACGGGGCGACGCTCCACCCCGACGGCGGTGACACCTCCGGAACCCCGGAGAACGAGGGGTACTGGCGCCACGACGCCCCGGTCACCGGCTTCACGAGCTGGTCGCTGACCGCGCCCGCCGACGGCTGGACAGCGGAGGAGACCCCGGGTCGACTGGTCCCGGGGCAGCGGTACGCGCTGTACGGCTGGACCGAGGACAGCTCCTGGGCCGCGGCGCGCGTCTCCTTCACGACGGCGGACCTGGAGGCACTCGTACCGGGGCGGGTGCGGTACGAGCGGGGGGACGAGATCAGGACGGTCACGACGGACGAGTTCCGCGAGAAGGCGTGCGAGGCCTTCTGAGCGGGGGCTACGGGGCCGGCGCTCCGAATCCGGCGCTCCGGAGCCGGCCGCCGAAGCCGACGGACAGGGCCCCCTCCGCACGGTGTCCGCGGGGAGGGGGCCCTGTCGATGCGTCAGCGTGTCGGGCTACTTCTTGCCCTGGTTCTTGACCGCCTCGATCGCCGCCGCCGCGGCCTCCGGGTCGAGGTAGGTGCCGCCCGGGTTGAGGGGCTTGAAGTTCTCGTCCAGCTCGTACGCCAGCGGGATGCCCGTCGGGATGTTGAGGCCCGCGATGGCCTCGTCCGAGACGCCGTCGAGGTGCTTCACCAGCGCGCGGAGGCTGTTGCCGTGGGCCGCGACCAGGACCGTGCGGCCCGACAGGAGGTCCGGGACGATCGCGTCGTACCAGTACGGGAGCATCCGCTCCACGACGTCCTTCAGGCACTCGGTGTCCGGGCGCAGCTCCGGCGGGATCGTCGCGTAGCGCGCGTCGTGCGCCTGCGAGAACTCGCTGTCGTCCGAGAGCGGCGGCGGCGGGGTGTCGTACGAGCGGCGCCACAGCATGAACTGCTCCTCGCCGAACTCGGCGAGCGTCTGGGCCTTGTCCTTGCCCTGGAGGGCGCCGTAGTGGCGCTCGTTGAGGCGCCACGAGCGGTTCACCGGGATCCAGTGGCGGTCCGCGGACTCCAGCGCGAGCTGGGCGGTGCGGATGGCGCGCTTCTGGAGGGAGGTGTGCAGTACGTCGGGGAGCAGGCCGGCGTCCTTGAGCAGCTCGCCGCCGCGCGTCGCCTCCTTCTCACCCTTCGCGGTGAGGTTCACGTCCACCCAACCGGTGAACAGATTCTTCTCGTTCCACTCGCTCTCGCCATGGCGGAGGAGGATCAGCTTGTACGGTGCGTCGGCCATGCGTACGAGCCTAATGGACCTCTGACGATTGACGCGCGTCGTCAATCCGCTGGCGTCCGGCACATGAGATGCGTAAGTTACGAGTGCCGCAAGAGGGACTTACAGATAGCAGGGGGCCGGCCACACATGTCCATCGACTCGCTCAGACGATCAGCCAGCGCGACCGTCTCCGGTCTTCCCCCGGGCTTCTGGTGGCTGTGGCTGTCGACCCTGGTCAATCGGACCGGGGCTTTCGTCCTGACGTTCCTCTCCCTCTATCTGACGGTGGAGCTCGGGCACTCGGCGTGGTTCGCCGGACTCGTCGTCGCCCTCCACGGCCTCGGCGGCGTCGTGGGCTCCCCGCTCGGCGGCGCGCTCACCGACCGCTGGGGGCGCCGCCCCACCATGGTCACCATGCACCTGGCGGCCGCCGCGTCCGCCGCCGCCCTCGCCGTCGTCACCAGCGCCTGGGCCATCGCGACGGTCGTCCTCCTCATGGGCGTCGCGATGCAGGCCGTCCGGCCGTCCATCAACGCCACCATCGCCGACATGGTCCCCGCCCACGAGGTGCGCCGGGCCTACGCCCTCAACTACTGGGCCCTGAACCTCGGCTTCGCCATCGCCTCCATCGGCGGTGGTGCCGCGATCTTCCTCGGCTACCGGACGCTGTTCGTCGTCGACGCCGTCGCCACGACCCTGTGCGCCCTCATCGTCTTCCTCCGCCTCCCCGAGACCCGCCCCGAGGCCCGTACCGACACGGCCGGCAAGCCGGTCGTCGAGGCCGAGGTCAGCATGCTGACCGTGCTGCGCGACGCGCCCTTCCGCACCCTCGTCCTCCTCAACCTCTTCGTCTGCCTCGTCTTCACCGCACCCTGGATCGGTCTCCCCCTCACCATGGCGGACAAGGGCCTCTCGCCCTCGTCCTACGGCGTCGTCATCGCCGTCAACGGCATCGTGATCGTCGGCTTCCAGCTGCTCGTCAACAAGCTGACCGACAAGCGCTCCCCGGTCCTCCTGCTGACGCTCTCCTCCCTCCTCTTCGCCCTCGGGACCGGCGCCACCGCCCTCGCGGGCTCCTCCGTGGTGGCCTTCGCCGCGACCGTCGTCGTCTGGACCGTCGGCGAGATGATCCACGTCCCGACGAACGCCGCGGCCACCGCCCGTCTCGCCCCCGAGCACGCCCGCGGCCGCTACCAGGGCGTGATGGGCATGTCCTGGGCCGTCGCCGGCTTCGTCGCCCCGATCGGCGCCGGCGCCATCGTCGGCGGCCCCGGCCCGAACGTCCTCTGGGCGGCGACCTTCGCCATCGGCGTCCTCGCCGCCGTCGGCTACACCGTGCGGCTCCGCAAGGCCCTCGACGACGACGGCGACAGCCGCGGCGACAGCGACCTCGGCAGTGACCTGGGCGGTGACGGCGTCGAGGTCGGCGGCGGGGTCGTCGCCGAGGGCGTCGTCGGTGTCGGCAACGCCGAGGGGGCCGTCGGTGTCGGGACCGGCGACGGGGTCGTCGGCATCGGGAACGGTGACGGTGCCGACGGCCTCGGCTCCGCCGGGAAGTCCCCCGTCACCGCCTGACCCCGAGCCCCCTCCCCGCGAGTCCGAACCCCTCCCCCTCCCTGCGCACTTCGGCGACACCCGACCCGCCGAAGTGCGCGGGCACGACCAGCTCCCGCTCGTCGGCGGCCCGGCCGAGGATCCGGCGGCGGCTCACCGACGCCGCCCTCGCGTCCAGGCAGAAGCAGCTGTTGTGCGCGGGGTCGAGGATCTGCACGGGACTGTGGAGCAGATCCCCGACGAAGACCGCCCGCTCCCCCGCCGACGAGAGCCGCAGCACGGCCGAGCCGGGCGTGTGGCCCGGCGCGGACTCCAGGGTGAGGTGCTCGTCGATGCGGTGTTCGCCGTCCCAGAGCACGATCCGCCCCGCGCGGTGGAGGGGCGCGACGCTGTCCTCGTAGACGAACCGGTCGGCGAGGTCGCGGCCGCCGCCGTAGGAGTTGTCCGGCCCGAAGTGGGCGTCGTCCGCCGCCGGTACGAGGTACTCGGCGCGCGGGAAGGCGGGCACCCACTCCCCACCGCCGGTGCCGTCGCCGTCGTCGGCGGCCCGGGTGTTCCAGCCGACGTGGTCGGCGTGGAGGTGGGTGTTGACGACGACGTCCACGTCCTCGGGGCGGACCCCGGCCCGTTCCAGGTGGCCGAGGAAGTCCCCCTGCCAGTGGTGGAACTGCGGCGCGCCGGGCCGCTCGCGTCCGTTGCCCACCCCGGTGTCGACCAGGACCGTCCGTCCCCCGCTGCGCAGCACCCACGTCTGCAGCGCCATGACCGCCCGGTCGCTCTCCGGATCCCAGTGGTCCGGTGCCAGCCAGTCCTCGTTGTCCTTCCAGGTCTCCTCGCCGGCCGAGGGGACGAGCTCGCCCGCGGCCGCGAACGGCCCCTGCCACTCGACGACCCGGATGACCTCGACGTCCCCCATCACGATGCGCTGTGCGCTGTCCGCTGTCATGCCGTCGACGTTAGGGAGCGCACATGAGCGTCTCAATGCCCGTACGACTCCGCCGGATACGCGTACGTCTCACCGAGCGGCCGTACGGCGGCCGTGCCGCGGCTACGCTGGCGCGATGGACGTGGTGAGCGACGCGATCTCGGCCGTACGGATCGGACGGCCCTCCTCCCAGCGGGTGCGGGTCACCGGGAGCTGGTGCACCCGCCTCGCGCCGTACGACGGCGCGGGCTTCCACGTCGTCCTGGAGGGGCGCTGCTGGCTGCTGCCCGACGGCGGCGATCCGGTCGAACTCGGCCCGGGCGACGCCGTCCTGCTGCCGCACGGGACCGGGCACGTGATCGCCGACGGGCCTGCCGACGCGGCGGGGCTCGCCCGCGCCGTGCCCTTCGAGCGGTGGCTGGACGCGTCCGGGCCGCGGCCACCCGCGCCCGTCGTCCCCGAGGGGGGCGCCGTCCCCGGGGACGGCGCCGTCGAGATGCTGTGCGGCAAGTACCGGCTCGACCGCAGCCACGTCCACCCGCTCCTCGCGGAGCTCCCGCCGCTCGTCCATCTGCCCCACCGGGAGGGGCGGGAGCGTCGGGAGGACCGGGAGGACCGCGCCGACGGGGTCCGTACCGCCGCCACCGATCCCGGGCTCCGCGCCGCCATCGCCCTGCTCGGGCACGAGGTGGGGGAGCGGCTTCCCGGGTCGGAGGTCGCCCTGCCGAGCCTGCTCGACCTGCTTCTCGTCTACATGATCCGTTCCTGGACGGCCGAGAACGCCGCCCCGGGAGGCCGGGGCGGCACGGCCGGAACCTGGCCGGCCGCCCTCGGCGATCCGGTGACCGCCGCCGCCCTCCGGGCCCTGCACTCCGACCCGGCCGCCCCCTGGACCAACGTGTCACTGGCGGCCGAGGCCGGGGTCTCCCGGCCCACCCTGGCCCGCCGCTTCACCGCCCTCGTCGGCCGGCCCCCGATGGCGTACCTCACCTGGTGGCGGCTCACCCGGGCCGCCGCCCTGCTCCGGGACACCCCGGATCCGTTGGCGTCCGTCGCCCGGCGCGTCGGCTACAGCACGCCGTACGCCTTGTCGCACGCCTTCCGCCGGGAGTTCGGCACGACCCCGGGGCAGTACCGGGCGGGCCTGGCCGCGACGAGCGCCGCCACGAACCCGACCTCTTCACTTATATGAATGGTGTTCAGATCTGCCGTGGGCGAGAGCATGGCAGCAGAAGGCCCTTGCGGGAGAGGGGTCAGCCGGCAGGCTTCTCCGACGACTTCTGGGTCAGGTTCTTGAACGCGTCGAGGTTCCGGGTCGACTCACCGCGCGAGACCCGCCACTCGTACTCACGCCGGATCGCCGAGGCGAAGCCCAGCTCCAGGAGCGTGTTGAAGTCCCCGTCCGCCGCCTCCAGGACCGAGCCGAGGAGCCGGTCGAGCTCCTCGGGCGTCACGGCGGCGAGCGGCAGCTTGCCGGCCAGGTAGATGTCACCGAGGCCGTCGACCGCGTAACTCACCCCGTACAGCCTGAGGTTGCGTTCGAGCAGCCAGCGGTGGACGCCCGCCTCGTTCTCGTCGGGGTGGCGGATGACGAACGCGTTGAGGGAGAGCGAGTGGCGTCCGACACGCAGGGAGAGCGTGGTGAAGAGTTTGCGCGTGCCGGGGAGCTTGACCACGTAGGAGCCCGGCTCGGGGGACTCCCACTCCAGTTCCGCGTCCTTGAACGTGTCCTCGACGGTCCGCCGGACGTCCTCGAGATCAGCCATGGTGGGAGCGTACGCGACGGCGGTTGTCGCGCAGCCGGTGGTCGTGCACGGCGGCCGTGTACACATCCGCCGTGCCCGAGGCGGCCGTGTCCCAGCCGAACGACCCGGCATGCAGGGCCGCCGCCGCGCCCATCCGCGCCACGAGCGACGGGTCCGCCACGAAGCGCCCGAGCGCACGGGCGTAGTCCACCGGGTCGTGCCCCTGGACGAGGAAGCCGGTCACGTCGTCCCGTACGGCCACGGGCAGACCGCCCACCGCCGCCGCGACGACCGGGGTGCCGGCCGCCTGCGCCTCGATCGCGACCAGACCGAAGGACTCGCTGTACGAGGGCATGACGAGGACGCTCGCCGCGCGGAACCAGTCGGCGAGCCGGTCCTGGCCCACCGGCGGGTGGAAGCGCACGATGTCCGCGATGCCCAGCCGGGCGGCCAGCTTCTGCAGCCCCTCCGGCTTCGCCAGGCCGCTGCCGCTCGGGCCGCCGACCACGGGAACGATCATGCGCGAGCGCAGCGAGGGGTCCCGGTCGACCAGCTCGGCGGCGGCGCGCAGCAGGATGTCCGGGGCCTTCAGCGGCTGGATGCGGCCGGCGAAGACCGGGATGAAGGCCTCCTGCGGCAGCCCGAGCCGTGCCCGGGCGGCGGCGCGGCCGTCGGCCGGGCGGAAGTGGTCGAGGTTGACCCCCGGGTGGACGACCGCGATCTTGCCGGGGTCCGCGTCGTAGAAGCGGGCGAGCTCGTCGGCCTCCTCGGCGGTGTTCGCGATCAGCCGGTCGGCGGCGTCGACGATCTGCGTCTCGCCGATCACCCGGGCGGCGGGCTCGGGGGTGTCGCCCTCGGCGAGCGCCGCGTTCTTGACCTTCGCCATGGTGTGCATGGCGTGGACGAGCGGGACGCCCCAGCGCTGGGCGGCCAGCCAGCCGACGTGGCCGGAGAGCCAGTAGTGGGAGTGGACCAGGTCGTAGTGACCGGGCCGGTGACCCGCCCAGGCCTGCATCACGCCGTGCGTGAAGGCGCAGAGCTGGGCCGGCAGCTCCTCCTTGGCCAGGCCCTCGTACGGACCGGCGTCGACGTGCCGGACGAGGACGCCGGGAGTGAGCTCGACGACCGGGGGGAGACCACCGGTGGTGGCCCGGGTGAAGATCTCGACCTCGATGTCGATGGCGGCGAGTCGTTTCGCCAGCTCCACGATGTAGACGTTCATGCCGCCCGCGTCGCCCGTGCCGGGCTGGTGCAGCGGGGAGGTGTGGACGCTGAGCATGGCCACGCGGCGCGGGGTGCGGTTCCGGCCGGGGAGCCGGAGCCGGGCCGGCGCCGGATGCCGGTGCCGGGTGCCGGCGAACCGGGACACGTACTGGCTCACGTCGGCGGTCCTTCCGCTCGGGGACGAACGCATCGGGTCCGACACGTCGGGGCTGAGCACTCGGGGCTGAGCACGTCGGGCTGATCAGATCGGGCCGAACTCGGCGCCATGGGCATGGCGGCGGGAGGACGTGGTGCGCCCTCCGGCCGGGACAACACCGGAACGGAACCTTTCATTTCCATCGCGCACGCCGCTTTGCCAATTCATTACCGGGGCGCATCACCCTTCTCCCCCACCCCGTAACCTTTCGGCATGGCCCCGCGCACCACCCGCCCCGTCGGCACCCCGACCCGCGGGACCACCAACCCCAACCGTCTGCGCCGCATGGACCGCTGGATCGCCGCCGTCCACGGGCCCGCCCTGCGCGGCTCGCCCGAGCCGCCGCTCGCCGTGGACCTCGGATACGGGGCCGCCCCCTGGACCGCCGTCGAACTCCTCGCCCGGCTGCGCACCGCCGAACCCCGCACCCGCCTGTACGGCATCGAGATCGAGCCCGCCCGCGTCGAGGCCGCGAAGCCGTACGAGCACGAGGGGCTCTCCTTCCTGCACGGTGGCTTCGAGGTGCCCGTGCCCGGCCGGGTCGCCCTGATCCGGGCGGCGAACGTGCTGCGCCAGTACGACGAGGAGCAGGTCGCGGCCGTCTGGGAGCGGCTGTGCGGACGCCTCGCCCCGGGCGGACTGCTGGTGGAGGGCACCTGCGACGAGATCGGGCGCCGGCACGTCTGGGTCGCGCTCGACGGGAGCGGGCCGCGGACGGTGACCTTCGCGACCCGGCTCGGCTCGCTCGACCGGCCGTCGGACCTGGCGGAGCGGCTGCCGAAGGCGCTCATCCACCGCAACGTGCCGGGTGAACCGGTGCACGCGTTCCTCCGGGACTTCGACCGGGCGTGGGCGGCGGCGGCCCCGTACGCCTCGCTCGGCGCACGGCAGCGGTGGATCCGCTCGGTCCGCGACCTGGCGGTGGACTGGCCGCTGACGGACGGGCCCCGGCGGTGGCGCCAGGGCGAGGTGACGGTGCGGTGGGGGGCACTGGCGCCGCGGGGCTGAGTGAACGAGACCTCTCTTTTCTCAACTGCCGCTGAATTTCCGGTACGTCGGGAACGCCACACGCGTATCCCTCGTCACTGGTGGGGGGAGCAGGCCCGACAGGCCCCCGTTTCCCCTGTCGCTTTACGGTTTCGCATGGCACTATCGCCAAGGTCACCGCTAAGTTACTGACGGTAAATCAGATTTGGTCACTCGAGGGGGAGCTCGTGAACCGACGCCGCCACGCCACCGCCGCGATCACGATGATCTGCGCCTTGACCGTGCTGGCCTCGCCCGCGCTGACCCTGCAGGCGGCCGCCGCGCCGCTCCCGCCGCCGCCTCCGAAGAAGACCCTGGAGGAGGTGCGCCAGGAGATAGACGCCCTGTACCGGCAGGCCGCCGTCGCCACCGACGCGTACAACCTCGCGGAGGAGAAGTCGAAGGAGCAGTCCGCCGAGATCGTCCGGGTCGCCGTGATGATCGTGGAGGGCCGCGAGAAGATCGAGGCCCTCAAGGCCAAGGCCGGCGCCACCGCCCGCGCCCAGTACCGCAACGGCGGGCTCCCCGACGGCGCGCAGCTCGTCCTCACGAACGACCCCCAGCTCTTCCTCGACAACGCGGGGCGCCTCAAGGCCGGGGCGAAGGCCACCACGGACCTGCTCGGTGAAATGACGCGCACCCAGGCCCAGTTGGACGTCTACGCCACGGACGCGGGCGTGAACTGGACCAAGCTGGAGGCCAACCGCGTACGGCAGGCCCAGGCGAAGAAGGAGATCGACGGCAAGATCGCCGCCGCGAAGAAGCTGGAGTCCGAACTCGCCGCCGAGGAGCGGGAGCGGCTGCGGCGCCTGGAGGAGCTGGCGCTGTCCAGGGCCCAGACGACCTGGCTCGGCACCGGTGTCCTCGCCGGCCTCAAGGGCGACACGACGCCGGCGGCGAAGAAGGCGATCGAGTTCGCGACCGCGCAGATCGGCAAGCCGTACGTGTGGGGCGCCGAGGGCCCGGACTCGTACGACTGCTCCGGACTGACCCAGCTCGCCTGGGGCACGGCGGGCCGTCCGATACCGCGCACCTCGCAGGAGCAGTGGCGCCTGCTTCCGCGCGTGGACATCAAGGACATGCGGCCCGGCGACCTGATCGTCTACTTCAAGGACGCGAGCCACATCGGGATGTACGTCGGCAACGGCACGATCGTGCACGCGCCGCGCCCCGGACGGAACGTGACGCTCACGGGGGCCGGCTCGATGGAGATCCTGGGCGTCGTCCGCCCGGCGTGACGGGGCGCCGCCCGCCGGTGTGACGGCGGACATCACCTCGCGCGCCGCTCCCTCTCGCACTCCCCCTCTCCCCCGACGTGACGGAGTCCACGCGCGGCGGGGGAACCACGGGCGCCACCCCCGGCGTGACCTTTCTCATTGCCTCGGGGCCGCCCCGTCGCCCGCACAGGGGCAAGTACCTCCCCTTCCGCGGCATATGCCAATCGAGACGCGGACGCCGACCCGCTGATCACCATTCCGCTGCGCACCGCCCTACCGCTATGGTCCGGGACGGGCGGGACGCCACCCGGCGCCCTGCGCACCCTCGGGGGGAGGGAAGGAAACCCGGACCGATGCCCGTATCCGTACCGCGTCAGAGAAACGTCTCTGCCGTTGCGGGACCCGGCGACGTCGCCACTACGGACGCCACCGCCATGGACGCCACCGCTATGACAGGCACAGTCACAGGCAGCGATCGCACCGATCTCACTCTCCTGGTCGTCGAGGACGACCCGGCGGGTGCCCTTGCCGTACCCGAACTGCTGGACGCGGCCGACGCCGCCGGCACCCGGGTCCGCATCCGGACCGCCCGCAACCTCACCGAGGCCGAGCGGCTCCTCACCGACGACGTCCACTGCATCCTCGTCGACCTGTCCCTGCCCGGCCCCCGGGCCGCCGCCGGCGACGACCCGCTCGCCCCCCTGCGGCACATCCTGCGGCTCGCCCCGCGCCACGCCGTCCTCGCGCTCGCGGCCTCCGCCGACGCCGAGCTGGCCGCCGAGGCGGTACGCGTCGGAGCCCAGGACCACCTCTTCCGCGAGGAACTCGACGGGCGGCTGCTCAGCCGGGCCATCCGGTACGCCGTCGAGCGCAAGCGCGCCGACGCCGTCCAGGTGAAGCTCGCCGAGTCGCGGCTCCGCGCGCAGGAGAACGCCCGCCTGGAGCGCGGGCTGCTCCCCACGCCGCTCCTGGAGGGCTCCGAACTCCGCTTCGCGGCCCACTACCGGCCCGGCCGCTCGCGCGCCCTGCTCGGCGGCGACTTCTACGACGTGGTCCGTACGCCCGACGGCACCGTCCACGCCATGATCGGCGACGTCTGCGGCCACGGCCCCGACGAGGCCGCGCTCGGCGTCGAACTGCGGATCGCCTGGCGCGCCCTGACCTTCGCGGGGCTGTGCGGGGACGAACTGCTCTCGACGATGCAGCAGGTCCTGGAGCACGAGCGGGAGAGCGAGGAGATCTTCGCGACCCTCTGCACCGTCGACATCGCGCCCGACGGTCGCCGCGCGGGCCTGTGCCTGGCGGGGCACCCGTCTCCGCTGATCGCCCGGCAGGGGCGGGCGGCCCGGCTGCTGCCGTACGAGGACGGCGGCCCGGCCCTCGGACTGCTGCCGCGCGCCCGCTGGCCGCGCCGGCAGGTCGAGCTCGGCGGGGCGTGGAGCCTGCTCATGTACACGGACGGACTGATCGAGGGCCGCTCGGCCGGACCCGGCTCGCCGCGGCTCGGCCAGGACGGGATGGTCGACATGATCAACCGGCAGCTGACCTCGGGCCTGCGGGGCGACGAGCTCCTGGAGGCCGCGGTGACGGAGGTCCGGTCCCTGAACGGCGGCGAGCTGACGGACGACGTCGCGGTCCTGGCCCTGGAAAGGGACAGGACCCGGGGATGACCCCGGGCCCTGATGTCACGTCTCACGGCCGGCGCGCGGAGGCCGCCCTCACGGCCGGCTCCTGCGGCCGGGCCGGAAGAGACCGCGCGGCTAGCGGCCGCCGTTGTACGGGCCGTACGGACCGTCGCTGCTGGAGCCGCCGCCCCGTCGGCCACCGCCGCCTCCCGACACCTGCCGGAGCGCGGGGCGGACGTCGACCATGAAGACGATGGCGGCGATCACGCCCGCGATCTGCAGGAACAGCATCGGGTAGAGCAGGTTCAGGGCGAGGTTGATGCCCAGGACGATCAGCCAGAACTTCTTCGTCTGCTTCTCGGCGGCGCGGTAGGCGTCCTCGCGCGCCATGGCGGCGAAGACGAGCGCGGCGACGGCGAAGCCGGTGAAGATCAGGAACATCACCAGGGTGAGGAGGGAGTCGAATCCCGCGCGCAACATGCTGAGCACCGCCTAGGGAAGAGGGGAAGAGCGCCTCGCGGTCAAGGTACCCGGTTCAACGCACCGGGTACCCGCATTGGTGCCCGGTCCTACTCCTTCTCGGCGGTGACGGCCGCCTTCTTGGCGGGAGCCTTGCGGGCGGTGGTCTTGCGGGCGGGCGTCTTCTTGGCCTCGGCGGGCTCGGACGCGGCGGGCTCGGCGGGGGCCGTCACCGGCTCCTCGGCCTTGGTCTCCTCCGGCTCGACGACGACGGCGATCTCGACGATCTCCTCGGCGACCTCCCCACGCCAGGCCTTGACGGCCTCCTCGCCGTGGGCGGCGACCTCCTCGTACTTCTCGCGGGCCTTCACGGCGTACTCGGCGGCGACGCCGACACCGCGCAGGGCGAGGTCCTGGGCGGTCTCGCCGAGCTTCTTGAAGTCCGTGTCGAGACCGCCGACGACATCGGCGAGCTTCGACTGCACGGTGGCCTGGGCCTCCTTGGCCTGCGCGGTCACCTTCTCCTGCACGGCCTTGGGGTCGGTGTTCCGCACGGCGTCGATGCGGGCGGGCGCCTCGGCGGCGATCTGCTCGATCAGGCCGGGAACCTTCTTCGCCTGCTGCACGGCGAGGTCCGCGGTGCCGGCGGCGAAGTAGAGAGGGGTACGCAGTTCGTCGATGATGGCCATGCTGGTGGTCCTCCCGGATGTGACGTGCGAGCGAGCGCTGGCTCAGGGGCGGTCAGGCATCGGGCGTCGCGTCGGCGGGCCGCTCGGCGGCCTCGGCGCGGGTGCCCGCGGGGGTCTCTGTCGCGGCCCGGGCGGCCGCTTCGGCCGCTTCGGCGGCCTCGGCGGCGTTCTCCTTGCGGAACGAGTCGTAGATCTGGAGCAGCACCTGCTTCTGCCGCTCGTTGATCGAGGGGTCGGCGAGGATGACGGCGCGCGTCTCCAGCTCGTCCCGCTCCTTCTCGTCGAGGATCCCGGCCCGTACGTAGAGCGTCTCCGCGGAGATCCGCAGTGCCTTCGCGACCTGCTGCAGCACTTCGGCGCTGGGCTTCCGCAGCCCCCGCTCGATCTGACTCAGGTACGGGTTCGACACGCCGGCGGCGTCGGCGAGCTGCCGCAGGGAAAGCTGGGCGGTCCGCCGCTGTTCGCGGAGGTACTCACCGAGATTGCCGACGTTGAGCGATGCCATGCCCCGACCATGCCAGCCTTTGCTAACTATTGCAAGCAGCCGCTTGCAGGAGTCGCCCTCGCGAGTTCCCCCCACTCCCCTGCGGCCCCGTCATCCTCGGCGGGCCCCAGGAGCCCGTCGTCACCCGCAGCCACAGGGTGGCCCGTGCAGCCCCGGCGGCCCCCGTAATCCCCGTGATCTCCGCCGCCGCTGCTGCGAGACTGGGCCGCATGGACACGACGGCGGGGCGCTTCCGGGCGGCGGTCAGGGAATGGGCGGCCGACGGCGCGGCGGCTTCGGCGGCCGCCGACGTCGCGCGCGAACTCGCGGCCGGCACCGAGCTGCGTACCGCCGTGCTCGTGGAGGGGGTCAGCGACCACGTCGCGCTCGACGCGCTCGCCGCCCGCCACGGCCGCTCCCTCGACGCGGAGGGCATCGCCGTCGTTCCGCTCGGCGGGGCGACCAACATCGGCAGGTTCGTGCACCTGCTCGGGCCCCAGGGGCTCGGCGTGACGCTGGCGGGCCTGTGCGACGCCGGCGAGGAGGGCCACTTCTCGCGCGCGCTCGAACGCGAAGGACTCGGCCACGGGCTCGGCCGCGCCGGCATGGAGCCGCTCGGCTTCTACGTGTGCGACGCAGACCTGGAGGAGGAGCTGATCCGCGCCCTGGGCGCCGAGTCGGTGCAGCGGGTCGTCGACGCCCAGGGCGACCTGCGGGCCTTCCGCATCTTCCAGAAGCAGCCCGCCCAGCGGGAGCGGGACGTCGAGCGGCAGCTGCGGCGCTTCATGGGCACCATCAGCGGCCGCAAGAGCCAGTACGCCCGTTCGCTGATCGACGCCCTCGACCTCGCCGAGGTACCCCGCCCACTGGACCGCCTGCTCGCCCACGTGTCGGCGCCCGCGAACCGGCAGGCCTGACCCGGCGGCGGGCCGCCGTGCCATGCTGGTGGGCGTGGCACTGGAGGACCTGGTTCGGCTGCGCCGGGCGCGGGACGTGATGGATCGCGACTACGCGCTGCCGCTCGACGTCCCCGCACTCGCCTCCGTCGCCCTGATGTCGACCGGGCACTTCGCCCGCAGCTTCCGCGCCGCCTACGGCGAGACCCCGTACAGCTACCTCATGACCCGGCGCGTCGAGCGGGCCAAGGCCCTGCTGCGGCGGGGCGACATGAGCGTCACGGACGTCTGCTTCGCCGTCGGGTGCACCTCGCTCGGCTCCTTCAGCTCCCGTTTCACCGAACTCGTCGGTGAGACGCCGTCCGCCTACCGGGCGCGGCGCCACGAGGACGGGGCCGCGATCCCGGCATGCGTCGCGAAGGTCCGTACCCGGCCGGTCCGGAGATCATGAGCCCGCGCATCGATCAGTTCCGGAGAAGCGGAAACCTGTGGTCCGCCGTAGCTTCGAAGGCATGAACGTCAAGCTCTCGCAGTGCTTCATCGCAGTCGACGACCACGACAAGGCCCTCGCCTTCTACCGCGACGCCCTCGGTCTCGAGGTGCGGAACGACGTCGGTTTCGAGGGGATGCGCTGGGTGACCGTCGGGTCCCCCGCACAGCCGGACGTGGAGATCGTCCTCGAACCGCCGCTCGCCGACCCCAACGCCTCCCCCGCCGACCGGCAGGCCGTGGCCGAGTTGCTCGCCAAGGGCATGCTGCGTGGCGTGATCTTCTCCACCGAGGACGTCGACGCCACCTTCGAGCACGTCCGGGCGGCCGGCGGCGAGGTCCTCCAGGAACCGGTGGACCAGCCGTACGGCGTCCGCGACTGCGCCTTCCGGGACCCGGCGGGCAACATGCTGCGCTTCACCCAGCCCCGCTCCTCCTGACGTCCACGACACCCTGTCGGCCTCGGGCGGACCGGCACGCCCGCCGCCGGGACGGAGACGTCGCGCGCCTCCGACACCTCCAGCGGCACCCAGTCTCGTAGCGCATCCCGCCCAGCGGTTCGCCTTCCTCGAACTCCCGCGCCGCGGCGATCCTCTCGACGGAGATGCCGACGCCGAGGACCTCCGTGGCGCCGACCCGCCCGCCGTACCGGCAGATGACACGAGAGGTCGGCGGGGCGACCCTCGTATCACCCCACACCGTTCGGTGTGGGGTGATACGAGGGTCGCTGTTCACCCCACCCAGGCGGCGAGCGCCGCGAAGTCCGGCGCCCTGAGCCCCCGCCGGGGATCCACCCGGTGGAGCAGTGCGCGGCCGGGATGGTGGGCGGCCACCCAGTCGCGGTCGGCCGCGCCGATCTCGTCGTCGACCCAGGCGAACGGCCGCCCGTCGGCCCAGGCCACGAGCCCCGGCGCCTTCCAGTGCACCCCGGGCGCGGGCTCGGGCCCGCCCTCGGGCCACCGGACCAGGGGCAGCGGTGGAAGCCCGAGGCGGGGCGCGACCCAGGCGTTCGCCTCGTCCTCCCAGGTCGTCGCCCAGACGAGCGCGTACGGGAGCGCCGCGAGCCGCGGTCCCTGCGCGGGGTCGAGCCGCGCGAGGAGCGGGCTCACCGACGGGGGCGGTGACGGTGCGTACGCCGGGTACCGCCCCCCGACCGCCCCGAAGGGGATGAGCGGGCCGTCGACGTCCAGGAAGAGCAGCGGGGTCACCATGGATCCATCCTGGCCGGGCCCGCCGCGGCCCACTCGTCCGCTTCGCGACAATCCGTCACGGATCGATCCTCGTTACCCTGGCAGGCATGACCGCCATGGCGCCCACCCGCACCGAGCCCGACCTCTCCTACCTGCTCGATCACACCAGTCACGTCTTGCGGACCCGGATGACCGCCGCGCTCGACGCGATCGGGCTCACCCCCCGGATGCACTGCGTCCTCGTCCACGCCCTGGAGGAGGAGCGCACCCAGGCCCAGCTCGCGGAGATCGGGGACATGGACAAGACGACCATGGTCGTCACGGTCGACGCCCTGGAGAAGGCGGGGCTCGCGGAGCGCCGGCCGTCGAGCACCGACCGGCGTGCGCGGATCATCGCCGTGACCGAGGCGGGAGCCGAGCTCGCCCAGGAGAGTCAGAAGATCGTCGACGGGGTCCACGAGAGCGCTCTCGCCTCCCTCCCCGACGATGCGCGCGCCGCCCTGCTGAAGGCCCTGAACCTGCTGACCACCGGCCATCTGGAGACTCCGGCCGAGAGCCCGAGGCCGGCCCGGCGGGCTCGTCAGCGCGGCTGAGGCGGACGCGCGACAGGCGCACGGCGCACGCGCGGCGGACGCACAGCGAACACGTCACCCCCCAAACTCGTTCCGTAAAAAATAGTCTGCAACAAAACCTTCTGCTAGCGTCACTCCTGTCGGCTCCACCGAACAGGAGTGATCCCCGTGCCCACAGCCCCGCGCACCTCCCCCGCCTCCCCCACTCCCGCTCCCGACAGCTCGCCCTCGGCGTCCTCGCCACCGGCATGCTCATGACGATCCTCGACGGCAGCATCGTCACCGTCGCGATGCCCGCCATCCAGAGCGACCTCGGCTTCACCCCGGCCGGCCTCAGCTGGGTGGTCAACGCCTATCTGATCGCCTTCGGCTCGCTCCTCCTCCTCGCCGGCCGCCTCGGCGACCTGATCGGCCGCAAGCGGATGTTCCTCGCGGGCACCGGGATCTTCACCGCCGCCTCGCTCCTCGCCGGGGCAGCCGCCTCCCCCGGCCTCCTCATCGCCGCCCGCTTCCTCCAGGGCGTCGGCAGCGCGATGTCCTCCGCCGTCGGCCTCGGCATCCTCGTCACGCTCTTCACCGTGCCGCGCGAACGGGCCCGCGCCATCGCCGTGTTCAGCTTCACCGGCGCCGCCGGCGCCTCCCTCGGCCAGGTCCTCGGCGGCATCCTCACCGACGCCCTCACCTGGAACTGGATCTTCTTCATCAACCTGCCCATCGGCCTCGCCACCCTCTTCGTGGCCCTCCGCGCCCTCCCCTCCGACCAGGGCCTCGGACTCAGGGCGGGTGCCGACGTCCTCGGCGCGGTGCTCGTCACGACCGGCCTCATGACCGGTATCTACGCCGTCGTCAAGATCGAGGAGCACGGAGCCGGTTCGGCGCACACCCTCGGCCTCGGAGCCCTGGCGCTCGCCCTCCTCGCCGGCTTCCTCGTCCGCCAGGCGAGGACCGCGAACCCGCTCATGCCGCTTCGGATCCTCCGCTCCCGCAGCGTCTCCGGCGCCAACGCCGTCCAGATGCTGATGGTCGCCGCCCTCTTCTCCTTCCAGATCCTCGTCGCGCTCTACCTCCAGAAGGTCCTCGGGTACGGGGCCGCCGAGACCGGTCTCGCGATGCTGCCCGCCGCGGCCGTCATCGGCGCCGTCTCCCTCGGCGTCTCGGCCCGCCTCATCGCCCGCTTCGGCGAACGGAACGTCCTGCTCACCGGCCTCGTCCTGCTCGTCGGCGTCCTCGGCCTGCTGGCCCGCGTCCCCGTCCACGCCTCCTACGTCACCGACCTGCTCCCCGTCATGCTGCTCGCCGCCGGCTTCGGCCTGGCGCTCCCCGCCCTCACCTCGCTCGCCATGTCGGGCGCCGAGGAGCGGGACGCGGGCCTCGCCTCCGGTCTCTTCAACACCACCCAGCAGATCGGCATGGCCCTCGGCATCGCGGTCCTCTCCACCCTCGCCGCCACCCGCACCGAGTCGCTGGCCGCGGCCGGCCGGCCCGCCGCCGAGGCCCTGACCGGCGGCTACCACCTGGCCTTCGCCGTCGGCGCCGGCCTCCTGCTCGCCTCTCTGGCCCTCGCCTTCACCGTCCTGCGCCGCCCCGGGAAGCCGGGGACGCCGGGCACGCCGGAGTCGGCGACGAAGACGAAGTCCCCCGCGACAATGGCGGTATGAGAGCCGACCGACTCGTCGCCGCCCTGCTCTTCCTCCAGACGCGGCAGCGCGTCACCGCCGCCGAACTGGCCGCGGAACTGGAGGTGTCCGAGCGCACCGCACGCCGGGATCTCGAAGCTCTCGCGAGCTCCGGGATCCCGGTGTACTCGCAGGCGGGCCAGGGCGGCGGCTGGTCCCTCGTCGGCGGAGCCCGTACCGATCTGACCGGCCTCACCGCCCCCGAGATCCGCGCGCTCTTCCTCCTCACCGGACCGGACACCGCCGCCGACCCCCGGACCAGGACCGCCCTGCGGAAGCTCGTGCGGGCCCTCCCCGCCACCCTCAGGGAAGGCGCCGAGGCGGCGGCCCGCGCGGGCGTCTCCGACAGCACGGACTGGGCGGGCACGGAGACGGAGGAGGCGCGACTGGCCCCGCTCCAGCGGGCGGTGGTCGACGCGCGGGAGGTCAGGATCGGATACGCCCGCCCCGGCCGGGAACCCCGCGAGCGCACCGTCCAGCCGCTCGGCATCGCCGCGAAGTCCGGGGTCCGCTACCTCGTCGCCGGCACCGAGAACGGCCTGCGGACCTTCCGGATCAGCCGGGTCGCCTCCGTCACCGAGACCGGCGCCCCCGCCGTACGCCCCGACGGCTTCGACCTCCCCACCGCCTGGCGCGCGCTCGCCGCCCGCATGGAGGACCGGATGGTCGCCGTGACGGTACGCGGCCGGGCCGCCCCCGGCACGGAGCCGGTCCTGGAAGGCCTGCTCGGCGGACGGATACGGTACGGGGAACGGGCCGCGGACGGCTGGGCCCCCTTCGAGGCCGACGGGCCCTCCCCCGAGGCGGCCGCCGCCCGGCTGGCCGGCCTCGGCGGCCGCGTGGAGCTCCTGGACCCGCCGGAGGCCCGTACCGCCCTGGCCCGCATCGGAGCCGAACTCACCCTGCTCTACGGCCGGTCGACTCCGCCAGGCACTCCGGAAGGTCCGCCTCGTGCACCAGGGTCAGCCGTGACACCGCCCGTGTGAGCGCCACGTACAGCCGGTTCGGTCCCCGTGTCCCGGCCGCCACGATCGCGGCCGGTTCGACCACGACGACATGGTCGAACTCCAGGCCCTTCACGACCGTCGCGGGAAGCACGGTCACCCGCTCCCCCGCCCCGCATCCCCGTACGGCCTCCGTCACCGGGCCCACCAGTCCGTCGGCCGTGATCACCCCGACCGAGCCCTCCGCCGCGAGCGCCGCGCGGACGGCCCCGGCGGTCGCGCCGGTCAGATCGAGGCGGTCCGTCGTCCGGACGACCGTCACCTCGCCGTCCCTGCGGACGGAACGCCCCACCGGCACGTCCACGCCCAGGTGCGGCAGGAGCCGGTTGGCGAGGTCCACGATGGCGGCCGGGACCCGGTAGCCGAGGATCAGCGGCACCACGGGCGCCCCGGCCCTGCCCAGGTGGGCCAGTTGCCCGTCCCAGTCGCGGGCCGCCCAGGGGGTGGTGCCCTGGGCGAGGTCGCCGAGCACGGTGAGCGAACCGAACTCGGTGCGGCGGGCGATCGCCCGGCACTCCATGGGCGAGAGGTCCTGCGCCTCGTCGACGACGACATGGCCGTAGCTCTCGGGCCGCTCGATCAGACCCGCGAGCTCGTCGAGGAGCACCAGGTCGGCGGCGGTCCAGCGCGCCGAACGGTACGAGCGCGGCGGCCGGTCCCAGCGGACGGCGGCCCGCTCGGCCGCCGTCAGGGCGGGGTCGGAGGGGTCGGCGAGGAAGGCCGCGAGCACTTCCTCCGGCACCGCCTTCGGCCAGCACGCGTCGAGGAAGGCCGTCACCGCCCGCGCCCGCTCGATCCGACGCGCCCAGGCCGCGCCCATCGGCCCCCACCGGCGCTCGGCCCGGAGCTGGAGTTCCCGCACGATCCGGGCGCGGACCCGCTCGCGGCCCGTCGCGTAGGGCGGCGCCTCCTCCCGTACGTCCGCGACGATCGCGGCGAGCTGCCCGGCCGGCAGCCGCCAGTGGTAGGAGCCGTCCGGCACCGCGAGGTCCGCCGCGGGCGCCGGGTCGACCCTGCCGTACAGCGCGCGGTGCAGCACCTCCGCCATCCGGGCGTCGTGCTTGACCCGGGCCGCCGCCTCGCCGTCCTCGGCGCGGACCGGGTGCCGGGCGATCTCGTCGTCGAGGGTCGCCTGGCGGACACCGGTCTCGCCGAGCGAGGGCAGCACCTCGGAGATGTACGCGAGGAACGCGCGGTGGGGGCCGAGGACGAGCAGCCCGGAACGCCGGATCCGCTGCGGATGGGTGTAGAGGAGGTACGCGGCCCGGTGCAGGCCCACGGCCGTCTTGCCGGTTCCGGGCGCGCCCTGCACGCACAGGGAGGCGGCCGGGCCGGAGCGTACGAGGTCGTCCTGCTCGGGCTGGATGGTGGCCGCGATGTCCCGCATCGGGCCCACCCGGGGGCGCTCGATCTCGCCGGCGAGCAGCGCGCTGACGGTCACCTCCCCGCCGGCCGTGAGCCGTTCGTCCTCGAGTGCGGTCAGATCCTCCGAAGCGCCCTCGCTGTACGGGGCCCAGCCGAAGCGGCGGCGCCGCAGCACGCCCTGCGGGTCGTGGGCGCCCGCCTGGTAGTAGGCGCGGGAGACGGGCGCGCGCCAGTCGACGACGAGGGGCGGGGCGGCCGGGTCCTCGCCGATCCGGCGGCGGCCGATGTGGTGGACCTGACCGTCGTCGAGGTCGAGGCGCCCGAAGAACAGCGGCCCGGGCGGCTGCTCCCGCATCTCCTTCGCGCGGCTGCGCAGATGGCGGCCGAGCGCCTCGGCGTCGGCGCCGGACGCTGCGGTGTCCTCGCCGGTGACGACCTGTTCGGCGACGTCCTCGGTCATCCGGATCAGGGCGGCGCGGCAGGCGTCGTGGTGGCAGCGTTCGCGAGCGAGCTCGGAGGTGAGGGAGCCGAGGCCGGGGTCGGGTACGAGTTCCGGTGACGTCATTCCGACAAGCCTAACGGAAAACGTTACCGGGTTACATTTTTTACTTGTCTACGTGATCCGTGTCCCGTCGCGCCGCCCATCCGCGCTAATACGGAAGCCCCTCCCGCAGCGCCCGGAACGCCAGCCCCGCCGCCGCCACCGCGTCCGCCTCCACCGCGTCGGCCGTCTCCCCGGCCGCGATCCGGGCCGTGTTCTCCTCCGCGAGGACCCGGAGCACGGTCACGATCTGCCCGGCGGCGAGCCGGGCGAGGAGCGGATCCGCGCCCGGGCCCCCGGAACCGGCGGCCAGCGCGTCCGCCAGCGCCGCCTCCGACCGCACGCGGTACGCGTGGAGGCGGCCGACCAGGGCCGGCGTGCCGTACAGCAGCCGGAGGTACGCCAGGACCGACGGGTGATCACAGAGCCCGGTGACCGGGTCGCGCCGGGCGAGGCCGTCGAGCAGGTGCGCGGACAGCGCGTCGAGCGGGTCCGCACCGGTACGGCGGCCCGCCTCCACCACCCGGGCCGACTCGTCCTCGTGATCGGCGAACCGGTGGAGGACCAGGTCCTCCTTGGCGGGGAAGTAGCGGAACAGGGTCGGCTTCGAGACCTCGGCGGCGGCCGCCACCTCGGCGACCGAGACGGCGTCGAAGCCGCGCTCCAGGAAGAGCGCGACGGCCGCGTCCGACAGGGCCCGACGGGTCCGCTCCTTCTTCCGCTCGCGCAGCCCCGGGGCCGCGACGGACTCGTCGCTCACGAGGCACACCCTTCCACCAGCACGGCGACCCCGTCCAGGATCCGGGTGAGGCCGAACCGGAACTCGACCTCGGGCGCGTCGCCCTCGTCCATCACGCCCGAGTCCAGCATGCGCGCCACCTCCGGGTACCTCTCCGGGTCGGCGAGCCGCCGCAGGGTGCGGCCGTAGCGGGCGACGACCTCCTCCGGGGCCGCGTCCCCGGAGGCGATGACGGTGGCGAGGTCGGCCATGACGAGGGCGTCGCTCCGGACGAAGCCACCGACCAGCAGGGTCACCGAGATCTTGGCGCCCGCGTCGAGGCCGGTGTCCCGCAGGGCGACGAGGGCCCGCTCCCACCAGGCGACCAGGTTCGGCGTCGCGGGCGGGCCCGAGACGGGGAGCCGCAGCAGCCAGAGGTTGCGGAGGTAGACCTCGCGGATCCCCCAGGCCCAGGCCTCCAGCGCCGCGCGCCAGTCGGTGCCGGGCGGGAAGAGTTCGGGCGGGGCGCCGGTGGCGGCCTCCTGCATGAGGACGTACAGCTCGCTCTTGGCGGAGACGTACCGGTAGAGCGACATGGTCGAGGCGCCGAGCTCCTTGGCGACCCGGCCCATGGAGACGGCGCCGATCCCCTCGGCCGAGGCGAGGGAGACGGCCGCGTCGACGATCCGGTCCAGGGTCAGACCGGGCTTGGGCCCCTTCGAGGGGCGCTCCCGCAGCCCCCAGGCCGCCTCGATGCCCGGCGGGAGAAAGCTCCCGCCCTCACCTTCGCCGCCCCTGCCGCCGTCCGCCATGACCCGCCTCCACCTCGCACGCTTGACGCCCATCCTAGTAATGCGTAACCCTTACGCAGTAACGCGTACGGCATACGCAGTACGGATCGAGGCGTACCCCGTCACCCACCCGCGTCACCCACCCGCCCAAGGAGCACCCATGCCTCCGGCCATCGAAGCCACCGGCCTGACCAAGACCTACGGAGACCTCCGCGTCCTCGACGCCCTCGACCTCCACGTCCCGCGCGGCACCGTCTTCGCTCTCCTCGGCCCCAACGGCGCGGGAAAGACCACGGCCGTCCGCATCCTCGCCACCCTCACCACGCCCGACGCCGGCCACGCGCGCGTGGCCGGGCACGACGTCGTCACCGCGCGCTCCCGGGTCCGCCGCGCGATCAGCCTCACCGGACAGTTCGCCGCCGTCGACGAGAACCAGACCGGCTCCGAGAACCTCTGGACGGCGGCCCGGCTCTCCGGGCTCTCCCGCCCCGCCGCCGCCCGCCGCGCCGCCGGACTCCTCGACCGCTTCGGGCTTACCGAGGCCGGCGGCCGCCTCACGAAGACGTACTCGGGCGGGATGCGCCGCCGTCTGGACCTCGCCGCCGGTCTCGTCCGCGACCCCGGAACGATCCAGGTGATGTTCCTCGACGAACCCACCACCGGACTCGACCCACGCAGCCGCCAGGAGCTGTGGCAGGCCGTCCGCGAACTCTCCGACGCAGGCACGACGGTCTTCCTCACCACCCAGTACCTGGAGGAGGCGGACCGGCTCGCCGACCGGATCACGGTCCTCGGCACGGGCCGCACCCTCGCCGAGGGCACCCCCGCCGAACTCAAGGCCCGGTACGCCGCCCACCGCCTCGACGTCGTGGCGTCCGACGGGCCGGGCTACGCGCGGCTCACCGACCGGACGGGCCCCTCGGCGACCCGCGACCCCGAGACCCGCACGCTCGGCATCCCCACCGACGGCACCGCCGCCCACGTGCGGGAACTGCTCGACGGCCTCGACCCCGAGCGCCGGGACATCTCCCGCTTCGGACTGCACACGGCCACGCTCGACGACGTCTTCCTGACCCTCACCGCCGACAAGGAGCCCAGCCGTGTCTGACACGCTCACCGCCGCGAGCACCCTCGCCGGGCGCGGCATCCGCCTCAGCCGCCGCAACCTCGACGCCGTCATCACCTCGATGATGCTGCCGATCATGCTGATGCTGGTCTTCGTCTACCTCTTCGGCGGAGCCATCGACACCGGCACCCGGTACGTCACCTACGTCGTCCCCGGCGTGCTCGTCCTCTGCGCCGGGTTCGGCGCCGCGAGCACCGCCCTCTCCGTCAGCGAGGACATGCGGCTCGGGGTCGTCGACCGCTTCCGCACGCTCGACATCGGCGGGACGCCGTTCCTCGCCGGGCACGTCGCCGCCGCCGTCACCCGCAACGCGCTCTCCACCACGCTCGTCCTCGGCGCCGCCTTCGTCATCGGCTTCCGTCCGACCGCATCGGCGGGCGGCTGGCTCGCGGCGATCGGACTCCTGCTCGCCTACATCACCGCCGTGTCATGGCTCTCGGCGGCGATCGGCCTGGTCACCAGAACACCCGAGGCGGCCGGGGCGGTCACGTTCTTCATGATGTTCCTGCCCTATCCGAGCAGCGCGTTCGTGCCGATCGAGACCATGCCGAGCTGGCTGCACGGCTTCGCCGAGCACCAGCCCGTGACCCCGCTGATCGAGTCGATGCGGGGCCTGCTGCTCGACCGGCCGGTGGGCGACTCGCCCTGGATCGCGCTGGGTTGGTGCACGGGCCTGCTGGCCCTGGCGGTCGCCGCGTCCGGCTTCCTCTTCCGGCTCCGGACCCGCTGACGGGCGGAACCTCAGAAGATGTCGGGTGAGAAGGGCCGCAGCGGCGTACGGAACAGCAGGTCGGCGCGGACGGCCGCGCCGGCCGTCAGCTCCTCGATCCGCCCGAGCCGGTGGAGCCGTACCGCCGACTCGTCACCGAAGGCGAGGACCCCCAGCTCGGCGATGTCGAAGGCCAGATCGGCGGACTCGTCCGTACGCGCGCAGGAGACGCCCTCCGGGGAGGCGTCGAGCCGGTAGCGCCCGCCGGCGAGCCCGTCCCCGTCCCGCAGGTCGAGCACGATGCCGTCGGTCACCGGGTACGTCCGGCTCTCCAGGACCCGGACGACGTCGAGGACCCGGACCCACAGCATGTCCGCGTACGTCAGCAGCTTCGCGGCGCGCGGATCCGGCAGAAGCAGCGGCAGCGGGTCGTCGGGCGCCCGGTAGCCGGAACGGACCGTGGTGATCCAGTCGACGGAGCAGAGGTAGTGCCACAGGGCGCGCTCGGAGGCCGGGGTGACGGCGATCAGGTCCCGCACGGTCGCCGTGTTCATCGGCTGCTTGGCGTCGTCCCACTTGTCGTCGGCCGTGTACGCCACGTACCCCTCGACCTCGCCGGACTCCGCGCGGTACACCGCGTAGTAGGGCTCCCGCCACGGCTCGTCCGACACGGCACGGCCGGTACCGACGTCCCAGCCGCGCGCGGTGCGGTCGGTCACGCCGGCGCGGACCCCGGCGAGCCGGGCGTACACCTCGGGGCCGATCTTGCGGATCTCGTCGGCGTCGGTCAGATCGATCCGGCCGCCGTCCTCGGGGCGGCCCGATCGGCGCGGATCGAGTCCGGTCCGGCCGACGTCCACGCTCCACGCGGCCGTCGAGCTCGCCGGACCGAAGCCGTAGCGCCCGTAGATCGGGTACTCGGCGGCGATCAGGGTGGCGATCGCGTCGCCCCGCTCCCTCGCGGCGGCGAGATCGGCGCTCATCATCCGGCGGAGCAGTCCGCGCCTGCGGTGCGTCGGGGCGACGGTGACCTGGGTGATCGCGTCGGCGGTGAGGCTGCCGCCGCCGACCGTGCTCACCTCCTGCCGGAAGGACCGGAAGGTCGCGACGGTCCGGCCGCGGTCGTAGGCCCCGAGCGTCCGGGCGAGGTCGAGATGCGGCAGCCGGTCGGCGACCACCTCCTCCGACACGACGGGCGGGTTGAGGAACCCGGTGCGCAGGGCACGGTGCCAATCAGGGAACTCGGACTCCGTCACCGCGCGTACGTCGACAGTCATCCTTCGACCCTACGCAGGGCCCCGAGGGACCCGCACCCGAGTTTTCCCGGCGGTCCTCCACGGCCCCGCGGCCCCGGCCTCCACGGCCCCGCGGCCGGTCTCAGCGGCTCCTCGGCCCGCCTCCGCGGCTCACGCCAGCAGATCGTCGACCTGCGCCTCGCCCTCCCGGTAGCGGCGGGCGATCTCGGCGCTGCAGTCGTCGGCGGTCCGCTGGAGGTGCTGCCGGCGGCGGGAGATCTGCTGCTCGTACCCGGCGAGCCGCCCCATCCCCGCGTGCAGCTCGTCGTCCGTGCGGGCCGTGAGGTCCGACAGCTCGACCTCCGACAGCATCTCGGACGCGAGCCGCCGGTACTCCTCGCCGCGCGGCGTCGACAGCGTCACGTGCCGGGCCGACGAACGGTGCCGCGAGGGCACGTCGGCGAGGATCTCGGAGAGCCGGTCGAGGACCGGGGCCTCCGGGTCGGTCCGTCGCGCCAGCTCGGCCCGCAGGATGTCGATCCGGCCCTGGAGCATCCGGCGCACGTAGCTCAGGTCGGCCTCGTCGCTCTGCGCGTCCCGGCGCAGGGCGCGCAGCTCGGGCAGCCGCAGCGCGCCGAGCTCGGGCTGGGTCCGGTCCGGCAGGGCGGGTTCGGCGGTCCTCTGTACGGGTGGGCGCGTGGCCGGGCCTCCGCCCGGTCCACCGCCCCTGGTTCCGGCGCGGATCAGCGGTACGGGGCCGGACGGCGTCGGCCCGGTGCCAGGTGCACTCATGAGAATCGTCCCCTCGACCGGTGCGGAGCCGCACCGCCTGACACGCATCGTGCCACTCATGCATGTGCGCGTGCAGGCGCTCTGCACCCGTTCGGCCCCTCATCCGCCGGACTGGTCACCACTCGGTAGGTTGGGGCGTATGCGTGCAGTGGTGCAGAGGGTGGACGGCGCGAGCGTCGTCGTCGCAGGGGAGACCGTCGGTGAGATCACCGGCGAGGGCTTGTGCGTACTGGTCGGGGTGACCCACGACGACACCCCGGAGAAGGCCGCCCAATTGGCCAGAAAGCTCTGGTCCGTCCGGGTACTGGACGACGAGAAGTCCTGCTCGGACGTGAACGCGCCGCTGCTCGTCATCTCCCAGTTCACGCTGTACGGCGACGCCCGCAAGGGCCGCCGCCCCACCTGGAACGCGGCCGCGCCCGGCCCGGTGGCCGAGCCCCTCGTGGACGAGGTCGTGGCCCGGCTGCGCGCACTGGGCGCGCACGTGGAGACGGGCCGGTTCGGAGCGGACATGCGCGTCTCGCTCACGAATCACGGCCCGTTCACGGTGCTGCTGGAGGTCTGAGGCCTCCGGACGGCCCCAGGTCCTGGTCCTGTCGTCAGTGACGACAGGACTCAGGGCTCGACCACGGTCTCCTGGGCGGCGGCCGTCGTCCCCGCGATCAGCGGGGCGTCCACCGGCACGTTCCGCTTCACCAGGGCCAGGGCGATCGGTCCCAGCTCGTGGTGGCGGACGGAGCTGGTCACGAAACCGAGCTGGCGGCCCTCCTCGCCGTCGGCGGCGAGCCGCAGCGGGGTGCCGTGCCCGGGCAGCAGCACCTCGCTGCCGTCCAGGTGCAGGAAGACCAGGCGGCGCGGCGGCTTCCCCAGGTTCTGCACCCGGGCGACGGTCTCCTGGCCCCGGTAGCAGCCCTTCTGCAGGTGGACGGCGCTGCCGATGAGGCCGACCTCGTGCGGGATGGTCCGGTGGTCGGTCTCGAAGCCGAGCCGGGGCCGGTGGGCCTCGACGCGCAGCGCCTCGTACGCGAGGATGCCGGCGGCCGGGCCGTGCGAGGCCCCGAAGGCCTCCAGGTCCGCGCGGGGCAGGAAGACGTCACGGCCGTGCGGGGTCTCCCGTACGACCGCTCCACCGGGCACCTCGGCGATCGAACCGGCCGGGAGATGGACCACGGCGATCTCGTCCGTACGGTCGGCGACCTCGACCCGGTAGAAGAACTTCATCGACTCCAGGTACGCGACGAGCTCCTCGCGCGTCCCCGGCTCGACGTGGGCCCACACCGTCTCGCCGTCGTCGACGAGGTACAGGGCGTGCTCGATGTGCCCGTTCGCCGAGAGGATCAGCGCCTCCGTGGCCTGTCCGGGCGCGAGGTCGGTCATGTGCTGGGTCACGAGCAGGTGCAGCCAGCTCAGCCGGTCGCCGCCGGTGACGGCGATGACACCGCGGTGCGAGAGGTCGACGAAACCGCGTCCGTCGGCGAGGGCGCGCTGCTCACGGAACAGGTCGCCGTAGTGCGCGGCGACACCTTCGTCGCGGCCTTCCGCGGCGACGGCGCCGGGCAGGGACAGCAGAGGGCTGGTCGTTGAATGTCGCTGCATGGGGCAAGCCTACGACTCGCTGTCCAGCGCCTTCCGCGTGCAGTCCGCACACCGCCCGAAGATGGCGAAGTGCTTCATGTCGGTCTCGAAGCCGAAGGTCTCCCGGAGCTTCCCGGTGAACTCGGCGGCCACCTCGACATCCGCCTCGATCACCTCGGAGCAGTCCCGGCACACCAGGTGCAGATGGTGGTGCCGGTCGGCGAGGTGGTACGTCGGAGCCCCGTGCCCCAGATGGGCGTGGCTCACCAGCCCGAGCTCCTCCAGGAGCTCCAGGGTCCGGTAGACGGTGGAGATGTTCACCCCGGACGCGGTCCTGCGGACCTCGACGAGGATGTCGTCGGGCGTCGCGTGCTCGAGCGCGTCGACGGCCTCCAGGACGAGCTGACGCTGCGGCGTCAGCCGATAGCCGCGCTGCCGCAGGTCGCTTTTCCAGTCGGTACTCACCACGCCCCCCAGTGTAGGAGGGCGTGGCGCTCAGCCCCAGGGCCTAGCGGAAGAAGGCGATGCCGTCGTCGGGCAGGTCGCCCAGGTTGCGGGCCATGTCCGCGACCTCTTCCGGCGTCACGACCTTCTTCAGGTGCGCCGACATGTACGGCCGGAGCGGGACCTCGGGGGTCGCCTTCTCGCCCACCCACATGAGGTCGCTCTTGACGTAGCCGTAGAGGCGCTTGCCACCGGAGTACGGGCCGGAGGCCGCGGTCCGGGCGACGGCGTCCGTGGCCAGGTCGATCTGCGGCTTCTGGTCGGCCAGCTCGCCGTACCAGATCTCGACGATGCCCTGGTCGCGGACCATGACGACCTCGACCTTGCGGTCCTTGTCGATGCGCCAGTAGCCGCTCTCGCTCTCCAGCGGACGGACCTTGTTGCCCTCGTTGTCCAGGACCCAGGAGTGGGACGCGTACTCGAGGAAGTCCCGGCCGTCGTGGCTGAAGGTCACGGACTGCCCGAAGTTGCACTTCTCGGCGCCGGGGAAGTCGGAGACGCCCGCGCCCTCCCACGTGCCGAGCAGGAACGCGAGGGGGACGAGGTCCGGGTTGAGGTCGGACGGGATCTCGATCATGAGCAGCTCTGGCGTTCTCTAGAAGTGGTTGGCGAGAAGGATTAGCGCTGGCCCTGGTACAGCTTCTTCACGGCCAGACCGGCGAAGGCGATCACGCCGACGGCGACCAGGACCAGGAGGATTTCGAAGAAGATGATCACAGGGTGCTCCTCGACTGAGCGGTGAAGGCGGAACGGGCCGGACCCCAGCTTAGTGGGCGGGGCCCGGGCCCACTCGGTGAGGTGGGTCTCGCAGGCTGTGACCGGTGCGGCGACTAGCCGAGCAGCTGCGCCTGGAGCGCCACCGTCTGCTGGAACGGAACGGCGAGCGTCCCGCCCTTACGGGTCTGGGTGACGACCGCGAAGGTGTCGCCGGCCTGGATGTAGGACCAGCGGGTCTGCTGCGGGCCGAACGGCTCCATCTCCTTGTAGGAGTACACGGAGAGGTTCGGTACGTCGACGTCCTGGGTGGACGTGTCGATCTCCGCCTCGTCGACGCCGAGGGGCAGTCGGCGGCTCTGGGAGATCTCGCGCGTGACGTCGTCCTTGAACGCCTCGGAGAACGCCACCGAAGAGAACCGCAGCAGGTGGATCCGGGTGGTCGTGCCGTCCGGCGTGGTCCAGCCGCGGGCCGCGACGTGCCGGAGCGCCGACTCCGCCATGTACTCCTTCACCTCGCGCCGGTCCTTCTCCGCCAGCAGTGCGAGGTACGAGTCGAGGCCGGTCCAGCCGCCCTTCGACTTCGGGTCCACCGTGGCGCCCGCCGGGGCGGGCAGCAGGAGCTGCCGCAGGTCGGCGTGGTGGATCTCGGCGACGTTGCCCTCCGTCCACGGGCGGGGAGCGTCCGCGGGAAGCGCCGGAAGGGTGAGCTTCGGGTACTCCCAGCGGCCGTCGGACTCGGTCGCGAGCCCCGGCACGTCGGTGCGGTCCATGGCGGTGATCCCCATGGCCGTACCGGTGCCGGCACCGGCGAGGACGAGGACGGCGGCGGTCCAGCGGGCGATGCCCCGGACCAGCGGCCGACGGGACTTCTTCGGCTTCTCCGGCTTCTCCGGCTTCTCCGGCACGGAGGCGGAGGCCTGCACCTGCACCTGCGGCGGGGCAGGGGCCGGGGCCGCCGGGGCCTCGGGCTGGGGCAGGGTCTGCTCGGTCATACGTACTCCCCCGGGGATGCGATGTGGTCGAGCTGCTGCGTCAGCAGCTTCGCCACGCGGGCCTTGTCGAACGGCTTGGCACCGGCCGCCTTGACGGTGACGAAGACCTCGGAGTCGTACGCGAGGCAGAACATCTGCTCCAGCGCCGCGGCCCGCTCCTTCTTGTCCAGCGAATCGTCGACAGGCGCGAGGTAGCAGACGGCGTTCCCGTGGTCCTTCACCTTGGGCCCCTTCGGGAACTCCAGGAACTCCATGACCTCCTTGCGCAGTCGGTAGCTGTCCTTGATCCGCTTCTTGTCCTTCATCCGCGCCAGCTCCACGGAGACGACGACGTCGTTCTCCAGGTTGGCGAAGGAGCGGACCCCGATGCCCTGGATGCCGAGCTTCTCGACGTTCTTCTCGAAGGTGCGGCGCTTCTTCCCGGAGAGCCCCTCGCCCGACTGCTTCATCAGGGCGGTCGCCTCCGCGGCACCGAGCTCGCCGTCGTTGCCGTACAGCTCCTCGTCAGGGCCGAACTCGTACCCCTCGGGGAGCGGCAGGAGGAGCTTGCTCAGCGGCGTTCCGGTCTCGCCGCGGGCCAGCGGCGCGGCCGGGTCGTCGTTCCGCGCGGGCTTCCCGGCCGCGCCCCACACCTGCGTCGGCGCGGTGCGGTCGGCGGAGGAGACGGTGACCGCGGTGTAGGCGACGCCGCCGCCGATCAGGCCGAGGACGAGCACCGAGGGCAGGACGACCCCGAGCAGGACCCGGCGGGCACCCGGCTTCGCCACGGGCCCGGCCACGGCTGCGGGCGCCGCTTCGGGCGTGGCTGCCGCCGCGGGCGCAGGGTCGGTCACGGGTTCGGTCACGTCGTTCCGGTCCTCTCTCACAGGCGCCCCAGCTGTCGCTCGGCCAGCGAACGGATCTCCGTCGCGGAGACCTTCTTGGTGTCGATGACGTAGATCTCCACGGCGATGTCGCCGCGGTAGAAGTAGGCCCTGGCCTCGTAGAGGTCCAGGTAGCCGGCCTTCTTCCGCACCGGGAAGACGTAGTAGCGGCCGTTGGCCGAGCCCTTGAGCTCCGTGCCCTCGCTCTCGGCGAAGTCCTCCTCCGGCATGTAGGCCTGCTGGTCCTCGACGAACTCCTGCGCGCCGAGGACGTCGCCGGCGCGGTACTGGACCAGCCGGATCTCGGTCTCCTTGTACTCGCCCGTCGCCCAGGACGTGACCGCGATCCGCCGGATGCCCATCTCCAGCTGGTCGTCGAGAGCGTTGTCGGGCCTGTTGAACTGCGAGGCGAACGTGGAGACCGCCATCCAGCCGTCGGCATCGGCGAACTCGGGCTTCTTCGCCCCGGCGGGTCTCGTCAGGAGCAGCTTCCGCAGGTCTCCCTGCGCCTTCGCCCTGAGGTCCTCGGAGGCGGGGAGCGGCTTCGCCTTCTGCCCCTTCGGAAGCGCCTTCGCGGGGTACGCGAGACCCGGCTGGTTCAGGGCGGGCAGCGCGGTCGGTTCGCGCTCCGCCTGGATGCCGTAGCCGACGGCCGTACCGCCGACGAGGCCGATGACGGCGGCGACGGCGATCAGCCCGGCGGTACGGAGCCCGCGGCGGCGGGTCCGTCCGGCGACGGGCTCGGCCGTCGCCTCCGCGGCAGGCTCGGCGGGCGGTGCCGCCGGCTCTGTGACCGGCTCTGTGACCGGCGCTGCGACCGGCGCTGTGACCGGAGCCACATCCTCCGGCGTGGCCCGCGGCATGACCGGCGGCGCGGTCTCCGTTCCCGGCTCCGGGTCCGGCGGTGGTGCCGTTTCCGGATTTCGGGTGCTTTCTTCGTTGCTCAAATGTCCCCCCACGAGACCTGAAGCGCGGATTCCGTCATCCGCGCACCCACCAGACACGTGGGGGACACCGGGGGTTGCGGTGCCGCACATTACAGTTCGGCATATGCCGAAGAAGCTCGTGATCAAGGTGACCGCGGGGGCCGAGGCCCCCGAACGCTGCTCCCAGGCCTTCACGGTGGCCGCCGTGGCCGCCGCCAGCGGCGTCGAGGTCTCGCTCTGGCTGACCGGCGAGTCCTCGTGGTTCGCCCTCCCCGGCCGCGCCGCCGAGTTCGAGCTCCCGCACGCCGCGCCGCTCCCGGACCTCATCGACGGGATCGTGGCGGGCGGCGGGCGCATCACGGTCTGCACGCAATGCGCGGCCCGCCGTGACATCGAGGAGAAGGACCTCCTGGAGGGCTTCCGCATCGCCGGCGCCCAGTTGTTCGTGCAGGAGGCGATGGCGGACGGGACGCAGGCGCTCGTCTACTAGGGCCTGCTGTCAGGGCTCCCGGCGTTTCCTGCCGTCCAGCTCGTCCCACCACTCGTCCGACTTCGGGTCGCCCGAGGGGTCGTCCCACCAGCGGTCCTCCGGGCCCCGGCGGTTCGCGACCATCGCGGCGACCGGCGGGATGACCATGGCGACCACGCACATGCCGATCGCCACCGGCATCGAGAAGAGGCGCACGACGGCCCAGGCGCCGACGAACAACAGCAGGCAGGCGCCCATCATCCAGAAGTAGACGTGGCGACGTCGTGCGTACACACCTTCAGGGTACGACCGAAGGGCCGTGCCTCAAGTCCTGGAAATGGCGTCCAACCCCCCAGGAGGCACGGCCCTTCGGCCGGTACGGTGTCGCGGATCAGACCGCGATGGCGACCTCGGCGAGGCCACCGTGCTGCGCCACGACCTGGCGGTCGGCGGTGCCGCCGGGGACCAGGGCACGGACGGTCCAGGTGCCCTCGGCCGCGTAGAAACGGAACTGGCCGGTGGCGGAGGTCGGGACCTCGGCCGTGAACTCGCCGGTCGAGTCCAGGAGGCGGACGTAACCGGTGACGGGCTGGCCGTCCTTGGTCACGAAGCCCTGGATGGTGGTCTCACCGGGCTTGATCGTCGAGGCGTCGGGGCCGCCGGGCTGCGCTCCACACATGTCGTTCTGTCCTTACGGTCGAGGGGTCCGGAGGAGGGAGGGTCCGGGGTTACTTGTTGGCGCCGAGCTCGATCGGCACGCCGACGAGGGAGCCGTACTCGGTCCACGAGCCGTCGTAGTTCTTGACGTTCGAGACCTCGAGCAGCTCGTGCAGCACGAACCAGGTCAGTGCGGAGCGCTCACCGATGCGGCAGTAGGCGATGGTGTCCTTCGCCAGATCGACCTGCTCGTCCTCGTAGAGGGCCTTGAGCTCGTCGTCCGACTTGAACGTGCCGTCGTCGTTGGCGTTCTTCGACCACGGGATGTTGCGGGCGCTCGGCACGTGGCCGGGGCGCTGCGACTGCTCCTGCGGGAGGTGCGCCGGGGCGAGCAGCTTGCCGGAGAACTCGTCGGGCGAGCGGACGTCGACCAGGTTCTGGGCGCCGATCGCGGCCACGACGTCGTCGCGGAAGGCGCGGATCGAGGAGTCCTGGGCCTTGGCCTTGTACTCGGTGGCCGGGCGGGCCGGGATCTCGGAGCCGTCGACCAGGTCGCGGGAGTCGAGCTCCCACTTCTTGCGGCCGCCGTCGAGGAGCTTCACGTCCTGGTGGCCGTAGAGCTTGAAGTACCAGTAGGCGTAGGAGGCGAACCAGTTGTTGTTGCCGCCGTAGAGGACGACCGTGGTGTCGTTCGCGATGCCCTTCGCCGACAGGAGCTTCTCGAAGCCCTCCTGGTCGATGAAGTCGCGGCGGACCGGGTCCTGCAGGTCCTGGGTCCAGTCGATACGGATGGCGTTGCGGATGTGGTTCTTCTCGTAGGCCGAGGTGTCCTCGTCGACCTCGACGAGGGCGACCTGCGGGTTGTCGAGGTTGGCCTCGACCCAGTCCGCGTCGACCAGGACGTCGCTGCGAGCCATGCTGTTCTCCTCCGGGGCAGTGTGCGGCGGTGTGGTGCGGGTGTGCGATGTGGTGCGGTACGCCTCGTCGCGGGCGGCTCGTCGGGTGACGTGTCAGGGACGTGTCGGGCAAGCGGACGTGCGTGACGGACGTGCGTACGGCTACACGGGGCGGCCCCGACCGCGGTCGGAGGGCCTGAGGAATACGGGAGTGGTGAGTCCCGCTCAGACGGAGCGACAGAGCATGGCGGCGACGCGGCACAGGTCTACTGCCCGCCGCTTCGTGAGATCCGCCTGTCGCTTCATGCCTCGATCGTAGGGACGGACAGGCGGCCGTGTCACCGGCGTGTCGTATTTTGAGACGCGATCGTCCGAGATGCGAGACGCGATCACCCTGCGAAACAGCTCCGGACGCCTCCGTACCGAGGCGTCCGGTTCTGATTCTGCTGGTCGGACAGCGGTGTCTCAGCATGTGACCAACGGGTACACGCCGGGGGCCGCCCGGAGGGCTCCACGGGGCCGTCAGCCCGCCAGGACGACGTCCTTGCCGGCCACGGTGACGGCCAGACCGTCCGGCCTCGGCTCGACCTTCTCCACCTTCATCCCGGCGATCACGCCGATCGGCCGCTCGAAGTCGGTCCGGGCGCGGACCAGGTCCTCGATGCCCGGGATGCCCTCACCGGGCACCTCGTCGGCACGGACCCGGATCGTGTCGCCGTTCACCACGGTCACCGTCGAGACGACCGTACGGGTCAGGGTGCGGCCCATCACCTTCACACCGCCGGTCACCTTCACCTTGCCGTTGCCGCCGTAGGCGACGGTGGCCTCCTGGTCGGAGGCGGCCGTGAGGTCCGCGTACGAGATCAGGGCGGTGCCGCTCGCGGAACCCGCCTTCGCGCCCGCCCAGTCGCCGGTCACGGTCACGTCCCGCAGCGCCACGGTCAGCTCGCCGACGCGGATGCGCTTGCTGCCGGCCTGCGCCCGGACGCCGGTCGCCTTCACGTCGACCTCGTCGAAGTGCTTGCCGGCGACCTGGGTCAGGAACGGGAAGCCCTTGATGTCGACCTCTATCGCGTCGCTGTCGACGGAGGCCAGCTTCACCCGGCCCGCCGCCTCGTCCTCGGCGTACGCCACGGCCAGCCGGTCGATCCCCACCAGGACCCCGCCCAGCACGACGGCCACGATCAACAGAATCCGCAGTGCTCGCATGGGCTGTGCGTCCCCCCACTGGAAATGGATGTGTTCCGGCCCCCCGACACGAAGATCGACGCGTCGGGGGGCCGGTTGGTTCCCCCGCGGGTTCCGCGAGGTCCCGACGACAGGACCCGGGGGGTCAGGCCAGGACCCGGCCCAGCAGGTAGACGGCGGGTGCGGCGGCCGTCAGCGGCAGCGCCACACCGGCCGTCATGTGCACGAAACGGGACGGGTAGTCGTAGCTCGCCACCCGCAGGCCGACCAGCGCGCAGGCCCCGGCCCCGAGGCCGAGCAGCGCACCGGAGGAACCCAGGCCGGTGAGACCGCCGGCGGCGATCCCCGCGCCCGCCGACGCCAGCAGCCCGGCGACCAGGGAGACGGGTCCGGGCAGCGGGAGCGCCCGGGCGAGGACGGCCGCGGCGACCGCGGCCCCGCCGACGACGACCGCGTCCGGGTCGGCGCCCAGGTGTCCGGTGGCGACGACGGCGAGGGCGGCCGAGGCGATGGTGGCCATCAGGCCGTACATGCGCTCGTCCGGGTCGGCGTGGCTGCGCAGCTGGAGGACCAGGCAGAGCAGCACCCAGACGCCGAGCGTGCCGAAGATCGCGGCGGCCGCGTTCTCCCGGCCGGTGACGAGCAGGACGGCGTCGGCGGCCAGGCCGCCGGCGAAGGCGAGGGCGATGCCCTGACGGGCGGGCCACATGCCGTTGAGCCGGAACCAGCCGGCGGCGGTGAGGCCCTGGAGCAGCACGAGCGGGACGAGGAGTCCGTACGTGCCGAGGGCGGCGCCACCCGCGAGCAGCAGTCCGAGGACGGCGGTCAGCGCGGCGGGCTGCATCCCCGGCGCGATGATCGGCGAGCGGCCCTCGGCGCGGGCGCGCTGGGCGTCGGTGACGCGGGTGTTCCCGGAGGTGGTCGGCGAGGACCAGCCGGGACCCGCCTCACCGGAGGCCGCGGGCGGCGCCGGAGCGGGCTCCACGACGGGGGCGGGAGCGGGAGCCGCCACCGGCTGGGGCTGCGCCTGGTACTGAGGCTGCTGCTGCGGCTCCGTGTAGGAGGCGGCGGGCGTCCCGTACGACTCGTACGAGGCCTGACCCGGCGCGTACGTCTCGTACGGCTGCTGCTGGGGCTGGTGGGGGTGCTGCTGGTAGGCCTGCTGGGACTGGGGGGCCTGCGCGGCCCGCGCCCGGTCGGCCTGGACCTGCTCGTACGTGACGGCCGGCTGGAACTGGGTGTCCCAGGTCTGGCCCTCCCACGTCTGCGTGACGTCGGGGCCCTGCTGCTCCTGGTGCCCGTTCCCGGTCCCGTTCGCGTGCCCGTTCGCGTACGGGTCGTACTGCTGACCGCCGTAGTACTGGTCGTTGCTCATGTGCTGGGGTTCACCCTCCTGCGAACGGGGGGAGCACCTCGACCGTGCCGCCCTCGGCAAGCCGTACCGTCTCATGGCTCCGGGTCCCGACGGGGTCGCCGTCGACCAGGAACGAGCACCGCTTGAGGACCTGGACGAGCTCGCCCGGGTGCTTCGCGCGGGCCGCGTCGAGGGCCTCGGCGAGGTGCTCGGCGGTGTACGGCTCCTCCGCGACACCGGCGGCGGCCTTGGCCGCGGCCCAGTAGCGGATGGTTCCCGCTGCCATAGCGGCGCTCCCTTCGTTCGTGTGCGCGCCGCCCCCCATGATGGGCTATGCGCGTGTGAGCCAGTCCCCGAGCCGGGCGAGCAGCTCCTCGTCCGCCGCGTTCTCGGCGTGGCCCATCCCCCGTTCCAGCCACAGTTCCGCCTCGCCCGCCCCGGCGAGCATCCGGGGGTGGTCGAGCGGGAAGTACGCGTCCCGGTCGCCGTGCACGATCAGCAGGGGGGTCGGTGCGATCAGCGGCACCGCCTCCACGGGAGAGAGGGGTACGGGGTCCCAGGCGCGCCGGTCGATCCGGGTGCGGAACCCGTACCGCCCGACGAGGCGGCCCGCGGGCCGGGTGACCACCCAGTGGACGCGGCGCATCGGCGCCGTCCCCCGGTAGTACCAGCGGGCGGGCGCGGAGACGGCGGCCACCGCGTCGGCGCGTCCGTCCGTCTCCCGGGCGAGGGCCGCGTGGCGCAGGACCACGGAGCCGCCCATGGAGAAGCCGACCGTCGCCACGCGCGCGTGGCCGAACTCACGTGCCCAGCGGACGGCGGCGGCCAGATCGAGGACCTCCCTGTCACCGAGGGTGGAGAGGCCGCCGGAGGCGCCGTGCCCCCGGAAGGAGAAGGTGATCACGGCCGCGCCCCGCTCGCCGAACACCCGTGCGGCGCGGCGGACGGCGGGGCGGTCGGCCGACCCGGTGAACCCGTGCGCGACGACGACCGCCGTATCGGTGACACTGACCGAAGAGGGTTCGTAAACCGCCTCGATCCGGACATCGTCATCCGTACGCAACATTGCCCGACGGGAGCCGGGAGTGATCAGGGAGACATCCGCCATATGAAATCCGCCCTCTCCCTCTGAACTCATGTGGGCTATTCTCCTTGGCAGAGGATCCGGGCGACGCAGCCCCCGGGTCCTTTTGCGTTTTCCGACCGTTGTTACGGACGGATGAACAAAAGCTCTCGGGGCGCGGGAGCCCGCAGTGATCCGTACGAAGCAGTGCACGTCCTCGCAGGGACCGAGGAGGAACCGACGTTATGAGCGAGCGACCGAAGCACGACCGACCGACGGCAGGGACGGCAGGTGGTGCGCGATGAGCGCCTTGCTGCTCCTGACCAACGCTCTCCAGCCTTCCACCGAGGTGCTGCCCGCCCTCGGCCTGCTCCTGCACAACGTCCGGGTCGCCCCGGCCGAGGGCCCCGCCCTCGTGGACACCCCCGGCGCGGACGTGATCCTCGTCGACGGGCGGCGCGACCTCCCACAGGTCCGGTCGCTCTGCCAGCTGCTCCGCTCCACGGGGCCCGGCTGTCCGCTCATCCTCGTCGTCACCGAGGGCGGTCTCGCGGCCGTCACCGCCGACTGGGGCATCGACGACGTCCTCCTCGACACGGCGGGACCCGCCGAGGTCGAGGCGCGGCTGCGGCTCGCGATGGGCCGCCAGCAGATCGTCGCGGACGACTCCCCCATGGAGATCCGCAACGGCGACCTGTCGGTCGACGAGGCGACGTACAGCGCGAAGCTCAAGGGCCGGGTCCTGGACCTGACCTTCAAGGAGTTCGAGCTCCTCAAGTACCTGGCCCAGCATCCGGGCCGGGTCTTCACCCGCGCGCAGCTCCTGCAGGAGGTGTGGGGGTACGACTACTTCGGCGGCACCCGAACGGTCGACGTCCACGTACGGAGGCTGCGGGCCAAGCTCGGCCCCGAGCACGAGTCGCTCATCGGCACCGTGCGCAACGTCGGCTACCGCTTCGTCACCCCCGAGAAGGTCGAGCGGGCGGCGGAGGAGGCGCGCGCCAAGGCCGATGAGGCCCGTGCGCAGGAAGAGGCGCGTGCGGCCGCCCGCGTCAAGGACGCCACGGGGGACATCACCCCCCTGGCGGACAGGAACGTGGCAGATGCCACAGTGCGACCTGCCGGTAGGTAGGTCACCCCGCGTAGACTGCCGCGCGTGGCCAAGGTGACGCGGGATGACGTAGCTCGACTGGCAGGTACCTCGACCGCGGTCGTGAGCTACGTCATCAACAACGGACCCCGGCCGGTCGCCCCGGCCACGCGCGAGCGTGTCCTCGCCGCGATCAAGGAGCTGGGCTACCGCCCCGACCGGGTCGCCCAGGCGATGGCGTCCCGGCGCACGGATCTCATAGGCATGATCGTGCCGGACGCGCGGCAGCCGTTCTTCGCGGAGCTGGCGCACGCGGTGGAGCAGGCCGCCGCCGAGCGCGGGAAGATGGTGCTGGTCGGCAACTCCGACTACCGCGACGAGCGCGAGGTCCACTATCTGCGGGCCTTCCTCGGCATGCGGGTCTCCGGACTGATCCTGGTCAGCCAGGGCATGAGCGAGCGGGCCGCGAGCGAGGTCGAGGCCTGGGACGCGCGCGTCGTGCTGCTGCACGAGCGGCCCGAGGCCCTCGACGACGTCGCCGTCGTCACCGACGACATCATCGGCGCCCAGCTCGCCACCCAGCACCTCCTGGACCACGGCTACCCGTACGTGGCCTGCATGGGCGGCATCCCGAACACCCCGGCCGTCGGCGACCCGGTCGCCGACCACGAGGAGGGCTGGCGGCGGGCCATGCTGGAATCGGGCCTCTCGATCGAGGGCCGGCTCTTCCAGGCCCCGTACAACCGCTACGACGCCTACCAGGTGGCCCTCAAGCTGCTCGCCGGCCCGGACAGGCCGCCGGCCATCTTCTGCTCCACCGACGACCAGGCCTTCGGCGTGCTGCGGGCGGCGCGCGAGCTGCGCATCGAGGTGCCTTCCGAGCTGGGCGTCGCGGGCTTCGACGACGTGAAGGAGGCGGGGCTCACCGACCCGCCGCTGACCACGGTCGCCTCGGACCGGCCGGCCATGGCACGCGCGGCCGTGGACCTGGTCCTGGACGACTCGCTCCGTGTGGCGGGCTCGCGCCGCGAGCGGGTGAAGGTGTTCCCGTCGTCGCTGGTCGTCCGCCGCTCCTGCGGCTGCGACGGCGGCTGAGCCGGGCGGGCCCGTCCCGCTTCACGACAGAGCCCGTACGGTCGGCGTCCGCCGCCTCCGTACGGGCTCTTCGCGTGGGGTGGCGGGCGTCAGAAGCCGCCGTTCGGCTTCCCCTTCCCGTTCCGGCCGGCCCGCGCCGCCGGAACCACTCCGGGCCGCACGCTGGACGATCCCCGCGGCAGGCCCCTCCCCCGGGTCCTTATATCGGGCATACAGGCTTCTGTCGGGCTTCTCAGCCGGTCCTCAGACAGCTCTCATGAACGGCCCCGAGAGTCGGACCATGACGGACTTCCAGGAGCAGCAGCCGCAGCAGCCCCCCTACCCGCCGCACCCGCCGAGGCCGCCCTACGCCCCGGCGCAGCCGCCGGCGGGTGCCGAGCAGACCGCCACCCAGCCGATCGTCACCGACCCGCCCCACGCGACGTGGGAGCACGCCACCGCGCCGATCGTCACCGAGCCCGGCACCACCGTGTGGCCGTCCGGTGGGCACGTACCGCCGTCGGGTCCGCCCGTTCCGCCGGCCGCGGCCACGGGCGCCCCGGCCGGCGCCCCCGCCGGAGGCCCCGGCTCCCGGCGCCGCGCCAAGCGCGGGGTCGGCCTCATGGCCGCCGTGGCCATCACGGCCGCCGCGATCGGCGGCGGTACGGCGACACTGATCCAGCAGGCCACCGAGGACACCCCCGTCGCCGCCGCCTCGCACGTGAACGGCACCAACGTCTCCGCCGGCGACACCGGCACGGTCGCCGGCGTCGCCGCGGCCGTCTCCCCCTCGATCGTCGAGATCTCCGCGAGCTCCACCTCCGGCAAGTCCACCGGCTCGGGCGTGATCATCACCTCCGACGGCGAGATCGTCACCAACAACCACGTCGTCTCCGGCGCGTCCGAGATCACCGTGCAGCTCAGCAACGGCAAGTCCTACCGGGCCGCGGTCGTCGGCACCGACCCCGACAAGGACCTCGCCCTCATCAAGCTCCAGGGCGCCTCCGGCCTCAAGACCGCCACCCTCGGCGACTCGTCCAAGGTGCGGGTCGGCGACCAGGTCGTCGCGATCGGCTCCCCCGAGGGCCTGACCGGGACCGTCACCAGCGGCATCGTCTCCGCCCTCGACCGGGACGTGACCGTCGCCAAGGACGACGACGGCTCCGGCCGGGACCAGCAGCAGGGGCAGCAGCAGTACGACCCGCGGCAGGGCTGGCCGTTCGAGTTCGGCGGACAGCAGTTCAACGGCGACACCGGTTCGTCGAAGACCACGTACAAGGCGCTGCAGACCGACGCCTCGCTCAATCCGGGGAATTCCGGCGGCGCGTTGATCAATATGAACGGCGAGATCATCGGGATCAATTCGGCCATGTATTCGCCCAGCTCTTCGAATGGTTCGACGGCCGGCAGCGTCGGTCTCGGATTCGCCATCCCGGTCGACACCGTGAAGGCCGACCTGGACGGCCTGCGCGCGGGCGGCGGCAGCTGACCGGCGACGGGGCGGCGTGCGACGCTGAGCCCATGACCGCCCTGCGACACGAGCCCGAACGCATCCTCATCGTCGACGACGAGCCCGCCGTACGGGAGGCCCTGCGCCGCAGCCTCGCCTTCGAGGGGTACGGGACGCAGGACGCCGTGGACGGACTCGACGCGCTCTCCCGGATGGAGTCGTACGCCCCCGATCTCGTCGTCCTCGACGTCCAGATGCCCCGTATGGACGGGCTGACGGCGGCCCGCCGGATCAGGGCGTCCGGCTCGACCGTGCCGATCCTGATGCTCACCGCGCGCGACACCGTCGGCGACCGGGTCACCGGGCTCGACGCGGGCGCCGACGACTACCTCGTGAAGCCGTTCGAGCTGGACGAGCTGTTCGCCCGGATCAGGGCACTGCTGCGGCGCAGCTCGTACGCCTCCGCCACGGCCTCCGGACCGGCCGACGCAGACGTCCTGTCCTTCGAGGACCTGCGGATGGACCTGGCGACCCGCGAGGTCACCCGGGGCGGGCGGACGGTGGAGCTGACACGGACGGAGTTCACCCTCCTGGAGATGTTCCTGGCGCACCCGCGGCAGGTGCTGACCCGGGAGCAGATCCTCAAGGCCGTCTGGGGCTTCGACTTCGAACCGAGCTCCAACTCATTGGACGTGTACGTGATGTACCTGCGACGCAAGACCGAGGCGGGCGGCGAGCCGCGCCTCGTGCACACGGTGCGGGGCGTGGGATACGCGCTGCGCGGAGGGGGCGGGGAGTGAGAAGTCCCCTCGCCTGGTTCCGCTCCCGCCCGCTCCGCTCACGGCTCGCCCTCCTCACGGCGGTCGCCGTGGCGGTGGCCGTGGCCGCGGTGTCGCTCGCGTGCTGGTTCGTGACACGGGCGCAGCTGGAGAACGAGCTGGACTCCTCGCTGCGCGACACCCGGCTCACGGACGGGCAGGCGCGGATGCTGCTCGCCTCCTGCGCCCCGGGGGCCGAGGGCCGGCCGGTGCCCGCCGGGCCCGCGCAGACCCTGCAGATCGTCACCGCCACCGGCGAGCTCTGCACCCTCGGCACCTCCCCGATCCCCGCCCAGGGCGGGGACCTCGCGGTCGCACGGGGCGAGCAGCCGTTCGCGCTGCACACCACGAACGCCGCGAACGGCACGGAGATGCGGGTCTACTCGTATGCCGTGTCGATCGGCAATCAGCCGGTCGCGGTCTCGGTCGCCCGTCCGCTGTACGAGATCGACAACTCGATGTCCACCCTGCGCTGGGTGCTGCTCCTGGTCTCCGGGATCGGCGTCGTCGGTGCGGGCGCGGCCGGTCTGTGGGTGGCGCGGACGGGTCTGGAGCCGGTGAACCGGCTGACCGGCGCGGTCGAGCACGTGGCCGCGACCGAGGACCTGACCGTGCGGATCCCGGTCGAGGGCGAGGACGAGATCGCCCGGCTGTCGCGTTCGTTCAACGCGATGACGGCGGCGCTCGCGACGTCCAGGGACCGGCAGGCGCAGCTGATCGCGGACGCGGGCCACGAGCTCCGTACACCGCTGACCTCGCTGCGCACGAACGTCGAACTCCTCGCGCGCAGCGAGGAGACGGGCCGGGCGATCCCGCCGGACGACCGGCGGGCCCTGATGGCCTCGGTGAAGGCGCAGATGACGGAGCTGGCGGCGCTGATCGGTGACCTCCAGGAGCTGGCCCGCCCGGACGCGGCACAGCGGGGCCCCCTCGAAGTGGTCCCGCTCCACACGATCCTGCGGGCGGCCCTGGACCGGGCGCGGCTGCGCGGCCCCGGGCTGACCTTCGTGACCGACCTGGCTCCCTGGTACGTACGGGCGGAGGCGGCCGGCCTGGAGCGGGCCCTGATGAACGTCCTGGACAACGCGGTGAAGTTCTCGCCGCCCCGGGGCACGGTCGAGGTGACCCTGATGCGCGGTGAACTGACCGTCCGCGACGAGGGCCCGGGCATCGCCCCGGACGAGCTTCCGCACGTCTTCGACCGGTTCTGGCGCTCGCCGTCGGCCCGCAGCCTGCCGGGCTCGGGCCTGGGTCTCTCGATCGTGGCCCGCACGGTCCTCCACGCGGGCGGCACGATCGCACTGACCCCGGCGGAGGGCGGCGGCACCGTGGCGACGCTCCGGCTGCCGGGGGCGCCGACCCCGCCGCCGTCAGTTGTGGCGGATGAGGGACTCGACGAGGCCTGAGCGGGTGTTGGGGTAGTCGAGGACGGTGATGCCGAGGCCTTTCCAGGTGTTCGCCGTGCCGTCCAGGAAGCCGTGGACGCGGGGGTTGAGGTTGTCGGCGTTCCACCGCGGCGGCAGGGAGGCGGAGGTGCTGACGAAGTTGATGTACAGCTTGCCGGGCTGCTGGACGGCGGCACGGTAGTGGGCCTCGATCTTGGGGTACTTGGCGTTCGGCAGGGCGTTCCAGTCGTCCTGGAGGGCGATGGCGCCGCCGTCCCACCACTTGAGGCCGGGCAGGCCGCCGTTGTCGGCGATGAGGACGACCTTGCCGCGGGCCTCGCCCAGGGAGGGGACGGTGTCGCCGATGCGGAACAGCGAGCGCCAGCCCCGGTTGTCGAGGTAGTCGGTGAAGATCGCGCCGAAGGTGGCGTCGGAGTCCGAGGAGTACTCCTGCTTGACCCTCATCAGGACGGTCTCGGAGGGGTGGGCGGCCAGGAAGTCGCGGCAGGCGACGAGGACGTCGCCGAACATGATGTTCTGGAACGAGGCGCCGTGGTGGATGGCGAAGGAGCCGCCGGTGACCCGGCATCGGACATCGAGGAACCGGATGCCGGCGGCGAGCTGCTGCGCGATCGTGGTGTTCTGGCACTCGGACCAGAGGCCGCCGAAGCGGGCGCCGGAGTCGTGGGTGCCGGGGATGGTGAGCTTCTGGAGCGCGGTGGGGTCGCCGTGGCCGGCCATCCAGTCCTGGGTCGTGGCCGCCCGGGCGGAGGGGGCGCCGACCAGGAGGACGGCACCGGCTGCCGCGGCTCCCGCGAGAAAGCTTCTACGGTCCATGCGCGGAGTATGACGTGTACGCGTCAGCACGCGCCAGGGTGCCGCGCACGCGAAAGACGAGGGGGCGGTGGACCGTCGAACGGTCCACCGCCCCCTCGGACACGCGGAGTTACTTCACGACCGTGATCCGGCCCGTGGCCGGCGGGGCCAGCGGGGCGGTCGCGGTGGAGTGCGCCGCCAGGTAGGCGGTGAACAGGTCCAGGTCGGACGCGCCGACCAGCTTGTTCTTGTGCTCCTTCAGGACGGCGAAGCCGTCACCGCCACCGGCCAGGAACTCGTTCATCGCGACGCGGTAGGTCTTCGACGGGTCGATCGCCTCGCCGTTCAGCTTCACCGAGGACGTCACGATCCGGTCGGCGCCGGTCTTCGTCAGGTCGAGGGTGTAGGTGAAGCCCTTCGAGATCTGGAGGATCTTCGGGGCGGCCTGGTTCGCGCCGCTGACCTGCTGCTGGAGCGTGGTGATGAGCTGCGCGCCGGTCAGGTCGACCGCCGTCATCATGTTGGTGAACGGCTGGACGGTGTACGCCTCGCCGTAGGTCACCACACCGTCGCCCTCGACGCCGGACGCCTTGTGGACCAGCGGCGCGCGGACGCCGCCCGGGTTCATCAGGGCCAGCTGCGCGCCGCCCTTGTCGGCCGGGGCCATGCCCTCCAGCTGCGCGTCCGCGATCAGGTCGCCCAGCGGCTTCTCGTACACCGTCGCGTCGACGGGGTTGTCGATGTCGGCGGAGATGTAGCCGACGGGACGGCTCGCGATCGGCGCCGCCAGCGTGTTCCAGCGGGTGATCAGCCGGGTCATGTCCTTGGCCTTCGGCACGTCACGGGTGACGACGTGGTTCGCGGAGGCGACGGCGGTGCGGACGATGTCCTTCGTACGACGGTCGTAGGTGAGCGTCGTGTCGGTGTAGAGCCTGCCGAAGGATGCCGCCGAGGTGACCGTGCGCGGCTTGCCCGACGGGTCCGGGATCGTGCACGCGTACGCCTGGTGCGTGTGGCCGGTGACCAGGGCGTCGACCTGCGGGGTGACGTTCTTGGCGATCTCCACGATCGGGCCGGAGATGCCGGCGCCGGCGCCCGGGCTGTCACAGTCGTAGTTGTACGCGCCCGAGGCCGGCAGGCCGCCCTCGTGGAGCAGCGCGACGATCGACTTCACGCCCTTGCGCTCCAGCACCTTGGCGTACTTGTTGATCGTCTCGACCTCGTCGCCGAACTTCAGGCCCTTGATGCCCTCGGCGGAGACGATGTTCGCCGTGCCCTCCAGGGTCACGCCGATGAAGCCGATCTTGACCCCGTTGCGCTCCCAGATGAAGTACGGGTCGAGCAGCGGCTTGCCGCTCTTCTCGTTCGTCACGTTGGCGGCGAGGTAGGGGAAGTCCGCCCCACGGAACCGCTTGCCCTTCTCGAAGCAGCCGGCGGTGGGGTGACAGCCGCCGTTCTGGATCCGGGCCAGCTCCTTGGCGCCCTCGTCGAACTCGTGGTTGCCCACCGAGGTGACGTCGAGGTCCAGCCGGTTGAGCGCCTCGATGGTCGGCTCGTCGTGGAAGAGACCGGAGACCAGCGGGGAGGCGCCGATCATGTCGCCGGCGGCGGCGGTGATGGAGTACCGGTTGCCCTCACGGGCCTGGCGCAGGTGCGTGGCCAGGTACTCGACGCCGCCGACGTCGTTGACGGTCTCCGTCGTGCCGTCCTCCTTGAGGTGGGTGAGCCGGCCCGCCGAGCCGGTCGGCGGCTCCAGGTTGCCGTGCAGGTCGTTGAAGGAGAGCAGCTGGACGTCGACGTACCGCCCGTGGTTGCTGCCGCCCTTCGTCCCCGAGGCGCCGGCGGGCAGCGCGGCGACGAGCGCGCCCACGGTGGCGAGACCCGCACCGACGGCGAGTATCCGCGCGGCTGTCCTCTTCTTCTTCGGTGTCGCTGCCATCGCTCCCCTTGTCCCCGCGCCCGTTCCGGTGCGCCTCTCGACTGCTGACGTGCCAGCGAAGCCTAGAGTCAACGCGCGTAGCGCAACAGGGGGTAGCGGGTTACGAGACAGTTGCCGTCGCCTTTCCCCGGGGCGGCCGCACGTCACCGTAGGCTCGGGTCCATGACTTCCGACGCGGCGCCGGCCCTCGAACCCGGACGGCAGATCCACACCTACGACGAGCTCACGCCCGAGCAGATCCAGGACGTACTGGACCTGCTGGAGGCCGCGGACCAGGCCGACGGCGTGCACGCCGTCTCCGAGCAGGGCAGGCTCTATCTCCGGCACGGCGGCCGCGAGGGCGTGCGGCACTTCCTCCTCACCGTCGGCCCCCGTCTCTACGGCTACGCCCAGCTGGAGGAGACCGACCCCATCGAGGCCCCGGCCGCCGAACTCGTGGTCCACCCCGGCCACCGCGGCCGCGGTCACGGCCGGGCGCTCGGCACCGCCCTGCTCGCCGCCTCCGGCAAGCGGCTGCGCGTCTGGGCGCACGGCGGAAAGTCCGCGGCCCGGCACCTCGCCCAGGTCCTCGGCCTGACGCTGTTCCGCGAACTGCGCCAGCTCCGCCGCTCCCTGACCCCGCTCGACATCCCGGAGCCGGTGTTCCCCGAGGGCGTCACGGTCCGCACCTTCGTCCCCGGTCAGGACGACGCGGCCTGGCTGGCCGTCAACTCCGCGGCCTTCGCGCACCACCCCGAGCAGGGTTCCCTCACCCAGCGGGACCTGGACGACCGGACGGCGGAGCCCTGGTTCGACCCGAAGGGCTTCTTCCTCGCCGAGAAGGACGGCCGGCTCGTCGGCTTCCACTGGACGAAGACCCACGCCGAGGAGCAGCTCGGCGAGGTGTACGTCGTCGGCATCCTGCCCGACGCCCAGGGCGGCGGCCTCGGCAAGGCGCTCACGGCGACCGGCCTGAGGCACCTGGCGGCGCAGGGGCTGCCGACGGCGATGCTGTACGTGGACGCCGACAACACGGCGGCGGTGACGGTGTACGAGCGGCTGGGCTTCGTCACGCACGAGGTGGACCTGATGTACCGCACGGAGTCATAGCCTCGGAGTCCCGAACACAGCGGCCACAGGGGGCGGTTGACACCGCCCCCTGTTTTCCACCACCCTTTCACTACTTGATTAGTGAAAGGGTGGTGGAAAGGCATCGTGGTCGAGTACCGCATCGATCGGCGCAGTGGCGTCGCCACCTACCTCCAGATCGTCCAGCAGACGAAACAGGCCCTCCGGATGGGCCTCCTGGAGCCGGGCGACCGACTGCCCACCGCACGCGAGGTCGTCGAAACGACGGCCATCAACCCCAACACGGTCCTCAAGGCCTACCGGGAGCTCGAACGCGAAGGCCTCGTCGAGGCCCGCCGCGGCCTCGGCACCTTCGTCCGCGCCACGCTCGGCACCAACCCGGCCGACTCGCCCCTGCGCGGCGAACTCGCCGACTGGGCCCGCCGGGCCCGCACCGCCGGCCTGGACCGCGAAGACGTGGCAGCGCTCTTCACATCCGTACTGAAGGAACACTTCGAGGGGGACGACGCATGACGAGTGAAGGCATCGCGCTGAAGGCCGAAGGCCTCGGCCGACGGTACGGAGGAAGAGGACGGGCAGGAGGCGACGGCTGGGCCCTGCGGGACTGCGACCTCGCCCTCCCCGCCGGCCGCGTCTGCGCCCTCGTCGGGCCCAACGGCGCCGGCAAGTCCACCCTCCTCGCCCTCGCCGCCGGGCTCCTCCGCCCCACCGAGGGCACGGTCCAGGCCCCCGCCCGCGAACACCTCGCGTACGTCGCCCAGGACAAGCCGCTCCACCCCCGGCTCACCGTCGCCGACACCCTGCGCATGGGCCGCGAACTCAACCCCGGCCGCTGGGACGACGCCACCGCCCGGCGCGTCCTCGCCGACACGCTCGACCCCGAGGCCGTCGTACGGACCCTGTCCGGCGGCCGGCGCACCCGCGTCGCCCTCGCGCTCGCCCTCGGCAAACGGCCCGAACTCCTGCTCCTCGACGAGCCGATGGCCGACCTCGACCCGCTCGCCCGGCACCAGCTGATGGGCCTGCTCATGGCCGACGCCGCCGAACGCGGCACCACCGTCGTCATGTCCTCCCACATCCTCACCGAGCTGGAGGGCGCCTGCGACCACCTCCTGCTGCTCCACGGCGGCCGCATCCGCCTCGACGGCCCCGTCGACGAACTCATCGCCGCCCACACCCTGCTCACCGGCCCGGTCGCCGACCTCGCCCCGCACACGGTCGTCGAGGCCCGCACGACGGGCCGTCAACTCACCGCCCTGATCCGCCGCGAGGGCCCCCTCGAAGGCCCCTGGGAGACGAGAGACCCCTCCCTTGAGGACCTCCTCCTCGCCCACCTCCGCACCACCGAAGGAGCCCCGGCATGAGCACCCTCGCCCTGAAGGGCCCCTACTGGGTGACGGCCCGCCAGTACCGGCGCGCGCTGTGGCTGACGGCGGGACTCGTGGCCCTGACCCTCACCGTGATCGGCGGGCTGCGGATCTGGGACGCGCAGAACCGGGCCTCGGGGGACTTCCCGTACGAACACCGCCTCGGCTACGACATGCTGCGCGGCGCCATGGAGCAACTCTCCTACGGCATGATCGCGCTGCCCCTGCTCGTCGGCGCGTTCGTCGCGGGCCCGCTGATCGCCCGCGAGCTGGAGTCGGGCACGTACAAGCTCTCGCTCACCCAGTCGATCAGCCCGGCGGCCTGGCTGCGCTCCAAGCTCCTCACGGCGACCGCCGCCGCCCTCGGCGCCACACTCGCCCTGATCGCGGTCTACCGGCTCGGCTGGACCCGGGTCTCGGACTCCTGGGGCTTCCACTGGGCGGAACGCGGACCGTACGAGGCCACCGGCACCGTCGTCGTCGCCTACGTCCTGCTCGCCATCGGCATCGGCGCCCTCGTCGGCCAGCTCGTCCGCCGCACGCTTCTCGCCATGGCCGTGACCGGCGGAGCCGTCGGCCTGGTCCTGCTGATCCTCGGCTCGGTCCGCTGGACGTTCCTGCCGGTGGAGACCGTCACCGGACCGGCGCACCGGAGCACAGGCGCCCTCGGCGCACCCGCCGACGCCCTGGTCGTGGACCAAGGGCTGGTCCACGAATCCGGCCGGCGCATGTCCGGCTACTTCTGCTCCCCGGATCCGGCCCCCGGGACCGCCTGCCGCCCCGACGAGCCGTTCACCGGCCAGTACACCGACTACCACCCCGCGTCACACTTCTGGCCCACCCAGCTCATCGAGACCGGCATCCTCCTCGCGCTCGCCGCCCTCGCGCTCTTCGCCGCCTTCCGCGTCCTGCGCGCCCGGCACCCGTAGAGATCCACCGGCACCCCTGAAACACGCGAACGATCAAGGGACGGGGCCCGCACACGGCCCCGCCCCCGATTCCCGTACGACATGTCGTCGTTACCGGCCATTCAGACGCGCTTGCGACGCTCACGCAATGAAGCGCTCCGTGACGCCGCCCGGCCGGGCGGCCCTCCCCAAGGGGAGACTTCCCTCCCCCACGGCCCGCTCCGACGCGCCCGACCACCCCTTCGCGCGGAAGAATGGGGCCATGAGCCAGCAGCCCGCCGAGGTCCCGGTCCAGTCCTCCGCCACGCCGTCCGTCCCGTCGTCCGCCGGGCGGTCCGGCGACTCCATAGCCCCGCGCCGCGCGCAGGTGGTCAACGGTGCCGTCGTGACCGACATCGACCCGGATCTCGACGCCGACCCGGACACCTACGAGGACGACGGCCGGCTCGGCGACGAGCTGCCGCAGGGCCGCTTCCTCGACCGGGAGCGCAGCTGGCTCGCCTTCAACGAGCGCGTGCTCGAACTGGCCGAGGACCCCACCACCCCGCTCCTCGAACGGGCGAACTTCCTCGCGATCTTCGCGTCGAACCTCGACGAGTTCTTCATGGTCCGGGTCGCCGGCCTCAAGCGCCGCATCGCCACCGGCGTCGCCACCCGTTCCGCCTCCGGCCTCCAGCCCCGCGAGGTCCTGGACCTGATCTGGACGCGCTCGCGCGAGCTCATGGCCCGGCACGCCGCCTGCTTCCAGCAGGACGTGGCCCCCGCCCTGGCCGACGAGGGCATCCACCTGATCCGCTGGCCCGAGCTCACGGAGAAGGAGCAGGCGCGCCTCTTCACCCTGTTCCGGCAGCAGATCTTCCCGGTCCTCACCCCGCTGGCCGTGGACCCGGCCCACCCCTTCCCCTACATCTCGGGGCTCTCGCTCAACCTCGCCGTCGTCGTACGCAATCCGGTCAGCGGCCACCGGCACTTCGCGCGCGTCAAGGTGCCGCCCCTGCTGTCCCGCTTCCTGGAGGCCTCCCCGCAGCGCTACGTCCCTCTCGAGGACGTCATCGCGGCACACCTGGAGGAGCTGTTCCCCGGCATGGAGGTGCTCGCGCACCACATGTTCCGGGTCACCAGGAACGAGGACCTGGAGGTCGAGGAGGACGACACCGAGAACCTGCTCCAGGCCCTGGAGAAGGAACTCATGCGACGCCGCTTCGGCCCGCCGGTGCGCCTGGAGGTCGAGGAGTCCATCGACCCCTACGTCCTCGACCTGCTCGTCCGCGAGCTGAAGGTCTCCGACGCCGAGGTCTACCCGCTGCCCGGCCCGCTCGACCTCACCGGCCTCTTCGGGATCGCCGGCCAGGACCGGCCCGAGCTCAAGTTCCCCAAGTTCGTGGCCGGCACCCACCGCGACCTCGCCGAGGTCGAGTCCGCCTCCGCGCCCGACATCTTCGCGGCGCTGCGCGAGCGGGACGTCCTGCTCCACCACCCGTACGACTCCTTCTCCACGTCCGTACAGGCCTTCCTGGAGCAGGCGGCCGCCGACCCGGACGTCCTCGCGATCAAGCAGACGCTGTACCGGACCTCCGGCGACTCGCCGATAGTCGACGCCCTCATCGACGCCGCCGAGTCCGGCAAGCAGGTCCTCGTCCTCGTCGAGATCAAGGCCCGCTTCGACGAGCAGGCCAACATCAAGTGGGCACGCAAGCTGGAAGAGGCCGGCTGCCACGTCGTGTACGGCCTCGTCGGCCTCAAGACCCACTGCAAGCTGTCGCTCGTCGTACGCCAGGAGGGCGAGCTCCTGCGCCGCTACTCCCACGTCGGCACCGGCAACTACCACCCGAAGACGGCCCGCCTCTACGAGGACCTCGGCCTGCTGACCGCCGACCCGCAGGTCGGCGCGGACCTCTCGGACCTCTTCAACCGGCTCTCCGGCTACTCCCGCCGCGAGACGTACCGACGGCTGCTCACGGCCCCGAAGTCGCTGCGCGACGGCCTCGTCTCCCGGATCACCAAGGAGATCGCCCACCACCGCGCCGGCCGGCCCGCCTACGTACGGATCAAGGTCAACTCGCTGGTCGACGAGGCCGTCATCGACGCCTGCTACCAGGCCTCGCGGGCGGGCGTCCCGGTCGACATCTGGGTCCGCGGCATCTGCGCCGTACGCCCCGGGGTCACCGGCCTCTCGGAGAACATCCGGGTCCGTTCCATCCTCGGCCGCTTCCTGGAGCACTCCCGGATCTTCGCCTTCGGCAACGGCGGCGAACCCGAGGTGTGGTTCGGCAGCGCCGACATGATGCACCGCAACCTGGACCGCCGGATCGAGGCCCTCGTGCGGGTCTCGGACCCGGCGCACCGGGCAGCGCTCACCCGGCTCCTGGAGACCGGGATGTCCGACACCACCTCCTCCTGGCACCTCGGCCCCGACGGGAACTGGACGCGGCACGCGACCGACCCCGAGGGCCGACCGCTCCGGCACGTCCAGGAGATGCTCATCGACGCGCGGAGGCGCCGGCGTGCACAACCCTGACCAGTCGCAGGACGTCTCGGCGGGCGAGGTCCTGGCCCCCTACCTGCACGCCCGGGCCGCGGACTTCCTCCGCGGCCTCCGGCTCCACGGCGAGAGCGGATCGGACTCGGCCGGATCCGAGGAGGCGGCCCGCACCCTGCGCGCCGCCGCCCGCCGCATCGGCGGCACGCTCCACACCTTCCGGCCGCTGCTCGACACCGCCTGGGCCGACCAGCTGCGCACCGAGCTCGCCTGGCTCTCGGGCACCCTCGCCCTGGAACACGCCTGCACCTCGCGGCTGGTCCGCCTGGTGGACGCGCTGTCCCGCCTGTCGAACAGCAGCGGGATGAACGGCAACGGCCCCGTCCCCGCCGCCCGCGGCGGCGACACGGCCGGCCTCACCGTCGGCGCCGCCCGCGCGGGCGCCCTCCTGGAACGCCAGCTGACACTGGCCCGGACGCGCGCCCACTCCGCCTCGCTCCAGGCACTGGGCTCGGCCCGGTTCCACGCGGTCGCCGACGCCGTCGCACTCCTCGCCTCCGAGGTCCCGCTCGGCCCGGTGGGCAGCGCCCCGGCCGTCGAGGTCCTGGACAGTACGGCCGAGGTCGCTGAGCGGCGCCTCCTGGACTCGGTCGCCGCCCTGCCCCTGACCCGAGCGGCCCACCCGTACAACGCGGACGCCCTCGCGCTGGCCACCGGAGAGAGCCAGGACGCCCCCTGGCACCAGACACGGCTCCTGCTCCGGCTGCACCGCTACGCCACCGAGGCCCTGCACACCGGGGGCGAACCCGACGCCGTCCTGTTCGAGGCCGCCCGCGCCCTGGACCGGCACCGGGACGCCGCCGAAGCCGCGGCGGCCGCCGCCGCGGCCGCCCGCACCCCCCGCATCGCCCCCGCCACCGCGTACGCCCTGGGCGTCCTCCACGCCGACCAACGCCACGAGGTGGAAGCCTCCCGCTTCGCCTTCCAGAGGGCCTGGCACAGAACGACGGCGCCCGTCCCATGACCGGGGAGCGCCGGGATCATGTCCGGGCGGCCGGCTGCGTCCTGTGGCGCCCGGCGCTTTCCGGCCATGGCATCGAGATCGCGCTCGTCCACAGACCGAAGTACGACGACTGGTCCCATCCGAAAGGGAAACGGAAGCGGGGCGAGTCGGCGGAGGACTGCGCGCTGCGCGAGGTCGAGGAGGAGACGGGGCAGCAGTGCGCGCTCGGCCTCCGCCTGCCCACGGCCCGCTACACGGTGGACGGCCGCCCCAAAGAGGTCGAGTACTGGGCGGCCCGCGCCCTCGGGGGCGTCTTCACCCCGAGCCGGGAGGTCGACCGCGTCGTCTGGCTGCCGCCCTCGGCGGCCCGCCTCCGCCTCACCCAGCCGCGGGACCGCGAGCTTCTGAACGCCCTGACGGCGACGACCGCGGGCTGACCGCCGACGACCGGCCGGCCCTGCCGCGGCAAGCGTCCCCGCGCCACCCGCACCCGGCCTTACGGCACGGTTCACTTTCCGTTCACCCTGTTCGGTCGACCGCTTCACCTGTTCTGCCTAATTTCGGCCTTACACGGTGCACAGCGCTCCACGACGCACCGCCAACCGACACACGCCGCCGTAGAACGTTCAGGACACTCGGTCCGCGACAAGGCGGCTTCTGGAAGGAACACCCGAAAGTGAAGCTTTCGCGCAAGAACGGGCTTCGCGCCTCCGCGATCGGTGCCCTCGTCGTCTCCGGTGCGCTCGTCCTCTCGGCGTGTGGCTCGGACAACAACACGGAGACGCCGGCCAAGGAAGGCGGCACCAAGACCTCCGCCGCCGCCTCTAACATCGCCTGCGAGGGCGCCAAGGGCCAGCTCCTCGCCGCCGGCTCCAGCGCGCAGAAGAACGCGATGGACCTCTGGGTCAAGAACTTCCAGGCCGCGTGCTCCGGTGTCGAGATCAACTACCAGGCCATCGGCTCCGGCGGCGGCATCACCAAGTTCAACCAGGGCCAGGTCGCCTTCGCGGGCTCCGACTCCGCCCTGAAGGACGAAGAGGTCGCCGAGTCGGCGAAGATCTGCAAGACCGGCAAGGGCGTCAACCTGCCCATGGTCGGTGGCCCCATCGCCGTCGGCTACAAGCTGGACGGCGTGGACAACCTGGTCCTCGACGCCTCCACCATCGCCAAGATCTTCGACAACAAGATCACCAAGTGGAACGACCCGGCGATCGCCAAGCTGAACCCGGGCGCCAAGCTCCCCGACAGCACGATCCAGGCCTTCCACCGCTCGGACGAGTCGGGCACCACCCAGAACCTGGGCAAGTACCTCTCGACCGCGGCCGCCGCCGACTGGAAGCACGACCCGAAGTCGAAGTCGTGGCCCGCCCAGGGCGGCCAGGCCGCCAACGGCTCCTCCGGTGTCGCCACCGCGGTGAAGGACGCCGAGGGCTCCATCGGCTACTTCGAGCTCTCGTACGCCACCGCGAACAAGATCTCCACCGTCAGCATCAACACCGGTGCCGCCGCCCCGGTCGCCGCCTCCTCGGAGAACGCGTCCAAGGCCATCGCCGCCGCCAAGGTCAAGGGCACGGGCAGCGACGTCGCCCTCTCCCTCGACTACGCCACGAAGGCCGAGGGTGCCTACCCGATCGTCCTCGTCACCTACGAGATCGCCTGCGACAAGGGCAACAAGGCGGAGACCCTGCCGACCCTGAAGGCGTTCCTCAACTACACCGTGAGCGAGGAGGGCCAGAAGGTCCTCGCCGACGCCGGCTACGCCCCGCTCCCGGCCGAGATCGCCGCGAAGGTCCGCGCGATCGTCCCCACCCTGTCCTGACCCCCGGCCGGGTCCGGCCCCCCGCACCGGGGGGCCGGACCCGGCATCCGGTGCACCGCCGCCAGGAGCCCGTACACGCGTAGGGGCCCCGCAGACCGGAGAAGCAGATGGCTACCACCACACCAGACATAAACAGGAGCCGGAGCGCCAAGAGCGCGTCCCGCCCCGGGGACCGCATCTTCAGCGGTCTGTCGCGAGGCTCCGGCATCACCCTGCTCGTGATCATGGCCGCGATCGCCGGCTTCCTCACCTACCGCGCCGTCCTCGCGATCTCGAAGGACAGCACGAACTTCTTCACCACCTTCGAGTGGAACCCGGCGGGCGACCCGCCGGTCTTCGGCATCGCCGTCCTCGCCTTCGGCACGGTCGTCTCGTCGATCATCGCCATGGCCATCGCCGTGCCCGTCGCGATCGGCATCGCGCTCTTCATCTCGCACTACGCCCCGCGCAAGCTGGCCAAGCCGCTCGCGTACGTCGTCGACCTGCTCGCCGCCGTGCCCAGCATCATCTACGGCCTCTGGGGCGCGATCTTCCTCGTCCCGTACCTCGACGGCCTCAACAAGTGGCTCAACGAGTACTTCGGCTGGACGTACATCTTCGACAAGGCCAACGACGGCCCGGCCCGCAACCTCTTCACCGTGGGCATCCTGCTGGCGATCATGATCCTGCCGATCATCACCAACGTCACCCGTGAGGTCTTCCTCCAGGCCCCGAAGATGCACGAGGAAGCCGCCCTGGCCCTCGGCGCCACGCGCTGGGAGGTCATCCGCATGTCGGTGCTGCCCTTCGGCCGCTCCGGCATCATCTCCGCCTCCATGCTGGGCCTCGGCCGCGCACTCGGCGAGACCATGGCCGTCGCCGTGGTCCTCTCCCCCAGCTTCCTCATCTCGGGCCACCTTCTCGACCCGGGTGGCGGCACGTTCGCGCAGAACATCGCCGCCAAGTTCAACGAGGCCAACGAGTTCGGCCGGGACGCCCTGATCGCGTCCGGTCTCGTCCTCTTCGCCATCACTCTGCTGGTCAACGGCGCCGCCCGCTGGATCATCGGCCGCCGCAAGGAGTACTCGGGGGCAGCGGCATGAGCCACGCCATACAGGATCGTCCGGTCACGGCGGTCAAGCGCGCCAGTTCGCTCTCCAGCGCCCGTCTCCCCCGCTGGAGCCCGATCGCCATCGCCGCCGGCTCCATCGCCGCGGGCATCGGCATCGGCCTCGGCGCCGGCTGGCACAGCAGGGTCCAGTGGGGCATGATCGCCGCGCTGCTCTTCGTGCTCATCACGTACGCGCTCACCACCAAGGTCGAGGGCAGCCGCCAGGCCAAGGACCGCGTCGCCACCAGCCTCGTCTGGGTCTGCTTCGTCCTCGCCGTCATCCCGCTGCTCTCCCTGGCCTGGGTCACGATCAGCAAGGGCATGGACGTCCTCGACGGGTACTTCCTGAGCCACTCGATGAACGGCGTCCTCGACGCCGAGGCCGGCGGCGGTGTCTACCACGCGCTGCTCGGCACCATCGAGCAGGTCGCCATCGCGACCGTGATCGCGGCCCCGATCGGCCTCCTCACCGCCGTCTACCTCGTCGAGTACGGCGGCGGCAAGCTCGCCCAGGCGGTCACCTTCTTCGTCGACGTCATGACGGGCATCCCGTCGATCGTCGCCGGCCTCTTCATCCTCGCCACCTGGAACCTGATGCTGGGCTTCGGCCCCTCCGGTTTCGCCGGCGCGATGGCCCTCGCCATCCTGATGATGCCGGTCGTGGTCCGCTCCACCGAGGAGATGCTCAAGCTCGTCCCGAACGAGCTCCGCGAGGCCTCCCTCGCCCTCGGCATCCCCAAGTGGCGCACCATCCTGAAGGTGGTCCTCCCCACCGCGATCGGCGGCATCACCACGGGCGTCATGCTCGCGGTCGCCCGTATCACCGGTGAGACGGCCCCGATCCTGCTCCTCGTGTTCGGTACGAAGCTCATCAACCCGAACCCCTTCGAAGGCGCTCAGTCCTCCCTGCCGCTCTACGTGTACGAGCAGTACGCGGTCGGCACCGACGCAGCCGTGGCCCGCGCCTGGGGCGCCGCGCTCGTCCTGATCGCCTTCGTCATGATCCTCAACCTGGTGGCTCGCGGCATCGCCCGCTGGAAGGCCCCCAAGACCGGCCGCTGACGCGGTCACCCTGGAAGTGAATTGATATGGCCAAGCGAATCGACGTCAGCGGCCTCTCCGCCTACTACGGCGCCCACAAGGCGATCGACGACATCTCCATGACCGTCGAGCCCCGCTCCGTGACGGCCTTCATCGGACCGTCCGGCTGCGGCAAGTCCACCTTCCTGCGCACCCTGAACCGGATGCACGAGGTCACCCCCGGCGGCCGCGTCGAGGGCAAGGTGATGCTGGACGACGAGAACCTGTACGGCACCAACGTCGACCCGGTCGCCGTGCGCCGCACGGTCGGCATGGTCTTCCAGCGCCCGAACCCCTTCCCCACCATGTCGATCTTCGACAACGTGGCGGCGGGCCTGCGGCTCAACGGCAAGTACAAGAAGTCGCAGCTCAACGACATCGTCGAGAAGTCCCTCAAGGGCGCCAACCTCTGGAACGAGGTCAAGGACCGCCTGAACAAGCCGGGCTCCGGCCTCTCCGGCGGTCAGCAGCAGCGTCTGTGCATCGCCCGCGCCATCGCGGTCGAGCCCGACGTCCTGCTGATGGACGAGCCCTGCTCGGCCCTCGACCCGATCTCGACGCTGGCGATCGAGGACCTGATCGGCGAGCTGAAGGAGCGCTTCACGATCGTCATCGTGACGCACAACATGCAGCAGGCCGCCCGCGTCTCGGACCGTACGGCCTTCTTCAACCTGGCGGCCGTGGGCCAGCCCGGGAAGCTGATCGAGCTGGACGACACCGAGCGCATCTTCTCCAACCCGAGCGTCCAGGCGACCGAGGACTACATCTCCGGCCGCTTCGGATAGAGACTCGTCTGCGGTGCTGCATGGCGGTGCCACCGTAAGACGAAGGGCCCGGCTCCCCCACAGGGGAGCCGGGCCCGACCATTTCAAGCCACTCACCGGCCTCAGCCGAAGAAGAGCTGCACCACGTAGTAGCTGCCGGCGGCCACCAGCGCCGCCGCCGGCATCGTGATACTCCATCCCCCGGGGGACGACCCCCGGACCCCCGGCACGACGGCGGGAAGCCGCTCGTCAGCCGAAGAAGAGCTGCACCACGTAGTAGCTGCCGGCGGCCACCAGCGCCGCCGCGGGCATCGTGATGAACCAGCCGAGGATGATGTTCTTGGCGACACCCCACCGGACCGCGTTGACCCGCTTCGTCGCACCGACGCCCATGATCGCGGAGGTGATGACGTGCGTGGTCGAGATCGGCGCGTGGAAGAGGAACGCCGAGCCGAACATGATCGACGCACCCGTGGTCTCCGCCGCGAAACCCTGCGGCGGGTCCAGCTCGATGATCTTCCGGCCGAGCGTCCTCATGATGCGCCAGCCACCCGCGTACGTACCGAGCGAGAGCATCACGGCGCACGCGATCTTGACCCAGACCGGGATGTCGTCGCCGGCCGACTGCACGTCGGCGATGACGAGGGCCATCACGACGATGCCCATCGTCTTCTGCGCGTCCTGCAGACCGTGGCCGAGCGCCATGCCGGCCGCCGACACCGTCTGCGCGATACGGAAGCCGCGCTTGGCCTTGTGCGGATTGGCCTTGCGGAACATCCACATGATCGCGCACATCACCAGGTAACCGGCCACGAGGCCGACCACCGGCGAGATGAACATCGGGATGACGACCTTGTCGAGGACGCCGCCCCAGATGACCTCCGTACCGCCGGCGAGCGCTGCTCCCACCATGCCGCCGAAGAGGGCGTGCGAGGAGGAGGACGGCAGACCGAAGTACCAGGTCACCAGGTTCCAGATGATCGCGCCGACCAGCGCGGCGAAGAGGATGCCCATCCCCTTGTCGCCGTGCGGTGTCTCGATCAGGCCCTCGCTGACCGTCTTGGCGACCCCGCTGCCCATGAAGGCGCCGGCGAGGTTCATGACGGCGGCCATGGCCAGGGCCGCGCGGGGGGTCAGCGCACGCGTCGACACCGAGGTGGCGATGGCGTTGGCCGAGTCGTGGAAGCCGTTGGTATAGGTGAAGCCGAGCGCGACACCGATGGTCACGATCAGAGCAAAGGTGTCCACGAAGCCTCAGGACTCCTTGACCGCGATGGTCTCCACCGTGTTGGCCACGTGCTCGAACGCGTCGGCCGCCTCTTCCAGCACGTCGACGATCTGCTTGAGCTTCAGCACCTCGATGGCGTCGTACTTGCCGTTGAAGAGCGTCGCGAGCAGCTTGCGGTGGATCTGGTCCGCCTGGTTCTCCAGCCGGTTGACCTCGATCCAGTACTCGGTCAGGTTGGCCATCGTCCGCAGGTTCGGCATCGCCTCGGCGGTCAGCTCCGCCGCCCGCGCCAGCACCTCGATCTGCTGCTCGACACCCTTGGGGAGCTCCTCGACGTTGTAGAGGACGACCAGGTCGACGGCCTCCTCCATGAAGTCCATGATGTCGTCGAGGGAGGACGCGAGGTTGTAGATGTCCTCACGGTCGAAGGGCGTGATGAACGAGGAGTTCAGCTGGTGGAAGATGGCATGGGTCGCGTCGTCGCCGGCGTGCTCCGCTGCCCGCATCCGCTCCGCGATCTCGGCCCGGGCGGAAGGCTCCGCTCCGAGCAGTTCCATCAGGAGTTTCGAGCCCGTGACGATGTTGTCCGCGGACGCGGCGAACATGTCGTAGAAGCTCGTCTCCCTGGGGGTCAGACGAAATCGCACGTGAGGTCCTCGGGGTGCTGGGTTTCGGTCAGGCTGATGCTAGGCGCATCATCCGGCCACGGCTAACCGGCGTCTCTCAGTG